>CAYTLL010000119.1:0-1523 GCA_964438755.1 uncultured Akkermansia sp. | reverse complement strand
GGGGGAGCGCGGCTCGGGGTGGGGGCTTACGTGGCGGGGACGGCGGGCGGGGTGGGGGTGGCCGCGGGGGCGCCTGCCGGGGCGGACTTGCGGCGGGGGGCGCTCTCGACGCGGCTCGCGCGCTGCCAGGCGTGGAGCTTGGCCGCATCGATCCGATACTTGTTCTCCATCATCGTATCGAGGTCGTCCACCAGCCGCGTCCCTTCGGCGAGGAGCTCGATGATGCGCGCCGTGCTCTCCACCGACTCCATGAGGCCGCTCGCGTTGCGCGAATCGGCCTCGGCCAGCGCCTTCGAGTCGGCTTGCAGCTTCGTCACAAAGTCGGCCGGCCACTCGAAGCGGATAAACAGCCGGCGGCGCTCGGCCTTCGCGGCGAGCAGCTCCGGGCTGTCGTCCTTCCCATCCGCGAGCTGCGCCAGCACGCGCCGGGCGTGGGTGGTGATCTGCTCGTCGGAGTAGAGCGCGCTCGCCTGGTAGTCGGCGGCAAAGCCGGGCGGACCGTAGCGGGTCTCGATCTTGCGCGCCGTGGCCGAGATGCGGCGGAAGTCCTCGGCCAGGGTTTCGCGGAGCTCCTTTTTGTTCACGCGCACCGGGTTTTGCGCGAGTTTGGCGTTGGCGAGGCGGGTCAGCAAATCGGCGATCTTGGTGAAATCGCTCTTGGCCTCGGAATCGGGGGCGAAGTCGGCCGCGTTTTCTTGGCCGAAGAGGACTACTCGTTGCAGACGGTTCTCCCGTCGGATGTCGCGATCGTTCATGTCTGGTGTGTATGGGTTGTGTTAGTGCCTGCCCACCAATGGGCGGAGGTTGTATCCGCTAGCAGTTTGCGGGGTATTGGGGTAGTAATACTTACGTTTATTGGTGTATTTTTACTTATATCTCATGGGTCCTGCGCCTTACGCGGCCGCGGACCTCGTGGGCGCGGGGTCAAGGGGGGAGGTGGAGGACCGTCGCCCCCGGGGCTGGGGCGGAGGCAGGCGGGCACCGCGGGTAGGTCGCGTTTGGCCGGGGGCGGGCGCAGGGCTGTGGTCGGTGAAGCCGAGACCGTCGGGCGCCGCGGGTCGTTTGGCGCGGGCGCGGCTAAGTTTGCCGGACGCCTGCGCCGGCCCGAAGGCGGCCAGGGCTCAAGTGGCGCCGTTCCGGGCCCGGTTGCGCCGGCGCGGTGCGGACCTGTGCGCCGTGGGAGAGCCTGGCTACGCGAAGCGGGCTCAAGTGGCTGCGCTTGGGAGGCGTCTGACGGTGGTTGGGTGTCGAGTGGGCGCTATCCGGAGGCCGGGAGGGCGCACCGGAAAGGCGGTTGACGCGCCAACGTGGGGGATCGGGAGCCGCGGGACGGCGGCTCGCACCTCGAAAAGGGTGGCGGGCACGCGACGGGCGGGCGATTGCCGCTCGCGAAAAGCCGACAGGGAGCCGGCGGGCGCCGATTTGCCGCGCGCGAGTCGGCGTCTGCGAATCACCGGCCGGCAGGTGGAGCGTGTGTGGAGCCGCGGTGAAACGGAGAATTGGCCACAGAGAACGCAAAGAGC
>CAYTLL010000118.1:0-1654 GCA_964438755.1 uncultured Akkermansia sp. | reverse complement strand
GGAAGCCGCTGAAGCCGGGCATGCCCATCGAGGCGAAGCCGGCGAGGACGAAGCTCACGGCGGCGAAGGGCAGCAGGCGGTGCAACGGCATCGCACGCAGGTCGGCGAGGCGGCGGGTGTGCGTGCGTTCGTAGACCATGCGCCCGACGACGGCGAAGAGCAGGCCGGCGATGATGCCGTGCGAGACCATTTGCAGCACCGCGCCGGCGAGGGCGAGCGGCGTGGCGGCGGCGAGGCCGAGGAGCACGAAGCCCATGTGGCTCACGCTCGAGTAGCCGATCACGAATTTAAAATCGTCCTGCACGAGCGCGATGCAGCCGGCGTAGAGGATGCCGGCGACGGCGAGCCAGCCGATGACCGGGGCGCATTGGGCGAAGGCCTCGGGGAAGAGCGGGAGCGCGACGCGGAGGCAGCCGTAGGCGCCGAGTTTCATCACCACGCCGGCGAGGAGCATCGAGGCGCCGGTGGGCGCGGCGACGTGGCCGGTGGGCGCCCAGGTGTGGAAGGGGAACATGCCGGCGAGGACGGCGAAGCCGAGGAAGACGAGGGCGAAGGCGCCGAGTTGCGCGCCGGGGGCGAGCTTGGCGGCGGCGAGGGTGAGCTCGGCGAGGCCGAAGCCGGAGGCGTTGCCCGCGCCCCAGGTCCAGAGCAGGCCGCCGAGGACGAGCGAGCTGCCGGCGAAGGAGTAGAGCACGAGCTTCATCGCGCCATACTCGCGGTTGGTGGAGCCCCACTTCGCGATGAGGAAATATTTCGGGACGATCGCGATTTCGTAGAAGACGAAGAAGAGGAAGGCGTCGGCGCTGAGGAACACGCCGCAGACGCCGCCGATGAGGGCGAGGTAGAGCGCGAAGAATTCGCCGACACGTTCCTCGATGTTCCAGGAGAAGAGCACGCCGGCGGTGGCGGCGAGGCCGGTGAGGACGACGAGCGCGAGGCTGATGCCGTCGGCCGCGAGGTGGTAGCGGATGCCGAGGCCGGGAATCCACGGAGCGTCGATGAGCGTCGCGAGCGAGGCGGCGGGCGTGAATCGCGCGGCGGCGCAGAGCGCGAGGCCGAGGATGGTGACGGCGCTGAGCAGCGCGACGACGCGCGCGGCGCGGGCGGAGCGTTCGCCGACGAGGAGCGTCAGGAGGGCGCCGATGAAGGCCGTGTAGATCGTGCAGGGGAGGGCGTTCATCGTGTCGGAATCGGAGGATTGCCGCGAAGGAACGCAAAGGGCGTGAGCGTGCCGACGTGGCCAGCCCGCGCGCCTATAGGCGCCTCGGGAGATTCATTCCCAGGAGAGAACTCCGCGTTCTTTTTCGGCCAAAAATTCATGGCAGGGAGGCCGCCCAGGCGGTGACGAGGGGGTTGACGAGGCCGGCCAGCAATTGCGGGGCGAGACCGAGGACGAACATGAGGAGGACGAGCGGCGCGAGCGTGACGAGTTCGTCGGCGTCGAGGTCGCGGAAGGATTTGCCCAAGGTCGGGTCGGCGGCGGGGCCGTGGAAGACGCGTTGCCAGAAGGTCAGTAGGAAGAGCGCGGTCGCGAGAAGGCCGAGCGTGGCGATCGACGCGGCCCAGGGCGCGAGGCCGAAGACGCCGCGGAAGATGAGGAACTCGCCGACGAAGCCGTTGAGGCCGGGCAGGCCGAGCGAGGAGAACATCGCCA
>CAYTLL010000117.1:0-1786 GCA_964438755.1 uncultured Akkermansia sp. | reverse complement strand
GCCTGAGCGCGGCCCTCCGACTCGGCGCTTGCCGGGCGGGCGTCGGGGAGGGTTTGTTCTGCTTGCAAATTAAACCCATGCCGATCCCCGCCAGCATCGCCGAACGCGTGGAGACCTTCCGCCGCAACCTCGAGTCCTACCTCGCGACGGATTACAAGGAGACCGAGCTGCGCCGCGAATTTCTCGACCCGCTCTTCGACGCCCTCGGCTGGGACGTCTTCAACCGCCAGGGCTACGCCGAGGCCTACAAGGACGTCGTCCACGAGGACATGCTCAAGATCGGCGGCCAGAGCACCGCGCCCGACTACTCCTTCCGCATCGGCGGCGCGCGAAAGTTTTTCGTCGAGGCCAAGAAGCCCGCCGTCCGCATCAAGGACGACCCCGCGCCCGCCGCCCAGCTCCGCCGCTACTCGTGGACGGCCAAGCTGCCCCTCGGCATCGTCACCGACTTCCAGGAGTTCGCCATCTACGACACGCGCATCCGCCCGCGCGCCGACGACAAGGCCTCCACCGGCCGCGTCTTCTACTGCACCTTCGAGGAGTTCCCGCAAAAGTGGGACGAGATCGCCGCCATCTTCTCAAAGGACGCCGTCCTCAAGGGCTCCTTCGACAAATACGCCGCCACCAACCGCGGCAAACGCGGCACCGCCGAGTTCGACGCCGACTTCCTCGCCGACCTGGAAAACTGGCGCCGCCTCCTCGCCGTCAACCTCGCCAAGCGCAACACGCTCGACGAGCGCGACCTCAACTTCGCCGTCCAGCGCATCCTCGACCGCATCGTCTTCCTCCGCATCGCCGAGGACCGCGGCGTCGAGCCGCTCGGCCAGCTCCAGGCCCTCACCGCCGGCCCCCGCGTCTACCCGCGCCTGCGCGAGATCTTCGAGCGCGCCGATTTCCGCTACAACTCCGGCCTCTTCCACTTCGACACCGAGAAGGGCCGCGACGAGGCGCCCGACCGCCTCACCCTCGACCTCGAGCTCGACGACGCCGTGCTCAAGGAGATCCTCTCCGCCCTCTACTGGCCGAAGAGCCCCTACGCCTTCGCCGTCGTCTCGGCCGACATCCTCGGCAACGTCTACGAGCAGTTTCTCGGCAAGGTCATCCAGCTCGACGGCCCGCACCGGGTGAAGGTCGAGGAAAAGCCCGAGGTGCGGAAGGCCGGCGGCGTCTACTACACGCCCGCCTACATCGTGGACTATATCGTGCGCCAGGCCGTCGGCCCCCTGGTCGAGGGCAAGACGCCCAAGCAGGTGGAAAAACTCCGCGTGCTCGATCCCGCCTGCGGCTCCGGCTCCTTCCTCCTCGGCGCCTACGAGTTCCTCCTCGCCTGGCACCTCGATCACTACACGAGGAACGAGCCCGCCTCGTGGGCGAAAAAGAAAAACCCGCCGATCTACGAGACCTCGCCCAACGCGCACGGCCTCGGCAAGGGCGACGGCAACTGGCGTCTCACCACCGCGGAGCGGAAACGCATCCTCGTGAACAATATCTTCGGCGTGGACATCGACGCGCAGGCCGTCGAGGTGACCAAGCTCTCGCTCCTGCTCAAGGTCCTCGAAGGCGAGGCGCGCGAGCTCCAGGGCAAGCAGATGGATTTCCACCGCGTGCTGCCCGACCTGGGCAACAACATCAAATGCGGGAACAGCCTGATCGGCCCGGATTTTTACGCGCAGCCCGACCTGCCCGAGCTCGACGAGGCCGCGCGCTACAAGATCAACGCCTTCGACTGGGCCGAGGAGTTCAAGCCCGTCTTCGCGCAGGGCGGCTTCGACGCGGTGATCGGGAA
>CAYTLL010000116.1:0-1804 GCA_964438755.1 uncultured Akkermansia sp. | reverse complement strand
ACTTAAAAATCTCCGGGGCTTTTTGTTGTCCCGGACTTTTCCCACTTGGCCACTTTTCCTTCAAAGCGAACTCCCATCAGCGCCCTCGCGTCGGGCAGGCGAGGCAACAAGGGGGGCAACTGCGCCCCCCACCCCAGCGCAACAGCTCGCTCGGTCTCGCGGACTCGCCCCTGAGTGAGGGCCTGGGCAGGCAGCGAACCCCAGCGCGTCGCGTTGCGCTGATCACGGGCCTGCGGACCTGTGCAGCCGTTGGTCGGCCTTGCGCCGGGCCTAGCCCCCGGCGTCTCAAATGTCGAAATGCCTATCGGTTACACTTGCTGGCCTGGGGGTTCCTGGTGAGCTTTTTCAGCGGAGTCCCTGATGAACAAAAAATCCCTCAGCGAGCGCGACATCTGCACCAAGTTCATCACCCCCGCGCTCGCCGACGCCGGTTGGGATGTCCACTCGCAGGTTCGCGAGGGGGTCGGCTTCACCGACGGGCGCATCTACGTTCGCGGCAAGATCCACGCGCGCGGCACCCAAAAGCGCGCCGACTACATCCTCTACCACAAGTTCAACATCCCCCTCGCCATCATCGAGGCCAACGACAACACCCGACACCGTCGGCGCCGGTCTCCAGCCCCTGAGTGAGCAAACGGAGATCGTGGCGCGGGTGGAGGGCTTGATGGAGCGGTTTCGGAAGCTGGAGGCGGAGATCGCGCGGAGCCGTGCCCACGCCGAGGCCCTGCTCCAAGCCGTCCTCCGCGAAGCCTTCGCCCCCGCCGTAGCGTGAACGAACATTCTCCAGAACGTTTAGAGCAAATCCTATCCAGGGCTGACCCGCCGCCCATTTTCTATCGCTACCGGCCACCGGGTGAATTTGCCCTGCGTGAGGTTACGTCAACGCAGGTTTACGCGACAAAAGTCGAAGACCTCAACGATCCGCACGAGTTTCGTGCGCCCGTGTCCATGTGCTTGAACGATCTACAGAAGGCCTACCGCGACTTATTACTCCACAATGGCACGGATCGAGATTCGGCCCTGCGCGAGTCCGAGAGCGTGACTCGAGACCAGTTGGAACTGGTTCTCAACGGTTTCAATCAACGCTGCCAATCATCCGGCCTCGTCTGTGGAACCTCTGACCCACGTTCGAACCGCATGTGGGCATACTATGCTGGCAGTCATCGCGGCATATGCATCGGTTACGATTCTCAGCACCCTCCGTTTTGCTACGCCCGCAAGGTCATCTATGCGGATCCAGATGGCCCCTTGGATTTGTTGGGCGCTATCCGCCGGGATCCCATGCTGATCTCTGATCACATTTCCTGCCGAAAAGGTGCCGAATGGGCTTTCGAAAACGAATACCGGATTCCGGTCAGTGCGATTGCGCCGAACCACCCCCGCCTTTTCCCCGTCCCTCCCGAGGCCATCGTGGAAATCCGTTTGGGCGTGAACATCACGCCTGAGTTCCGAGACAAAGTCGTGGCGGCGGCGGGAAAATCTCTACCGCATGCGCGGCTGATTCAGATGGGCTGCGATCACCGATATTTCCGACTTACCGAAACTGAAATCTGAGCCCCCTGCACCTTCGCCACGTCATGGAGCCCATGACCTACGTCTATCGCCTTCGCCGCCACACAACGATCCGCGATCAGTTCCAAGTTGCTCCCGCGCCTGACCGTTTGCTGCCGCGTAGACAACCTCCTCGCTCGCCCTCGTGGCTCTCGACTCGATGAAGCGAATCTCCGCCGCGGTCAGGCGCGGAGGGCTTCGCCGACGTGGTCCTGGTCGCCGACGAGCTTTTTGAGGTCGAGCGGGGATGGGT
>CAYTLL010000115.1:0-1853 GCA_964438755.1 uncultured Akkermansia sp. | reverse complement strand
CCGGCCTCCGCCGCTTCCTGCGCCTCTCCGTCTCCTACTCCGCGCCCTGACCGGACTACGCCGCCGCGACCGCGTGCTCGAACCGGCCAAGGCCGCCGTCCTCGCCTAGAAGGCCAAGCGCGAGAAGGCGGCCTCAACCCCGAGCCCATCCTCCTCCGCGCCGCCGGGAAACTCTTCGACAACCCATCCCCGCTCGACCTCAAAAAGCTCGTCGGCGACCAGGACCACGTCGGCGACAATCTCCACGCCTATCGATGGAGAGCTCCCGGTAGCGCCGCCGAGTAGGCATGTTTGGGCAGCACCTGGGTATGGGTGAGCAGACCGGCCAAGGTGCGCGCGGATGCGATGTTCTGTCGCGGCTTCGGGCGGTTCATCCGCCGGTTCGAGCACGAGGTTATTACGAGCACGGGCTTCTTGGAGACTGACTGAAGTAGCCGGGGCATCGTGCAGCACGAAACCCGCATCGGGAAGGTGGGCGAGGGCTTGCCCACGATCACCGCCTCGGGGCCGACCGGGTGCCCGGCAATCGCGATCCACGATGAGGATGAACAAGTCCACCATGCCTTGATGGATTTCGATGATCGGAATCAACCGCTCAGGATTCATCGCCTCTTCCACGCTGCCCAAGCGCTCGTGGGAGGCGGCCACTTTCGCGATGATGTCGCGCTGCTGGCAGAGGGCGCGCACCAAGGGAACGGCCACATGCTGGTCGTTGGGCGTATCCTCCAAAAGAATTAGGATTCTCAACGCGACTCCTCCCGCGGGAGCGCATCTGGCGATTCCACGGCCAAGGGCTCGGGATCCCCTTCGGCGAAAAACATGGCCTCTTCAAACCAGCCGGTTTCGAGCAAGCGCGCCGCCTCCCGCTTGGCCAAGGCGCTTTCGAGATTTGGAATTTCTGAAAAGCGTTTCAAGCGAGTCTCGGGATGGCCCGCTAGGCGCAAGGCGCAACGGCGCCGCGCAGGGCCGCAGGCCCGTAGTCAGGCGCGGGGCAGGAGGAAGCGCCACCCCCAGCCGCAACGGTCTGCCGGTCGCAGCGGCGGAGCGAAGCGACAAAGCGGAGCCCGGCTGTCCGTGGAGGCCACCGGCCCGAAGACGTGCCCGGAGCTATTACGCCCCGGAACGGGGCGAGCAAAGGGCACGGCGAGCGGCGGGCCCAGCGGACCCGCCCGGAGGGAGCGCAAGCGACCGGAGCCCACGGCCGGCGCAGCCGCCGAGGAACGACCCGACCTCGCCCGTCGAGCGCGAGCGAGACGAGGACGAGGGCGGATGAGAGACGAGGGAAGCCGTAGGGGCGGAGCGGGTCCCCGCCGGCTCACTCAAGGCCGGGCGCGACTCGTGAACCGGGAGCGAAGCGGACGGGGCACGGGACGCGACAGGCGGGTCATACAGGAGCCTGCTTCTACGCGCCATTCGTGGCGCGTGGGCCGAGCCCCGGCGGGGTAGACGACAGCGGACGGAGGGGTTTGCCCGGAGCGCCAGCGGAGGGATGGGAGGCCGGAGGCCGACCACCCCGGAGGAGCAAGCAGACGGCATGACAGCTTTGCTGGCGTGACGTGTGCCGCATGGGGCTCGGGGCGAAGCCTCGAATCGAAAAGCGGGGATCGGGCGGAGCAAAGCGACGCGCTGGGGTTCGCTGCGTGCCCAGGCTCTCGCTCAGGGGCGAGCCTGCGAGGCCGAGCGATGCCGTTGAGCGTGCGTGTTGGGCGTCGCTGGACCTTGTTGCCACGCCGGCCGGACGCGGCGGCGTTGAAGCGGTAGAATCGGGGACAGAGGGAGAAGTGCAAAACTGGCCAAGAAGTGGCCAAGTGGGAAAAGTCCGGGACAACAAAAAGCCCCGGAGATTTTTAAGT
>CAYTLL010000114.1:0-1904 GCA_964438755.1 uncultured Akkermansia sp. | reverse complement strand
GTGGGCCCTGGCCGAGCAGCACCTGCGGATGGATCCGTTTGGCGGGGCGCTGTTCGTCTTCACCAACAAGACGCGGGACCGGATAAAGCTCCTGCACTGGGACGGGACCGGCGTGTGGGTCTTGGCGAAACGGTTGGAGAAGGGCCGCTTCAGCTGGCCGGTCTCGGCGGACGGCTCGACGCGGCGGGTTGATCTGGAGCCGGCGGCGTTGTCGATGCTGCTCGCGGGCATCGACCTGAAGGACGGCGCGAAAAAAGCGTGGTATGAACGCGGATAGGGCTGGACATCGGCGTATCCATTTATGCCTTACGCGGCGTCATGCCGCCGCTCAAAGACCTGCCCGCCGCCTATCTCGCGCTTGAGCGGGAGAACGACGAGCTGAAGAGCGCGAACGCGCTTCTGAAGTGGCAGATCGAGAAGCTGCAAAAGCAGGTCTTCGGGCCGGGCAAGAGCGAGAAGCTGGACCGCGCGCAGCTGCTCTTCCAGCTGAAGGAGCTGGAGGCGATGGCGGAGAAGGCCGCGCGGCCGGCGCATGCGGTGAGCTACGAGCGCCGGGCCCCGGCGCCGGAGAAGCGGACCACGCCCGCGGAGCTGTTTGCGAAGCTGCCGGTCAAGGAGGTCGTGGTGATCGAGCCCGATGCGGTGAAGGCGGCCCCGGAGGCCTACGAACGAATCGGCGAGGAGCGGACCTTCGAGGTGGAGATCACTCCGCCGCAGCTCTCCAAGCGCGAGATCGTGCGTCCCAAATACAAGGCGAAGGCGGACCGCGCCATGGCGCCCGTGCTCGCTCCCGCGCCGCCGCGCGCGGTGCCCGGGGGCTACGCCTCGGCCGGGCTGCTCGCGTGGGTGGTGATCGCCAAATACCAAGATCACGCGCCGCTTTACCGTCAGGAACAGATGCTTGCGCGCTGGGGCGCCTCGATCCCGCGCTCCACGCTCTGCGACTGGATCCGCATCGCGGCCGACTGGCTGGAGCCGATCTACAAGGCGATGCTGCGACGCCTGATCGAGGGCGACTACCTTCAGGCCGACGAGACGCCGATCAAATGCCAGGACCCCGACAACGCGAAGGCGGGCATCTTCCAAGGTTACCTCTGGGTCGTGAGCCGGCCCGGTGACGACGTGTGCTTTGATTGGCGCACGAGCCGCCGGCATGGAGAACTGACCTCGTTGATCGAGGGCTTCGGCGGCGTGCTCCAATCCGACGGCTACGAGGCCTATGCCGCCTACGAACGCACGCACCCCGAGGTCGCGTGGGTCGGCTGCTGGGCGCACGCTCGGCGCAAGTTTATCGAGGCGCAGGGCGAGAACGCGAAGGCGGCGCGCGTCGTCTTGAAACTGATCGGCAGGCTTTACCGGCTGGAGCGCGAATGGGACGAGGCCGACCACGCCGCCGGACGCGACCGCGATGCCTCGGAGCGGGCGCGTTTGCGAGCGCGCCACCACGAGCGGAGCTTGCGCTGGCTGCACGCGCTGGCGCTGGTTTTACGCGAACGCTCGCGACCGAAGTCGGGACTGGGGGTCGCCAGCGCTTACCTGCTGTCGCAGTGGGCGCCGCTCTCCCGCCACGTCGAACACGGACAGACCATGCTCGACAACAACCTGGCCGAAAACGCCATCCGCCCCACCGCAGTCGGGAAGAAAAACTGGTTGTTTATCGGTCATCCCGACGCTGGTCGCCGCGCCGCCATCCTTTACTCGCTCATCGTCTCCTGCCTGCGCCACGGCAAGGACCCCGCCGCTTACCTGCGCGACGTGCTCACCCGCCTGCCCGCCATGACCAATCAGGACGACATCGGCGCGCTCATCCCGCGTCTCTGGCAACCTGCCTGATCGTCTGCCTCGTAGAGGTCACCTCTACGACACTGGCCTGCCTCGTATGGGTCACCTATACGAGGCAACCT
>CAYTLL010000113.1:0-1963 GCA_964438755.1 uncultured Akkermansia sp. | reverse complement strand
ACGAGCGGCGCGATCCAGCCGAGCGCCGCCAAGGCCACCGCCCCCGAGACGCCCAACGCCCAATACCACGCGCGCAAATCCGGCCTGGGGTCGGGATCATAGAGCATCGGCTGCACGTCGAAATCGCGCGGAGCCATCCCGAACTCGGCGTAGGTCTGCGCGATGTGCCTCCAGCGGCCGGGGTTGTTGTGCCCCACCTCGATGAGGCCGGGGTGCATGAGCTCGGACGTTTTCTCCGCCTCGAACAAGAGGTGCTCGCGGCTGAGCCGACGGGAGTATTTGGCGAGGATCAGATCGACCAGCTCGTCGCGATGCGCGAGGGCGTAGTCCCAGCCGCGAAGGCTGGCGCGCAGGAACGCCCTCACCTGGTCCGGATGCAGGCGGATCTGCTCCTCGGTGGTGAAAAGCGTGTCGCCGTAGAAATCGATGCCGCCGGAACGCGGCAAAAAGATCATGTAGGGCACCTTCGCCTGCCGCAAAAAAAAGGGCTGGTCGGTGGAGTAGGCCGACATCGCGTCGACCTTACCCTCGATGAAATCCTCGATGCGGTGGGTGTGGGGCCGGATCCGCAGCGTCCGGATGTCCACGCCCTCATGTTTAAAATAGGCGAGAATCTCCGCCTTTTCCGACTCGATCATCATCATCGGCCGGTCGTGAAGGCTGTGCATGGACGCGATCCCGGGCTCCTTGCGCGCGATCAGGGCGAGCGGCGAATGCTGGAAGATCGGGGCCAGCACCACCACCGGTTTCCCCGCCGCACGACTGAGCAGCAGATCCGAGTTGCCCACCCCATACTGGGCCTCGCCCGAGAGCACCGCGTCGACATGGTCCCGCTCCGGCCGGGCCTCGCGCAGCTCCACCTCCAGCCCGGCCTCGCGATAATACCCCTGCTCCACCGCCGCATAGTAGCCGGCGAACTGGAACTGGTGCATCCACTTCAACTGAAGCACGACCCGCCCCAATCCCGCGCCCGTCCGCTCCTCTCCGCGCGCCGTCGCTCCGGCCCAGACCAAAAGATACGCGACCATCACCAACGGCCACGCACGGGGGACGATTCGCGGGGAGCTCATGGACGGGCGAAAACACGCCCGGCGACGTAAAATGGCAAGTAAAGTCAGGACAAACGCTTCGGCAGTTTGGCCAACGCCTTCTTCAGCGCCGGACGAATCCTCCGCGCCAACGCCTTGTTCGCGTAGCCCACCCACGCCACCGGCGAGGTGGTGTCGAGCGGCGCGCGCAGCGCCTTGCCGTCGGCGCCCTCGATCACGCCGCCCGCCGCCTCGAGCAAAAGCGCCGTGCAGATGTCGTAGGGATGGCAGCAGAGCGCCGCCGGCGCGCCGGACCGCGGCAGCAGCAGGGGCCTCAGGTCGCCGATCATGCGGTCATGGCCCACGAGCAATTCGTAGAGCTGTCCGCCGGTGGAGATGTATTGATCGTCGAACACACGCGCACCGCCGTCCTTCAGAAACAGGCCGAGCTCGCGCCACAAGTCCTCCTCGACGCCCGCGGTCAGCGCCTTCGCCTCGGGGAAAAATTTCACCAGCGAGGCGAAACCGTGGTCGCAATCGCGCGCCGTGCTCGGCCGAGGCGTCCACTTTTTCACCACGCCCGTCCGCAGGTCGCGCCGCGTCGCCACGAGGCGCCCGCCGCGCACCGCGCTGAACTGATCGGCCGCGCCCGCCTTTTCCGTCGGCAGCTCGGTCATCGCCGCGACGACGATGTCGCGGAGATTCGTCTTGGCCCCGCGCTGCGGCGCCAGCCCGGCCAGCGCCCAGGCGGAACGCTTGTCATACATGATGCAGCGCGTGCCATCGATCGGATCGAGGATGAGCTTCCACTTCGTCCGCCCCACCGGCGTGCCGCGCGGAAACGCCGTCTCCGCCTCCAGCCCCTCCATCACCAGCTCGACCGGCCAGGCCCGCGGCCAGTTCGCCTCCAGCCAGCCAAGAATCGCGGCCTCGGA
>CAYTLL010000112.1:0-2064 GCA_964438755.1 uncultured Akkermansia sp. | reverse complement strand
ATCTGGGCTTGGGCGGCGGCCGCGGCGGCGAGAATCGCCTGCGCGGCGGCGATCGCCTCGGCGCTGGGCACGGCGATGGCGGCGGGCGCGGCCACGACGGGAAGGGGTGCCGGGGCGGGTGAAGGGGCGGCGGGGGGCGGGGTATCCGCGGCGACCGGAGCGAGGGCGAGTTCCGGAGCGGAGGGGGCGACGTCGGCCGAGGCCTCGGTTTTCTTTTTCACCGGGCCACGGCGGGCGGAGGTTTTCTTGGCGGGCATGGAAAAGGGGATGGGTTAAATCGGACAGTCACATTCCGAGGTGCGCGCGCGACGCGGGCGCATGCTTGACGCTGTGCAAAGCGGTCAGGATAAGGGCCGCGCGTTTCAACTAATGGCGCCCATCAGAGCGCACGCGTAACCCCAAACCCAAACAGCACCTCAACGTGTCGGATCAAAACATCACTTCCGTGTCCCGTGAAAAACGGGTGTTCAAGCCAACGGCTGAGTTCCAGCGCCAAGCGAACCTTGGCAGTATGGCCGCCTACAAGAAGCTCCATGCGGAATCTGTCAATGCTCCAGAAGTTTTCTGGAAACGCATGGCCAACGAGCACCTCGTCTGGCGCAAGCCCTTCAAGAAGGTCCTCCAGTGGAAGGCGCCCTTCGCGAAGTGGTTCGTCGGCGGCGCGCTGAACGTCTCGGAAAACTGTCTCGACCGCCACCTCGGCACCGCGCGCGAGAACAAGGCCGCGATCATTTTCGAGGGCGAGCCGGGCGATGTCCGGACCATCACCTACAAGCAGCTCCATTTCCACGTGTGCCGCCTCGCGCACGTGTTCGAGAACCTCGGCGTGGGCAAGGGCGACCGCGTCGCGATCTACATGCCGATGATCCCCGAGGCGATGATCGCCATGCTCGCCTGCGCGCGTGTGGGCGCGATCCACACCGTGATCTTCGGCGGCTTCTCGCCCGAGGCGGTGAAGGACCGCATCAACGACTGCCAGGCCAAGCTCGTCATCACCGCCGACGGCGGTTGGCGCCGCGGCAAGATCATCGAGCTGAAGAGCGCGGTGGACAAGGCCCTCGCCGGCACGCCCTCCGTGCAGGCCTGCCTCGTCGTGAAGCGCACCGGTCAGCCGGTGAACATGAACGAGGGGCGCGACATCTGGTGGCACGACGCCTGGAAGGGCGGCCCGAACCAGCACAAGGCGAAGGCCTTCGACGCCGAGCATCCGCTGTTCATTCTCTACACCTCCGGCTCGACCGGAAAACCCAAGGGCGTGCTCCACACCTCCGCCGGCTACCTGCTTGGCGCGAAGTTGTCCTCCCACTACGTTTTCGACCTCAAGGAAAACGACCGCTACTTCTGCTCCGCCGACATCGGCTGGATCACCGGCCACAGCTACGTCGTCTACGGTCTGCTCTCGAACGGCTCCACCGTGTTCCTCTACGAGGGCGCGCCCAACCAGCCCGAGCCGGACCGTTTCTGGGAGATGATCGACCGCCACGGTATCACGATTTTGTATACGGCCCCGACCGCGATCCGCGCCTTCATGCGCTGGGGCGACAACTACGTCCTCAAGCACCGTCTCGACTCGCTCCGCCTCCTCGGTTCGGTGGGCGAGCCGATCAATCCCGAGGCCTGGATGTGGTATCACAAGATGATCGGCAAGGGCCGCTGCCCCATCGTCGACACCTGGTGGCAGACCGAGACGGGCGCGATCATGGTCGCTCCGCTGCCCGGCGTCACCCCGACCAAGCCCGGCTCCGCCACGCTGCCTTTCTTCGGCGTCAAGGCGATCGTCGTGGACGAAAAGGGGAAGGAGGTGCCCCGTGACAGCGGCGGCAAGCTGGTCATCACCCAGCCCTGGCCTTCCATGCTGCGCACGCTTTGGAACGATGCGCCGCGCTACAAGCAGGCCTACTTCTCCGAGTTCCCGAGCAAGCCCGACTGGTATTTCACCGGAGACGGCGCGCGTCAGGACAAGGACGGCTACTTCTGGATCGTCGGCCGCATCGACGACGTGCTCAACATCTCCGGCCACCGCATCGGCACCGCCGAGGTCGAGAGCGCGCTGGTGGCCCATCC
>CAYTLL010000111.1:0-2235 GCA_964438755.1 uncultured Akkermansia sp. | reverse complement strand
GGGGCGGCCTTTTTTGTGGCCGGAGGGGAGGGTTCGCGCGCGTGACGGTCTAATCCGGCCAAGGACGGGATCAGTCTCGCGCAGGCCGGGTGTTCACGCGGTTGTGAACGGCCGCTCGACTTGGCTGAGCTCGAGCTCATCTCGCCGGAGGAATGGCGGCAACAAGGTCGGCATCCCGACCTGTGACCGCCTCGTCCGCGTTGGGCTTCTCGCGACATCGGCCCACGCCAAGGCAGGCCACTCTCTTGGTCGTCGCACCTGGGTCATGGCTTTGGGACGTTTTTCACTTGAACAGACCACTTCGGGTCGAGCCGTAGGTCGCTGTCTTGATCGAGGAAGCTGCGCGAGGCCTCCTGCCGGCCCTTGAGTTGCCAGTCCAGCCAGGCGAGCGCGACCCGCGTGAACTCGCCTCCATGCGGCAGTTGGTAGGTGCCACCGTGTCCGACGTCGAAGTTCGTCATCGCGACCGGGACGCGGCCGAGGCGGGCGAAGTCGTCCATCGCGTTTTGGTAGGCGATGTCGGAGGGGCCTCCGATGATATAGAGGAAGGGAGCGTGAAACGTGGACAACTCGTCCTTGGTCGGCGCGGGCATGCCCCGCAGCGGCGAGGGGACCGGAAGCACCCCGCTGTTGCATATGACCGTGGTGCTGATGCGTGGATCGCCCGAGATCTCTATCGCCTGAAGGCCGCCGCAGGACATTCCCAGCGCGGCGACTGTGGTCGTGTCCATTTTACCCGGGAAAACGCCGCCCGCGGACGCGTTTTGGGCAAGCATCCAATCCAGCGCGTCAAGCAGTTGCCGGGCGCTCGTGGGCCTCCGGGAGCTTTCGTTGCGCTCGTGGATCTGGTCGAGAGGGCCGTTCGCGAGGATGACATAGCCATGCGAGGCGATCTCGCTCAGGAAATTTTTGTGCTCCTGCGTGGTGTTGGCGCAGGCGCCGTTGCCCCAGAGCAAAATGGGAGGTTTGCGATCGGGCCCGAACGCGCGCAGATCCTCCGGGCGAAAGATCGTCATTCCCGTCGGCGAGGCGTTCTCGGCCGCGACGGCGGGCCAGGGGCCGCTGCCGCCGTCTTCGATCACGACCTCCGCGAGTCGCCCCTTTTTTCTCTTCCGCCGGCTTTTTCTCGTTCGAAGCCGCCGCGATCCGATAGGCCTTGTCCAAAAACGGTGGATGCAAATTTTAGCACCGCCAGATGGTGCGCCGGATCGATCATATACTGGGTGCCGAACATGCCACCCCAGGAAAAGGCCGAGTCTGAAGCGGAGGGCGACGGCTTTTTAACCCGATGAAGCTCGAAACCGAGGCCGAACTGGAATCCCGCGCCGGCGCCGCCGTTTTCGGGCAGGCGGTCGATCGTCGTCATCCGTTCCGCCGTATCCAGTTTAATGAAACGGCGGCCGTTGAACTCCCCCTTGTTGAGCAGCATCTGGCAAGATTTCGCATGGTCCTCGATCGGTCCGTTCAATCCGATCGCGCCCTCGGCGTAGGTCTGTTCCTCGCTGGTCGCGCCCTCGCCATAGAGGCTCGGGCCCGGCTCTAATTCGCCGTTCACCGACCGGTAGGGCTTCACGAACCTCGACCGCGCCTTCGGGGGATGGAACCAGTCGGTGTCATTCATGCCGAGCGGAACCAGGACCTTCTCCTTGACGTAGTCGCGCAAGGGGCGGCCGGAGATGCGTTCGATCAGGTATGGCCTTGGCTTTGGCGGGGTGGGGGATGTAGGGCCGCTTTCCCCGCTCAAAATCACTGATGTAGTTTATTATGGATACGGGCGGAATCCGTCTGGCTTCCGAATCGAATGGTTCGGGCCAAGCGCGCCGAAGTAGGGCCAGCGGGCGTGGTCTCGCTTCTTGGGTTGCGGGCTTGAGCCGTGGGTTGCTCCTGGCTTGTTGGGTGTAGAGCGCGGCGATCTCTTGGAGGGTGGCCTTGGGTTCGAGAGCTGATGCGGTTTCGGCGGGAGCCTGCTCCCGAATTGCCTTCAATTTCTCTGGTAGGCGAAGCTTCGCTGTCTTGGCTGCTTTCGTTTCAATGGATCGGAGGTAGATGCGCCCTTTGATTTTTGTTCGGGCGTAGTAGATGCCAGGATCGCCATGGCGAACCAGGCATTCCGTCGAAGTGGGCTCGATCTTCACCCCTTCGGTATAGGTGGCCGGTATAGGTGTGGCTCAATCTCTCAGGGACTCCACTTTCCTAAGTCCCCCATGGTGCCCGGGCACGGACTCGAACCGTGAT
>CAYTLL010000110.1:0-2250 GCA_964438755.1 uncultured Akkermansia sp. | reverse complement strand
CTCTCCGTGCTCTCTTCTTACTTTGTGTTCTCTGCGTTCTTTGCGGCCAATTCTCCGGAGCTAGCTCGGGCTGATTTTTAGCCACAAAGAACGCAAAGAGCGCAGAGAGGGGGCTACTACGCGCGGTGGCTGCTTCAATAAGACCACGTCTCGTGGGCCAAAGGTGCCGAGTTGAGCTCCTGTCGCATATGACGCCAGTGGGGCAGGTGGCGGTCCATGAGCGCCACGAAGCGTTCGGTGTGGTTGCGCTCCAGCAGATGCACCAGCTCGTGCACGAGAATGTATTCGAGGCTCCCCGGTGCTTTTTTCGCCAGTTCGAGGTTTAGCCAAATGCGGCGGGCATCGGTGTTACAGGTGCCCCAGCGAGTCTTCATCCGCTTGATACCCCATTCCGCCGCTTCCACGCCGAGGATCGGTTGCCATTTCGCCAACAGGGCAGGGATTCGCTCTTTGAGCCGTTCCCGATACCACGCCTGCAACGCGCGATCCTTTTGCGCGACCGATGCGCCCGGTCGGATTCGCAGCTCCAGACGCGAATGGCTCCGGAGTCGGACCGTGGCCGCGCCTTTTCCCGCCACGACGTGAAGGCGGTAGCGACGGCCGAAAACAAAATGGCTTTCCCCGCTCACGAGTTCGCGGACGGGCTGGCGAACTTGGGCGGAAAACTGTGTTTGCTGGCGTTTGATCCAGCCGAGTTTTCCGATCACGGCCAGACGCACCGCGGCGTCGGAGACCGCGAGCGGCGCGGCCACGCGCACGCGGCCGTGCGGCGGATAGACGCCGAGGTGCAGATTCTTGATCGCCTTGCGCTCCACCGCGACCGTCAGCGCGCCGACCTTCAGGGTGCGGTGCTCAGTAGTCATCCTGTTTCGTCGCCAAGGACATCACCGCGTCGGCGGCATCCTTCACCGCCACCCCGTCGAAACCGGCTTGGGATTCCTCGAGGTAGCCGTGGGCTTTGAATACCGCGCGGACGGCGTTGAGGATTTTTTTCACCTTAAACGGGTTCCCTCTCCAATCATCCTGCCGGCTCGACCGGATCGCGGCGTCCACGGCCAAGGCCAGTTCCTCGTTTCGGTTTAAGTTGTCGTAGAGTGCCCGCTTGGCCTTGGTGTCGAGAGACTTTGGATACGCGGAGGCGGCCGGGCCGTTTTTCGCCTGCTTCGTCAACTCGGCGATTTTCGCCAGATACTCCTCGTAGGCCAAAGCGTCCTGCTTGCGCTGGTCGATCAGCGCATCGAGCAGCTCCGACATCCGGTCGTAGTATTTCGGGTTAATCGGCGACTCGTCGATGATCAGCTTGCGGACGTTGTTCTCGATGGTTTCGGCGACCGCGGTCCGGTTTTTCTTGATGCCCTCCGGCAACGACTCCGCGGCGACCGCCGCGCCGCGCTCGACGATGAGCTGGATGAGCGAGAGATCGTCGAAGGCCGACACCTTCTCGCTCTCCTCGGCCCGGATGTAGGTGTCGATCAGATGCCGCATCGCGGGCTCGTAGCGCTTCAGGTCGATGGCGTCGCCGCTGTGGTTCTTCACCTCGTCGCGCAGGTTTTCGTAGTGGGTGACCTCGGCCTTGATCGCGGCGGCCTCGACGGCGGAGTAACCCGCCGCGTCCATTTCATCGGCAATGGCCGCGTAAGCTCGCACGAGGGCGGCGACGAGTTTGTAGAGCGAGAGGCGCTGCGGCTCGTTGGCCTTGAGCTGGATGATGTTCCCGGACTCCTTGGACGAGAAGTAGCGGAAGAACGCGGCCTGATCCTTGGGCGGCTCGACTGGTTCGCAGAGGGCGCGGACGGCTTCGAGGGTCTCCTCCAGCTTCTCGCGACCCTTCGCGAGGCGGTTCTCCAGCAGGCCGGCGACGTCTTCCTTCGCGTAGCCATCCAGCGCGCCCGAGGTGTAGTCGGCGACGGCGCCTTCGAGGCTTTTGAACAGGTCTTTGTAGTCGATGATGTAGCCGTAGTCCTTGTCGTCGCCGTCCAGACGGTTGACGCGGCAGATGGCCTGGAAGAGGCCGTGGTCCTGCATCTGCTTGTCGATGTAGAGATAGGTGGCCGAGGGCGCGTCGAAGCCGGTGAGGAGTTTGTCCACGACGATGAGGAGCTTCATCTGGCCGGGCTCCTTGATGAACTTTTTCTTCACCGCCTTCTCGAACTCCTCGGCCTTCTTGACCGCCTCCTCGGGCGCTTCGTCGAACCAGTCCGCGAGCATCTTCTGGTAGATGCCGTATTGGCGGAGCTTTTCGGTGAGGCC
>CAYTLL010000109.1:0-2368 GCA_964438755.1 uncultured Akkermansia sp. | reverse complement strand
GCGGGCGGAGGGCGGGGTCAGTTGTTGGCGATCTCGTCGTCGCCGAGTTTGCCCTGAAGGGTCTTTCGGAGCCGGAGCGACTCCACCTCGCGGTTTGCCCAGTCGCAGAGGAGCGCGATGCGTTCGTGGATGTTGAGCGTTTCGAGCAGGCGCTGCTTGAGGCGCGCGTCGCCGCAGAGATTGAAGGCGGCGAGGTCGACGAAGGTTTCCGGATCCTCGATGGAGCGCAGGAATTTCGTGAGTTCGTCCGCGCCGCCTCCGCCCAGTCGCAGCCGGGTGCCGAGCAGCCGCGAGAGACGGGTGCGCAGGCGTGCGTTTTCCTCATCGCTCGCGCCGGGCGTGCTGTTCAGGGCGCGGATTTTGATCCGACGGTAAGGCTCCTCGCCCACGATCTCGGTGACCGCCACGCGGGTGAGTCCTTGAAGAAGAAGGTTGGAGGTGCCGTCCGCCCGGCCTTGGCAGGCGCGCACGATCCCGACGGTGGCGACGCGATAAAGCGGTTCGAAGGCCTTGGGCGCCCGCTTCGCGTCCAATCCCGCCACGGCGAACAGCCGGTGCGTATCGAGCGAGTCGCGAAGCATCTGCCGGTAGCGCGGCTCGAAGATATGCAGCGGCAGCAGCGCTTGGGGGAAAAACGCCACGTCCGGGAGTGTCATCACCGCGACTTCGTCGGGAAGAGTGACTTCAAGGTCCATCCGGCGAAGTTAGCATGGCGCGGGCCGCCCGCAACAGGCGGCTCCGCCCCGTGAAACACTCCCTTTGTGGGCTGCCTTGCTGTGTCGCGTGACACGGTTATTGAGCCAGTGTGCCGCAAATGTGTGACAGGGCGTCTCTTTTTGGTGGGACGGCGGGAGGCAAAGGCGGAAGGTATTATATTTATTAGTCTTTGATGGATATATGTTTAATTCGAACCCGGGTGGGTTGTGCATGTCGCCTGCTATCCTGTTGGTATCATGGCCCACTACATTCTCGGCATCGACCTCGGCACGACCAACTCCTGCATGTCCGTCATGGAAGGCGGCGAGCCCGTCGTGATCCCCAACGCGGAAGGCGCTCGCACCACGCCTTCCATCGTCGCGTTCACCAAGAACGGCGAGCGCGTCGTCGGCCAGGCCGCCAAGCGCCAGGCCGTCACGAATCCCAAGAATACCATCTTCTCCGCCAAGCGCCTCATCGGCCGCAAGTTCACCGAGGTGAGCGAAGAGGCGAAGAACCTCCCCTACAAGGTCGTGGCCGGCAAGAACGGCGACGCCTACATCGAGGTCCAGGTCGGCGAGAAGACCGAGCAATTCGCCCCGCAGCAGATCGCCGCCTTCGTGCTCGGCAAGCTCAAGGCCGACGCCGAAGCCTACCTCGGCACCAAGATCACCGAGGCGGTCATCACCGTCCCCGCCTACTTCAACGACGCCCAGCGCCAGGCCACCAAGGACGCCGGCAAGATCGCCGGCCTCGACGTGAAGCGCATCATCAACGAGCCCACCGCCGCCTCGCTCGCCTACGGCCTCGACAAGAAGAAGGACGAGAAGATCGCCGTGTTCGACCTCGGCGGCGGCACCTTCGACGTCTCCGTCCTCGAGATCGGCGACGGCGTCTTCGAGGTGAAGGCCACCAACGGCGACACCCACCTCGGCGGCGACAACTGGGACGAGGCCCTCATCAACTGGCTCGTCGACTCCTTCAAGGCCGAGAACCAGATCGACCTCCGCAAGGACCCGATGGCGCTCCAGCGCCTCAAGGAAGAGGCCGAGAAGGCCAAGATCGCGCTCTCCTCCGCGCAGAGCTACGACATCAACCTGCCCTTCATCACCGCCGACGCCTCCGGGCCGAAGCACCTTAACATCTCGCTCACCCGCGCCAAGATGGAGCAGATCTGCGAGCGCCTCTTCGAGCGCTGCGTCGCTCCGTTCAAGAACTGCCTCAAGGACGCCGACCTCACCTCCGCAAACATCGACGAGCTCGTGCTCGTCGGCGGCATGACCCGCATGCCCAAGGTCGTCGACATCGCCAAGCAGCTCGCCGGCAAGCAGCCCCACCAGGGCGTCAACCCCGACGAGGTCGTCGCCATCGGCGCGGCCATCCAGGGCGGCGTGCTCAAGGGCGATGTAAAGGACGTGCTCCTCCTCGACGTCACCCCGCTCACCCTCGGCATCGAGACCGCCGGCGGCGTCTCCACCGCGATGATTTCGCGCAACACCACCATCCCGACCAAGAAGTCGCAGGTGTTCTCCACCTATTCGGACAACCAGCCCGGCGTGGAAATCGTCGTGCTCCAGGGCGAGCGTCCGATGAGCCGCGACAACAAGAAGCTCGGCAACTTCAAGCTCGACGGCATTCCTCCCGCGCCTCGCGGCACGCCGCAGATCGAGGT
>CAYTLL010000108.1:0-2450 GCA_964438755.1 uncultured Akkermansia sp. | reverse complement strand
GTATGCGTCCGGTCCGGAGCCTCCTTGATCTGGCAAAACCGTGATAGCTCTGAAGGGCGCTCCTGACCGGATGGTGATGGTTCTGACAGAGGCGCGGAGAGAGTATGGTGATAGGCGTCACCCTTGTGCTCCGACCTATGCCGGCTGCCAGGCGGCGGGCGTCAGGGGTGTCAGGTCGTCTTGATTCGTCATGGTCGGCAAGCGACGGAGCACATCGCGCAGGTATGCGAGCGGGTCTTTGCCGTGGCGCTGGCACGATACGACCAGGGAGTAGATGATCGCGGAGCGCTGGCCGGCATCCGGATGACCGATGAAGAGCCAGTTCTTCTTTCCGATGGCCGACGGCCGGATCGCATTTTCGACGAGGTTGTTGTCGAGCCGCGTGACGGAGTGCCGCTGGTGCGCGACCAAGACTTCCCAGTGCTCGAGCAGATACGTGCACGCCTTGCCCAGGAGCGAGCGCGGCAACGCCCGCTCACGCAGACCGCTCGCGATGCGTCTCAGCCAGCGGAGTGGCGCAGCAAAGTGGCGCTGCCGCAGCGCCGCACGGCGATCACCCACGTCCGCCTGGTCCCACTCGGCTTCGAGCCGGTAGAGCCGGGCGATCAAGCGCAGCACCAACTGCACCGCCTTCGGGCGCTCGGCCATTGCCTCGACGAAGTAGCGCCTGGCGTGCGCCCAGCAGCCGACCCACGTCACCCCCGCGTGCGACCGCACGTAACTCGGATACGCTTCGTAGCCGTCGGACTGCAGCACCCCTTGGAAGCCGGCAAGCAGCGACGTGAGTTCGCCATGGCGACGCGAGAGCCGCCAATCGAACACCACGTCCGCGCCCGGTCGGCTAATTACCCAGAGGTAACCTTGCGTCGTGCCGCCGCGTTTTTCGTCGGGATCATTGCATCGGATCGGCGTTTCATCCGCTTGGATATAACCGCCGGCCAGGAGTCCGCGATGCAGATGCCGGTAGATCGGCGCGAGCCACGCCGCGGTGACTTCGATCCAGTCGCTCATCGACTGGCGACTGATCTGCGCGCCCCAGCGCTGCGACATCTGCTCCAAGCGATACAGCGGCAGGTGGTGCACGTATTTGCTGATCGCGATCCAGGCGAGGAGGCCCGCCGACGCATAGCCGCCGGTGATCACGCGCGCCGGCGCCGCCGCCACCAGGGGCGCGAGGCCGCGGTCCAACTTGTGCCGATACTTCGGGCGCACGATTTCACGCTTCACCAGCTTCGGCTCGATGACATCGACCTCGAACGTCCGCTCCTCGCCGATCCGCTCATACAGTTCCGGCTCGGCCTTCACCGCCTCCGGCACGATCTCGATCGTTTCCGCCACCGGCAACCGCGCAAACGCCTCCGCCGGCACCGCCCGCGTCTGCTTCGCCCGCGTGCGCTCGTAAGTGATCGTCTCGATGCGCTCCTCGCCCTTCGCCGCGACTTTTTCCAACTCGTCCAGGTGGAACCGCAGCTGCGCCTGATCCAGCTTCTCGCTCTTCGCGCCGCCAAAAACCTTCCGCTTCAGCCACGCGATCTGCGCCCGCAACGCCGCGTTCTCCCGCCGCAGCGCTTCCAGTTCATCGAGGTGGTCCGGCGCGTTTTTCAAGTTCGCGCGCCAGACGCTTTTTCCCGCGCAGCGTTACGCGCCGGACTGGATTTTTTCGTCACCGCTCATACCACGGCTTCAGCGTGCCCTGTTTCAAATCGACCCCGCTCACCAGCATCGCGAGCGCTTCCGGTGCGAGCGCGATCTTCCGCCGCTCGTCCGACGCCGCGGCCCACGAGAAGCGGCCTTTCTCCAGTCGCTTCGCGAGCACCCACACACCCGTGCCGTCCCAATACAACAACTTCAGCCGCGTGCGCTCCCCATTGGTAAACGCGAACAGCGCTCCGCTCTTCGGATCCTCGCCCAGTTGCTCGGAGACCGCGGCCCAGAGCCCGTTGAAGGATTTGCGCATGTCCACCGGCCGCACCGCCACGTAGATCCGGATCGCTGCTGGAAACGCGAGCATGTCAGGCGCGCAGTGCCCGGACCAACGCCACCAGGTCACCCACGCGGCTGCCCCGCAGCACCGTGCCATCGGCCAGCCGCACCTCGAGCGGATCGACCGGCACACCCGGCGCCGCGAGCGGCAGCGCCACCTGCGCAAACTTGATCGGCGTCTTCGCGGGACTCTGCACGGTCGCCTTCGCTACCCAGCCCGCGAACGTCGCGTAATTGATCCGCTCGCGACGCGCGAACGCCGCCATCGTCATCCCACTCGCCTGATACCCGGCCACCATCTGCACCCGCCGCTCCGCCGGCGTGACCCGCCGCCCGCGCACGTCGCGCCTCTCGCCCGTATCCACCAACTCCGCGTTGATTGCTCCCATCCGGCGAGACTACACCGATGCCACTTCAACCGCTACGAGGCACCCGATCGGACGCTTACCACGCTTGTAGCCACCAGC
>CAYTLL010000107.1:0-2488 GCA_964438755.1 uncultured Akkermansia sp. | reverse complement strand
TGGAACATCCTCAAGGCCAAGACCGACGCCTACGCCGCCCACGCCGCCGCCAAACCCGCGCTCGCGATCGAAAAGCTCGGTCTCGACAAGGTGCGCGCCCACCTCGCCGCCGCCGACAAACTCCGCCCCGCCCTCGCCTCGCTCATCGCACAGGACGCCGCCCTCGCCCCCGAGTTCGACGCCATCGTGAACGTGGAAAAACTCCTCCGCTTCACCCGCGACTTCCGCGCCCTCCTCCACAACTACGTCAACTTCTTCGACTTTTACTCCCCCGAGTATCTCGCCACCTTCCAGGCCGGCACGCTCTACCTCGACAGCCGCTCCACCGAGTTCTGCATCGAGGTCGCCGGCCCCTCGCCCCTCGCCGCCATGAGCAAGGCCTACATCGCCTACTGCGATCTCAAGCGCCCCGGCGCCGCTCCCCGCAAGATCGCCGCCTGCTTCACCAACGGCGACAGCGACTACCTCTTCGTCGGCCGCAACGGCATCTTCTACGACCGCCAGGGCCGCGACTGGGACGCCACCATCACCGCCATCGTCGACAACCCCATCTCCATCCGGCAGGCCTTCTTCTCCCCGTATAAAAAGTTCATCCGGATGATCGAGGAGCAGGCCGCCAAACGCGCCGCCGCCGCCGAGGCCGAGAGCAACGCCCGCCTCGCCGCCGCCGCGGAGACCACCGCCAACGCCGGCAAGACCCCGCCCCCGCCCGCCGCGCCCAAGAAGTTCGACGTCGGCGTCATCGCCGCCATGGGCGTCGCGGCCGGCGCCCTCGGCACCATCCTCGGCGGGTTCATCAGCGGCTTCCTCGGCCTCGGGGTCTGGATGCCCGCCGGCGTCCTCGGCATCATCCTCGTCATCTCCGGCCCCTCCATGGCCATCGCCTGGCTCAAGCTCCGCCAACGCACCCTCGGCCCCATCCTCGAAGCCAACGGCTGGGCCATCAACGGCCGCATCAAGATCAACATCCCCTTCGGCACCAAACTCACCGAGCGCGCCATGTTGCCCAAGGGCAGCCACCGCGACCTCAACGACCCCTACGAGGACAAACAGGCCGCCGCCCAACGCCGCCGCATCACCGCGCTCGTCGTCGTCGCCGCCGTCCTCGCCGGCGTGATCTTCCACCACCACCGCCAAGGCTACTGGCTCTGGGCCGACGCCGCGACCCGCCAGCAGGTCCGAGACGAACGCGAAGCCGCCGCCGCCCTCGAAAAGGCGCGCAAGGACAAGGTCGAGGCCGACGCCAAGGCCAAGGTCGAGGCCGAGACCAAAACCCCCGCGAAGTAAGCCCGAAGGCCCTCTTCGTTTCGCCGCCTCGCCGGAACGGACGCGCCCACCCGCGCCCCGGCAAGAAGCGCCAGTCCCCCACCGTCCCAACTCATGAAAGTCGAATTATTCGCCGCCTGCGACTACGCCGCCGACTACGCCGGCAAACTCACCGTCGTGGGCATCTTCGACACGCTCGGCGCCCCGCAGACGCCCGTCGTGCACCCGCAGCTCGGCGTCGTCGCGAAGCTCCGCTTCGACGACACCGAATCGGGCCCGAAGAAAGTGCGCTTCACCCTCACCGACACCGACGGACGCGACGTCCTCCAGCCCCTCGATCTCCCCATCGTCGCGCCTCCGCCTTCCGCGGAAACCTCCAGCTCCGTGGTAAACCTCGTCATGAGCATCGGCGCGGTGAAATTCGAGCGCCTCGGCGAACACGCCCTCGATCTCTCCGTCGACGGCGTCCACGTCGCCAGCACCCCGCTCTTCCTCCGCCCCACGCCCAAGCCCCCCGGCGCCTGAATACGCCACCGCGTGGGGCGCCCGGTCACTTCTTGTTTGCCCCCGCTCGCATATACTAGTAGGCATTACCACGCATGCGCCACCCCACTCGCCTATCCGGCCTCGCCACCCTCTTTCTCGCCGCGCTCGGCTCCGCCTCCGCCCTCACCGTCGTCCCCTCGGTCGCGACCCTGAACACGTATTGGAACCCGTCGGACGTGACCACGCCTTCGGCCCCGTTCTGGGAATGCGCCCTTAACGTCCATCAAAACGCGGCCCAAACCGACTACACCACGATCTTCTTCGATTACACCACGAGCACACGGAGCCTGGTCTACCGAAACTCCGTTTTGGACGAAGGCTCCGACTGGTATTTTGTGTCGGTCGGCCAAAGCTTCAACTGGGCCGAGATATCCCAGGGCGGCTATACCGTCTTCGGAGGAGCCGATCAGTCGTTCACCGTGCCCTACGGGGATTTCTATCTCGGCTTCGCCACGGGCCAAGGGTTTACCCCGCCCATCACGAGCGGCAACTCGACCCCCAACCGCAGCGTGCTCGGTTGGGCGCATCTCCAGGCCTCCGCCGCCGGCATCGTTCTCGTCGACAGCGCCGCCGCCTACGACGCCGGCTCGATCATCGTCGGCACCCAGACCGCCACGCCCATCCCCGAACCCGCCTCCGCCGCCGCCCTCGCCGGCCTCGCCGCCTTGGCCGTGCC
>CAYTLL010000106.1:0-2684 GCA_964438755.1 uncultured Akkermansia sp. | reverse complement strand
ACGGCCGCTTCTCCGGCGGCTCGCACGGCTTCGACGTCGGCCACATCACGCCCGAGGCCGCGAAGGGCGGCCCGATCGGCATCGTGAAAACCGGCGACCTCATCGAGATCGACGCGGTCAAGAACACGATCTCGCTCCTCATCCCCGACGCCGACTACGCCGCGCGCATGGCCGCCTACAAGCCGCTCCCCCCGAAGGAGACCCGCGGCGTCCTCGCCAAATACGCCAAGCTAGTCGCCACCGCCTCCGAGGGCGCCGTGACCGACAAGTATCTCTGATCGCGCATCGCTTAGACGGGCCGCGAAAAAAACGCGCCCAATCAGGCCGGGGCTTCATCGCCCCGGCCTTTTTTGGGCCTCGCTGCCGGCGCCAATTCGCCGGCCCCGCCCCGCTTTGCCTGACGCCGCATGTCCTGAAGGAAAACCAGAGGTCGAAGATCCCGCCGGCGCCCAGGCGCAGGACGCTTCACCGACCTGTCCCCGCTCTTGCACGAACACGAAAAAACCCGTGCTCCCACGAAAGGAGCACGGGCTGAAGGTGGTTCGCGACGGGCGCGGGTTACTTGATTTCCTTGTGGACGGTGTGGCGCTTGAGGAAGGGGTTATACTTCTTCTTCTCGATGCGCTCGGTGACGGTCTTCTTGTTACGGAAGGTCAGGTAACGGGAGGTGGGCTTGCCCTCTTTTTTGGCTTCGGTGCACTCAAGGGTGACGAGTTCTTGCATGGTTGGAATTGGTTAAAAGGAAGAGCGCAACGACCGCCCGCCCCCTCTGCAAGCCCCGATTTGCAGCCACGGAGAACGCCGTGCCGTCGGCGCCATCCCGCCTCCTTCGCCCCCCCATGCCGCGTGGCGGCACCGACGCAACCGTCGAGACGCCGCCACGACTGAATCCTCCCGACCCGCCTGGGGCTGCGCACCCCGCAACCCGCGCCCTCAACTCAAATCCCGCAACGAGCCGAAATCCGGGTCGTGCAGGCGCCGATAGGTGCGCACGATCATCCCGTCCGTCAGCCCGGCCAGCCAATCGCAGATCTGCCGGGCCTTGCCCGCCTCCGTCTCGGCGGCATCCACCAGACGCCCCACGCGCGGCGGCAGCAGGCGGATCACACGCGAAGCGCGCGCTCCCGGCTCCACGTAGTTGCGCCACGCCGCGTCCCAGAGTTCGAAGAGGATCCGCCGCGCCTTGTGCTCCATCTGCTGCAACTGCGGGCTCTCGAAAATGATGTCGTTGGCCATCTGCTTGTAGAAGGCGGCCTCGCGCTCCGCCTCCGGCGCGACCACCAGCTCCAGCCGATAACGGTTCGTCCGGGCTCCCATCGGATTCGGCGCGCGCCGCTCGCGCAGACGGCACGCCTTGATGAAAACCCCGATCTTTTGGGAAAACGTCTCCTCGAGCCGATCCCCGCGAATGGCCGCGAACAACTCGTCGAGCCAGCCTTGCCGCTCCGCGTCGATCCCCCGCTGCGCCGCCCAGGCCTCGATCCGCTCCAGCGTGAGAAACCCCGCGCGCACCCCGTCCACGATGTCGTTCAGCGAATAAGCCGCGTCGTCCGCCCAATCCATGATCTGGCACTCGACGCTCTTGTAGCGGTTGAGCTCCTCGCCCGGCCGCGGCTCGTCGGTGACCGCGCCCCCGAAGACAAATTTACGATAAACCTCCTGCGGGTCGTAAAGGAAATGATTCTTGGGCAAGGCGGGAAATTCCCTGCGCAAGGTCTTGTATTTCAAGACGCCGTCCATCAACGCGCGCGTCGGCTGCATACCGCGCACGCCACTCTCGTTTTGGAACATCGTCTCCGTGATCAAGTGCAGGGTCTGGGCGTTGCCCTCGAAGCCGCCATACCGCTCCATCAGCTCCTGCAAGGTGCGTTCCCCGGAGTGCCCGAAGGGCGGATGCCCGAGATCATGCGCCAGACAGACGGCCTCCACCAGATCCCCGTCGATGAAGAAGTCCTCCGAGAGCGGCGCACCGCGGGAAAGCAGCCAGGTGCAGATCGAACGCCCGATCTGGGCGACTTCCATCGAGTGGGTCAGACGCGTGCGGTAGAAGTCGTATTCGCCCGACAGAAAAACCTGCGTCTTCGACTGCAACTTCCGAAACGCGTGGGCGTGAATCACGCGATCACGGTCCACTTGGAAGCAGGAGCGGTAGTCGGGCCGACGGGCGCCGCCCCACGTTTCCTCGTCAAAAATCCCGTAAAAGCGGTTGGACATGGCGAAATTCAACCAAAGTCGCGCCGTCCTCCGCAAGACGGCGAAACGGTCGACGTTCGCCCGCTACTTATTCTGACAGTTTGAAGAGCCCTTCCCCCGGTAAATACCCACCCGCGTCAAGACCGTCTCCGAGAGCACGTAATTCTGATAAAAAACAAGCCTCATCAACATGTTTTTCAGTTACTTAAACTTTCAAACGGCGAGCATGAAATCGCCAGCCACCGCCCCCGAAACCAATCCGCTTCGCTCAGATCGCTTCCGCCTCCCCTGTTTTGAATCTTGACGCCCGCTCAACGTCTCCGTTCAAAGGAAAACGTATGAATCTGCCCCATTCCCCTCGCTCGGGCTCCGCGCTTCTTCTCTCCTTGATCGCGGCGGCCGGACTGTCTGCAACCTCCCTTTTCGCCCAATCGGTGACGACCGCTCCTGTCGGAGCTGTGTCCATCACCGTTAACGCGGGCTCCGACCAA
>CAYTLL010000105.1:0-2710 GCA_964438755.1 uncultured Akkermansia sp. | reverse complement strand
TCCGTGGTTAAAAACAAAAGCTCCCGCGCCGCCTCCCGGTCCCGCTCCCCGCTCGTCCTGATCACCGGCGCCAGCCAAGGCCTCGGCGAAGCGCTCGCCCTCGCCTACGCCCGCCGCCACCGCGGCGTCCGCCTCGCCCTCGTCGCGCGCAACGCCGAAAACCTCGAGCACGTCGCGGTCCGCTGCGAAAAACTCGGCGCCGCCGCCCACGGCTTTGTCTGCGACGTCACCGACGAGGCCGCCGTCTCCCGCCTGACCGACGCCGTGGCCAAACGCTTCCGCGGCGCCGCGCCCGACATCGTGGTCAACAACGCCGGCGCCTTCACCCCCGCCACCTTCGCCGACACCACGCCCGCGATCTTCGACGCGATGATCGCGGCCAACCTCCGCTCCGCCTACCTCGTCACCCGCGCCTTCCTGCCCGCCTTTCAAGGCCGCTCCGCGGGCGACATCGTTTTCATCAGCTCCATCTGCGCCAAAACCGGTCTCCCCGGCTGCGCCGCCTACACCGCCGCCAAGCACGGTCTCAGCGGACTCGCCTCCGCCCTGCGCGCCGAGACGAAGGGCACCGGCCTGCGCGTGCTCGCCGTCCACCCCGGCGCGACCGACACGCCGCTTTGGAAAAACTCCCCGCTTCCCCGCGAGCGCTTCATGAGCGCCGCCTCCGTCGCGGAATCCGTCGTCGCGCTCACCTCGCTCCCCGCCTGCACCGTCGCGGAGGACATCCTGCTCCGCCCCGCCGCCGGGGACCTCTGACCGGCGCCTACACGCACGCTCAGTGCCTGGTTGTCGGCGCCGCCTGCTGGTCCGAACCTCCCGGCGTCTCCGCCGCATCCGCCTTCTTCGTCGGAATGACCACCGCCCCCACCTCGAAGGTGACCGACTCGCTGTCGATCCGCCCGCGTTCGCCCTTGCGCCAGACGTCGACCGGCGCGGGCAGGCGGATCAGCCGGTCGCTCGCCGTGTAGGAAGCGCGGTCCGCCTTCGCGCGATCCACGCCGGACTTCGTGTCCGCCAGCTCCGTGGCCTCCACGCCGCCCGAGAGCTCCGCGCGGCGCACCTCGATATCGCCCGCCGCGTCGGCCCGCGGATCGATCCAGACCTCGCCCTTGCCCGCGCGGATCAGCCCCTGCGGCAGCCGGATCGCCACGTTCGAATCCAGCCGCAGCTCTCCGCCCGCGAGGTCGTAGGAATAACCCGTGCCCCAGACCTCGCCCCGCGCGGACCGGAAATGCACCTCGCCCGCCCCACGGATCACCGAGCGCGCGCGGTCATAGACCGCCTCGGTGAACTCCAGCCGCCCCACCACCCCGGGGCCTTTTTCCGCCGGACCGAAAAATTCCAGCGCGCCCCGGCCCAGAACCGGCGCCTCGAGCGGCCCGCTCGCCGACTCCGCCGCCAGCCGCTTTGTCATCGCCCCGTCGGCGTCGAACTGCGGCAGGGAAAAGCTCCCGACCTGCAAACCCGGCGCGGCGGCCAGCCCCCCGGCCACGAACAGAAAAACAAACGAGAGAGCGCGTTTCATGATCTTGTCACGACATCGACACGCCGCCGCGGCCCGGGTGCCCGCCTTTGCCGCGAAACCACCGGCTCCGCTTAATTTCCCGCGAGCCCGGCGCGACGCTTTCCGACCGAGCCCGGACCGCGCCGACGAGCGACGCCCCACGCCCCGAGTCCCGCCAGAAGCAGCGCGCCCGTCGCGGCCGGTTCCGGCACCGGTCGCACCTGCTGGCTTCCGAGGTCCCAGGAGCCGCCCGGCCCATGACCCGAGAAAACGATCCGCCCCAGGTTGGCCGCGCCGGGATCGAACTGCGCGTAGAACGCATCCACGCTTTCCATCCAGTTCATGATGGTGAGCACGGCCCCGCTTTGGACGCTCAAGGTGTCGACGCTCAACGACGACGCCCCCGTCCCGAAATCGAGGACCGAGCTCGCCGTGACGTTGAGCGTCGTCACGTCGTGCGCGAAACCGCCGAGGTCCAAGGTGCCGCCGGACAACGTGAGCGTGCCGGCGTAAATCTGCGCGGCGCCAAACGTAAGTTCCCCCGCGCCCGCCTTGGTGAATCCGTCCACGCCGGTGCCCGCCCCGGCCAGCAGGGAACCGGTCAACAAGACCCCGCCGCTCGCGCCGTCGACATTGAAGACGAGCGTGCGGGCGGTGTTGCTCTCCGCCAACGTGATCGATCCGGCGAAGGTCGTGAGTCCGGAGTTCGTGAAGGCGAGCGTGCGATTGCCGCCGGTCTGCGAGAAAGCGCCGGTGAAGGTGAGGTTCTCCGCGCCTCCGACGACCGCGTTGCCTGTCAGGCTCACCGTATTGGCGAGGCTGCGCGCCCCTCCGCTCGCGCCCACCGTGCCGCCCGCGAGCGCCAGCGTGCCCGCGCCGAAAGCCGTGTCGCTCCCCGCGAGGAGCGTGCCCGCGGACAGGGTCGTCGTGCCCGCGTAGGTGTTCGCGGCCGACAACAGCAACGTGCCCGCCCCGGCCTTCGTCAGCCCTCGCGCGCCGCCGCTCTGGCCGACCGCGCCGGAAAACGTCGTCGTGTTCAACACCGTCAGCGTCCGCGTCCCCGTCAAGGTCGCCGCGCCCGTGAAGGTCAACGCGTCCCCCGCCGCGAAGCCGACGTTGCCGCCCAACGTCACCGCGTTGGCCAGCGTCCTCGCCCCTCCGCTCGCGCCCACCGTGCCGCCCGCGAGCGCCAGCGTGCCCGCGCCG
>CAYTLL010000104.1:0-2720 GCA_964438755.1 uncultured Akkermansia sp. | reverse complement strand
ACGCCGACCTCGGTTTGTTTGTAGCCGGGTTTCAGTTCCATGAGGCCCCCATCTTCTGGAGGTGGACGTTGACGCGGGCGGCGAGGGCGGCGACTTCGCTCTCCAGTTGCGGGAGCGGGGTCGCGTAGCGTTCGGCGAGCTGGCGGATGCGGCCGGTGAGGGCCTGCGACACGCGGTCGAGTTCGCCTTGCACCGAGGCGGCGAGGGCGGCCAGCCACTTGTCCTCGACGACGAGGGTCTTGAGTTCGTCGGCGCCGAGGGTGGCGTAGCGGGCGGCGACTTGTTTTTCGAGGGCGCGCTCGGCGTCTTTCACGCGTTTGGACGCGGCGGCTTCCTGCTCGATGAGGTCGAGGAGTTTTTCGAGGACGGCGCGTTCGTCGGCGGCGTCGGCGTCGTGTTTGATGGCGGCGAGGCGGGCTTTGACGCTGAGCTTGGTGAGCTTGCCTTTGTCGGTGCGGGCGTCGGCGAGGAGGGCCTCGTCGCCGGCGTGTTCCTCGTCGAGCTCCTCGATCTGGCGGGCGAGGGCGTCGCGGGCGGCGGCGAGTCGGTCGATGGCGGCCTGCTCCTTCGCCAAGTAACGGGCGACGACGAGGGCGGCGGGGAGCAGATCGGTGTCGGGCTGGCCGTCGTCGCGGAGGGCGCGCCAGCCGCTTTGCACGAGGGTGTAGACGTCGTCCTGCATCGTCTCGGCCCAGTAGGACATGAGGTGTTGATACACGTCGTAGGGATCGACGAGGCGGGCGGGGCGGAAGGTGTCGAGGAGCGACTCGGAGAGGGTGGCGATGAGCGCCTTGGGCTTGTCGTGGACGGCGATGGCGCGGAGGGCGGGGAGGTGTTTTTCCCGCCACTGCGCGAAGAGGGCGGTGATGGAGGCGTTGAAGGCGGTGAACTCGGGGTGGGCGTGGATCGCGGGCTTGAGCTCGGCGGCGGGGATGCGGAGCTCGGAATACCCGGAAAGCGTGTCGGGACGACCCGCTCCACCTTTCGGGGCGAAGAGGGTGGCGCGGAGGGCGGGGAGGACGGTCCAGTAGGGGGCGAGGGCGTCGAGGTCGCGGTCGGGGATGCCGCCGCGGAGGTGGGCGTCGATATCCTGGATGTCCTCGGCCTCGGTGGCGTCGATGTAGCGCGGGAGGTTGAGGTTGTAGTCGTTTTTCGGGTCGGCGATCTCGGCGAGGGGGACGAGGCGGGAGTAGCCGGGGACCTCGAGGCGGCGGGTGAAGGTGTCGACGATGCGGTGGATGTCCTGGGCGCGGAGGCGGTTCTTGTTGCCGTCCTTCACGAAGCCGCGGGAGGCGTCGATGAGGAAGACGCCGCGACGGGCGGCGGCGTTTTCCTTGTCGAGGACGATGATGCAGGCGGGGATGCCGGTGCCGTAGAAGAGATTGGCGGGGAGGCCGATGATGCCCTGGATGACGCCGGCCTCGACGAGCTTTTTGCGGATGTCGGCCTCGGCGTTGCCGCGGAAGAGGACGCCGTGGGGGAGAATGACGGCGCCTTTGCCGGTGCTCTTGAGGGAGGCGAGGATGTGGAGGAGGAAGGCGTAGTCGCCGTTCTTGGCGGGCGGGAGGAGGGTCTCGGAGCCGAAGGTGAAGCGGCGGTAGGCGTCGTTGGCGGGGTCGAAGCCGGTGGTCCACGCCTTGGTGGAGAAGGGGGGATTGGCGACGGCGAAGTCGAAGGTCTTGAGGGCGCCGGCGGGGGTGGTGAAGTGGGGCGAGGCGAGGGTGTTGTCCTTCCAGATCTCGGCGGATTCGCAGCCGTGGAGGATCATGTTCATGCGGGCCAGGGCGTAGGTGGCGTTGTCCATCTCCTGCCCGTAGACGCCGAGGTCGAGGCCGGTGAGGGCCTTGGCCTCGTCGTGGGCCTTGAGGAGGAGGGAGCCGGAGCCGCAGGCGGGGTCGTAGATGGTCTGGGTGGTGCTGCGGGCGGCGCCGAGGCCGATGACCTTGGCCATGATGCGGGAGACCTCGGCGGGGGTGTAGAACTGGCCCTTGGACTTGCCGCTCTCGGTGGCGAAGTGCCGCATGAGGTATTCGTAGGCGTCGCCGAGGAGGTCGTCGCCGTCGGCGCGGTTGCCGCGAAAATCGAGTTCGGGCTTGGAGAAGATGGCGACGAGCTTGGAGAGGCGGTCGACCATCTCCTTGCCTTTGCCGAGCTTGTCGGGGTCGTTGAAGCTGGCGATGTCGATGACGCCGGAGAGGCCGTTGGCCTCGGCGAGCTTGGCGATGATTTTGTCGATGCCCTCGCCGATCTCGGGTTTGCCCTTGAGGGCGACCAGGTCGGCGAAACCGCCGCCGGGCGGGACGTCGATGAGGGCGTCGGGCTGGCCGGCGTATTTGTCGGAGACGTATTTAACGAAGAGGAGGACGAGGACGTAGTCCTTATACTGGGAGGCGTCCATGCCGCCGCGGAGCTCGTCGCAACCTTGCCAGAGAGAGGAGTAGAGTTCGGACTTTTTAAGGGCCATGCGTGAGGCGGTCGAGTAGGGGAAAGCCCGGCGGAGGCGGCAAGGGCGGCGAACGAGGGATTTTTAGTCCCTTGTGTCCCCGCGATCTTTTCGAGCCGAGGGCCGGACGTAAAAACGCCCGCCTCCGGGGGCGGAGGCGGGCGGCTTGGGGTGGAGGCTGAAGCGGAGGCGACGGAGGCGAAACGGCTCCGCCGTTCCGCTACGTGGGGGAGCGCGGCTCGGGGTGGGGGCTTACGTGGCGGGGACGGCGGGCGGG
>CAYTLL010000103.1:0-2781 GCA_964438755.1 uncultured Akkermansia sp. | reverse complement strand
CGGCGGCGGCGGCGCGGGCCTTGTCGAGCAGGCGGGGCAGGTGGACGAAGCCGCCGAGTTTCACGCGCGGGCTGCGCGGCGGGTGTCTGGTAAGGTCGGGCGCGGAGAGATTGGTCATGGCTTGAGGCAGTGAAAACCGACAAGGCCTGTTCGCAAAACGCAAAACGGCCAAGATCGACGCCGCATCGGAGCCATGGGCGCAGGATCGGGACGGGCCGGCGCGGTCAGGGTTGTTTGATCAAGCGGAAGAAAATCGCGGGGGCGGGGGGATTGGCGACGATGACCTGATTCGCGCCGGCGTTGCCGAGTATCGGGCGCGTGGAGAGAACCCAGGAATCGGGGGCGAGCGAGGTGCTCTCTTGCAGCAGAAAGGCGGGCTGGCCGGCCGGCCATTCGAGCACGATCCCGGTGGATCCGGCGGCGGCCGGGCGCAGCGCCAAGGGGGACAGGGTCGCAAAGTGCGCGATCAAGCTGTGGTTTACGTCCATGCTCAGCGTGTGGTCGGCCGTCTGCGCGACCTGCGCGCCGTTGTCGGTCCAGCTGACGAAGTAGTAACCGGGATTGGGCGTGGCCGAGGCGGTCGCCGGGGCGCCCACGTCGTAGGCGCCGCTTCCGGAGACTTGGCCGGCGTCCACCGGTTCGGCGTGCAGATCCAGAAGGTAGGTCGGAGGCGCCGGCAGCGCGGCGGATGCGACGATCAGCGTATAGGCCTTTTGGGCGGGGGGATTGATGCCGTCGTTGGCGGTGAGCGTGAAATCGAACGCGCCGGCCTGGGTCGGCGCGCCGGAGAGGATGCCGGTGTCGAGGTCCAGGTCCAGGCCCGGGGGGAGACCGCCGGATTGAACGAGTTCGTAGGGCAGGCCGCCGGGCACGACGAGACGGCGGGGCGTGTAGGCCTCGTTTTCCACGCCTTCGCTCACGTGGTCGATGAGTCCCACCGCCCCGTCCACGTCCACGGCGGCCATTTGCGCTCCCTTGTAGTCGCCGACCACCACCACTTGCGAAAGGTCGGTCTCGACGCCGCCGATCGATTTCATGCCCGTGCCATGGAGGCCGTCGGGGCCGACTGAACCGGCCAGCGCCTCGCCGTTTTCCGCGTCGAGCGGGCCGGCGTAGGCGAAAAACTCATAGCGGCGGGTCACCACCTCGTCTCCGTGGTCGAGATCCTCGGGCGCGGCCTCGAGGCGGGCGTTGTTGCCTCCGTCGCGCTTGGTCAAATCGCGTTGAAGCAGGAACCACTCGGTCTCGACCTCGTCGGGCTCGCCGTTGGTCCAGTTTTTGTCGTCCGGATCATCGGGATCGTCGGTGACGAGGTCGCGGAGGCCGACGGGGTTGCCGTTGTGGCTGACGGTGCGAATCTCCTTCACCCAGAGCGGCCGGCCGAATTCGAGCGCCGGCAATTCGGGCGGCTCGGGCGGCGCTTCGATGGCGGCCTGGACTTGAGCGGGGATCGCCTTGTCCACGACAGGCGGGAAATAGGTGAAGACCGGGGTCGAGACCTGGACCGCGCCCCCGTGCACGAGCGCGCCGAATCCGTCGTCCACGAGCCAGTTGTAGCGGATGGCGCCCACCGCCACGTTGTATCCGACACCGAAGTGTTCCCCGCCGAAGTTGACACCGGGGTCGGTGAACGCGTGCCCGTCGGTGGGGGCGACGGGGCCGGAGGGGACGGCGGTGTAGGTCGCCCAGGATCCATCGGGGTTACGTTTGCTTTCCCATCGGATGATGGTGCGCGGATGCGCGGGGTCGGCGGCCGGATCCTCCCGGATGACCGGCGTGCCGTAGTGGTTGTAATCGTAGGTGTAGGAGATGTCGGTGCTGCGGCAGTCCTCGATCTCGATTTCGAAGCCGTGGCAAGGCTTGCCGGTGTCGTTGACGGTATCGAAGTTGTTGATACTTCCGTAGGCTATGCTCGCTCGGGACTCGGCCGGATGCGCCAGGGCCAGGCAGAGAGCGGAGACGGCGATGCCGGACAGAGGACGGAGGAGGCGGCGGGACGAGGACATGCGAGTCGGAGGGCGGATCGACGGGTGGCGGGATGAGGGATGAATCGGCGGGGCCGCGGGTCGCGCGACCGGATCGCGCGGCGTCTGAAATCGGAGCGGTTTTCGCCCAGGCGGCTCGTGAAAATAAGCCGCGAAAATGAACCGAGCATGAACGGCGCATGAATTTCGCGAATGTGGCCGAGGAGCTGTCTTCAAAATAAAGCGGAGTGTCGCTGGGAGCGCAGCCAGTCGAGGGCAAGGCGGGTGCGAGGGTGCTGGGCGCGGAGCGCCCTGCCCCTCGCGCCCAACGCCGCACCCGACCGGCTCCGCCCCAGCCCTTCGGGTGGCGAGGAAAAGGGGCTGGCCCTGCGTTGCCCGAGGCGGCACGGGCCTCCAGCCCGCCTCCGCCTCGGCCGCCTTGGGCGAGCCCCCTTTCCTCGCCACGCCACACCGCTTTAGTTTGAAGACTGCTCCGAGGCGACGCCCTTCCTTGCGTCGGACGGTGATCAAGGTGGGCCGCGAACCCGCTTTGACGCGTCGGGAAACGCGGCTTTTCAAGGCGAGGACGGGCGCGGAGCTACGCGTTCGCGAACATACTCGGACCGCTTCGTCTTGGTTCGCCAATGGGCTACGCCCCATGGCCTGGCATGCCATTCCCTGCGCCATGGGGCGGCGTCCGGATCTTCAGGGGCGCGGCATGGCGGCTCGGATCAGCTGGAAAGGAGGAAGTGCGACTCCGCCAGGCGGCGGCCGTTGATCTGCAACTCCACGCGGTGGCGGCCGGCGTGGTGGCGGC
>CAYTLL010000102.1:0-2883 GCA_964438755.1 uncultured Akkermansia sp. | reverse complement strand
ACATGCCGCGGAGGCGCGGGAGGACGGCGGCGCCGTCGAGGGCGAGGGCGGCGAGGAGGAGCTCGGTGTCGCACTCGGTGCGGAAAACCCAGCCGCGGGCGGCGTAGTCGGGGCGGAGCTCGCGGAAGTTGTAGATGGCGCCGTTGAAGACGAGGTGGTGGCGGCCGTCGGGCGAGACCATCGGCTGGCGACCGTTGGCGGGGTCGAAGATCGCGAGCCGGCGCATGCCGATCGTGGCGGGGCCGGAGCTGATCTGGCCGGAGTCGTCCGGGCCGCGGTGGTGCTGCGCGGAGAGCATGCGGCCGAGGGCGGCCTCACGGACGTTGGGCGAATGGCGAAGGGAAACGAAGCCGGCGATGCCGCACATGGGAGCTGGGAGCGTGGAAGCTGAAGCGGGGAACGGGATGTCTCGCGAAGGAAACGAAGGGGGCGAAGGGACGCGGCTCAGGCGCGGATCCCGGCGTGGATCTCGGCGGATTTTTCGGGGGACACGAGGGCGGAGACGAGGGCGAGGCCGAAATCGAGGGCGGTGCCGGCACCCCGGGACGTGATCAGGTTTCCATCGCGGACGACGCGCTCGTCGGCGAGGAGGGCGGTGAGTTCGGCGGCGACGCTCGGATGCGCGGTGTAGCGGCGGCCGGCGAGCAGGCCCGCGTCGTGAAGCACGGCGGGGGCGGCGCAGATGGCGGCGAGGAGTTTGCCGGCGGCGTGGTGGCGGGCGACGAGATCGCGGACGACGGGCGAGGCGCGGAGCTGTTGCACGCCCGGGCCGCCGGGGAGGAAGAGGCAATCGAAGGGGGCGGCGTCGGCGGGGAGCGAATCGAGGGGGACGTCGGCGTGGACGGTGATGCCGTTGCGGCCGGTGACGTGGATGCCGGGGGCGAGCGAGGCGAGGGTCACGGCGCAGCCGGCGCGGCGGAGGACGTCGATGGGCGCGACGGCCTCGAGCTCTTCAAAACCCTCTGGCAAGATGGCGAGAACCGTGGGCATGGTTAAAAGCGGATGACGATGAATCAGAAAGAGGCGGAGAGCTTGGCCACAAAAAGCGCAAAAGGCGCAGAAATTACGGAGGCCGGGGCCGGGCGCAGGCTGGTGGTCTTTGGCGCGGGCTATGTGGGCGGGGTGCTGGCGCGGCGGGCGCTTGCCAATGGCTGGCGGGTGACGGCGCTGACGCGCAACGCGGCGACGGCGGCGGAGCTGCGCGCGGCGGGGGCGGACGTCGTGGTGGCGGAGTTGGCCGGCGACGCGTGGTGGGGAGCACCGGAGCTGGCGGGCGGGGTGGATCGCGTGGCCGTGACGGTGGCGGCGGGAGGCGGCGGCGCGGAGGGGTATCGGCGGAGTTATGTGGAAGGCTTGCGGAGCGTGGTGGGCTGGGGACGGCGCGTGCGCGCGGCGGGCTGGGTGGCGGGGCGGTTGATTTATACGAGCAGCACCTCGGTGTATCCGCAGGGCGGCGGCGTGCGCGTGACCGATGCCGATCCGGTCGGCGGCGAGGCGGAGACGACGCGCGCGTTGATCGAGGCCGAGCGCATCGCGGGCGAGTGGGCGTCGGTCACGGGCGCGGGCGCGACGGTGTTGCGGTTGGCGGGGATCTACGGACCGGGGCGTGTTCACTTGGTCGAGCAGGTGCGGAGCGGGGAGGTGTCGGGCAGCGCGGAGGCGCATCTAAATCTGATCTATCGGGACGATGTTTTGGGCGCGATGGAGGCCGCCTTTGCGCGGGGTGCTCGCGGGGGGGCGGAGGTTTTTAACGTAGCCGACGAGGGCGCGGCGACGAAGGGCGAGGTGGTGACCTGGCTGGCGGAGCGGCTCGGCGTGGCGATGCCTCGATTCACCGGCATGCCGGCGGGCGGTCGACGGGCGGTGACGCCGGATCGGATCGTCGACGCGTCGAAGGCGCGCGCGGTGCTCGGGTGGCGGCCGCGGTGGCGGACGTTTCGCGAGGGCTACTCGGAGGTGCTGAGTGGTCTCGCGAAGGATGAAAAGGGAGCGGAGGAGTGACCGCTTTGTCCCTGTCCTTCGCCTTCTTGCCCTCCTTTGCGAGACGCTTTCAGAGGGGCGCGCGTGAAAACGAGGCGCTTGCGAGGGGCGTTGGAAGCGCAAAGGTGCGCGCGTGACTCTGGCGGACTACGGCGCGGTGTTTTTGATGGGGCTGCTCGGCGGCGCCCACTGCGCGGGCATGTGCGCGCCCTTCGCGCTGGCGGTGTCCGCGGGCACGCAGGGCAAGGCGGCTCGATTGCTGGGCCGGCATGCGGCCTATCAGGCGGGCAAGGCGACCGCCTATGCGTCGCTCGGGATCGTGTTTTTTTTCGCGGCGGATGCGCTGCGCGCGGCGATCTCGCTCGAGCGTTTGCAGGAGATCCTCGGCTGGGTGGCGGGCGGGGCGATGGTGTTGATCGGCGCGGCCTATGCGACGGGCTGGCGTCTGCCGGGGGGCGGCGCCGGCTTTGGCGCGCTCGGGGGCGTCGCGGCCCGGGCCTGCGGAGGATTGCGGGCGCTGTGGACCTCGCCCAACGCCTGGCGCGCGGCGCTGACGGGCTGGGTGAATGGCTTTTTGCCCTGCGGGCTTTCGCTCGCGGCGCTGGTTTTTCTGGTGAGCCGCGATTCGCTCGGCGGCTTGGTGGCGGGGGCCTTCGTGTTCGGCTTTGGCACGATGCCGGCCCTGTTCGCGACGGCTTGGCTGGGCGGTCGGCTGTCGGTGCGGATGCGGGTGGCGGGGCAACGCGCCGCGGGCGTGCTGCTGGCGTGCTTCGGGCTGCTCACGGTTTTTCGCGGCAGCGAGGCGGTGCACCACTGGTTCCACGAGCACACGGTTCCCGCCGCGCTGGACGGCGCGATGGAGCGGGCGAATCCGGAGCAGTGCGAGCCGCCGAAGTGAGGCGG
>CAYTLL010000101.1:0-2991 GCA_964438755.1 uncultured Akkermansia sp. | reverse complement strand
GGGGCGGCCTTTTTTGTGGCCGGAGGGGAGGGTTCGCGCGCGTGACGGTCTAATCGTAAGCGTCCGGCCGGGTGCCTAGGTCGGGTAGCTTGATGGTGCCCAATGAGACGGCACGATGGTGCCGTGAGAGCTATCTCAAAGGTGCCTATTGAGACAGACGATGTTTTCTCAGGCCGGCGTCCAGCGAGACGGCGTGAGGGCGTCCAAGTCGTCCTGGTTGGTCATGCGTGGCAGGCGGGTGAGCACGTCGCGCAGGTAGGCGAGCGGGTCTTTGCGGTGGCGCTGGCAGGAGACCACGATGGAGTAGATGATTGCCGAGCGCTGGCCGGCGTCGGGGTGCCCGATAAACAGCCGGTTCTTTTTGCCGATCGCCGAGGGCCGGATGGCATTTTCCACCAGATTGTTGTCCAGCCGGGTCTGGCCGTGATCGACGTGCGCGGTCAGGGCGGCCCAGTAGCGCAGCAGATAATCGCAGGCCTTCCCCAGGCCCGACTTCGGCTGCACCCGCTCCCGCATGCCCGTCGCCAGTTTTTTCAACCAATGCAGTTTTCTCGGGTAATGCTCCGCCCGGTGTCTCTGCCGCTGCGCGGCGTTCAACTTGTTTTCGTCCCAGCACGCCTCGCATTCGTAGAGCCAGCCGATGATCAGGAGCACCACCCGCACCGCCTTCGGCCATTCCTTCTCGGCTTCAAAAAACTTCCGCCGCGCATGCGCCCAGCACGCCACCCACGTGACGCCGGAGTGCTCCCGGGCATGCGCCTCATACGCGGCGTAGCCGTCGGATTGCAGGATGCCCTGGAAGCCTTCGATCAAAGTCGTCAGTTCCCCGTGGCGACGCGACAGCCTCCAGTCGAAGACCACGTCTTCGCCCGGTCGGCTGACCACCCAAAGCCATCCTTCGCTCGTTCCCCCGCGCTTTTCATCCGGGTCGTTGCACCGCACCGGAGTCTCGTCGACTTGCAGATACTCGCCGCCCAGCAGCCGGTGCATTTGCCGGTAAGATCGGCTCCAGCCACTCGGCCGTGATCCGGATCCAGTCGGCCATCGTCTGCCGGGAGATCTGCGCTCCCTAGCGCGCCGACTGTTGCTCAAGCCGATACAGCGGCTGGCGATCCACGTATTTGGACAACGCGATCCACGCCAGAAGCCCCGCCGAGGCGTAACCACCCTGCACCGCTCGCGCCGGCGCCGGTGCCAAGACCGGCGGCCGCGCCCGGTCCGTCTTGTGACGGTATTTCGGGCGCACTATCTCGCGTTTGTAGATCTGCGGCGCCGTCACATCGATCTCGAAGCTGCGTTCCTCGCCGATCTGCTCATAGGCCTCCCGGTCCGCTTTCACCTCCTCGGGCTCGATCACCACCGTCTCCCTCACCGGCACGTCCTTGAAGGCCTCCTTTGCAAGCGGCCTCTTTTCCTTCCCGATCACCCGCTCGTAGCTGATCGCCTCCACCTTCGGCTCCACCGCCGCCACCGGCACTTCCCCAAGCGGCAGACTCGCCTGCAAGCGATCCAGCTTTTCGCTTTTGCCCGGCCCAAACAACTGGCGCTTCAACCAGGCGTTTTCCGCCTTCACCACCGCCAGCTCCGCCTTCAGCTCCTGGAGTTGGGCAAGAACGACTTCGGGTGACGGAACCATCTATCCATCAATTTATTGTATTCCATTTATTTCCAGCTGTTTATCGCTCATACCAAGCTTTTTGCAGCCATCTTTTAAGTCGATGCCCGAGAGCGGCATCGTCAGCGCCGCCGGCTCCAGATGGATCTTCTCCGACCCGCTTCCCTGCGGCCAACTAAAGCGGCCCTTCTCCACCTCAAACGCCCACGGCGCCGTCGCGCCCGCACCCATCGTCGCCGTCGCTCCCAACTTCACCTCCGCAAACTGCATCGTCTTCGCATCCGCGCCTCGTCCCAGCAAGTGACACCACTTCGCCAGCGTCAGCCGATTGATCCCCTCCCGCCTCGCATACTGCTCCATCGTCAATCCGCTCGCTCGATACCCCGCCACAAGCTCCGCCCTCCTGGCGATCGGCGTTATCCTGCGCCCCCGCCGGTCTCTCTTCTGCTTTTCCACCTCCGTCGTGATTGTCGTCATCACGACACTCTAACCGTTCACTCCCTATCCGCCTACGCGGCACTCGGCCGGACGCTTACTTTCTACCTGGGCGACAGCTTTTTGAACAGCCGCAACTTCGACGACCTCAACGCCCAGGGCCGCCGCCGGCTCGGCCATGTCGCCAAAATACGGATACACGGAGCTAGAGGGTTTCAAATAGAGTTGTAGCCAGAGAGGGAGGGGGCGCATTGTAGAGGGGGAGAAGAAGCCGATCTCGGTGGATTTGAGGGGGCGGATCGTGGCGGCCTGCGAGGGTAAGGAAGGGACGCGGGCGGATGTGGTGAAGCGCTTCATTCGCCAAAGATGAGAAGCGAAGTCGGGTGCCCGCTTTTGAGCGGGCGAATCGACTCGCTGCGGCAGGGCGTGGAGTGCTGGACGTTGCTGTGACACAAGACCGCGTTACAAAGCAAAGGAGCTAATGGGATGTGGAGTGTGACGCCCAGTTAGTCGGCGTGCGTCCAGTCCACCTGCATTCACTCGCCTGGACGTGTCGTTTTCGGAAAGAACAGCTCCTTGGGCGGGCCGTGGTGATGCCGCCACTCTTCCGCCCTACGCTGGAAGATGCGCAATGCGCGCTATGCCTCCGTGCGAGCCTATTCCGGCATGCGAGCCAGCAGGTGCTCGAAGAGAGCCTCCGGCGTCACTGCCAAAAACGGCTCCGCCAAGGGGGGCGGATTGTCTTGAGCGGGCCCGTTTTCGCGAGCGGGAGGATCTGACGGTGGAGCAGTTGCCAACGCATCTTCGGGGTGGCGTATGAACAATTCGCAAACTTGGCGTCGCTGCGCGTTGGTGGCGGGCAGACAAGCGTAACCGAGAGCGATATGGTTATGTGGAATTCCGAGGCGGATGAGTTTGGGGGTTCCGGTTTGTAGTTAATA
>CAYTLL010000100.1:0-3170 GCA_964438755.1 uncultured Akkermansia sp. | reverse complement strand
CGCCCGCTCTGGGCCGTCTGCGCCGCGCTCGGCATCGTCGTCGCCTGCGCCTTCACGCTGCGCGCGATCCAGGTCTCCTTCTTCGGCTCCGTTCGCACCGCGAGCGACTCCCACGCTGACCACGACGCGCATCCGCTGCCGCCCATCACCTGGCCCGAGAAAGCCGGAGCCGCGCTCCTCCTCGCCGCCACGCTCTACGTGGGCCTCAAACCCGACGTCGTCCTCGCCTGGATCGTGCCCGCCCTGCAATCGCCCGCCTTCACCTCGCTGATGAAAGGAGGCGCCCAATGAACTACGCCGAACTCCTCGTCGCGCTCCGCCCCGAGCTTTGCCTCGTCGTCGGCGCCCTCGTCGTCCTAGCGGTCGACATCGCCGCGCGCTCGAGCGACGCCACTCGCCGCCTCGGCACCGCCACCGCGCTCGGAGCGCTCACCATCCTCGCCGCGCTGCTCGTCACGCTCGCCGGCGGACAACCCGGACCGCTCTGCGGCGGCGTGCTCGAGCTCGACCTGCTCGCACAGTTGGGCCGCACCGGCGCGCTCGGCCTTGCATTGCTCACCGTCGGCGTCGTTCCCGGCGCGCGAAAGCTTCGCCATCCGGCCGAGTTCGTCGCCGTGCTTCTCTTCGCGACCGCCGGCTTCACGCTCATGGCGGCCGCGCGCCAGCTTCTCGTCGCCTTCGTCGCGATCGAACTCGCCAGCCTCTCGCTCTACATCCTCGCAGGCTTCGACAAATCCCGCCCCGCCTCCGCCGAGGCCGGCCTCAAATACTTCCTCGTCGGCGGCATGTCGGCCGCGTTCATGCTCTTCGGCTTCAGCCTGCTCTACGGACTCACCGGCTCGATCGAGTTGCCCGTGATCGCGCTGCACCTCCAATCCGCGCCCGGCGCCTCGCCACTGCTCCTCGTCGCGCTCGGCATGGTGCTGGTGGGCTTCGGCTTCAAGGCCGCCGCCGCGCCCTTCCACCTTTGGGCGCCCGACGTCTACGAAGGCGCGCCCGCGCCGGCCGCCGCGCTCGTCGCCTCGGCATCGAAACTCGCCGGCCTCGTCGTCTTCTTCCGCCTGCTCTGGCCAGGCCTCGGCGCCGCCGCGGGCGATCTCGCCGGCGCGCCCGGCTGGGCGCCCATCGTCGCTCTCATGGCGCTGGGCTCGCTGCTCGTCGGCAACTTCGGCGCGCTCGCGCAGACGAAGACGCGCCGCCTGCTCGCCTACTCCGCCATCGCCCACGCCGGCGCGATGCTGCTCGGCATGATCGCCGCCGGCGCGGTTGGCCCGGCGATGCTTCTCTACTACGGCTTCACCTACGGCCTCGCGACCGTCGGCGCCTTCGGCGTCGTGGCGGTGCTGGAGCGCGCGGACGTCGGTCCCGAATTGCGCGACCTCGCCGGCCTGCGCACGCGCTCACCCTTCCTCGCGGCCTGCCTCGCGGTCTTCGTGCTTTCGCTCGCGGGCATCCCGCCGCTGGCGGGTTTTGTCGCCAAGTTCGTGGTCTTCTCCGCCGCCTTCAAACTTGGCGGCGCGAGCGCGGCCCTCGCCGGCCTCGCCATCCTGCTCGGCGCGGTGGCGCTCTACTATTACCTGCAGATCCTGAAACCCGCGCTCGTCACGCCCGCGACAAACGATGCGAAGGCCATAAACACGCCCTTCGCAACCGGTCTAGCGCTGGGAGTCGCCGCCCTGGCCCTGGTGGTGCTCGGCGTGGCGCCGACGCTCTTGCCGGGCGGCTTCTAAGACGAAGCCGCCCGCGCCATCGCCGCCTTACAGCAGCTTGCCCGGCTCGTAGGCCGCGGCACCCGATGTCTTCTTCACCACGGCGGCGACGGTCTTAACAAAGGCGTCGACCTGCTTGGGCGCCGCACCGACGAAACGCTTTCCGTCGGCGAGGATGGCGCGGAGCTGCTTCTCGGGCAGGCCCAGGCGGGCATCGGCGGCGAGGAGTTTCACGAGGTCGGTCTCGCCTTCGCCGCTGCGGATCGCCTTCGCGGCGGCGAGGGCGTTTTCCTTGATCGCGAGGTGGGCGGTCTCGCGGCCCACTCCCGCCTTCACCGCTTCCATGAGAATCGTCGTCGTCGCGAGGAAGGGCAACTGGCGCTGGTTCTCCGCGCCGATGGCGGCGGCGAAGATGTCCATCTGGTTGAGCACCGCGAGGAGGGTCTCGAGCAGGCCGTCGATCGCGAAAAACGAATCCGGCAGCGCGACGCGGCGCACGACCGAGCAGGAGACGTCGCCCTCGTTCCACTGGTGGCCGGAGAGCGCACCGGTCATCGTGACGTAACCGGAGAGGATGGTCGAAAAACCGCAGATGCGCTCGCAGTTGCGGGCGTTGACCTTGTGCGGCATCGCGGAGGAGCCGACCTGGCCCTTCTGGAAACCTTCGGTGAGCAGGCCCTGGCCGGCCATGAGACGGAGCGTGGTGGCGAAGCTCGCGGCGCCGGCGCCGAGCTGGTGCAGCGCGGACACGACCTCGAAGTCGAGCGAGCGCGGGTAAACCTGGCCGACGCTGCCGAGCGCGCCGCCGAAGCCGAGGTGCTTCACGATGCCGGCCTCGAGCTTGGCGACCTTGGCCGCGTCGCCGTCGAAAAGGGTGAACTGGTCTAGCTGCGTGCCGACCGCGCCCTTCAGGCCGCGCACCGGGTAACGCGCCGCGAGCTCGGCGATACGGGTGTGGGCGGCGAGGATCTCCTCGCCGAACATCGCGAAGCGCTTGCCGAGCGTGGTCGGCTGGGCGGGCACGTTGTGCGTGCGACCGGTGAGCATGAGGTCGCGGTTGGCCTTGGCGCGCGCGGCGATCTTGTTAAGCGCGGCGGCGGACTTCATGCGCACGACCGCGAGGGAACGGGCGACCTGGAGCTGCTCGACGTTTTCCGTGAGGTCGCGCGAGGTGAGGCCGAGGTGGATCGTCTCGAAGCCGGAGAGGGCGTTGAAGGCCTCGATGCGGGCCTTCACGTCGTGGAGCGTGACGCGCTCGCGGGCGTCGATGTCGGCGAGGTCGATCTGGTTTTTGACCTTCTCGTAGGCGGCGATCGCCTTGGCCGGGATGGCGAGGCCGAGTTCGCGCTGGGCCTTCATGACCGCGATCCAGTAGTCGCGCTCGATGGCGATTCGGCCCGTCGGGGACCAGATGTCTTTGATCAGCGGGGAGGCGTAGCGCTCGGCGAGGACGTTGGGAAT
>CAYTLL010000099.1:0-3572 GCA_964438755.1 uncultured Akkermansia sp. | reverse complement strand
CGGCGCCGAGGACGGTGACCTCTTCCGCGATGGCGAAGTGGTTTTTCTCGGGGTGATTCCAGTCGATGAGCCAGATTGTCTGGTGATTCTCCGCGTGCTCGGCCTTCAGCTTCACGCCGTAGCGGAGGAGTTCGTAAACCTCGCGGTTGCGGTCGTAGAGGCTCTTGGCGGCGTGGTGCGAAGCCTTTTCGAGGACGAGCAGCGCGCGGGTGACAAGGGCGGCGTCGTGGCCGCGTTTGGCCAGCCACGCCCGCAGGTATTCGGGCTCGATGTTGCGGTTGTTTTCTCGGTCGGTCCAATCCCCGAGGTATTCGTAGCCAAGACGATCACGGAAGAGGGCGACGACCCTGCGCTGGGTGGCGCGCTCCTTTTGGCCGATGGCAGTCATTGCCGTTCCCACTCCGTGCGCATGGCCTGCCGATGTTCAGAGGGATCGCCGTTGCTGCTCATTATCACGGCATCCGACATCGATCAGGAAATTTCGTCAACCGAGCAGGTGGCAACGCCTTTGGGCGGGGTGCGACGGGAAGTGATGTCCGATGTTTGGGGGTGGCATGGGCGTCCCGCCCATGTTCTGGAAGCGGGCAGGCGGGACGCCTACCCGCCACGGGCGGGACGCCCGTGCCACGCAGGAGGCGGATCCGGCTGACGCCACCTTCTGTCATACCTCTTTGTGAGAGCCGCGTGGCATAAACCCAGCCGACGGCCAATAAGACCATTCTGGACAAAGTAGCCAAATCAGAGATGTTTTGGCCATGTCCACCATGCTTTCGAAGCGGCCGGTCGATGTCTTGCGGCAAGAAATCGACGCGTTGCCGGCGATGACAGCCAGTGAGCTAAAAAACAATTTTGGCTTGGCGAGCCAGCAGGCCTCCAAGGGGGCGCTGGCCATCACGCGGCACAATCGCGCCGAGTTTGTGCTGATGCCGGTGGCGGAATACGCGGAGTTGCAACGCGCGCGGCAGGCGCCGCTGGAAGGCTTGGCCGGCCAGTTTGACGCGATGGTGGCCAAGATGAACACGCCGGCGGCGCGACGCGGGGTCGCCGCGCTGTTCAAGGCCAAGTCGGGCCAACTGGGCAAAGTGGCCGCGAAGACCGCCCGCGCCAATGCCAAGTAAGCCCGGCACGAAGCGACGCGACACCAAGCGCGCGGCGGAGATCACGGTGCTGGCCGGGGTCAACGGAGCCGGGAAGAGCAGCATCGGCGGCGCGTATTTGCGCGCGAATGGTGCGGAGTATTTCAACCCGGACGAAGTGGCGCGGAGCGTGCGCGCGGCGAGTCCGGGCATGAGCCAGTCCGAGGCCAACGCCTATGCGTGGACCGAAGGAAAAAAGCGATTGGAGGCGGCCATCGCCCTGGGGACCGATTTTGCCTTCGAGACCACGCTGGGAGGCGGGACGATCACGCGCCTGCTTTTGGCGGCGGCCGCGCAAGGCGCGGTGGTGCGAATCTGGTTTGCCGGTCTCGACAGCGTGGAAGCGCACCTGAAACGGGTGGCCGCCCGGGTGAGCAAGGGCGGGCACGACATTCCGGAAAGCGACATCCGGAAGCGCTGGGTCGGCAGCCATGCGAACCTCATCCGGCTGATTCCGCACGTCACGGATCTGCGGGTGTTCGATAATTCGGCGGAGCACGATCCGGCTCGCGGGGAAGCGCCGGAGCCGCGCCTGGTTTTGGCGATCGAGGACAGGCGGCTGAGCTATCCACCGGCCGATGAGCTGGCGGGGACGCCGCAATGGGCGAAGCCCATCGTGTTCGCGGCGTATCGGCACTTTGGGTTGGCGGAGTGAGGATCGGTTTCCTGCCGGCGAACTTTGACGACCATTCCGATCACCCCGACGCGATCAGCGAGAAGCTCACGCGGTAGCGGTAGAAGGTTTGGCACCGAGGGGCTTGATGCCGTCCAGGTTGACCAGCGTGTAGCGTGGACGACCTTGGCCCACCTGCACGACGTTCAGGGTGACGAGCGAGGGCTTATTCAGGTATAGCTGGTTTAGCACGTTCGGGTCTTCGATTTCCGGGCCCACCTTGCCGCGCAGCACGCCCTTCTGGTCCATCAGCTTGAACTCGAAGGTGCGGCCCACCGGCAGCGCGCCGATGATCTGGCCGGCGAACTCCTCCGTCGTTTCCTTGATGTTGTCCGCGTTCAGACGCTCGGCGGAGCTCTTCACCTGCTCGGTGCCCGAGAAGCGGAAGGTCGAGTGGTTGAACTCGAGCCCGCACCACGCGTTTTGCTCCGACACGTAGCCGAGGAACTCGGCGACCTTCTTGACCGCGCGCGGATGCAGCTCGTCCACCAGTTCGGAGAGGTCGTCGTCGCTGCCTTCCGAGGCGACTCTGAACAAGTCCTCCAACTTCTGCATCGCGACCTCGGTGTTCTGCGGCACGCCGAGATCGATCTCGGATTGTTTCGGGTCGGGAGGCGCCGGGGGTTTGGGTAGCTCGAACTCGAAGCCGAAGGACCCGATGGCCGTGCCGGTGATGATGAGCTGGTTCCGCTGCTTGTCGGGGATCGGGCCCATGTAGCGGAGGTTGTCGGAGATGCCTGCCACGATGGCGGAGAATGCGTCGGTGAACGCGCTCGACGCCTTGGTGGCGAAATCCGCAGCGATTCCGTGGCTGCCGAAGACCGGGGTGCCGCGGAAGGTGAGCCGGGCCTTTTTCGGGAGCAGCGCGGGGTCGATCTTCGCCAAGGCTTCCCTGGCGTTTTTCAGCCGCGTCTCGAAGCTCCGGCGGTCGATGACGCGAGACGCGGGGATTTCGGCGAGGATGGATTCCAGTTCGCTGACTTCGGAGGCGAGAAAAAGGTATTCGTCGTGGTTCATTGGGTGGCTCCTTCCCGCTCGATCTGGTCGAGCAACGCGGAAGCGGCCTGATCCTCGGCGGAGGAAAGCTCCACTTGGACAAAGCCCTTCCATTTCTCGTCTCGGCGATGCGACCACATGCTATACCAGTATGAAATTTGCCTCACGTCGAAGGCCTCCAAGGAAAGCCCGATTTGGTGGGTGTAGCCATCGACAAGGTAGGTTTTTTTGACCTCGCCGTGGTCGAAGAGCGTGGGGTGGGTGGTGAAGAGTTCGTCCTGAATCTTGCCGTCCGGTAGCTGATAAAAGGTGACGACATCGACGTCCTTGGGCGCTTCGCCGACGAGCGCCTCCTTGTGCTCCATGAAGCTGCCGTCGAGCCACTGAAAGCCGCCCGTGATCATGGTTTGGGTGAGAGCAGCGCGATAGGCCAGCAAACCGCGCAGGATACGGATGCGCTCTGGCGAAGTGGCGAAGCGCTCCATCACGGCGACGAGCGAGACGCGATAGGGCGAACGGTCGGGGCTGTGTCCGGGCTGGCCAGGGCGGATCGGAGGCAGGACGGCGGCGCTGTTCCAGTTTGGGATCATCGTGACGGCGATGCGTGTTTCTGCTGATGCGTCGACGCTAGGCGAGCCGAATCCGGCCGGTGAGGAGGGACTGCATCATGCCCTGCTTGAGGGCGCGGGTCTTGGCCAAGCGGGTCTCCAGCGCCGCCAGCTCCTCGTCCATGTCGCTCAGGACCTCGGCGATCGCGGTTTGCTCGG
>CAYTLL010000098.1:0-3754 GCA_964438755.1 uncultured Akkermansia sp. | reverse complement strand
CCGGCCAGGCCCGCGGCCAGTTCGCCTCCAGCCAGCCAAGAATCGCGGCCTCGGAAAGCTTATCGATGTGAAAAATCGTGTCCTCCGCGGTCACCGCCGCCACCCGGGCGAAGCGCCGGCCCTCGCGCACCCTCGCCGCGATAAGCGTCGCCTGGATCTCGTCTTGCAGGGCGCAGAGCAACCGACGCGCGCGATCGAGAGAGGACTTGGTCATACCGCAGCACAGGCCGCGGCGCGCCGCGACGGCGATAGCAAAAACTGGTCAAAAAACCGGCGAAGCCCGCTTCCCCTCGCTCAGCCGCGCTCGAATTGTAAAAACCACCGTGTTCCAGCCCATGGCCCGCAAGCTCGCTTTCATTAACTATAAGGGCGGCGTCGGTAAGACCTCGCTGATCGTCAACACGGCCGCCTGCCTCGCCCGCTTCGGGCAACGCGTGCTGCTCTGCGACTTCGACACCCAGTCGAACGCCTCGATCTGGCTGCTCAAACTCGACCGCTGGAACCCCATCAACACGAGCGGCGAAGGCGCCGTCTACTCCATCTTCGATCCCGGCAAGCAGCGCGTGCGCGACATCATCGTCCGCGACGTCGTCACCGACAAGGCCGGCGGCCACCCCCTGCCCGGCCTCGATCTGCTTCCGACCAGTTTCAACCTCGTCGACCTCGAAAGCGAATACACCGGCGACCCGCGCCGCCCCGCCTACGTCATCTTCCAGGAGCAGCTCGCCGAGGTGGAGCACGACTACGACTTCATCCTCTTCGACTGCCCGCCCAACATCCTCCGCGCCTCCCAGTGCGGGATCTTTTCCGCCAACGAGATCTACGTCCCGGCCAACCCCGACGCGCTCTCGCTGATCGGCTTCACCCTCCTCGTGGAAAAGCTCGGCCGTTTCCACCAGCTCTCCGCCAGCTTTCGCCGGGCCTCCATGGGCCACGCCGCGCAAGTCCACGGCATCCTCTTCAACGCCATCAAGACCGGCGTGGACATCGAGGTTCCCAAGATGCGCATGCAGCTTCGCCTCAACCAGTTCAAGGCCGCCAAGCGCACCGCCAAGGACGCGCGCATCCTCGACGCCTTCGTGCGCGACGCCATGGTCGTCCGCCGCGCCGTAGCCCTCGGCCTGCCCGTGAACCTCCTCGGACAGGAAGCCGGCGGCGACAACGTCGTGCGCGACTACGAACGCGTCGCCGAGGAGCTCCTGCGCAACGCTCCCGTCGCCGCGTAATCGCCTCGGAGACCTCGCGTCACCCCGTCGACGCGATTTCCTTTCGCCTCCGCCCCTCGCACATCATGGCCACCACTCCCCCCGTCTCCGCCGACGCCGCCGCCTGGGACAAAGCCCGGACCGCCTTCGCCAAGTCCATCCTGGTGGACACGCCCCTCGCCAGCCTCGCCGCCGACCTCGACGTGCCTCCCTGGCCGGTCAACCAGGCCGACGAGACGCCCGCCGCCTACATCTACCTGCCCTACGCCCAGGCCGTGGCCGCCCTCGCCGCGCGCGGCCTGGCGCCCGCCCAGCTCGGCCGGCTCATCGCCATCCTCACCGAGACCGCCGCCTTCGACGAGCCCTTCGGCGACATGATGGATCTCCACTCCGAGCCCGCCGGCGACGTCGACCGGGGGTCTCCGCTGGTCAAAAACATGGCCAAGCTCGAGCTGCCCGCCGATTTTCCCCTCGCTCTCTCCGGCCTCTCCGAAAGCACGGTCGAGCTCTGTCGTGTCGAAAAAGTGGATACGCTCGGCCGGTTCGTCTCCTTCGCCTCCCGCCTAGCGCAGTCGGTGATCGTCGGCGGCGACTTCCGCGCCCTGCTCAACGCCCTCGCCCACCAAGACGAGGAAACCCTCGCCCGCCTCCTCCCCTTTCGCCCCGGCGCCAAAGGCCTCCACCTTCTCGAAGGCCTCGTGCTCGAGGCCCGCCTGCTCGACGCCGGCTCTCGCGCCGCCGTGGCCGCCGACCCGCTCGCCGCGCCCGCCGCCATCCGCTCCCGCGTCTCGCGCCTCGTCGCCTGGTTTCCCGCCGAGCTCGACGCCCTGCGCGCCGCTTCCGCCGCCGGCGCCCCGACCGCCCAGCTCGTCGCCTCCGTCGGCGACGCCGCGCTCCGGCCCGCCGTCGCCGGCCTGCTCCAACCCCACCTCCCCCCTCCGCCCGCGCCGCCCAAGCCCCGTTCGTTCTGGAGCCGTCTCTTCGGCCGCGCCTGAGCCGCGATCCGTCCCGCCATGCCCGATCTTCCCACGCCCAACCCTCCGCCCCGTCCGCCTTTTCCCTCGGCCGGCTCCGGGTTGCCTCCGCCCCGCCGCCCCCAGCCCCTCAGCCTGCCCCGCCGGCCGCAGGGCGGATCCGGCGGCCCGCCGCCGACCGGAGGCCTCATCTCCCTCGCCTACGCCGACGCCCACCCCGACGTGCAGCGCAAGGTCGAGCAACGCATCAACAGCCGCTCCCCCTTTCCCTCCGCCTCGCCCTTCCCCTCGGCCAGCATGAGCGCGGCCGAGCGCGCCCGCCTGCTCGAGCTCGAGCGCGGCCTGCGTCTGCGCGAGCAGGAGGCCGACGCCCGCGAACGCGCCCTCGAGGAGCTCCAGGCCCGCCTCGCCGACCGCGAGCGCGAGATCGCCGAACTGGAAAATCTGCTCCAGGCCCGCGAGCGCGTGCTCATGGCCCAGCGACGCGCCCCCACCCAGCCGCCCTTCGCCATCAGCGAGGAGGAGAAACACGCCCTCGAAAAGCTCCGGGCCGAGCTCGACGCGCGCGACGCCGCCATGCAGGAGGCCCGCGCCGCCCTCAAGGAGCGCGAGAGCTTCGTCGAGCAGTCCGAAACCACCCTCCTCAACAAGGTCGCAGCCCAACAGGAGCACGAAATCGAGCTCGAGCAGCGCGAGGAAAACCTCCGTCGCGCCGAGCTGGATCTTCGCCGCCGCCTCGCCGAGATCGATCCCGCCGCCGCCGCCGAGCTCGAGGCGGATCGCCTCCGCGCGCTCCAGCGCGACGAGTTCAACGAGTAGCGCGGACGGCGGAGCTGAGCGCCCCAAACCAGCCGGCCCGCAAGACGATGGCACCAAGGCGGGGCGGGGGCGTCCGCGCGAGCCGAACCCCGGCCTCCGCCGCACCGAGTCGCCTCGCGAGACGCCACCCTGCGGCGAAAACCAGGCACGGCCCTCGCCCGCGAAATCTGACATTAAGACGACGTCTGGCCTCCAGTAGCCCCGCTTTTGGTCGCCAAGCCGCTTCGCTCCAGCACGCTGGCCGCCGATGTCATCGCAACCCCACCCCGACAACGACCACATCCACAGCGAGGCGTTTTTGCACTCGCTCATGAACCGCCAGCTCAAGCTCTCGATCGCGTGCGCCGCCTCCTTCCTCGTCGCGCTGCTCGGCTTGCCGCTGCTCAACTACCTCGCCCCGGAGGCGATGTCGGCGCGCGTGGGCGGCTTCACGCTCACCTGGCTGATCCTCGGCGTATTGTTTTTTCCCTACGTCTGGCTGATCTCCGGCTTCTTCATCAAACGCTCGCTCCAGCTTGAGGCCGACGAGGCCCGGGAGGCCCTGCGCAAATGAGCACGCCCGCCGCCCCTCTTCCCCTCGCCTCGCTCGAGGGCCTCGACCCCTGGATCCTCGCCTTCTCCCTCGTCACCGTCGTCGTCACGGTGATCATGGGCTTCCGTTCCGCGAAGACATCAAAGACCGCCGGCGACTTCTTCGTCGCCGGCCGCTCCGTCTCCGTCGGCTGGAACGCCTCCGCCATCTCCGGCGAATACCTC
>CAYTLL010000097.1:0-3799 GCA_964438755.1 uncultured Akkermansia sp. | reverse complement strand
GTTTCAGTGTATAGGGCGGCGAGTAGCTAATGCAGTATAAGCTCGACGGAGGGCTTGTGCAATAATCGGTGTCCGAACCGGTTTGCTTGTGTAATCATCCATTCCGGCGGCAAGACAGCTCTCTCGATCGCCTTCAAGGGCATTGGCCGTCATGGCGATAATCCAGGGGCGTTTTGTCTCAGGGTATTCGGCGCGAAGGCGACGAGCACATTCCAAGCCGTCCATCACTGGCATTTGAACGTCGAGTAGAACTGCATCAAATGTCTCACGTGAAATTGCGGCCAAGGCTTCGGCACCATTAAGCGCAAAGGCTGGAGAGTAACCGAGTTTTTGCAGGAGCAACGTGGCGACTCGCTGATTTACTGGGTTGTCTTCCACCAGAAGCAGTCGAAGGGGCACTTGTTGCGCGAATCCAGAATCGAGCGGAATCTCAGTTACGGGTCGTGTGCCCGCGTGCGATGAATGCGGAGGCGCGGCGACCAGCGGTAGATCCACGCGAAATTCTGAACCTTGTCCAAGCGCGGATTCCACACGGATTTCCCCTCCCAGAATAGAAACGAGGCGATGGGTGATCGCGAGACCCAGGCCGGTGCCGCCGTATTTTCGAGTCGTGGACGCATCGATTTGAGAAAACGCCTGGAATAGGCGGTCTTGTCGTTCGGGTGGTATTCCGATACCTGTATCTCGAATCGTAAGGCGCAGTATTTCAGGCGTTTTCGGTTTTTTTTCGGGCAGGCGTGAGGCGGCGATAACTACTTCGCCGCGTTCGGTAAATTTGAAGGCATTGGCAACGAGGTTGACCAAAATCTGACGCACGCGAAATGCGTCGCCGATAATGAGAGCAGGAACATCACTTTCGACGTGGTGGCGGAGTGTCAGTCCTCTTGGCGCGGTGGGCGGAGCCGCGATGTCCAGTGCCTCGCTTATGCATTTTCGGATGTCGAAAGGGGAATTTTCCAACTCGATGCGACCTTGTTCGATTTTAGAGAAATCTAGTATCTCGTTTATTACCGATAAAAGCGCATCGCCGCTGGTTCTGATTGTATCCGTAAATTCACGTTGGGCCGGGTTTAATGGCGTTGATTGAAGGAGTTCCGCCATGCCGAGCACCGCGTTGAGCGGAGTTCGGATTTCGTGACTCATGTTGGCCAAAAACTCAGATTTGGCGCGGGATGCTGCTTGGGCTGCGCGCAGGGCCACCTCAAGATCGGCTTTGGCCTGTCCCAATTCTTCGGTGCGTCGGGCGACTCGGGCTTCCAGTTCGGCCAACAGGGTGTTGTTGTCAGCCGCGATGCGCCATTTTCGACAGAGTGATCGCGCCAATTGCTGGACCTCGACGGGATCGAATGGCTTTTTGAGGATAAGAAGGCCGTCGCTGTCGGGAAAGCGTCTAGCAATATCTCCGAGCGAATAATCGGAATAGGCTGTGCAGAGAACGATTTGAATATCCGGGTCGACGTCTCGAAGGCGACGGGCTGTTTCAACGCCGTCTATACCGGGCGGCATTCGAACATCTACAAAGGCGAGAGCGAAGGGGCGTGACTCGGCGCGTGCGGCTGCGACCGCGGCGACGGCCGGTTCTCCCTGGAGAAAGCATTCGAGTTCAAAAGCTCCTCCCTGTTCAGCGGGCGCGCTTATCGGCGGAACGAACTCGGCGAAATCCGTGAAATGTGGCCGAACGGGGGCGATCGGCTTCAGGATCTTCCGGTAGTCGTCGTGAATGGAGGGAAGATCGTCGGCGACGAGAATTCGGCGATGGTCAGGCGTCATGTGCGGTGCCGGGCGGGTGTCGGGGAAGTTCCAGCGTGAACACAGCGCCGCGGGCGGGGCCGTCGCTGCGCACGCGAAGTGTGCCGCCGAGAAGACGGGCGGTGTTGGCGGCGTTGTGCAAGCCGAAGCCGTGTCCTCCGGATTTGGTGGTGAATCCGTAGCTGAAAATAGAAATAAGCTGATCGGCGTGTATGCCTACCCCATTGTCGATGATAGCTACGGAAAGATGCGTGGCGGTTGGCTCGCCTACACGAATTTGGAGCAAGGGGCATTCCGGGGCAGCCGCCGCGATCGCCGCGCGGGCGTTGGCCAAAAGGTTGATTAAAATTTGCACGACTGCGCTACGGTCTGCGTAGACGGAGTGGGGGGGCGGGCTGTTTTCACTTCGCACGATGCGGAGCGATGCGGTGGCGGCATGGCCGTCGGTTTTGTCGATGAGCAACGCTTCTTGAATGGCTTCGGCTATGTCGAAGGTTTCGCTGTGGCGTGGCGCTTTGGCTAGGGTCTGCTGCCGGGCGACGATCTCCTTTAGATGGGCGACGCCGGTGCGAAGCGCGGAAAGCTCTTCCTCGGCTTTGGCGAGATGGCTGGCCGCGTGATCGGCGTAGGCGGCTGAAAATTCGCGAAGCGAAGGACCGTTTGGATGGGTTGAAAACACCTCTGCGGCCTTGGGCGGCGGAGTGCGGAAAAAATCTCGAAGTGCAACGACTGCCAAGCCCGCTCGTGTGCGAAGATGATCGGCCAGCAATTCGGCCGAAACATTGATACTGTTTAGCGCGTTGCCGATGTTGTGCAGCACGCCGGCCGCGACCTCCGCCATGCCCGCCTCGTGAGAAAGCCTGAGCATGTCGCGGGTGTTTTCTTTCAGGGTTTCCTGAGCCGCTTTGCGCTCCTTAACTTCTTCATCGAGAGCGATGAGTTGTCTGGCGAGCGTTTCGTCGCGTCGACCGACTTCGACGAGCATGGTGTTAAAGGCTTGGGCCAACGCGGCAACTTCGGCGGGACCATTTACATCCGCGCGCACGGAATAATCACGCCGGGTTGTCACGTCCTCCGCGGTTCGGGCCAATTTTACAATGGGTGCGGCGACGGCACGTTCGAAACGACGAACAAGGAATAGCCCGAGTATAATCGTCAAAAAGAAGGCGAAACCGTAAACCGCGATCCAAGTGAGCGCGGTTCGTCGCAGCTCCGCACGGTTGGCGGTCACGACCAGAAGGTGGCCGTAAGTCTCGTTTTTGTTTATGACGTCGACCATCACCGCCGAGGTGGGATCGAGCGGTTCGGGTATGCCATCCAGGGGGCGTCCGTAAGAAACGAAGGGCCGGTTTTCGTTGTCGTAGAGCACAGCCGAAACGAAAAGGGGGTCATGACGGAGGGATGAAAGGATTTCGACAGCTTCCTCGGAACGTCCGAAAACCAGCGCGGCGGAGGAGTTGGCGGCGATCATGCGCGCGGTCGATTGCAGCGAGTCGGCTAGACGAGCGCGTGCTTGGCCGAAGTGATGAACAAAGAGAATCGTGCCCACGCAGACGAGGATCACCCCGCTCATCGCGAAAGCGAAGGCGAGCACGTGACGACGGAGCGAGGGGATGCGGGCGCTCATGGCGTGCTGTCGCCGCGCGATGCTTCGGCGCAATGAATGCGTGTTCGGCCTATCGGCCCAGTCTGAATACGAGGCGGGGTTTTCACGCGCACACAGGGGCGGTTTTGACGCGAAGCGGGTTTACCTCCGCGAAATATCCGGGCTGCGCCGTTTTCGGCGAGTATTCATCGCTGTTCCACGCGATCGGCATGGAAAGCGGGCGGAGGCGGGGAATGATTTCACGGGTGGGTGTCCCGCCGGCCGAAGCGGGATACGGAGACATCTGAATACGTCCTGTGACGACCTACAAGATCAGCGAAGCGGTTGATGCGAATAATTCGAAAAAGAGGGGGCCGCGTATCAATCGGAAATCGGTAAAACGATAGGTGCGCGCGCAAGCGCTAACGCTTTCGGGACTTCGATCCGGCTGGGTCCTGTCGGCCT
>CAYTLL010000096.1:0-3888 GCA_964438755.1 uncultured Akkermansia sp. | reverse complement strand
TCCCGGCCTCAAGCCGGGTGCGGGTTTTGCGTATATCCGAAATTTTTTACGTGGCCTCATTATGCCACCGAACTCCAAGCATGGGAACGGATCCCCACCATCGCCACCACGCTCACACCCACACGACCCGCCGTCACGAGCCTCGCTCCGCACCGGCGAGCACTCGCGCGGGCACCTGGGCCCTTCTGGCCCTGCCGGTTTTAGTCCAGGCCCAAAACGCGCCCGCTTCGCCGACACGAGGCATCGAGCTCTCGCGCCGCGTCGAGATCGTCGACGGCAAGGAGCTCATCCTCATCCGCGCCCGCCCGCCGGAGAAGAGCGCCGCTCCAGTCCCGACGGCGATTCCCGCACCGGTTTCCGCGCCGCAGTCTTCCGTCGCCGAACGACTCGAGGCGCTGCGCCTCGCGGCCAAGAAACACGAGAGCTTCACCGTCACCGCCACCGTCTATGCCGGCCCGCCCGCCCTCACCGAGCTGCGCTGGCGCGCCGCCGGCCGCGACTGGCTCGCCTTCAGCAACGTCGACTTCCACGCGCTCACCCAGCTCTCGCAGATCGAAACGGCCGACACGGTCTACCTATGGTTCCCCTTCGTCTCCGACGGCGACGCGGACAGGTGCCCGCGCCCGCCCGGCCTCGTCTTCTCCAGTCCAGAGGCCGAGTATGTGGTCTACGCCAGCCAAGCCGAATGGGAAGCCGCGCCAGAGGCCTTCGCCGCGCTGGACCGGGCGCTCTCGCTCTACGAGGAGCGTCGCGTCGAGTTCGACACCGCCCTCGCCCTGCGTCGCGCCGAAGAAGCCCGCCGGGCCGCCGAGCCCACGCCGCCGCCCAAACCGCACGTCGTTCGCTACTACGTGGCCGAGCCCGCAAGCTCCGCGCGGCAGGAAGGAGGCGTGAAATGAGCGGACACGTCTTCGCCGCCGCGTCCCTCGCATTGTCTTTGCTCGCGCCGGGCCTGCTCGCCCAGGCGGCCGGCCCCTTCGACCTCAACGAGGGGCTGGCGCTTTCGCATTCCGACAGCGAGCATCCCGAGACCCCGCACCTCTACGCCGTGGACCTATGGGCCAAGACAGGGCGCACCTATGTCGTGGAGGAAACGGAGGATCTGACCGCCCCGAGCTGGCGCCGACTTCCCCTCCTGATCGTCGGCAACGACACCCGCTACGGCAAGCGCTTCGCCTATGCGGACTGGAACGCGGACGCCTTTCACAGCGTCGACCCCAACTTCCTCAAATTCGAGGCCTCCGGCGAACGTCAGTTCGTCCGCCTGCGCTACGTCGACTGGCTGGTCGACCCGCTCCGGCGACTACGACCGCGACGGCGTGAGCAACCTCGACGAGGCGGGCGACGTCTACTCGCTCGCCGCCGCCCAGACCGATCCCTTCGGCTACCCCGACGAGGACACCGCCACCGATGCCGACGCCGACGGACTGCCGGACGCCTGGGAGCTCTACCGCTTCGGCACGCTCGCGCACGCGCCGACCGACACCGACGCCGCGGGCCGCAGCTACGCCGATCTCTACACCGCGCAGAAACGCGACACCGACGGCGACGGGCTTCCCGACGACTGGGAGAAATTCCGTTGCGGCGGCACCCTCGCCGAAAACGCCTCCACCGTCCACGACGGCAAAACCAACCTTGCGCGTTTCCACGAGGATCGCGTCAAGCTCGCCGAGCACCGCTACGGCGCCCAGGTGTTTCGTTACGACGCGGGATGGCCCACCAACGCATTCTCCTCGGCGCCCGAAAGCCCTCTCAAGGTCTTTCTGAAGGGCAATCAAGGCGGCAGCATGATCGTGACGTATTCGGATGACAGTTACGGCGACATCCTGAGCATCCAAGTCTGGCCGAGCAACGAGGCATATGGAGACGTTCCCCCGGACAGGGAAGATCCCGCCACGCACCGCGCCGATTACACCGGCAGCCGGGTGAACGGCGTGCGCGTCTACGGCTTCAGCGCCACCCCGGCCACCGGCACCTACGTCGCGCGCGATCTTCTCCGCTCGCTCGACGGACACCCGCTGGGGCGCGTCGTTCTCTCCGGCGCTCCCCGCCTGCGTTTCGCTCCGCTGGCCATCACGAGCCTGCCTCTAGCGCAATGCGGCCCGACCACCTTCCCGATCATCCTTCGGGACTTCCCTTACGATACCGTGGCCTTTCCCGATTTCGGCAACTGGGCCTCGTCTTGGATCAGGGAAGATTTTCTCGAGGCGTCGCTCGATGGCGGCCCCACGACCGGCGTGCCCTCCCTCCGCAAAGACGCGCTGCTCACCGTCAACAACGGCCAGGGCGTCAGCGGCCACGGCTTTGCCTGCTGGTATTCCCACCCCGACGCCTTCGGCTTCAACCTCCCCGCCACCGTCGACCCCGCGAACCGCCAGGGTTTCCGCTACGGCGAATTCTTCCCCCATCGAAACGACGTCGGCAGCCGACTGGGAGGCGCCTTCGAAAACTCCCACGGTTTTACCGTCGAAGCCCATTTCTGGCTCGACTACGATTTGGCGAGCACGCGCCTCGACCTCTTTTACGACGACGATCTCTGGGTCTTTATCGACGGCAGACTCGCCGTCGACAAAGGCGGCCTGCACTGGCAAGGCAGCAGCAACCATCTCCTGCAGGATCTGCGCGCCAACGTGAAGGCGCGCGACGGCGCGAGCACCCCCTTTTTGGAAACCCAGACCGGGTCCTGCCGGGTCGACATCTTTTATGCGGAACGCCAAATCCAGTTCAGCAGCCTCGGCATCCAAGCCAACGCATCGATGCATCCCATCTATGCCTATCAGGTCGTGGCCGAGGCCGACTTGGCGACCACCTGCACCTACAGTCTCACGCAAGCCCCGGCCGGCATGAGCATCGACAGTCGCAGCGGACGCATTTTTTGGGACTACTGGGGCCTCAACCACGATTCCGATCCCGCCAACGACGTTGCCGCAGGCGCTTACTTGGTCACTGTTTCCGTTAGCGACGCCCGCGGCTACACCGCCACCCAGAGCTTCACCCTCCAACTGTCTTCCCCATGAACTCCTCTCGCGTCCTCCGTCTCGCGCCCCTTCTCGCTTTCGCCGCGCCACTCGGTGCCCAGATCACCATCGTCGATTCCGGCGCCACCGGTAACCAAGTGAACCTCGCAGTCACCTACACCCAAAACTTCGACTCCCTGCCCATTCCGCCCCAGCAGGGAACCAACTGGGTCAACAATTCGACCCTTCCCGGCTGGTATTCCAACCAATCCTATCTCCTGTCAAACAGCACCAACGGCGGCCTCGCCAGCTATGGCACCGACTCCGACCGCGCTCTAGGCTCAGTCGGAGCTTATGGGGCGCTTCGCTTCGTCAACAATTCCAGTCAGACCATCACCGGTGTGTCCCTCGCCTACGAGGTGGAGCAATGGTATCGCGCCGAAAATTCGCCTCAGGTCTCCAACCCTCTGCGCCTTTATTACAGGATCTATCCATCCACTTGGACCTCAGGCAACGAACTCAGCATGCTAACAACAGGCTCGGGCTGGACCCAAGTGTCGTCGGCGATCTTTTTTACGCCTAACGCCACCGACACCAGTGCGTCCATGTTGGATGGCAACCTCGCGGAAAACAGAGGCGACGTGAGCGTGATCGTCAGCGGCATCACCTTGGCGCCCGGTGAAAAACTCTGGCTGCGATGGGTCACCTTTGACGATCCAGGCAACGACCACGCCCTCGCCATCGATAACCTCAGCGTGAGCTTCTCCACCATTCCCGAGCCCGCCTCCGCGACCGCCCTGCTCGGCCTAGTCGCCCTCGCCTTCGCCGCCAGACGCAGGAAGCGGCCATAGGCAGCTTTTACAACGCAGTGACACCCCTACCCTTCCGCACGCAGCACTTCGAGCGGGGGGCGGTTCAACAAACCTCTCTG
>CAYTLL010000095.1:0-3891 GCA_964438755.1 uncultured Akkermansia sp. | reverse complement strand
CCGAGCATGGAGCCGTTGCGCTTCAGCCAGGCCTCGGCCTCGCGCCAGGCGGGGCAAACCTCCTCTACGCGCCGCCAAAAGCGGTCGGAATGGTTCATCTCCTTCAGGTGCATCAACTCGTGGTAGATCACGTAGTCGCGCACCAGATCAGGCGCCTGGACGAGACGCCAGTTGAGCGAGATGACGCCGCCGGTGGTGCAGGAGCCCCAGCGCGTGCGCTGATTGCGCACCGCGACCTCCTTCACGCCCATGCGCGTCTCGGCGGCGAGTTCCCAGGTGCGCGCGGGCAGCTCGATCTTGGCGCGGCGCAGGAAATGCGCCTCCAAGGTCGGACGCAGATCGCCGTCGAAGCCGGGCACGCGAAACACGTCGGCGGCCACGCACACGCAGGGACGCTCGCCCTCGGCGGCCTTGCGGATCTCGACCAACTCGCCGCGCCAGAGCACGTGCGTGCCGAGCGTCCACACGGTGGCGGCGCGGGGCTTGGCGCGCTGGCGAACCCGGGCGCGCTCGAGCCAGTCGCGGTGCTGTTCGACGAAGGCGCGCGCCTCTTTTTCGGTGCCGCGCGCGGGGATCGTGGCGACGGCCACTCCGTCTTTGCGCAGCGTCAGACGGTAACGTTCGGCGCGGGCGCTGCGTTCAAAGACGAGATCGGGCAGCTCGGGCTCGTCATCACCGACACGCGCGTATCCGGGCACGATGGCGCGGGTCGGGGACGAAACCGGGACAGAAGGAGAAGCGGGCGCATCCGACGGCGCAGGAATAGCGTCCGTCGTCGCGAGAAAATCCAGAAATCCTTGGATCAATCCGGGCGGCATTGCGTCGGCCCCCGGATGAAAGGCGCGGCGGGCCCGGCGGCAAGCGCGCGGTCGCGACGGGCTCTGCTTAGGGCCGTAAACCGGGAACGGGTGGCTTGGTCGGCGCCCCCCGCGGGGCAGCCATCGTCCCCCGCTCGCCAAGATGACGGCGCGCCTCCCCGGTGGCGCAGCCCGCCGCCCACCGACGCTCAGGGCGTGGCGGCGACGGGACCGAGCGTGGTGCCCGCCTTGCGCGCGACGGCTTCGACGAGACGTTGGATCTCGAGCTCGGCGTTGCGCTTCCGGATGCGCGCGGCCTCGACCTCCGTGGCCAGATCAAAAGCGGCCTGGCTGGCGCGGTCCTTCTCGGCGCGAAGGGTGGCGAGTTTTTCCTCAAGAACCCTCGCCTCGGCCGCGTGTTTCTCCGCCTGGGCGCGAAACGCGTCGGTGTCCTCGGCGATCTGCCTGCCGGCGGCCTCCCACTTGGCGCGCTTCTCGCTCTCCTTTCGCGCCTCCTCGGCGAGACGCTCCGCGGTTCGCTTGTCGGCGTCCGCCTTGGCCTGGCGCTCGGCCTCGGCCTTTTTCGCCGTCTCGGCCTCGACCTCTTTGGCCCGCTCGGCGGCGACGAGCGCGGCCTTCGCGTCGGCGTCTTTCGTGTGCATCACGTAGACGCCGCCGAAACCAAGGAGCAGCAGGAGGGGGACGATGAAATAAAGTTTCATGACAGTCGGGCGAACGGGCGCGGGAATCGTTTATTTGGAAACCGGAGCCGGAGCCGGGGCGGGCGCGGAGAGCCGCGTTATCAGGGCCTGAAGCGCCTGGGCGTTGGCCTGGGCCTTGTCCACGAAATCGAGCAGGAAGACCTTTTCGGATTCGGCGGCGGCGCGCTCGGCGGCGAGCTTGGCGAGGGCGGACTGCTCGGTCTCGATGTCTTTCTTCAGGCGCTCGAGTTGACGCGCGCCCTTCTCCTGGTCGCGGAAGGCCTTGTCGCGGGCGTCGAGGGCGAGTTGGCGCGCCTCTTTGTCGGCCTGCTCGCGGGCGTCTTTCGCGGCCTTCTCGACCTTGCGCGCCTCGGCGGCCTTGATCGCCTCGGCCATGGCGGCCTCGCGCTCGACCCGCTCCCGCTCCAGTCTCGCCTTGTTGGCCGCGACGACCTCGGCGGCCTTGGCGGTTTCGCGCGCCTTCAGCTCACCGCGATGGGACGAGTAGACGACGATGAAGACGAGCAGAGCGGCGAGGGGGGCGAAAAAATAGACTTTGTTCATGAGCGGAACCAAAAGGATTCGGCGAGCGGGCGGACGGTTCAGGATTTCTTCAAGGCCTGGCGTTGCGCGAGCGCCTCGGAAATCGCCCGGTCTAGCGGGGCCACGGTGGCGTCGGAAACATCCCCGGCGGCGCGGGCGGCGCTTATCCAGCCGGCGGCCTCCTCGTGGCGCTGGAGTTCGTAAGCGAGATAGGCGAGGTAGAGCCGGGCCTGGCCGGGTTTTTCGAGGCCGGGCTTCGCGACCGCGGAGCGACCTCGCGCGTAGGCGTCGTCGAGCCTGCCGGCGCCGTAAAGGAACTGCGCGAGGGAAAACTCGAGCGCGCCGTCCTGCGGAAACGCGGCGGCGGCGCGACTCATGGCGTCGATGGCGCGCTCCTCCCGGGCGGACTGCTGATAGGCGGAGGCGAGCAGCTCCCAATTGCGCTTGGTGGACTCGACGGTCCCCGCGGCGAAGCCGGCCTCGAGCCGTTCGGCCGCGCGGGAAAACTGGCCGAGATTGAACAAGATGGCGATTCGGGTGTAGTGGTCTTTCGGCGACGAAAGGAACCCGAGCGCCTGGGCGCGATCGAGGACGATAAGCGCGCGAATATTGGCGGCGCGGGCGGCGGCGGGATCCTTCGTCTCGGCGGCGATCATCAGATAAAGCGCCTGAAGCTGCGACCAGGTGGAACCGTTTTTCGGGTCGGCGGCGGCCAGCACCTCGAGATGCTCCGCGGCGGCGGCGTTTTCGCCCAGCTGTAGCAGGCAGGCGACCAGCAGCAACCGGGCCTGCGTCGACGGCCTGGGGGAAAGAACCAGCGCCTCGCGGGCGTGATCCGCGGCCTCGCGCAGGCGGGGCGCCTCGGGCTTGGCGGCGTCGATCATGCCCAGGGCGCAAAACAGCGAGGCGGCGAAAAGATGCACCTCGGCGGAGGGTCTGGGGGAGCGGGCGAACCAATCGCGAACGCAAGCGAGGGATTTTTCGTAGCCGTCGCGCCGCGCCGTGGATTCTTTTTGTTCGGACGCCGCCTGATAATGGAGCTGGGCGAGGAGATAAAGGCGGTCGAGGTGGGCGGACGCGTCGAAGAAGTTAGGGTTCCCCTCGGCGAGGGCCCGGGCGCGCTCAAGGGGCTCTATCGCCGCGACCAAGCGGTTCTGCGTGAGAAAAATCTGCGCCTGGATTTGCCAGAGGACATAGGCGTCGTAGCTCCGTCCGGAGGAGGCGGAGAGAAGCTGCTTCACGAGCGCAAGGGCGTCGGGGTAGTTCTTCGCCTCGACCAGCGGCTGAAGCTTCGCAAAGCCGGCCGCGGCGGCTTCCGAAATCTCTTTTTTAGGCGGTTCGGCGGGCGCTTCGGCGCGCAGGGAAGCAGCCCCAAGGGCGCAAACGAGAGCAAAGGCGCACGTGACGAAACGAAGACGTGGTGGCGAGGAGCGGCGCATCGGTTTCAGTCCGAGTTCAGGCTGAAGGTGAGCGGCTGGCGCACGCGCGTGTTTTGCGCGGCGCCGGCTTTCTTGCCGGGCTTGAACTTCCATTTCAGGACCGCGTCGATCGCGGCCTGCTCGAAACCCGGGTGAGAAGCCCGAATGATGACGGGGTCGCGGACGTTGCCCTGGGTATCGACGATGAATTCGACCACCACCTCGCCTTTGAGGCCGGAGCGGCGCATCTCGAAGGGATACATCGGGGCGGTGCGGACGCGGGCCTCGGGTTTTTGGTCGAGATCGGCGAGGTTGAAAACAGTGGAGAGCCCGCCGCCGACGCCGGTGCGAGGCGGCGCGGTGGGAATGGTGATCGCGGCGGCGGAGGTGCGGTTGAGCCCGGGGGGAGGAGGGGCCTGGAGGGGCTGGACG
>CAYTLL010000094.1:0-4075 GCA_964438755.1 uncultured Akkermansia sp. | reverse complement strand
TGCGCCGCTGGCTGGGAGGCGAGACGCCGACCGCGACGCAACGCGTGGAGTCCGCCAAGACGCACGCCGGAACCGCGGCGCGCCGTTAATCTCCGTTGTTAGACTCGTGATTTGACCTGCCTGATCGCTGGAGGGACCGGCTCCGTCCGGTCCGCGTCGGAAGAATGGCTGCGACCAAGCGCAGCCCTCCGATCCGGGCGGAGTATTCCGACAGCGTAGAGTCAAACGCTCAGCGCAGGCCGCAGGCCTTGCGCGCTCGGTCGAGCACCGGACCGGCGATGGCGCGGGCTCGCTCGGCGCCTTCGCGAAGCACCTGGTCCACGTAACCGGCGTCGGCCACGAGCTCGGCGCGACGAGCGCGCGCGGCGGCGAAGTGGTTCCACACCTGCTCGAAGAGGGCCTTCTTGAGATCACCGTAACCGAGGCCGCCGGCGCGGAGGCGATTCTCCATGTCCTGCGCGTAGGCCGGCTCGGCGACGACCTTGAGGAGGCGGATGGCGATGTTTTGGTCCGCGTCGGGCTTGGGCTCGGCGGGCGTGCGCGAGTCCATCGGGATACCCATGATTTTTTTCTTCGTGGCCTTCTCGTCGCCGAAGAGCTCGAGGGTGTTGCCGTAGCTCTTGCTCATCTTCTGGCCGTCGAGGCCGGGCACGACGGCGGACTCGTCGCGGATGACGGACTCGGGGAGGACGAAGGTCTCGCCGTAGGCGAGGTTGAACTTGATCGCCATGTCGCGCGTCATCTCGACGTGCTGCTTTTGATCGCGGCCGACCGGGACGTGCGTGGTGTCGAAGAGGAGGATGTCTGCGGCCATGAGCACCGGGTAGGTGAAGAGGCCGACGTTGGCGGCGATGCCGCGCGCGGTCTTGTCCTTGTAGCTGTGGGCGCGTTCGAGGAGGCCCATCGGCGCGAGCGTGCCGAGCATCCAGGCGAGTTCGCAGACCTCGGGCACGTCGCTCTGGCGCCAGAGCACGGCCTTCTTCGGGTCGAGACCGCAGGCCAGCCAGTCGAGCGCGACGCCGCGGGTGTAGTCGCGACGCTTCGCCGGATCGACGAGCGAGGTCATCGAGTGATAGTCGGCGATGAAGTAGTAGCAGTCGCCCTTCTCCTGCGCGGCGATGGCCGGCTGCATGGCGCCGAGGTAGTTGCCGAGATGAAGGATGCCGGAGGGCTGGATGCCGGTGAGGGTGCGCATGAGCGGAAAGGGGAAAGCGTGGGGCGAAGGGCCGAGGGGTTTCAATCCCGTCGTGGCAGGTGCGAGACGCTGCCGCGCTGCCGCGCGATGGTCTCGGCGGGCAAATAGCCCGTAAGCACGGTGCCGGGGGCGACGAGGGCGCGTTTGCCGAGCACGCTGCCGGGATTGAGGACGGAGTTGCAACCGACCTCGGCGGCGTCGCCGAGGATCGCGCCGAACTTGCGCAGACCGCTCTCGTAGACGCGCTCGGGCGTGCGGACGGAGACCGGCTTCTGGTCGAGGCGCAGGTTGGAGCAGATGGCGCCGGCGCCGAGGTGCGCGCCGTTGCCGAGGATCGAGTCGCCGACGTAGGAAAAGTGCGGCACCTGGACCTTGTCCATGAGGAGGCAGTTCTTGAATTCGCAGGCGTTGCCGAGCACGCAGCCGGCGCCGACGATGACGTTGCCACGGATGAAGGCCCCCGGGCGGATCTCCACGCCGGGACCGATCCAGCAGGGGCCGATGATCGTGCAGTAGGCGGGCAACTTCACGTCGGGAGCGAGGTGCACCGCGCCCTCGATATGGACGCCAGGGGGAAGACCGGCCCACGGATCGGGCGTGGGCAGCGAAGCCAGCGCCGGGCCGATCGCCTTGAGCCAGGTCCAAGGCTCGGCCGCGGGGTCGAAGAAGCGGGCGAACTCGGCGAGCGAGGGCGGGAGCGTGAAGAAGTCGGCGGCGTGCATTGCGGTCGATGTGAACCACAGTTCGCGCCGAGGCGCACAGGAAAAATCCAAGGCCGGAAAGCGGCGCAGGCTTCCAGCCCGCCTCGACGCAGGGCCGCGACGCGCGGACCCGGACGCAGGCTGGAAGCCTGCGCTAACTTTGCCGCGCCGCGTGGGTTTTCGCGACCTCGACGTATTTCTCGGCGAGGCGGCGGCCGGTGCCGATCTCCTCGGGCTTGAGCGGGCGCACGACCTTGGCGGGGCGGCCCATCACCATGGAATCGGGGGGGCACTCGAAGCCCATGGTCACGAGCGAGCCCGCGCCGACGATGCTGCCGGCGCCGATGCGCGCGCCGTCGAGGATGATCGAGCCCATGCCGATCAGGCAGCCGTCCTCGACCGTGCAGCCGTGCAGCGTGACGGCGTGGCCGACCGTGACGTAATCGCCGACGACGGTGCCGTGGTTGTCGGAGAGGTGGACGATGGCGTTGTCCTGGATGTTCGAGCCGCGGCCGACGCGGATGATGTTGATGTCGCCGCGCAGCACGGCGCCGTAGAACACGCTGGCGTCGGGCCCGAGCACGACGTCGCCGTTGACCGTGGAGTTGGCGGCGATGAAGGCGGCGCCTTCGAGCGCGGGAGTGCAAGCCAGGTGCTTTTGGAGTCTTTCGGTGACGGTCATGGCGGAGAGGATGGTTTCAAAACTCGCCCGGCACGCGCCCTGCGACAAGCTCCGGCCTCCGTCGCCTCTTGTCCGACCCAGCCCATCCCTTGTCCCCAGCCCCATGGATCCGACCCATATCTTCCGCGGCCTGCTCGGCATCGTCGCCATTCTCGGTATCGGCTATCTGTTTAGCACCAACCGTCGGGCGATCCCTTGGAGGGTGGTCGGCGCCGGCATGGCGCTTCAACTGGTGCTCGCCCTGCTGATCCTGAAGGTGCCCTTGGTGAAGGGCGGCTTCGATTTCGTCGGCTCGCTTTTCGTGAAGCTGCTGGGCTTCACCTCCGAGGGAAGCGCGCTCGTGTTCGGCTGGTTGTTCGCGGTGCCCTTCGGCGGCCAAGGCATGACCATCGCGGCGCAGGACGGGCGGACCTTCGCGACGCAGGCGCCGATTTTCGCGATCACCATCCTGCCGACGATCATCTTCTTTTCCGCGCTGACCTCCCTGCTCTACCGGCTCGGGCTGCTTCAGCTGGTCGTGAAAGGCTTCGCGTGGGTCATGTCCAAAACGCTCCGGCTGTCGGGGCCGGAAACGCTCAACGCGTCTGGCAACATCTTCGTCGGCCAGACCGAGGCGCCGCTCTTGATCCGCCCCTTTCTCGACAAGATGACCAAGTCCGAGCTGCTCGCGGTGATGATCGGCGGCATGGCCACGATCGCGGGCGGCGTGATGGCCATCTACATCACGCTCCTAGGCGGCGACGACAAGTCGGAGCAAGTCCGCTGGGCGACGCATCTGCTCACCGCCTCCGTGCTCTCCGCACCCGCTGCCCTGCTCGTCGCCAAGATGCTTCTGCCCCAGACCGAGCCGGTGGACGAAACACTCGTGCTAAGCGCGGAAAAGCCCGGCGCGAACCTGATCGACGCCGTGTGCCTCGGCACCACCGACGGCCTCAAGCTCGCGGTGAACGTAGGCGGAATGCTGATCGTGTTCACGGCGCTCGTCGCGATGGTGAACGCAATCCTGGTCGGCGGCCCCGGCGACTGGTTCGGGATCAACGACACGATCAAGAGCGCCACCGGAGGCCAGTTCGACGGACTCAACCTCCAGTTTCTTTTCGGCATGGTGGGCGCGCCCTTCGCCTGGCTGATGGGCGTCGACTCGGAGCACCTGCTCGCGGGCGGTCGACTCCTGGGCGAAAAGGTCGTGCTCAACGAATTCATCGCCTACTTCTCGATGTCCAAGATGCAGGCGGCGGGCGCGCTGGTCGACGACCGCACGCGGATCATCCTGACCTACGCGCTCTGCGGTTTTTCCAATATCGTCTCCATCGGCATCCAAGTCGGCGGTCTCGGCGCGATGGCCCCGAGCCGGCGCAGCGAGTTGGCCCAGCTCGGCTGGCGCGCGCTTTTGGGCGGCAACCTCGCCTGTTTCCTGACCGCGTGCATCGCGGGGATGCTCTTCTAGGGAGTGTTTTCAAACCCGGCATGAGCAGCGCCGGGAGCGCAGCCGGGCGC
>CAYTLL010000093.1:0-4313 GCA_964438755.1 uncultured Akkermansia sp. | reverse complement strand
CTTCGGCTCGGCGCCTGACGTGCCGGCGCGGGTCTTACAGGAGCGCCGCTTCGCGCGCGGCCTTAGCGCGCTGGCCGCCCCCGGCGGGGCAGGACTCCTGCGGACGGAGCATGCCCCGCCGTGCGGAGGAGCAAGCAGGGCTCGTGACGGACGCGTAGCGGCGGGCGCGAGACGTGCCGCTTGTTGCTTCCGTTGTTTCAGCGCGGCGACGAGGCCGTCTTCGCCGGATCAAACTCAAGGTTGCGCGTCCAGTCCGGGTTCAACGCATACGTGAAGCTCACGTTCCGGCCGATCTCGTTGTTTCCGCCGATCACGACCTCGTTGGAGATGACTCCATACATTGCGCGCCGAACATTCCCTTTTTCGTCGAGCTCCGTGCGGACGCGGAAGAGGTAGTTAATTTCCCCGCTGTTATCCACGTTCGTGCTACGTTTCTTGCCGTCGAAGGTTTTCCTCCAGACGCGTCGCGATTCGTAGCCGCTCAGAGGCGCTTCGTAAGGCCATTTTAATGCGGAGCCAAGTTGCTTGGGGTGGCGGAACGGCATGATGCCGTCACCTTGGTTACTAAAGCTGAGAGTTAGCGACTGATCGTAGTCGTTCAGAGACTTAAAATGTCCCTCAACGACGAAGATAAAATCGCTGACTTTACCTTTGCCGTAAGGGGCAACCCAATCGCCGACTTCCAAGTCGAAGCCCATCGAGCTGCCGTCGGTTTTTGGCAGCAGTCGGCGGTCCACGTCGCGAGAGATGCCCATGACGGGATTTCGGATTGGGCGAAGCTCCATCTCGATCTTCTGCACGCCGACTGAGTATTGCTGGAGGCTCTTTTCGTCGTTGATGTCCCGGTGCGGCCCTTGAGTGGGATAATAGCCGGGCTTTTCGGCCGACAACATGTAGTCCTGCTGGGCGATGCCGGAGACGGTGGCGACGCCTTCCTTGTCGGTCTTCGCATCCGTCTGCTGGTTCTTGTCGCCTAGTCGATAGCGAGGGAGCGACAGATGCACCGTCGCGCCCTCCACGGGGCGTCCTTCAGGATCGCGCACGCGGGCTTCGACCGTAATCGGAACGGCGGGCATCACGAGATCCTGAGCAATCGCGCATCCTGGCGACAAAAACAGCGCCCATATGCTGAGGGTTGAGGTTAGCAGGGTCTTCATCGGAGGCCTCCATCGGTTTTCATTCGGTCGTAAAGTTTGAAGTGGAAGATGTAGCTCACATCCAAGCAGTCGCTGTGTTTCCAGCCGGCGTTTGATCCGCGCGAGGCGGGCCACCCATTTTTAAAGTCTGACGTATTCAGATCAAAATTACCTGATAGATCATCAAACTTGGTAGCGGTGTTGCTGCCCTGCGGGAAGGAGAGCGCAGGGATGGCCTCACCGAGGCACTTGGCGACGGTGACGAGCTTGCGGGCTTCGTCGTCGGCGTTGGCGTCGCCGACTGGCGCGTGCAGCCGCGAGCCTTGGTAGCCCGGATAAAACACGCCGTCCTCGCTGGCTTGGAAGCGTCGGAAGAAGGGATCGCTGGCGAGTGCCGAGGTGGGCACGCCGTTGGGCGCGGCCACGTCTTGCGCCTCGGAGGCGAAGCGCCGGCGCGTTGGTGGGACACCTTCCGGGATAGGTGGCTGGAGAGGCACATACCACGCTTCGTTTTCGACCCAACCGCCGGTCCGCGAACGGAAAAAGGCAATGGCAGCTCCGTTTCCTCCCTTGAGTTTCTCTTGCGCGACCCAGGCTCGCTGGCCGGCGAAGAAGAGAGGTTCCCAAAACGGCATTCCGTCATCCACAGGGTTGGCCAGCACCTCCTCGCCCGAGGAATAGAAGTTGGTGCCGATCTCCAGATTCGCGAAGACGTTTTGCCAGGTCAGGCCCTCGCGAGCGTCGCCGGTGCCTGCGAACAACTCGTGCCAGTGGCTGGGCCAGAGGCGTTCTTGGCCGTCGTATTCCGCCCACCACGTGTGCCGCAGTTTGCTCTTGCTGTCGTTCGTGATGTCGGAGGCCGAGGTCGCTTCGAGCGGCACGGCCGCGTCCACCGCGAAGTAATGTTTTACGGTGGCGGGTTTCGAGGCCGGGATGAGGCGCGCATTGTTGTTCGGGTCGCGCGTTCGGGTCAGCGCCACTTGCGTCACTACGTTGCCGAGGCTGTGGGCCATGATCGCGGTGTCGCCTTGGAGCGCGCCGAGGAAGTCGCGGAAACGGGGCCCATCCTGCCACGCATGGCCGACGTTGCGATGGTAGTCCGGCGTGGATCCGGCCGGGGCGACGCCGTCCCCCTGGCCGTCGTCGCCGCGCCAAATCACGGCGTAAAACTTCGCCTTCGAGCCGGACCAGTAGAAGCGCTTGAAGGCGGTCGCGGCCGAGCCGCGCGCGGCCTCGCCGTTCACGTTGTAGCCGTGGATGAAAACCATGTTCTTCCGATCCGCGATGGTCGCGAAGGGGTCGTTAGGCGCGGCGGTGGGCGTGGTGGAACCATAGCCGGGGCCTTGGTTGTTGGAGGCGACGGGCGTGCCGTGCGCGAAGGAGCGCAGGTTGACGTAGTGGAACATTGTTTCCACCGGGTCGATTTTCAGCTCCAGTTTGAGCTCGGCGATCACGGTGGATCCTTTGCGCACTTCGAGCACAAGCGGCTTGATCGTCGCCTTGCTGGCCTCGATGAGCATCACGCCGCCGTCGTTGTTTTTGATCTGGTCGAAGAAGGCCGACGAGGTCGCTGTGATGTCCACGCCCGCCGACGTGACCTTGGTTACTATGGCGTCTCCCGCGTTTTGCGTCAGCGCGGGGCCAAAGCCGGTATCGAGCGCCGTGGGCGCGCCGCGCAAATAATCGAAGGCCTGCGTGCGCGTGTAGCTCGTGAAGACCGCGCCCAGCGCGGAGTCCTCTTGTTTCAAATAATACGAGATGCCATTGGTGCCTGGCGGCAGCACAGTGAGGAGCTGCTTGATGTCGAAGAAGACGGGAAAGAAGTCCTCCAGATCGCGGATGCCGTCGACCTTGGTATTCTCGGAGTCGCGCTTGCTGTCGCCTTCCGACAAGGGGATGTCGTCGGCAGCCGAGCGTTTGTCATCCCCGTCGTCATCATCGTCATTGGACCAGAAGCGGAACGGGGAGGCGGCCGAGGTGGCGTTCAAGTCGCTGTCATCGAGGTCGCCGTCGCGGTTGGCGTCAACGGAGAGGGATGCAGGGACTGCCAGCAACACGCGGCTTCTCTCCGCGGTCGGCAAGGGGGTTCCGTCCATGGCGACGTCCAAGACGGAAGTATAGGCAAGCACTCCGTTCGGCCCCAGATGCGGAGGTCTGCTTTGCCAAGATGATAACTTATCGATGCCCGGCCCCCGCATCGCCCGGACCGTGTAGTCCGCAGCGTCGACGGGCCGGCTCCAGAACAGGCGGGTCGTGTTGAGCCGGGTCACCACGCTTCCGGCCCCGGTGGCGGTGTCGTAGGATCCGGCCAGGATTTGGGTGGCGCCGTTTGGCTCGCGTAAAAGGGTGGCGGAGCTCGTTCCGGAACCCTGAAAGATCACCCGGCCGTCATCTAGAATGGCCAAGGGCGTGTAGGAGCCCTGGAGGGGAATATTGAAGCGAAGCGACGGCAGGACCGCTTCGAACGAGGTGATCAGGTCGCGCTCGTGGTGGAGAACAAGGGCGCCGGCGGTGCTGGATGCCCATATTTGAGACCAGAACGGGGTTTCGTAGTCGTAGCCTCTATAATTTTCATCGCCGGTGGTGAATGCGACGTTGCCGGTGAGGTTTTGCGGAGGAGAATTTGGATCGGTCCACTTGAGCACATCTTGGTAATAGGTCCAGTCGACGGAATAGTCGGTGTGAAGCCGTCGGACGATGGCCTTCGCGTAACACGCACCCGAGTCGTCGATCCGCGTTTGATCGCACTCGACGAGATCAAGCTCGGCCAGGCGGGTGGCGAAGGGGGGCAGTCCCAGCTCGAGCACCCGCGGCTGGGCGGGCCGGTCCGCCGGCCAAAATATTGGAAGATACTCGACGTATCCGACGAGCCCCATGGTTTCGTCCGGACGCGGTCCATTCGCCGCGGCAAGGCCGACGACCGCGCCGGCGTCGTTCATGTCTGTGACCGTGAAGTATAGATGCTGATCGGGGCCGGTCGGATAGGTCCACGGCCAGGCCGGGGTTCTGATTTCGGACAACACGCCTCGGTTCCACACGTAGCCTACCACGCAACTGGAGGGGTTCGTTTGGTCGATGACGACGTAGCCGTAGTCGGATTCGAACCGGAGCAGGATCTTGCCCGAGGTGGTGATTTTGACGATCTCAAGTCGGCCCGGGTAGGGCAGGCCGGCCAAA
>CAYTLL010000092.1:0-4429 GCA_964438755.1 uncultured Akkermansia sp. | reverse complement strand
TCCTGGGGCACGACCTTCACCATGATGCCGGAGCCGAAAAAACTCCTCTCCGACGCCGACTACGCCGCGCTCTCCGCCCAAATCCGCGCCGCCCTCGGCTGATCCCCAGGACGGCCCGCGGCGCACGCGCGCAACGCCCCGCTCGCCAGCCCGACGAAAACCAGGCACCCGCTCCGCGGACCGGCGCGGGCTTTTGCACGCTTCGTGGAATTGCGCCCGCGGCGGGCTTTTGTCTTTTCGCGCGTTCTGTTTTTGCTCCGCGCCACCGTGTCCACCGCGTCCCATAATCCGTCCTCCTCCTCGCCCGCTACCGCCGCCCCCTCGCGCGCGCGCCAAGTCCTCGTCCTGACCGGCTTGCTCGTCGTGGTCTACGCGATCGCGGGACTCGGCGGCCTCGCCACCTCGCACGGGGTCCGCGACTGGTATCCCGGCCTCGTCAAACCGTCCTGGAACCCGCCTTCCTGGCTCTTCGGTCCGGTCTGGACCCTCCTCTACGCCTTCATCGCGATCGCCGGCTGGCGGCTCTGGCGACTTCCCGCCTCCGCGGGCGCCGAACGCGCCGCCCTTCTCCGCCGCTGGTGGATCCAGCTCGCCCTCAACGGCGCCTGGTCCTGGGCCTTCTTCCACTTCCGATCGCCCGCCGCCGGACTCGCCGTCATCGGCGCGCTTCTGCTCGTCATCGGCTCCATGCAGCCCCGCCTCGCGCGCGTCGACCGCCCCTCCGCCCTGCTCTGGACGCCCTACGTGCTCTGGGTCGCCTTCGCCAGCTGCCTCAACCTCGCGATCTGGCACCACAACTGAACGCCGGACGCGCGCGCCCGCGGCCCCGGACGCCGCGCACGGTCAGGCCCGGACCGGCCGCCACGCCATCCATCCGACCAGCCCCAGCCCCGCCCAGAGCGCCAGCGTGCCCGCCACCTCGTGGAGCGCGTCGTAGTGGCCGGGGAAATACCGCGCCATCGTCGAGATGACGAAGATGCGCAGGAGATTGAAGACAAAGCCGATCGCCATCCCCGCCGGCACCAGGGCCGCGATCGTCCAGCCGCGCCGCCCCGCGATCCCGCCCGCGAGGATCGCCACCAGCGCGCCCGAGGTGATCAGACCGAAGCCGTTGCACTCCGTGGCCACGAGAAACCGTCCGCCGGCCACCGCGAGCACGAGCTGCGGGTTGTCCGGCGCGCCGCCGAACATGAGATTGGGCGCGAAGCCCAGCTTCGTCTGCGCGAACGCCACCCCCAGCCCGGCGAGCTGACGCAACGGCCAGTCCAGCACGGGGAACGCCACGACGATCGCGCACAAGGCCGCCACCCCCGCCACCAGGGGACGGAAATAGCGGTAGCCCTCCGCGCCGAAAAGCGCCTGCAAACAACCCGCCAGGGCCAGCGCGAAGCCGGGCAGCGCCAGCCAGGAAAATCCCGCGAAACCGGCCAGCGCCGTGACGCCGAAGGCCGCCCCGAGCAGCAGCAGCGTGCGGTTGCAGAGGTCGCCCTTCACCCGCAGCTCGCCCCGGTGTCGCCAGACCACGAGCGCCGCCGCGGCGCCGAGCAGCATCGCGCCCTGGCGGATCTGCGCGCGCGCCGCCGTCTCGGCCACGAGCCAGCGCGTCACCGGCCAGAACACCGCCGCCGTCGCGACCACCAAACCCCACGCCAGCGCGCGGTCGCCGCCTTTGCCCGTCGCCGCGACGACCTCGGTTTTCTGGGGAGCTTCGGGAATTTCCACGCGCATGCCCTACCCGACCGCCTCCGCGCGCACAAGTGCCGCGAAGGACGCGTCCGGACTCCGCGCCCTTGCGCCGGCGGCCGCCGGCCGCTCTGCTTCCCCGTCACTCCATGCCGACGCGCGCCCGCCGCACCCTCTTTTTCGCCGCCCTGCTCGGGCTCCTCGCCGGCTGCGTCCACCCCACCGCCCCGCGCGGCGCCATCGCCGCCCGCCCGCCCGCCGCGCCTCGCCCCGTCACGGCGCACGACACCCCGACCCTCGCGCCCGTCGTCCGCCAAAGCCGCCCCGGCACGCCTTTCACCCGCGCCCGGCCCGACCAGCCCTTCTCCCCGCTTCTCATCGTCACCACCCAGGTCGCGCACGACGACATCTTCATCCACACCCTCTCCGGATCGGGGCCCGGCTACCAGCCCGCGCGCCGCCTCTACCGCGGCCAGCGCGTTTTCATCCTCCCCGTGGCGCGCAACTACGCCTTCGACGCCCTGGAGACCGCCGACCTCACCTTCCAGCTCCTCGTCGGAAAACCCGACGGCAGCCTCGACGGCGCCCCGCTCTCCGCCTCGCTCTGGCAGGGCGCGGTCTCCGCTCCCGACCTCCTCCTCTACCCGTCCACCACCGTCAGCTTCTACGCCGCCCCGGACGATCCGCCCGGCGAATACCGCTTCGTCGTCCGCGTCCGGGACCATCTCGGCGAGAACGTGGTCGAGCTTCCCCACACCCTCCTGCTCGAGGATTACGCCCCGCCGCCCCTGCCCGAGGGCTTCGACCCCGAAGGCTGGTTCCAAGGCTACTATCTCGCGCCCACCCCGGAGCTCGCGCTGCCCGCCCTTTCCCGCTTTTTCGAAAAGCTTCCCGCCGACAAACGCGCCGGAGCCATCCCGCCCCTGCTCGGCTTCTACGACCAGATCCTCCGCGACAACCCCTGGCTCCTCCCCGCTTTCTGCGCCCGCCTCGCCGTCGCCGGCCCCGACGAGGCCTTCTCGCTTTCCCTCGTGCTCGGCTTCCACCTCCGCGCCGTCTCCGCTCCGCCCGACGGCATGGACGCCGCCCTCTGGGCCCGTCTCGAGGACTTTCGCGCCCACCCCTGGCCCTCGGACCCCGACGCGCCCCTCCTTCAGGCCTCCCAACTCGACGCCCTCTGGGGTCGCTTCTTCGCCAGCGCCCTCTACGCCCCGGTCCAGCGTCTTCTCGAGCCGCTGGCCAACACCGCCGACCTCGGCGCCGCCGAACGCTGGCGCAAGGCCCGCCCCCCCGGCGGCGACGAGGCCTACCTCGTCCCCGACCCCGAGGACCCCGACACGCCGCCGGAAATACGCCGCGAGATCCTTTTGCGCACCGCCCTCTGGTCGCTCCGCGCCAACGCCCGCCAACACCCCCTCGTGCGCGGTTACCTCGAGCAGACGCTCCGCACCGGCGACATGAGCCCCGGCGCCCGCGGCCTCCTCGAGCGCGCGCTCCGCGTCGACGCCGCCTCCGAGGATCCCGCCGTCGCGGCCGCGCCCGCCTCGCCAAACTCGTAAAAGCCTCGCCCGCGGTTGCCTCGGCCTCCGCCGGCGCCACAGTCGCGCCTCGCCCTATTTCCGGCCTTTCCCCGCTCTCCCGCCCGCCTGATTCTCCCGCGTTTTTCCTCCCTCGGTCTTCCTTTTTTCCGTCTCTTCCCGCTCCACGCTCCCAGCTCCTCGCCTTCACATGCACACCTGGCACTTCTATCGCATCGGCGGCTTCGATCAAGTCGCCCTGACCACCGGCGCCGATCTCGAAAACCTCCACACCCTCGACCAGAAACTATGGGGCGCGCTCTCTTGTCCGGTCAAAGGCCTCGAGCTCGACGAGAAAACCCTCGCCCTCCTCGACACCGACAAGGACGGCCGCATCCGCGCCCCCGAGCTCCTCGCCGCCATCGCCTGGGCCAAGCCCTACTTCAAGGACCTCGGGATTCTCCTCTCCGGCCGGGACAGCCTCCCGCTCGACGCCCTCGCCGACACGCCCGAAGGCCGAGCCGCCACCGCCTCGGCCAGACGCATCCTCGCCTCCCTCGGCAAGGACGCCGCCGCCGCCATCTCCCTCGCCGACGCCGCCGACACCGCCAAGCTCTTCGCCGCCACCAAGCTCAACGGCGACGGCGTCGTCATCCCCGCCGCCGCCGAGGACCCCGCGCTCGCCGCCCTCGTCGCCGACATCGTCGCCGTCACCGGCGGCGCCCCCGACCGCTCCGGCGCCTCCGGCGTCAACGCCGCCCTCGCCGACAAATTCTTCGCCGACGCCGCCGCCCTCGCCGCCTGGGCCGACAAGGCCGCCGCGCCCGACATCCTCCCCCTCGGCTCCGCCACCCCCGCCGCCGCCGCCGCCGTCGCCGCCGTCCGCGCCAAGGTCGACGACTGGTTCGCCCGCGCCCGCCTCGCCGCCTTCGACGCCCGCGCCCTCTCCGCCCTGAACCGCTCCGAGGACGAGCTCCTCGCCCTCGCCGCCAAAGACCTCACCGTCACCTCCGACGAGATCGCCGCCTTCCCCCTCGCCCAGATCGCCCCCGGCCACCCCCTTCCCCTCTCCGGCGCCGTCAACCCCGCCTGGGCCTCCCGCCTCGCCACCCTGCAACGCGACGCCGTAGCCCCCGCCCTCGGCGTCGCCGCCGCCGAGCTCTCCGAGGATCAATGGAACATCCTCAAGGCCAAGACCGACGCCTACGCCGCCCACGCCGCCGCCAAAC
>CAYTLL010000091.1:0-5276 GCA_964438755.1 uncultured Akkermansia sp. | reverse complement strand
TTTTACCTTCATCACCTAATCTGGCTAGCTAGGACTTTGGGTATAGTATTTCGGCACTTCTGGAGAAGTTTTGATATGAGTGCTGGCTCGGGCGCGAAATCGCGTTTAATCGCAGGTGCTATGATGAAGACGGTAGGCGTTCATCCGCTCGCAGGTTTTGATAAATGTCTGCACTATAAAGTGTCGGATACTTTGTGTGCTCACGTGAAGATCGGGTCTTTGGTGCGGATACCTATTTTTAACCGCATTCACCTGGGCATCGTTGCAGAGTTTTCAACACCGGTTGATTTTCCTGTCGAACGCTGCAAACCGCTCGGCGGTGTCGTTTATCCCTTTCCTGCTTTGCCTCCTGATCTGCTCAAGCTGGCTCACTGGATGCGCGCCTACTACTCGGCTCCTTTCGATTCCATCATCGAAACCATGCTTCCGCCGGCAGTAAGAAAGGCCGCGTCACTTAAACAAGAAAAGCTACTGGTTTTTAAAAAACGCCTCACACCTGAGGAATTAGTGATTGTCTCGAAGCGTGCGCCCGCACAAGCGCGGCTTTACGAATTCCTTAGCAAGCAGACTAAGCCGGTTTTGAAGTCCCTCGCTTTGGATCGCCTTGGCATATCAGCTTCCGCTATCGGTGGTTTGGTTGCTCGAGGGATTTTGAGCGAAGAGTCGAGGCGCGTGGAAAGAGTCGCTTACGCGGATGATCATGCGACGGGTGAACATGTCGCTGCAGAGCCACATAAGCTTAATCTGGAGCAGCAAATCGCCGTCGATAGACTGGATGAGGCTCTTGCCGAGAATAAATTTGGTGTGCAGCTGCTTTTCGGGGTGACCGGCTCGGGCAAGACCGAGGTGTATCTCCGCGCTATCCAAGCTGCGTTGGCATCTGGAGGCGGGGTGGCATTTTTGGTGCCGGAGGTTGCATTGACGCCGCAGACTGTCGCGCGACTGCGCGCTCGCCTCGAGGCGATCGCCCCTGGGCACAGGGCTGTGGTATGGCATAGCATGCTGAGCGAAGGGGAGCGATTGGACGGTTGGCTGGCCTTGGCAACAGGTGAAGCTCGGGTGGTCGTTGGCGCACGTTCGGCTGTGTTCGCTCCGGTGCAAGATCTGAGGTTGATCGTGGTAGATGAGGAGCACGAGCCCGCCTACAAGCAGGACGAAACCCCGCGCTACCATGGCCGAGACACCGCGATTTACCGGGCCAAGCTTTGCGGCGCGGTTTGCCTGCTGGGGTCGGCCACGCCTTCGCTGGAGACTTGGGCGAACGCGAGCGCGGGTAAATATGGGCTGCTGAAGCTCACCCAACGCATCGACGACCGTAAGCTGCCCTTCATCGATGTCGTGGACATGCGAGTGGAGTCGATGCGGCAACGCGGTGCGGCGACCCTATCCAGGCGGTTGCTCGACGCGATGCACGGGCGTCTCGCGAAAAAGGAGCAGACCATTCTGTTCATAAACAGACGCGGCTATTCATCCGCGATGCAGTGTCGAAAATGCGGCCATGTGGAAGAATGTCCGCATTGCAGCGTCAGCATGACCTATCATCGCACGGACGAAACCCTGCGCTGCCATCTTTGCGGGCATCAGCGAAACGCGCCCGCGCGGTGTCCGAGTTGCGCGTCACCCGAGATCAAATGGCGTGGCACGGGAACCCAACGCGTGGAAGAGGCGGTGCGGCGCGTGTTGCCCAAAGCCCGTATCGAGCGAATCGATACGGACACGATGTCCAAGAAAAACCGGTTTCGGGAGGTGCTTGCCGCATTTCGCGCGGGGCGAATCGACATCCTCGTGGGCACCCAGATGATCGCGAAGGGGCTGGATTTTCCCAACGTCACGCTGGTGGGGCTGGTGGATGCGGATCTGTCGATGCACGTGCCGGATTTCCGGGCCAACGAGCGCACCTTTCAACTGCTGGTCCAGGTGGCGGGGCGCGCGGGCCGTGGAGACCGGTCGGGCGAGGTGGTGGTCCAGACCTTTACGCCCGAGGCCCAGGCGATCCAGTTTTCACGGCATGCCGACTACACGGGTTTCGCCCAAGCGGAGCTAAAGGTGCGGCGTGATTTCGGCTATCCACCGGCCAGGCATCTGTTGCATCACTTGTTTCGGGGGCCCAACCCGGAGAAGCTTCGTTTCTTCGCCGAGGCATGGAAGAAGCGAGTGGCTGAATCGTTGGGCGATAAAGTCATGCTCATGGGGCCCGCGGCGGCGCCGATAGAAAAAATCCAGGATGAGTATCGCTGGCAGCTTTGGTATTTTTGCAACGCGCCCGTCACCAAAATCGTGGCGGAGGTGAGTCGGTTGCGCGCGGAGTTCGACTGGCCTGATGACATGATTCAGGTGCTGGACGTGGATCCGGTGAATCTGTGCTAAGCGGCGGTCACGGGGACGGTCCGAGGCCGTAGCGCGCTTTTTTTGTGACTTTTTCCGGCCAACGCTCCGTCTGGTGGTGTGTGCCTCGTTGACCACCATGTTCACTTATATCCCGACGAGTTGAATCGCGATCCAGCCGGGTGGGCGCGCACACATGGGGAAACTCTATGGGCTCGGATGTGTGTCCGGTCGCGGCGCGATGGATCTCCCGTGCAGGAGTTTCCTGATGCGGCCGAACTGTTGCAGGCGATGGACGCGGCGGGAATCGAGCGGGCGATCTTGCTGGGCTGGTATTGGGAGCGTGCGGAGACTTGCGCGTGGCACAACCGGGCGATGGGACGGTGGGTTGCGTCGCATCCGGACAGGCTTTCGGCCTACGCGACGATCCATCCGGGGGCGACGGCGTCGGAGGTGGGCGCCGAGATGCGTCGGGCGCGCGACGAGGGACTGAGCGGGCTGGGGGAGTTGTCGCCGCATAGCGTGAAGGTGGACATCGATGACGAGGGCATGAATGCGGCGATGTCGCTCGCGGAGGAGTGGCGTTGGGTCGTGAATCTTCATGTGACCGAGCCGCGCGCGAAGCCCTATCCGGGCATGGTGTTGACTCCGGAAAGCGATTTTCGCGCGTTGGCCACACGCTGGCCTGGTGTGCGGTTTGTGTTGGCGCATTGGGCGGGTGGTTTCAATGTGCGCGATCTGGAAAACGTGCGCGTAGACACGGCGGCGGCGCCTCTGATCTACGGAGAGGCCGCATGGGCGATGCGCGGGGTGAGCGTGCGCGCCGATCAGATTCTTTTCGGGTCCGATTATCCGCTGCGCTTAAAGCCGGCCCAGACGGCGGCCGCGGGTTTGGCGGCGTTTTCGGCCGAGGCTCGCTCCCGGGGCCTCGGGTGAAGCCGGCGCTGGCGGCGATCCGTGATGCCGGACAGGCTCGGAACTTTGCGATGGAGTTGGCGATGAATCGCCCCGAATAGTGCGAGTCTCCCTTACCATGACTCCCGAACAGAAGCTGGCTGAACTTGGTCTTGAACTTCCCGTCGTCGGTCCCGCGGCGGGCAACTACCTGCCCGTCGTGCGCACGGGGAATCTGCTGTTTTGCGCCGGCACGCTTGCGGTGAAGGACGGGAAGGTCACGCATGAGGGGCAGGTGGGTCGGGAGCAGACGGTGCAAACGGCCTATGAGTCGGCTCGCGTGGCGGTGTTGAACTCGCTCGCCAACATCAAGGCGGAGGTGGGTGAGCTTTCGAAGGTGCGGCGCGTGGTGATGGTCAACGGTTTCGTGAACGCGATCAGCGGGTTTGCGGACAGCCCGGCGGTCATCAACGGCGCGAGCGATCTGCTCGTGGCGGTGCTGGGCGACGCGGGGCGGCACGCGCGAGCGGCGGTCGGGGTCGCCGGTCTGCCGCGCAATTCGACCACCGAGGTGCAGCTCGTGGTCGAGTTGGCGGAATGAGGTGTGGCGATCACCCGGGGCCTGCGCGTCGGGCCCTTTCATCGCACGTATGAAGCCGCAGGTTCAGTTGGGTGAAGCGCGCGCTCCCGACGGTGCGCGTCTGACGCTGCACGAGCATGACGGAAGCTTCGTGGTGCGCGTGAACGGCCAGGCTCTCATGCATTCCGGTTTGGCGGGATCGGAAAATCGATTGGGCGATCTCGCCGCGGAGGCGGTCGCCGGAAAGCGCGACGCTCGCGTTTTGATCGGCGGGCTCGGACTGGGCTTTACCTTGAGGCGTGCGTTGGCGCGACTGCCGGAGCGTGCACGGGTCGAGGTGGCCGAGTTGCTGCCCGAGCTCGTCGCGTGGAACCGGACTTTCCTGCGCGAACTCAACGGTGAGGCGCTTGACGATCCACGCGTGTCGATGCGCGTGGGCGACGTGCGCGCCTCGCTGGGCCGTGCTCGCTGGGATGTCATCGCTCTCGATGTCGACAACGGACCGGCGGCCATGGTGCGCGCGGGCAACGCGACGCTTTACGATGACCGCGGGGTGGCGCGGTTGGCGACGGCTTTGCGCCCGGGCGGTCGTTTGTTGGTTTGGTCGGCCGCGCCGGATCGTGCGTTCGAACGTCGGCTGACAGCGGCGGGTTTTATGGATGTGCAAACCGATGCCGGTGGATCGGGGACTCAGGTGCGAACGCGCAGCCGGGGCTATGTCATTTTCATGGCCGATCGCCCTGCGGCAACGTCTTGAGCGGAGGACAAGGGGAAGGGGAGGCTCGGCGCCGTTTCGGGTTCTCGGCGAGAAATACTGTGGCGGCACTTCCTCGGGTTCGCATGGTGGATCTTCTATGGCCACGATCTACGAAACCCTGCGCGCCGAGATCATCGTCGCGATGAAAGCCAAGGATAGTGCGCGAGCCACCGTGCTGCGCACCGCGGATGCCGCGATCCAACGATCGGCGATGGACCAAAACAAGCCGATCGACGACGCGCTCGTGATCGCGACGCTGCGCAAGGGCGTGAAAAACCTCCAGGACGCCATCGTCGACTTTGAGAAGGGCGGCCGCGCCGACCTCGTCTCGGCGAACAAGGCCGAGATCGCGGTGCTGGAGAAGTTTTTGCCCGCCGGTGTGGACGGAGCTAAACTCGAGGCGATCATCGCCGAGGTGATCGCAGCCACGGGGGCGGCGTCCAAAAAGGAAATGGGCAAGGTCATCGCCGCTCTCAAGCAGCGTCCGGAGGCCGGGCTGATCGACTTTGGCGCGGCGAGCAAGTTGGTGCAGGCAAAGCTGCCCTGAGCGCTCCGGCATAAGCCGGGTCGTTACCGAGGCGTTTTGGCTCCGTTTCCGCCGCGGATGTTCGATGGGCTGGTGATCCAGCGATCACTGCCCGCGAGAAACGAAAAGGCCACGAATCTTAGATAGATTCGTGGCCTAAAAGTTGGCGTCCCCACGGGGATTCGAACCCCGGT
>CAYTLL010000090.1:0-5384 GCA_964438755.1 uncultured Akkermansia sp. | reverse complement strand
ACAATCCGGTTGGTCTCCATGCTGACGCGGATCACCCGCTTGAAGAGATCGAGAATGTAGCGCGGTTGATCGTGCTCGCGCGCCCAGTCGTTGGGATCGTTCCGGATACCGCTGTCCTTGTCCACCGTCACCTGGTAGCGCTCCACGATCCAATCGAGCGCCGGCTTGCCGTTCACCACATAGTCGTAGGCCTCGAGCGGAATACCGCTGAGCGTGATCTGCGCGTTGTAGTGAAGGACCGTGCGGTTCGCTTTCTCGCCCGCCGTCTTCTGCTCCGGCGTGGGGCGGCCGTAAGTCATCTTCTGGACCAGAAAATCCTTCGCCGGATCAAGCGAGAGTGCGGCTGTGTGCTCCTGCACCGGCCACGGCTCGACCGTCTCGTAACTCAAGTGCCAATACGCAAAGTCGCGGCCGGCTTGGCTGAATTTCCAGAAGTCCGTCGTCTCACGCGTGAGCGGCAGGCGGGGCAGCATTTTCTTCAGGTCGCTGGCGAAGCGCGTGCGATATTCCGGCGAGTGCAACACGCCATAGACGTAGTAGAAAACGTCCTCCGCCGAGATACGGCTTTCGTAGGCGCGGCGAAACTCCGCGAGGATCTCCGGCGTGATCGCGCTGCGCCGACGGTAACCGTCGATCAATTCACCTTCCTGCTCCCGCACCAACAACTCGCCCGGATCGGCAGCCTCGTCCTTTTCGTAGAGGTAGAGGGGGAAGCACTGGCCCCCTCCGTCGTTCACGTTGAGGTCGAGTAGTCCGCCGACCATCAAACAGGAGAAGTCCTTACTGTTGCTCGCGCCAGGAACGGAGATCGCTCGGTTTTCATGCGCCGGAGTTGGAAAAAGCTTCGGCATCTGGTAAACCATGTCGTTCAGATATCGGTCGAAGTAGACCCACTGCCGGCAATAAGGACGGTAAACGCCCACTCGAACTCGATTGCTGGAGTAGTCACGACGCGTGCCTCGTGAAAGGTCATTTATCAGTCCACGCGACCACGAGATTTTACGTGTATCGGTATCTATGAATGCCTTTGCCGCCTCAACCAGCGCCTCCTTGTCGTCCGGTTTTTTCTGCTGAGCGAAGGACGCCATCTGCTCCTCATAGAAGGCCACCATGCGCTTCATGTTCTCCTCAACGCCCGAACGACTGAAGTTGTAGCACCACGCATCGCGACAGGTTTTCACGCCACACGAATAGCTTTCAAAAACTGTCTGTGCCGCATCGTCTTTCTTGTCTCCAAGGGAAACGAAACGCTCAAAGACAGGATCACGCTGATTAATCCAGTCGTGATTCGTATTTGGCTGAAGGCGCACCCACTTCCGTTCCTGGTGAAGCCCATTTAAACCATTGTAGCTACGAATAACCCCGAGCTTTTCTTCCCGTGAAAGGTAGTCGCCAATGTCGTGATAGTGCAGCTCACCCGGAGTCTTTTTCTCTGGATTCCTAACCAAGACCGAGATGGCGACAGGCGTGCGACTACCACCGCCGAAAACGTTCCCAGCTTCCATCCGCCGCTGTTCGCCTGAAGTCCGGGCATTGCCGCGGAGATTGAAAATATAGAGGGCCGTAAATTCGGCCGTTAGGCTAGCTCGCAATCCCGCGAGCGCGTTGCTGTCGATGAACGAGCCGTTCGTCACAAAACCCACAACCCCACGACCGTTGATCCGGTCGCTCGCCCAACGTAGAGCGCGAATGTAACTGTCATAGAGGTTGTTCTTGTTAGTCGCAGTAGAGCGCGCTGCGTAAGTATCGCGAATGCGAGCGTCCAGAGCTGGATATTCGAGGTTCTGGTTATTATCATTTCCCGTCTCCTGCTTCGCCGAATACGGCGGATTGCCGATCACCACGCGGATGGGGCTCTGCTTCTGGCGCTTCACCCGGCGGTTGTTCTCCGGGAACATTTTCTCCTCCATTTCGCCCTTGGTCTCGGCCATCTGGAACGTATCCGTGAGAACGATACCGTCGAAAGGCACGTAGCCGGCGGGCTTCTTTCCGGTGGCTCGGTGCAGGCCGTGGAAGGTCTCCTCGATGTTGATAGCGGCGATGTAGTAGGCGAGGAGCACGATCTCGTTGGCGTGCAGCTCATCTTTGTATTTCCGCAGCAAGTCCGGCGCCGGGATCAGTCCGCTTTGGAGAAGGCGCACAAGGAAGGTGCCCGTGCCGGTGAAGGGATCGATGACGTGGACGTCCTTGTCGCCGAGCGAGGATCCAAACTCCTGCCGCAACACGTCCTCCACGCTGCGGATGATGAAGTCCACCACCTCGACAGGTGTGTAAACGATGCCGAGGCGCTCCGACATCTTAGGGAAGGCGGTGCGGAAGAATTTGTCGTAAAGCTCGATCACCACGCGCTGGCGTCCCTCGGCGTTGTCTATGCCGGCGGCGCGGCTGCGCACGCTGGCGTAGAAGCTCTGGAGCGCGGCGGTTTCCTTCTCCAAGGCCTGGTCGTGCAGGAGGTCGAGCATGCCCTGCATGGCCTTTGAGACCGCGTTGTGCTGGGTGAAGGCGTAGCCCTCGAAGAGCGCGTCGAAGACCGGGCGCGTGATGAGGTGCTGCGAGAGCATCTCGATCGCGTCGGCCTCGGAGATCGCCGGGTTGATCATGTCGCGCAGACTGGCGAGGAAATCGGCGAAGGCCTTTTTGTGCTTCGTGTCGCCGCCGGAAAGCAGGGCGCGGATACGCGTGGTGTGCTTCTCCGCGATGACCGCGACGTCCTTCGCCCAGCTCTCCCAGTAACGGCGGTCACCGCACTTGAGCACGATGCGCGCGTAGATCGCGTCCTTCCATTCCTCGAGGTGAGGAAAGGCGAAGCTGCCTTGCACCTCGCGCAACGCGGGATGTCCGTCGCCGTCGCTCTCGCCATCGCCCGGACCGCCGCCGCCCACGCCGATGATCTGGATGGCGTCGGGCCGCTGCTTGTTGAGCTCGATGTGATTGACCGTGGCGTTGAAGCGGTCGTCGTGCGCGCGCAGCGCCTGGAGGACCTGCCAGACGACCTTGTATTTCTCGTTGTCCTTCAGCGCCTCCTCGGGAGGCACGTCGGCCGGGATGCCTACGGGGAGGATGATGTAACCGTATTTCTTTCCCTCGGCGCGACGCATCACGCGGCCGACCGATTGGACGACGTCGATGATGGATTTGCGCGGATTAAGGAAAAGGACGGCGTCGAGCGCGGGGACGTCCACGCCCTCGGAGAGGCAGCGGGCGTTGGAAAGGATGCGGCAGGTGTTTTCCGGCGAAGCGGCCTTGAGCCAGTCGATGCGGACGTTGCGGCGAAGCGCGTCGAAGGTGCCGTCGACGTGGTCGAGTTCGCAGGCGAGCAGGTTCTCCGCCTCCGGATGCGCCTCGCGGTAGGCGGCGATGATCTGGCCGAACTTATCGACAAAGGCCTTCGAATCCTTGATCGAGCGGGAGAAGGCGACGGCGCGGCGCATCGGGCCGGTGTCGCCCTGGAGATCGGTGGCGGAGGCGCTGACCGAGGCTTGGTCGAAGCGTTTGGCGAGGCCGTTCCAGCAACCGGTGATACGGACGGCGTCGTCGAGGTTGAGCTCGTTGTTCGCATCGGCGATCTGGCGCTGGAAGGTCTTGGAGACATATTTCTCATCCACCGCGAGCACGAGGACCTTGTAGTCGGCGAGCAGCGACTGGCCGACGGCCGCGCCGAACCCGAGGCGATGGAACTCGGGTCCGAAGACCGCCTCGTCGTCCATCGAGCAAAGCTCGGCCTCGGAGTCCTTGGCCTTCGTCTTGGCTTCGTCGCCGTAGAGACGGGGCGTGGCCGTCATGTAGAGACGCTTCGCACCGCGAATGAAGCCGGCGTCGTGGACTTTGACGAAGTGGCTCTCGTCCTCGCCGCTGAGCGTGACACCGGTGGTTCGGTGGGCCTCGTCGCAGATGATGAGGTCAAATTCCGGCAGGCCGGCTTTTTGCGCGGCGGAGACGGCGGCGATGGACTGGTAGGTGGAGAAAACGACCGTCAGCGGAGCGCCACCGGCTTTTTTCGCGTGACGGGCCACGAGCGCGTGATGTTGCGCGACAATCTGCTTGGCCGACGTGGTGGCGGGAAAAGCGAGGTCGTGGATGTCGATGTCCCCACCGTCGTCGTCCGCGCGGGCCTTGCTTTTTCCGATGGATGCGTCGGAGCAGACGGCGAGACTCACGAGAGGGCGCAGCGCCTCGGCGGTCCACTCGCGCAAGGTTTGCGAGAGCAGGGCGAGCGAGGGCACGAGGAAGAGCACGTGGCCGGAGGGAGCGACCTTCTCGGCAAGGCGGAGGGCGGTGAAGGTTTTACCCGTGCCGCAGGCCATGATGAGTTTGCCACGCTCGTGCCCGACGAAACCCGCGACAACGGCGTCGATGGCGGCCACCTGGTGCGGACGGACCTGTTTGACCGGGCGGCGCGAGAGATCCTGCGGGCGGTCGAGTCGGAAGCGCGACCAATCGATGGGACTGGCCTCGAGATCGTGCACGCTCAGGCGCGTGACGGGCTTGGACTGGTTGGCGAGCGCGTGCTCCGCGTTTTTTCCCCAACGATCGGTGGTCGAAACGATGAGGCAGGAGGTGAAGAGCGATTTACCGGCGGCGGTGAAAAACGAGTCGATATCCTCCTTAGCCAAGGTGTGCTCGGGACGGTAGAACTTGCACTGGATGGCGCAAAAGCCGCCCGTGGCGCGCTCCTCGGCGACGAGATCGATGCCCACGTCGCCCACCTTTCCTTTCTGCTGCCACTCGTTCCAAAGCCAGACATTCGAGAAGCGCTCGGCGTAGATCGGATCGAGCTCCAGGTAGCGGGCGATGAGCCGCTCAAAGCGGTCGCCGAGGTCGCGGTTGGAGGTGGCGGCGTCGCGAAACTGGGCGAGGACGTCGGAAAGGCTGAGCTGGGCCATCCGGACGCACTACCGCCAAGGGGGTGCTATGCAAGAGCAACCGCGCGGGGGGTGTAAGCCGGAACATCCCGCGACTACGCTCAGTCGTGAGCAACGACATGGCACAACGGCTGATGGAGCGGGTAAAACAGCTCCGGGAGTCCCTTGGGTTGACCCAAGAGGCCTTCGCCGAACGCGCCGGACTCAAATACAAGCACTACCAGGCGGTCGAGGCGGGCCGGAAACTCAACATCCAGCTGGAGACGCTGCTCAAGATGGCCCGCGCCTGCAAAGTGGAGCCGTGGCAATTGCTTTGCTTCGAGGAAGCGCCGCTGGCCTTGGCTGAAAAACAAGCCCCCTACGACGCGGGCAGGAGCGACTCGGGAACGAAGAAGATCGCGTCCGCCACCTCTCAGAAACACCCGGCCAAGCGGGGCCGTTAAAAACCTGGGTTCGCGAGCTTTCTTCCTACCCTTCCGCACGCAGCACTTCGAGCGGGGGGCGGTTCAACAAACCTCTCTG
>CAYTLL010000089.1:0-6631 GCA_964438755.1 uncultured Akkermansia sp. | reverse complement strand
AGCTCCAGCGCCGCTTCGTCCAAGCCGGCCTCCCCTTCGTCACCCTCCCCGTCCGCGTCCCCGCTTGAGCCGGCGGCCGTCCCCGTCGGAACTCGCCGCATGATCTCTCCGCCGCATCCGCTTCCCCGTAGCGGAACGGCGGAGCCGTTTCGCCCTCGACGCTCCGCCCTCCGCTTCGCGTTCTCACCCGCGCCCCGCGCGCTTGCCCGCCCGCGCCGCGCCCCCCACCGTCGCGGCGCCCATGTTCGAAAACGCCTTCCGCCAGATCGACGACGTCCTCCGCAAAGAGGCCGGCTGCACCACCGAGCTCGACTACACCGAGCAGACCTCCTGGCTCCTCTTTTTAAAATACCTCGACGGCCTCGAGCAGGACCGCGCCGCCATCGCCGAACTCGAAGGCCGCCCCTACGCCTTCCTTCTCGACACCCCCTACCGCTGGGAATCCTGGGCCGCGCCCAAAAACCCCGCCGGCGCCCTCGACCACAACCGCGCCTTCTCCGGCCCCGACCTCATCGACTTCGTTGACCAGAAACTCTTCCCCTACCTCAAGAGCTTCAAGGCCCGCGCCGCCGGCCCCGCCACCCTCGAATACAAGATCGGCGAAATCTTCTCCGAGCTGAAAAACCGCATCCAGAGCGGCTACAACCTCCGCGAGATCATCGACGCCATCGACGGCCTCCGCTTCCGCTCCCAGACCGAGAAGCACGAGCTCTCCCACCTCTACGAGGCCAAGATCAAAAACATGGGCAACGCCGGCCGCAACGGCGGCGAATACTACACCCCGCGCCCCCTCATCCGCGCCATGATCCGCGTCACCGCCCCGCGCATCGGCGAGACCATCTACGACGGCGCCGTCGGCTCCGCCGGCTTCCTCTGCGAGGCCCACGACTACCTCCGCGCCTCGAAAAAACTCACCACCCGCGACCTCGAGGTCCTCCAGACCCGCACCTTCTACGGCAAGGAGAAGAAGTCCCTGGCCTACGTCATCGCGATCATGAACCTGATCCTCCACGGGATCGACGCGCCAAATATCGTCCACACCAACACCCTCGCGGAAAACCTCGCCGACATCCAGGACCGCGACCGCCACGACGTCGTCCTCGCCAACCCGCCCTTCGGCGGCAAGGAGCGCGCCGAGGTGCAGCAAAACTTCCCCATCCGCACCGGCGAGACCGCCTTCCTCTTCCTCCAGCACTTCATCAAAATGCTCCGCGCCGGAGGCCGCGCCGCCATCGTCATCAAAAACACCTTCCTCTCCAACACCGACAACGCCTCCGTCAGCCTCCGCAAAAAACTCCTCGCCGAGTGCGACCTCCACACCGTCCTCGACTGCCCCGGCGGCACCTTCCAGGGCGCGGGCGTCAAAACCGTCGTCCTCTTCTTCACCAAGGGCGCGCCCACCCGGAAGACTTGGTTCTACCAACTCGATCCCGGCCGCAACCTCGGCAAAACCAACCCCCTCAACGACGCCGATCTCGCTGACTTCGTCGCCCTGCAAAAGACCTTCGCCGACTCCCCGAAGAGCTGGAGCGTGGACGCCGCCGCCATCGACCCCGACACCGCCGACCTCTCGGTCAAAAACCCGAACGGCGGCGAGGCCGTCGCCCACCGCAGCCCGAGCGAAATCCTCGACGAAATCGCCGCCCTCGACGCCGAATCCGCCGAGGTCCTCAACGGCATCCGGGAGCTGCTATGAAGAGCGGGTGGAAAAACACGGCGATCGGTGCGGTGTGCGAAATTGTTAACGGCGGCACGCCAAAGACAGGCGTCCCAGAATATTGGGGCGGTCAACATCGCTGGGTAACCCCGGCAGAGATGGGCAAACGCCCCAGCCCTTATATCGACGACACCGAGCGTAAGATCTCGGATCTCGGTCTCCGCGACAGTTCGGCGCGGATGTTGCCCCCACGGTCCGTGATACTCTCTTCACGCGCTCCGATTGGACATCTGGTCATCAACACCGAGCCCATGTCCACAAACCAAGGCTGCAAAGGTTTGGTTCCGAGCGCGGCCGTTCACACCGAATTCCTCTACTATTACCTGAGCAGCATCGTCGATTTGCTCAACTCCCTCGGAACGGGCGCGACGTTCAAAGAGTTGTCGGGCGGAAAGCTGAAAGAAGTTCCGATTCCGCTCCCCCCGCTCCCCGAGCAGCGACGGATCGTGGGCATCTTGGACGAAGCGTTTGCCGGCATCGCCACCGCCAAGGCCAACGCCGAAAAGAACCTCCAAAACGCCCGCGCCCTCTTCGAAAGCCACCTCCACGCCGTCTTCACCCACCGCGGCCCCGGCTGGGTTGAGACCAAACTGGATCATGTCACTGATCTTATCACCTGCGGGGTCGCCAAACGTCCCGACTACGTGCCGAGCGGTGTCCCGTTTCTATCCGCGAAAAACGTAAAGAACGGGCAGGTGATTTGGAGCGGCTACCAGTTTATCACCGAGGAGGCGCACCGCGCGCTGACGAAGCACAACAAGCCGCGAAAAGGAGATATCCTTTACACCCGCGTCGGCAGCTATGGTGAGGCTGCGATCGTCGATCGAGAAATGGAGTTCAGCGTGTTCGTCAGCCTGACTCTGATTAAGCCGAAGAAGTCTCTGCTGAATGTGTTTCTTAAACATTATCTGAACTCCTCGATGATCAAAGAGCTGGCGGCGGCCAGTATCACAGGTGTCGGCGTCGGAAACCTGAACGTTGGGGCTGTGCGAGAATTTCCTATCCATCTTCCTTCATTCGAAGACCAGGAAGCCATCACCGCCCGCCTCGACGCCCTGCAAACCGAGACGCGCCGCCTGGAAGCGCTCTACGCGCGCAAGCTCGCCGCGCTCGACGAGTTGAAGGCCTCCCTCCTCCACCAAGCCTTCTCCGGCCACCTCTGAGCCTTCTGGACCCAAAACTTGCCCAAAACTGGACTCATCCGCCGGTCACTCCGCCGATATCTCCACGCTTTCGACACGTCCGCCGAACATGTCGATTTCATGCAGTTTCATCGACACGTTTCGCCGACATGTCGATGCGATCACCATATCGGGCACGACATGTTTATTTTTATACAAAAAATCGACACGTCGTCTTGACCTGTCGATTTCGTAAACACATCGTCCGGATATGTCGCCAAATGCCGAAAATTTCGACAAGTCCAAGACTTGGCGTCGTGATCTGCCTTATAACGAATTACCTGCGTTGCCGCCCCAGGTCGATCTGGAGACGAAAGCCGTGCTCAAACAGTGCATCACCGCACGGGCTGCCTTGGCCGAGCTAAAGCAGGCAGCCGAATTGATTCCCAATCAGAGCGTGCTCATCAACACGCTGCCACTCTTGGAAGCGCAGGCCAGTTCCGAGATCGAAAACATCGTAACGACCACGGACCGGCTGTTTCAATTTCGACAGGCCAACGAACAGGCCGCCGACCCTGCCACCAAGGAGGCGCTTCGCTACAGCCGGTCGCTGCTGGAGGGTTTTCGCTCACTCGCCCAGCAACCCCTTTGCACTCGCACCGCGGAATGCGTCTGCACCGCCATCAAGGGCATGACCATGACGGTGCGCCGGGTGCCGGGCACCGCGCTCGCCAGCGACAAGACCGGCGAGGTCATTTACACGCCTCCTGTCGGCGAGGATCTGCTGCGCACCATGCTGGCCAATTGGGAGCGCTTTTTGCACGAGGCTGCCGACATCGATCCGCTGGTGCGCATGGCGGCGGCGCATTATCAGTTCGAGGCCATCCACCCGTTCACCGATGGCAATGGCCGCACCGGCCGCGTGCTCAACAGCCTGTTCCTCATTCAGGAGAATCTCCTCACCCTGCCGATCCTCTACCTCAGCCGCTACATCATCGCCCACAAGGCCGACTACTACCGGTTACTGCTGGAAGTCACGCAAAGGGGGGCGTGGGAAGAGTGGCTGGTCTTCATCCTCGCCGGTGTGGAGGAAACCGCCAAGTGGACCACCGGAAAAATCAGCGCCATCCGCGCACTCCAAGAACACACCGTGGAATTCGTCAAAGGCGCAGCCCCGCGTGTTTACAGTCGCGAACTGATCGAGGTCATTTTCGAAAAGCCTTATTGCCGCATCCAAGACCTCATCGACGCCAATATCGCCGCGCGCCAGACCGCCTCAATCTACCTCAAGGAACTCGTCGCGCTCAAGGTGCTCAACGAAATCACCTTTGGTCGGGAAAAACTCTTCATCCACCCCAAGCTGATGCAGTTGCTCACGAAGGATAAAAACGACTTCGTTCCTTACTCATGAACGAAGCCGAGACGCGCGCCGAGCTCATCGACCCCGCTCTCACGGCGGCCGGCTGGGGCGTCGTCGAGGGTAGCCGCGTCCGCCGCGAATTCCCCATCACCCTCGGCCGCCTCCAGGGCGCGGGCAAACGCGGCAAGGCCCTCACCGCCGACTACGTGCTCGAATATCGCGGCGTCCGCCTCGCCGTCATCGAGGCCAAGGCCCGCGACCTCCCGCTCACCGAAGGCCTCGCCCAGGCCAAAAACTACGCCGCCAAGCTCGCCGTCCGCCACGCCTACTCGACCAACGGCCGCGGCCTCTACGCCGCCGACCTCGCGACCGGCGCCGAGGGCGAGGTCGCGGCCGACTCCGCCGCCACCTCCGGCGCGCCGTGGCGTTTCCCCGCGCCCGCCGAGCTCCACGCCGCCACCTACGCGACCGAAAACCCGCTGCGCGACCGCCTCGCCGCCGTGTCCCCGCCCGACAAAAGCGGCACCTGGACCCTGCGCAGCTACCAGGCCGGCGCGGTCAAACGCGTGCTCGAAGCCGTCGCCGAGGGCCGCCGCCGTATCCTCCTCACCCTCGCCACCGGCACCGGCAAAACCTCCATCGCCTTCCAGATCGCCTGGGCGCTCTTCGAGGCCCGCTGGAACCTCTCCGGCGACAGCGCGCGCCGCCCGCGCATCCTCTTCCTCGCCGACCGCAACACCCTCGCGAACCAGGCCTTTAACGACTTCAACGCCTTCACGTCGTTCGAGGAGCGCGCCCTCGTCCGCATCCGGCCCGACGCGATCCGCAAGAAGGGCGCGGTGCCGACCAACGGCGCGGTTTTCTTCACCATTTTCCAGACCTTCATGTCCGGCCCGCCCGGCGAAGACGGCGAGCCCACGCCCTACTACGGCGACTACCCGAAGGACTTTTTCGACTTCATCGTCATCGACGAATGCCACCGCGGCGGCGCCAACGACGAGGGCGACTGGCGCGGCATTTTGGAGTATTTTTCGCCGGCCGTGCAGCTCGGCCTCACCGCCACGCCCAAGCGTAACGAAAACACGGATACCTACGCCTACTTCGGAGAACCCGTTTACATCTACTCGCTGAAAGACGGCATCAACGACGGTTTCCTCACGCCCTTCCGCGTCCGCCAGATCAGCACCACGCTCGACGACTACGTTTACACGCCCGACGACGTGGTCGAAGAGGGGGAGGTGCAGGTCGGCCGCCGTTACGAGGAGAAGGATTTTAACCGCGTCATCCACATCGACGCCCGCGAGCGCAAGCGCGTGGACCTCTTCATGGGCCTGATCGACCAGCGGCAAAAGACCCTCGTCTTCTGCGCCTCGCAAGACCACGCCCTCGCCGTTCGCGATTACATCAACCAAATCGCGAAGCATCCCGCGCCCGATTACTGCGCGCGCGTCACCGCCAACGACGGCGAACTTGGCGAGGAGCACCTGCGCAACTTCCAGGACAACGAGAAGACGCTGCCCACGATCCTGACCACGTCGCAAAAACTCTCCACCGGCGTGGACGCCCGCAACGTCCGCAACATCGTCCTCCTGCGTCCGGTGAATTCGATGATCGAGTTCAAGCAGATCATCGGCCGCGGCACCCGCCTCTACGACGGCAAGGACTACTTCACGATCTACGACTTCGTAAAAGCCCACCACCACTTCGCCGACCCCGAGTGGGACGGCGAACCGGTGCCGCCTGAGCCGCCCCCCGGCGGCGGCCCGCGCCCGCCTCGCGGCCCGGGCGAGGACGACGATGATGGCGGCGAAGGCCCGCCGCCCGGCGGTGGTGGCGAGCCGCCGCCGCGCCCGGCGAAACTCAAGATCAAGCTCGCGGACGGCAAGGAGCGCTCGATCCAGCACATGATGATGACCAGCTACTGGCACCCCGACGGCACGCCCATGTCCTCGGCCCAGTTCCTCGACCTGCTTTTCGGCAAACTGCCCGGGTTTTTCCGCGACGAGACCGAGTTGCGCGCGCTCTGGAGCAACCCCTCCACCCGCGCCGCTCTCCTCGAAGGGCTCGCCGAGAAGGGTTTCGGCCGCGAGCAGCTCGCCGAGATGCAGCGGCTCCTCGAAGCCGAGGCCAGCGACCTTTTCGACGTGCTCGCCAACGTCGCCTACGCCCTGCCCACGCACACCCGCGAGGAGCGCGCCGCCCTGGCCCGCGCGGGCATCGCCACTCGTTTCACCGACAAGCAGCGCGCCTTCCTGGAGTTTGTCCTCGCCCATTACGTCAGCCTCGGCGTGGACGAGCTCGCGCGCGAAAAACTCTCCGCCCTCCTGCGCCTGCGCTACGGCGCGTCCATCGCCGACGCCATCGCCGACCTGGGGCCACCCGTCGAGATCGGCCGCGCCTTCGCGGATTTTCAAAAATACCTCTACGCCGAGG
>CAYTLL010000088.1:0-6818 GCA_964438755.1 uncultured Akkermansia sp. | reverse complement strand
ATCAACATGGCCCACGGCGAGATGATCGCCGTCGGCGCCTACACGACCTACCTCGTGCAAAACATCTTCGGCGCCGGGATCGTGATCCCGTTCTTCGGTCTCAGCCTGAGCATTCCCGGGATGAACCTGAGCGGCTGGGCCTACCAGTGTTACTTCATCGCCGCCGTTCCGCTGAGCTTCCTCATGGCGGCCCTCGTCGGCATCGGCCTCGAACGCAGCATCATCCAGTGGCTCTACCGCCGCCCGCTCGAAAGCCTGCTCGCCACCTGGGGCGTGTCCGTCGTCTTGCAGCAGGTCTTCAAGCTCATGTTCGGCTCGAACAACGTTCAGGTCTCCAGTCCCGTCTACCTCAGCGGCAACTGGACGGTGAACGACATCATCTTCGGCTGGAACCGTGTCTTCGTCGTCGGCTTCGCCCTCATGATCGTGTTCGGCGTGTGGCTCGTGCTCACGCGCACCTCCCTCGGCCTGCTCATCCGCGCCGTGATGCAGAACCGCCAGATGGCCTCCTGCATGGGCGTGCGCACCCAGCGCGTGAACATGCTCACCTTCGGCCTCGGCAGCGGCCTCGCCGGACTCGCCGGCGCCTTCCTCAGCCAGATCGGCAACGTCGGCCCCTCGATGGGACAAAACTACATCGTCGACTGCTTCATGACCGTCGTCGTCGGCGGCGTGGGCAACCTCCCCGGCACCGTCATCAGCGCCTTCGGCATCGGCCTCGCCGACCAGTCCCTCCAGCAGATCCTGCTCGATCCCGTGATCGGCAAGATCGTCGTCCTCGCCTGCATCATCCTCTTCCTGCAATGGCGCCCCGCGGGCATCTTCGTCACCCGCAGCCGCAGCCTCGATTGATCCGAACCAATGAGCGCCTCCGCCTCTTCCACCCGCAAGATCGAGTTCATCTCGGTCGCCGTCATCGCGCTGCTCCTGATCGTCGTCTTCCCGCTGCTCAACGCCCACGGGCTGGTCAGCAACTTCACGATCAACCTCTGGGGCAAATATCTTTGCTTCGCGCTGCTCGCCATCTCCGTCGACCTGCTCTGGGGATACACCGGCCTGCTCAGCCTCGGCCAGTCGCTCTTCTTCGCGCTCGGAGGCTACATGCTCGGCATGCACCTCATGCTCATGATCGGCGACCAGGGCGTTTACGCGCAGGCGGGCAAAAACCCGAACCTCCTGCCGGACTTCATGGTCTTCCTCGGGCACACCTTCCTGCCGACTTTCTGGAGGCCCTTCTACTCGCCGTGGTTTTCCGCGCTCATGGTGTTTGTGGTGCCGGGCTTGATCGCCGCCGTGTTCGGCTTCCTCGCCTTCCGCTCGCGCATCAAGGGAGTGTATTTCTCCATCCTCACGCAGGCACTCACCTATGGCGCCGCGCTGCTGTTTTTCCGCAACAGCATGCTCATGGGCGGCAACAACGGCTTCACGGACTTCAAGCTCCTCCTGGGCTCCGATCTTCGCGACCCCGCCACGCAGCGCGGCCTCTTCATCGCCACGGCGATCATGTTGCTCGTCGTCTACGTCGGTTGCCGCCTGCTCAACGAAACCAAGTTCGGCCTCGTGCAGCGCGCCATCCGCGACGGCGAGAACCGCGTGCTCTTCAGCGGCTACGCCACCGCCCACTTCAAGCTCTTCATCTTCACGCTCAGCGCCGCCATCGCCAGCGTCGGCGGCGCGCTCTACGTCCCGCAGGTCGGCGGCGTGAACCCGAGCGTGATGACTCCGGAAAAATCGCTCGAAGCCGTCGTCTGGGTCGCCGTCGGCGGCCGCGGCACCCTGCTCGGCCCTATCCTCGGTGCCATCGCGATCAATGCGCTCAAAAGCTGGGCGACCAAGGAATTTCCCGACTACTGGCTCATCCTCCTCGGCGGCTTGTTCATCCTCGTCGTGCTCTTCCTGCCCGGCGGACTCGTGAGCCTGCCATCCCGCCTGAAGGCCGCTTGGACGAAGTTCCGCAAGCCCGTCGCGACCGACGCCGCCACCGACTCGAAACCCGCCACCACCACGACCTGATCCGACCAGACCATGCCACGCGCCCTGCTCACGGTGGAGGATGTCTCCAAAACCTACGATGGCTTCAAAGCCATCTCGAACCTCAATTTTTATCTCCAGGAAGGCGAACTGCGCACCGTCATCGGCCCCAACGGCGCCGGAAAATCCACCTTCTTCGATCTCATCACCGGCCGCGCCCAGCCCGACAAAGGCAAGATCGAGTTTGGCGCCGACCCGCTCACCCATCGCGACCTCACCTCGCTCAACGAATACGAGATCAACCGCCTCGGCGTCGGGCGGAAATTCCAGACGCCCAGCGTCTACGTCGAGCACAGCGTCTGGGACAACCTCGTGCTCTCGCTCAAGGGCCCGCGCGGCGTCTTCGCCTCGATTTTCCGCCGCCTCTCCTCGGCCGACCGCGACCGAATCGACGAATTGCTCAAACTCGTCCGTCTTGACTCCAAGCGCCACTGGAAGGCCGGCCAGCTCGCCCATGGCGAGAAGCAGTGGCTCGAGATCGGCATGCTCCTCGCCTCCGAGCCGAAGCTCCTGCTCATCGACGAACCCGCCGCCGGCATGACCGACGAAGAGACGCACCGCACCGGCGAGCTTCTCATCAGCCTCTCCGGCAAGCACAGCATCGTCGTCGTCGAGCATGACATGACCTTTGTGAAGCAGATCGCCCGCGACGGCACCGTGACCGTGCTCCACCAGGGCACCGTCCTCTGCGAGGGCAAATTCGACGAAGTCCAATCCAACCAAAAAGTCCGCGAGGTCTATCTCGGCCGCGGCAAACACGGCACCCGATGAGCGCGCTGCTTCAACTTACCAACGTCGAGACCGACATCGGCGGATCCCGCATCCTGCGCGGCGTGAACCTCGAGGTGAACTCCGGCGAGGTCGTCGCCCTCATGGGCCGCAACGGCGTGGGCAAAACCACGACGCTCAAGTCGATCACCGGCGTGCTTCAGGCCCGCTCCGGCTCGATCACCTTCGACGGCAAATCGCTGCTCGGCCTCTCCATGGACGCCCGCGCCCGCGCCGGCATCGGCTACGTGCCGCAGGGCCGCGACATCTTCCCGCACCTCACCATCGAGGAGAACCTCCAAGTTGGTCTCGTCGTCCACAACCGGCGCGGCGCCGAGGCGAAGCGCATGCTCGACCGCGTCTTCAGCCTCTTCCCGGTGCTGAAGGACATGCTCTCGCGCAAAGGCGGCGTCCTCTCCGGCGGCCAGCAGCAGCAGCTCGCCATCGGCCGCGCCCTCCTCACCGACCCCAAGCTCCTCATCCTCGACGAGCCCACCGAGGGCATCCAGCCCTCCATCATCGACCAGATCGGCGACACCCTCAAAAAGCTCAAAGCTCCGGCCGCTCCCGCCGCCGCGCTTGCCGAGGCCGACCACGCCGTCGACGAGATCAAGCAGGCCGTGAAACAACTCTCCTCCGAACGCGCCCTCGCCATCCTGCTTGTCGAGCAATACGTCGACTTCTGCCGCGAGGTCTCCGACCGCTTCTACGCGATGGACCGCGGCGCCGTCACCATCAGCGGCCCCGTCGCCGACCTTACCGACGAAGTGGTTCAGAAGCATCTCCAGGTTTGAAAGTAGCGCAGACTTCCCGTCTGCATCCTCGCTCACTCTCATCGCATGCACCTCACCCCTCGCGAACGCGAAAAACTCCTCGTCGTCACCGCCGCCGACCTCGCCCGCCGTCGCCAGGCGCGAGGGCTCAAGCTCAACTATCCCGAGGCCGTCGCCATCATCACCTACGAGATCATGGAAGGAGCCCGCGACGGCCGTAGCGTCGCCGACCTCATGAGCTACGGCACCACGCTACTCACCCGCGACCAGGTCATGGAGGGCGTTCCCGAGATGATCCACGACGTGCAGGTCGAGGCCACTTTCCCCGACGGCACCAAGCTCGTCACCGTCCATCACCCCATCCGCTGAGCGATTCCGCCATGATCCCCGGAGAAATCATCGTCGCCCCCGGCGCCGAGCCCTTCGACGCCAACGTCGGCCTCGCCACCAAGCCCCTCGTCGTCGCCAACACCGGCGACCGTCCCATCCAGGTCGGTTCGCACTTTCACTTCTACGAGACCAACTCCGCCCTCCGTTTCGACCGCGAGGCCGCCCGCGGTTTCCGGCTCAACATCCCCGCCGGCACCGCCGTCCGCTTCGAGGCCGGTGATTCCAAACAGGTCGAGCTCGTCGCCCTCGCCGGCACCCGCGAGGTCTGGGGCCTCAACGCCAAGATCAACGGCCAGCTCTGAATCCAAAACCGCTAAAGAGCGCTAACTCTCGCTAAATCAGAAGTCGGCTTCCTCCGGTTTAGCGACCGTTAGCGAAATTTAGCGGTTCCCTTCTTCCGACTTCATTTCCCCATGCCCCTCCGCCTCACCCGCCGCCAATACGCCGAGATGTTCGGCCCCACCGTGGGCGACCAGATCCGTCTCGCCGACACCGAGCTCTTCATCCAGGTCGAGCGTGACCTTGTCGCCGAGGCCGGCGGCTACGGCAACGAGATCAAGTTCGGCGGCGGCAAGGTCATCCGCGACGGCATGGGCCAGTCCGGCACCGCCACCGACGCCGAGTCTCTCGACCTCGTCATCACCAACGCCCTCATCCTCGACGCCAAGCTCGGCGTCGTGAAAGCCGATATCGGCATCAAGCACGGACTCATCGTCGGCATCGGCCACGCCGGCAACCCCGGCATCCAAAACGGCATCGGCTCCGTTTTCCCTGATCCGAAAACCGGTCGCGCCAACCCCATGATCGTCGGCGCCTGCACCGAGGTTCTCGCGGGCGAAGGTTGCATCATCACCGCCGGCGGTATCGACACCCACATCCACTTCATCTGCCCGCAGCAGATCGACGAGGCCATCAGCTCCGGCGTCACCACCCTGCTCGGCGGCGGCACCGGTCCTTCGCACGGCACGCTCGCCACCACCTGCACGCCCGGCGCATGGAACATCCACCGCATGCTCCAGGCCGCCGAGGCCTACCCGGTGAACCTCGGCTTCATGGGCAAGGGCAACTGCGCCACGCCGCAGCCGCTCCGCGACCAGATCCTTGCCGGCGCTCTTGGCCTCAAACTCCACGAAGACTGGGGCACCACGCCCGCCGCGATCGACACCTGTCTCGGCGTCGCCGACGAGCTCGACGTCCAGGTCGCCATCCACACCGACACCCTCAACGAGGCCGGCTTCGTCGACGACACGCTCGCCGCCTTCAAGGGCCGCACCATCCATACCTTCCACTCCGAGGGTGCCGGCGGCGGCCACGCCCCCGACATCATCCGCGTCTGCGGCGAGGCCAATGTCCTCCCTTCGTCGACCAACCCCACGCGTCCCTTCACGGTCAACACCATCGACGAGCACCTCGACATGCTCATGGTCTGCCACCACCTCGACAACAAGATCCCCGAGGACGTGGCTTTCGCCGAGTCGCGCATCCGCCCCGAGACGATCGCCGCCGAGGACCGCCTCCACGATCTCGGCGCGATCTCCATCATGTCGTCCGATTCGCAGGCCATGGGTCGCATCGGCGAGGTCATCCTCCGCACCTGGCAGACCGCGCACAAGATGAAGCTCCAGTTCGGCAAGCTCGCCGGCTCGTCCCACCCCGCGGCCGACAACTTCCGCGCGCTGCGCTACGTCGCCAAATACACGATCAACCCCGCGATCGCGCAGGGCATCGGTCACATCGTCGGCTCCGTCGAGGTGGGCAAACTCGCCGACCTCGTGCTCTTCAAGCCCGCGCTCTTCGGCGTGAAGCCCGAGCTCGTGCTCAAGGGCGGTTTCGTCGCCTGGGCCAACATGGGCGACCCGAACGCTTCGATTCCCACGCCGCAGCCCACCTTCTATCGTCCCATGTGGGGCGCGGCCGGCGGCGCGCTCACCGCGACCAGCCTGACCTTCGTTTCGCAAGCCTCGCTCCAGCTCGGCAAGCTCGCCGACCTCGGCCTGCGCCGCCGTCTCGAGCCCGTCTCGAGGTGCCGCGGCATCGGCAAGCGCGACATGGTTCTCAACGACGCCATGCCCGTGATCAAGGTCGACCCCGAGACCTACCACGTCACCGCCGACGGCGAACACCTCACCTGCGAGCCCGCCAAAACGCTCCCCATGGCGCAGCGTTACTTCCTGTTCTGAGGATCAATCCATTTAGCCGCAAAAGAACGCAAAGAGCGCAAAGAAAAGACCGAGCCTCTCCGTTCCCTCTTTGTGCTCTCTGCGTTCTTTCGCGGCCAAAATCTCCGAGGTTTTAAGATGACTCTTCGCCATCCATCGCTGTGGCTCCCTACGCGGCCGCAGAACTCGATCTAAAACCATTTGGCCACAAAGAACACAAAGAGCACAGAGAAGGCGTGGATTGGTCTTTGTGCTCTCTGCGTTCTCTGCGGCTAATTTTCTGAGCTAGTATGCTCCTCATCCACGCCCCTGTCTCCGCGCCCGACGCCGCGCTCTCCGTCATAGAGCTGCGCAGCGATCGCCGCACGCTCGCCAAGCGCCTCTGGCGCGGCGTCGCCGCCGACGGCGTCGAGTTCGGTTTTCAGCTCTCCAAGCCGCTTCAGCCCGGCGATACGATTCATCAGACCTCGACGGCGCGCTACGTGATCGTGCAAGAGCCCGAGCCGGTCCTCGAGATCGCGCTCGCGGGTCTGCCACCCTCCGCCACCGCCGGCATCGGCTGGGCGGTGGGAAACCTCCACCTCGATTTCAGCTCCGAAGCCACCCGCCTCCTCGCACCCGACGAACCCGCCGCGCGCCGCCTCTTCGAGCGTATCCAGATTCCCTACACACCCACCACGGCGGTCTTCCGCCCCGG
>CAYTLL010000087.1:0-8157 GCA_964438755.1 uncultured Akkermansia sp. | reverse complement strand
AAAGAAAAGCGGCGACCGGACGGGACCGTGGCTCAGTAGACGGGCACCGCGGGATCGATGCGCTGCGACCAGGCGTGGATGCCGCCGGCGACGTTCGTGACGCGCGGGTAGCCTTGGGCGCGGAGGTATTCGGTGACGCGCAGGCTGCGGCCACCGTGGTGGCAGTGGATGAGCAGGTGTTTGTCGCGCGGGAGCGTCGGCGAGCCCACCTGCTCGGGGATCTGGCGCATGGGGATGAACTCGGCGCCCTCGATGCGGGCGGTCTGGTGCTCGAAGGGTTCGCGCACGTCGACGAGCAGCGTGTCGTCGGGACGGGCGGCTAGGAGGTCGCGGGTTTCCTCGACGGAGATCTCGAGCGGGACGTCGGCGGGACCGGGGGCGGAGGGAGGCGTCATCGAGGACGAAGTTGTGACGACGGAGGTTTGGCGCAACTGCGGCGTTGCACGGGGCGGGACTTGGGCCCCTAGAGTCGTTTTTCAACTTTATGGCCAAAGCTAACACGAAGTCTTCCCGCGCAAGCATCCAGTCCCGATCCGAGCCCTACGTCGTCATCATCGCCGGCGGCAAAGGAGAGCGTTTCTGGCCGCAGAGCCGTGCGGCGCGTCCGAAGCACCTCCTGCCCGTCGTGGGCGAGACGCCGCTGCTCGCGCAAACCCTGGCGCGCGTGAAGGCGATCGTGCCGGCGAAGAACACCTTCGTCATCACGAGCGCGATCCAGGCCAAGGAGGTCGCCAAGGTGTGCCGCGGGCTGATCCCTGCGGCGAACGTGGTCGCCGAGCCGACGGGCCGCGACACGGCGGCGGCGGTGGGGCTCGCGGCGGCGCTGGTCGGCGCGCGCGATCCGAAGGGCGTGTTTGCGGTGCTGCCGGCGGACCATGTGATCCACGACACGAAGGCCTACCAGGCCGACCTGAAGGCGGCTTTCGCGGCGGCGGGCGCGGCGGACGTGATGGTGACGATCGGAATTCCTCCGACCGAGCCGGCGACGGGTTTTGGTTACATCCAGCGCGGCGGCGAGTGGGGCCGGGTGGGCGAGGCCAAGGCGGCCAAGGTCGTCTATGACGTGAAGCGTTTCGTCGAGAAGCCGAAGCTCGAGGTGGCGCAGCAGTATTTGAAATCCGGGGACTACGTCTGGAACGCGGGCATGTTCATCTGGAGCGTGCCGGTGGTGGAGGCGGCCTTCGCGGCCCATGCCCCGGAGCTCGACGAGGGTCTGGCGAAAATCCGCGCGGCGCTGAAGAAGAAGCGACCGCTCGCGGCGACCTTGAAGAAGATCTACCCGACCCTGAAGAAGATCTCGGTCGACTACGCGCTGCTGGAGAAATCGACCAACGTGGTCGTGGTGCCGGCGAGCTTCGACTGGGACGACGTCGGCGCCTGGCCTGCGGTGGCGAAACACTTCACGTGCGACGAGGGCGGCAACGTGGCGCGCGGCGACGTGCTCACGGAGCAGTGCTCGGGCAACATCGTGTTCACCGAGAAGGGCCACGTGGTGACGCTGCTCGGCGTGAGCGATCTCGTGGTGGTGCACACCGCGGACGCGACGCTCGTGATGCCCAAGGCGAAGGCGCAGGACATCAAGGCGCTGCTCGCGAAGGTCGCGACGCACAAGAACGCGGCGAAACTGCTCTGAACGGCGCCGACGGAGCAGCGCCCTCCATGCGAATCATCCCACTCGCCGCTTAGTCGGACGAAGCATCATGCGTTTTCTCGGCATCGACTACGGCACGCGCCGGATCGGCTTGGCGACGGGCGACGAGCTCGGCATCGCCACGCCGATCCCGGCGCTGGTCGAGGCGGATGCGGCGGCGCGGCGGCGCTCGCTGGCCGCGCTCGTGAAGACCCGGCGTATCCAGGAGATCGTGCTCGGGCTGCCGCTCAACATGGATGGCAGCGAGGGTTTCAAGGCGAAGGAGACGCAGGCCTTCGCGGAGGAGTTGCGCGCGGAGTTCGGGTTGCCCGTTCACCTCGTGGACGAGCGGCTGACCTCGCACATGGTCGAGAGCGGGATGAACCAGAAGCAGCTCCGCGAGATCCGCGGCAAGGGCATCATCGATTCGCGCGCGGCGGCGGTGATCTTGCAGGACTATTTGGATCAACGTTTCCCGCCGGGGTTGCCGGGGGTGATGTCCGGGCCGGAAGGTTGAGCGGAGATCGCGCGGATAGGCGCGGATGGAAAGCAAAGGCTTGGTATCCGTGGGAATCCGTGAAATCCGTGGTGAACGGTATGAGTGAATCCTCCCTTCAGCGCTGGAAGTGTCTCGTCGCCTACGATGGCACGACGTTTTCGGGCTGGCAGGCGCAGCCGGACAAGAACGCGGTGCAGGACCATATCGAGCGGCGGCTGGCGGAGCTGTTTCAGGTCGACACGCGCATCCACGGCAGCGGGCGCACGGACGCGGGCGTGCATGCGCGCGGGCAGGTGTTCCACTTCGACGCGGCCTGGCGGCATGGGCCGGAAAAACTGCTCGCGGCGCTGCGCGGCGGGCTGCCGCCGACCATTCAGGTGCGCACGGCGGAGCCGGTCTCGACCGGGTTTCACGCGCGCTACTCGGCGGTCGGAAAGATCTACCATTACCACCTGATCCACGGCGCGTGGGCGGATCCCTTTGAGCATCCCTTCACCTGGTCGGTGCCGAAGGCGCTCGACGTCGCGGCGATGCGGGCGGCGGCGGCGGCTCTGCGCGGGAAACACGATTTTCGCGCCTTCTCGGCCTTCGGCGGCGAAGAGCGCGAGAACACGGTGCGCACGCTGGCGCGGCTCGATTTGATCGAGGACGGGCCGCGGTTGCGGATCGAGGCCGAGGCGGAGGGCTTTCTCTACAAGATGGTGCGCAGCCTGACGGGGGCGCTGGTGTATGCGGGCATGGGCAAGCTCACGCCGCGACGCATCGAGGAGTTGTTGCTGACGCGCGAGCGGACGGCGGCGGTGGAGACGGCGCCGCCGCAGGGGTTGTTTTTGATGAAGGTGCATTACCCGGCGCTTCCGGAGGCAGGCGGAGGCGGGCGATGAACGGCGGTTCAGCCGGGGAGACGGAGTCGGCGGAGACCGAGCCGAGGGAACCCGAGGCGACGGAAACTCGGCCGGCGGTCGGACCCGCGGCGGCAACCGGCGGGCCGCCGGAAACCGGCTGGCGGGGCTTGGCGCGCGGGCTGCGCGACGTGTTGTTTCCGCCGTCCTGTCTGCACTGCGGCGACATGGTGGAGCGCAGTCCGCTGCGGCATGTGTGCGCGGCCTGCGCGCCGCTCGTGATGGCGGTGGAGGCGCCCTGTTGCCCCTGCTGCGGGCACCCGTTTTTCGGCGAGGCCTCGGGCGAGCGGCTTTGTGTGCATTGCGAGGGGCTGCGGCCGGAGTTTCGCGAAGGGCGGACGGCGGTATTGTTCAAAGGACCGGCGCGCGCGTTGGTGCATGAGCTCAAATACCGTCACGGGCTGTTCGTGCTCGAGGACATGGCGGGGCTGATGGCGGGCAACCCGCACACGGCGGAGTTTTTGCGCGGCGCGACGCTCGTGCCGGTGCCGCTGCATCCGCGAAAAAAGCGGGAGCGCGGCTACAATCAGGGCGAAGAGCTGGCGCGGGCGGTCGCGAAACGATTGGGCGGCGGAACGGCGGTCGCGGAACTGCTCGTGCGCGTGGTGGATACCCAAACGCAAACCAATCTCGACCGGGAGCGCCGCCGGGCGAACCTCAAAAACGCGTTTGCTCTCGCCCCCCGGGCCCCCATTAACCCGGACCTTCGGTATGTGCTCATCGACGATGTCTTCACCACGGGTTCGACCCTCAACGCCTGCGCGGCCCTGCTGCGCCGGGCGGGTTGCCTGAACGTGGACGTCTGCACCTTTGGCCACGGATAACCGATTCCTTCAACCCACTCCGCTTTCGCGTATGGCGCTGTTCAGCAAACCGAAGTATTCGACGGTCGTCGTCAAAAAGAAGGACATCCCGAAGGGCCTCTACACGAAGTGCCCGATCTCCGGAGATGTCATCTTCAACCAAGAACTGGAGGCGAACCAGATGGTCGCCCCGAAGAGCGGCTACCATTTCCCGATCGGCGCCCGCGCCCGCATCAAGGGGCTTTTCGACGCCGACACCTTCGTCGAGCACGACGCGTCCGTGAAGTCGGCCGACCCGCTCAAGTTCGTCGACTCCGCGCCCTACCCGGAGCGCATCAAGAAATACGAGAAGGACAGCGGCCTGCCCGAGGCCGTGATCTGCGGCGTGGGCAAGATCCACAACATCAAGGTCTCCGTGGCCGTGATGGATTTCCGTTTCTGCGGCGGCGCGATGGGCTCGGCGGTCGGTGAAAAAATCACCCGCGCGATCGAGCGCGCCCGCGAGGAAAAGTGCCCCTGCATCATTTTCTCGGCCTCGGGCGGCGCGCGCATGCAGGAGGGTATTTTCTCCCTTATGCAGATGGCCAAGACGAGCGCGGCCCTCGGTCGCCTCTCCGAAGCCGGCCTGCCCTACGTCTCCGTCCTCACGCACCCGACGATGGGCGGCGTGACGGCCAGTTTCGCGGTGCTGGGCGACCTCAACATCGCCGAGCCTGGCGCGCTGATCGGTTTCGCCGGCGCCCGCGTCATCAAGGACACGGTCAAGCAGACCCTGCCTCCCGGTTTCCAGACCGCGGAGTTTCTCCAGAAAAAGGGCCTCATCGACCTGATCGTGCCCCGTCTCGAGATGCGCGACACGCTGCGCAACCTGCTCTGCGCGTTGCACACCAAGAAGGCGCCGGTCGCGGCCTGAGAGATAAGTAGCGCAGGCTTCCAGCCTGCATGAAATCTCCCGGAGCAGGCTGGAAGCCTGCGCTACTTTGAGTTCAACCCCGTCCAGCTCGGTTAACACCGCCGACTACGCCGCCGTCTGCGAGCGCCTCTTCGCCATGAAGGCGAGGGGTGTTTCGTTTGGCATCGACCGCATGCGGGCTTTCGCCGCGGTGTTGGGTCATCCGGAGCGCGCGGTGCCGGCGATCCATGTCGCGGGCACCAACGGCAAGGGCTCGGTCAGCGCGATGATCGCCTCGATCCTTCGCGTCGCGGGCAGACGCGTCGGCATGTATACCTCGCCGCACCTGGTGCGACTGGGCGAACGCGTGCAGGTGGACGGCGTGCCGCTGACCGAGGCGGAGATCATGGCCTATGTCGCCGAACTCGAGCCGAAGGCCGAGGCCTTGGAGCGCGCGACGCCGGGCGAGGCGCCGAGCTTTTTCGAGTTCATGACCGCGATGGCGTTTTTGCAGTTCGCCCGGCGCGGCTGCGACGCGGCGGTGATCGAGGTCGGCCTCGGCGGCCGGCTCGACGCGACGAACATCCTCGCGCCCGAGGTGAGCGTGATCACGAGCATCGGGCTGGATCACTGCGAGATGTTGGGCGACACCGTGGCGAAGATCGCCGCGGAGAAAGCCGGCATCATCAAGCCGGGCGTGCCGGTGGTCATGGGACGTTTGCCGGCCGAGGCGGAGGCGGTGGTGCGCGCGGTCGCGGCGGAGCGGGGGGCTCCCCTGCACTCGGTGCGCGGCGTGTTCGGTGACGAGGTGGAAAACTATCCGCGCGCGGCGCTGGAGGGTGATTATCAGCGGATGAACGCGGCGACCGCCACCTTGGCGGCGCGCGTGGTGGCGGCGCGCTTCGGCGTGACGGAGGCGCACGTCGCGCGAGGCTTGGCCGAGGTGAGCTGGCCGGGGCGCTGGCAGCGCGCGCGGCTCGCGGACGGACGTCTGATCGTGCTCGACGCCTCTCACAATCCGGAGGGCGCGGAGGTGTTGGACGGCTTGATGGCGAAACTCGTCGCCGAGACGGGACGCGCGCCGGTCGTGGTGACGGGCGTGCTCGGCGCGGCGCGGGCGAAGCCCCTGCTCGAGGTGGTGGGGCGGCACGCGAAGGAGATCCATCTCGCGCGGCCGCAGCAGGCGCGCGCCTCGAGCTTCGAGGAGCTGGAGGCCTTGGTGCCGGCGGATTTTTTCGCCCGCGGCGGCAAGCTCGCGCGCGGCGCGGTGGAGACGCTTTTCCCGCGCGCGGGCGTTTGCGCGGTCGGCGCGGCGGACGACGTGATCGTCGTCACGGGCTCCATCTATCTGCTCGGCGAGGTGTTGGCGCGGCTCGAGCCCGAACGCGGCCGCTGCGAGCAGCGCTTGCAGGATTTTTAGCCGCCATGTCGCCGGCCGCGGCCGCGACATGGCGCTCCGGTTTATTCCGCCGGAACGAGGCGCACGATGCGACCCGGGCCTTCGAGCATCACGTAGAGCAGGCCGTCGGGACCCATTTGCACGGCGCGGATGCGGCCGATGCCGCGGAAGAGCACCTCTTGGGATTTCACCTTGTCGCCGTCGAGCACGATGCGGCGGAGTTCCTGCTGGGCGAGCGAGCCCGCGAAGAGGTTGCCCTTCCAGGCGGGGAAGCGGTCGCCGTCGTAGAAGGCGAGGCCGCAGGCGGCGATGGAGGGCGTCCAATGGATCACCGGCTGCTCGAGCCCCTCGCGCGCGGTGTCGGCGGAGATGGGCGTGCCGTTGTAGTCCATGCCGTAGGTGATGAGCGGCCAGCCGAAGTTGGCGCCGCGCTTGATGAGGTTGAGCTCATCGCCGCCGCGCGGGCCGTGCTCGGTTTCCCAAAGCTGAAGGGTGTCGCCGCCGGTTCCGGGGCGGGCGGCGAGGCCCTGGGGATTGCGGTGGCCGTAGCTCCAGATCGTGGGGAAGGCGCCGGGCGTGCCGACGAAGGGATTGTCGGCGGGGACGCGGCCGTCGTCGTGGATGCGGTGGATCTTGCCGTTCGGACGCGTGAGATCCTGGGCGTTTTCCTTTTCGCCGCGCTCGCCGATGCTGAAGAACAGGTAACCCTGGTCGAAGACGAGGCGGGTGCCGAAGTGGACGCCGCCGCGTTTGTAGAGATTTTTGGGGGCGCGGAAGATGTCCTCCTGGTCGACCCATTTTCCGTCGCGGACGCGGCCGCGGACGATGGCGGTCATGGCGCTGCCGTTTTCGCCCGGATCGCTGAAGGCGAGGTAGAGCCAGCCGTTGCCGGGTTGGGCGTAGTCGGGGTGGGGGGCGACGATCATCAAGCCGCCCTGGCCCTGGGCCCAGACGCGAGGCGTGCCGGAAACGGGCTCCGGCAGGCGCTGGCCGTCGCGGATGACGACGAGGCGGCCGTCGCGCTCGGCGACGAGGACGTCGCGGGTGCCGGGGACGAAGGCGATCGACCAGGGGATGTCGAGGCCGCCGGCCACGGTCTCGACGCGGAAGGTGGCGGCCTCGCTTTTCACGATCTGGTTTTCGACGGGCTTGGCGTAGTCGGTGCCGCGCTCCTTGGCGCGGACCTCGGACTCGTGGATGAAGACGCTCAAGGCGCGGACGCGGGCGGCGTCGAGCACGCCGCCAAAGGCCGGCATGCCGACATCGGCTTTGCCCTCGGTGATCATCTTGGCGAGGTGGGCGTCGCCGCCGTCGCCGTGCTTCCACACGCCGTCGATCAGGCTGCCGCCGGCGCCGCCCTCGAGTTTCTGGCCGTGGCAGGCGGCGCAGAGCTGGGCGTAGAGCTTGGCGGAATCGCGCGGGAGTTCTTGCGCGAGGGCGCGCGGCGCGAAGACGGCGAAAGAGGTCGCGAGGGCGGTGAAGAGGACGCGGGGGGAAGACGGCATGGCGCAGAGGGATAAGCGCGCGCGCTTGCTCCGCAAGGCGAGGCGCGCATGAGTGGCCGGCTTTTCGCCATGCCTTCCAAACCCATTCCCGGCTCCACCGGCGAGGTGTTGACCTGCCTGCCTTCGCCCTACCTGCCGCACCCGGCCACGGGGCTGCTTTACCTGCCGCGGTTTTTGGCCAAGTGCCGCTACACCAAGGAGCACGGCGCGCTTCCGAAGAGCTACGCGAAGAACTACAAGCGCGGGCTGGATCGCTTCCTGTGCATGCACCTCGGCATCGATCCGAATGCGGTGGAGAAGATCGTCCACGAGAGCGCGGGGGAAACGGAAACGGAGGAAAAGCTAAAGTCGCTGCTTCCGGCGGACGTGCGCGCGATCAAGTGGAACCGCGAGCTCGTGCAAAAGGGCATGAGCGAGGAGGGGCGCAAGTTCCTCGGCGAGGCGCTCACCGCGATGGGATGCGCGGACCGCGTCGGGCAGATCGTCAGCGTGCCGGACCTGATCGACTTCGACGAAGGGCGCATCGA
>CAYTLL010000086.1:0-8944 GCA_964438755.1 uncultured Akkermansia sp. | reverse complement strand
AACCGCGGAAATGGCCGCATAACGGCCGGCAATACTTCTTTCGTGGGCGTTTTGGAGGGGCGGAACGAAAAGAAGAAGCGCCTACGGCAGGCTCGAAACGTGGCTCGAGGCGTTCATTGCCTCGCGCATCTTCGCATGGGTCTCGGAAGCCATCGTGCGCCAGCCTGCGTTGAGAAGAGTCGCCCGTCGCGGTCCGGCGGAGGTCTCGGCAGCCTTGGCGGGGCAAAGGAAGGTAAACACAGGGCCACGAAGAAGCGTGAGCCTTGCGAGGAGCGGTATCGGCTGGTCGTTCAAAGGCGGCGGGAAACTTTGCGGCCGTCGTAGCGGACTGTGGCGGGCTTCGGGGACGGTTCGAGGCCCAGGCCGCTTTCCGGGGTCACGAGGACGATCCGAAACTCGCGTTCCTTAAGCATGCCAGGGAAGCCGCCGCGGATGGCGCCGATGGTGAGCTCGCGGCGTTTGTCGTTCCAAGTGGTCGGGATCACGGAGTGTTCACCCATTTGGTAACCCCAGCCTTCGCCGGCGTCCTCGTAGAGGAGATAGGAGGCGTCGGCGCCGGGATAGACGCGCAGCTCGAGCGGGGCCGAGAGGGCTTCGCCGGAGTGTTGCACGCGGGGACCGAGCGGCAGGATGGCGCCGGCTTTCACGAGGAGCGGGGAACGCGAGAGCGGGGCGTCGACCTTGACGGTTTGCCCGCCGGACAGCGGACGGCCGGTCCAGAAGTCGATCCACGCGGAGTTCTTCGGGAGGTAGACGTCCACGGTTTCGGCGGCGTCTTTAATCGGCGTCGAGCCCCGGCCGTAGAGCATGGGCTTGAGCACGGGGGCGATCATGAGCTCGTCGCCGACCATGAACTGGGTCTTCAGGTCGTGGGTCCGGGCATCCTCGGGGAACGAGAAGGAGACGGGACGGATCCACGACGCGTTTCGCCGCGAGACCCGTCCGCCCAGCGAGTAGAGATGGGGCAGCAGGCGGTAGCGCAGGTCGATGGTCCCGACGATGGCGTCGTAAAACGGCGTGCCCGGTTCGCCAAAGCGCCAGGGCTCGCGCGGCGTATCCGTCCCATGGCTACGGAACATCGGCAGGAAGGCGCCGAACTGAAGCCAGCGCGTGTAGAGTTCGCGGTAACCGAGGTCGTCGACGCCCTTGTCGAACTGACCGCGCCAGAACCATTGCGATCCGCGGGCCACGAAGAAGGCGCCGATGTCCGTGGTGACATAGGGGTAGCCGGCCGCGCTGATGCTTTGCATGGAGGCCACTTCCTTGGCGAGCGTCTCCCAGCTCGCGGCGATGTCGCCGGTCCAGACGACCGAGCCGGTGCGCTGGCCGCCGGCGTAGCTGGAGCGGGTGAGGTTGAGCACGCGCCGGCCGGGAGCGGCGGCGCGCTGGTTCTCGAAGATGCCGGTCCCGCTCCATAGGCCGTAGGCGTTGAGGTGTTGCGGGTCGATGATCTTGGCCAGGCCGGCGATGTTTGCGGAATCCGGATCGGCGGGCCGGTCCTTTTGCCAGTCCACGTTCTCGGGTTCGGTCGAGTCGCACCACCAGCCGTCCATGCCGTGCCGGCCAAAGGGCTTCCACGCGGCGGTTTCCCAGTAGAGTTTGCGCGCCTCGGGACGGGAGAAGTCGATGAAGGGAGTTCCCGCCAACGTGTAGCCGGCGTCCTTGAGCGCCTTTCCGGCCGTGGAGTGGTCGCTGGGGTTGGGCCAGATGGAGATGATCACTCGGGCATTCTGCTCGTGGATGTCGCGGATCATTTTCGCGACGTCGGGGTAGCGCGCGGTGTCGAGATCGCCGCCCCACTGGGAGGAGATCCAGTAGCTCCAGTCCTGCACGATCACATCGAGCGGGATCTTGCGGTCGCGGAACTCCTTCACCGTGGCGACCAATTCGTCCTGCGTCTTGTAGCGCTCCTTGGACTGCACGTAGCCGTAGGCCCAGCGCGGCAACATGACGGCCTCGCCGGTCAGCTGGCGGTAGCCGGCCACCGCTCCGTCCATGTCGGGACCGGCGATGAAGGTGTAGTCGAGGTCGTCGATCACGTCGAAGGTCATCGAGCCGCCGTCGGCTCCGTCGGCGAAGGTCATGGCGGAGTAGGCGTCGAAGAGAAGTCCGTATCCGCGAGTGGATACAATCGAAGGAATCAGGATGCGCAGGTTGTGCTGGTAGAGCCGCTTGGTGGCGCCGCGCAGGTTGAGGTCCGAGGTCTCGTCGAAGCCGAGGCCGTAGAGAGCCTCGTTTTCGGCGAAGCGGAAGGAGACCTTGCCGCGCCACGCCTCGCGGTCTTTGCGCTGGATGTATCTGCCGACCTGTTCGCGCTCGCCATCCACGGTCGTGACTTTCGTGACGGTGTCGGGATCGGCGAGCGACTTGATCACGTCCACGCGTTCGAGCGAGCGGGGTTGCGCGGGGTGCTCGGTGAGGAGCGGTTTTCCGTCGACGTCGAAATACGAAACCGCCTCGGAGGCGCGGTCGATGCTCACAACGAGTTTTGCGGAACGCAGCTCGATGGCGGCGGGCGATTCCTTGACGCGGATGCGTCCGGGAACCTCGTCGACCTCGACGCGCATGAGGCTGGGCGTCCGGGACCAGTCGGCGTTTCTGGTGGCGCGCACGCGGGCGATGCGGTCCGTGACAAACTCCACCTGAAGGCGACCTTCGGTGAGCTGGAACGAGGCGCCGCGGGCATGCGGCTGCACTTGCACGACCGCGGCGGGCAAAGTGATCGGCGCCGCGCTCATTAGGCAAAGCAGCAGGAACGGAAGCGAGGGGCGTTTCAGGTTCATCACAACGAAGTCTCAGGCCGGAGGCTTCCTGTTGCGATCACGGATCGAGTTGGATGCGGCAGAAGCGCTTCGAGCCGAAAGGGTTCGAATCCGTCGTCGTCACCGGTGCGCCGGTGCCGAGAACGGGGCTGCCGACGTTTTCCCATACGGTGTCGGCGGAGCGGCTGTTCGTCGCTTGAAGTCGATAGGTGTTACCGGCGTAGGCGGTGAACGTGACGCGGAGCGCGCTGCAGTTTTTTCGACGCCGGCCGACAAGCTATGTCTCTGGCCCTCCGCCAAGCGGGGTCGCAAGGTCTCGACAACCGAAGCGCGAGCGAAAGCGTCCGAGGCGTCGCTTGCTCTTGCCAAGGGGACGAGACAAGGCGTGATGACTTACGTCAGTTTGATTGTCCGGAAACTCCTTGGTGTTTCCTCAGGCAAAGGAGGCCTTTTGGTATAACTTTCTGTTTTCCCAAGGGGCTCCTGGCTAAGTGTCCGGTCCTAGGGTCCCCGTAGCTCAAGTGGATAGAGCGGTCGTTTCCTAAACGACTGATCCGTGTTCGACTCACGGCGGGGACACCATTTCCGGGCGCGCCGGGCTACGCCGGGCGTGAACGGCGCTTGGTTTTTGACCCTTGCGGCGCTCCGCGTCCCTCCCAACCTGCCTCGCACGATGCCCAACAGCTTCGGACACCTTTTCCGCATCACCACCTGGGGCGAGAGCCACGGTCCGGCCATCGGCGTGACCGTCGACGGTTGCCCGCCGCGTCTGCCCATCGGCGCCGCCGAGATCCAGGCCGAGCTGGATCGGCGCCGCCCCGGTCAGAGCGACATCACCACGCCGCGCAAGGAGGCCGACACGGTCGAGATCCTCTCCGGCGTGTTCGAGGGCATGACCACCGGCACGCCGATCTCGATGCTGGTGCGCAACACCGACCAGCGTTCCTCCGCCTACGACGAGATGGCGAAGGCGTTCCGGCCCTCCCACGCCGATTTCACCTATCAGACGAAGTTCGGCATCCGCGATCCCAACGGCGGCGGGCGTAGTTCCGCCCGCGAGACGATCGGCCGTGTGGCCGCGGGTGCGATCGCGAAAAAAATCCTCGCGAGCGCGGGCGTGGAGATCCGCGCCTACATCACGCGCATCCATGACATCGCCGCGCCGGCGGAGTCGCTGGCCTGGTTTCCCACGCTTGAACAAATCGAGGCCACCGCGGTGCGCTGCCCGCATGAGGAGACGGCGGCCAGGATGATCGAGCGCATCAAGGCCGTTCGCGCCGAGGGCGATTCCGTCGGCGGCGTCGTGCAGTGTCGCGTCCGCGGCGTGCCGGTCGGGCTGGGAGAGCCGGTGTTTGATCGCCTCGAGGCCGATCTCGCCAAGGCGATGCTTTCGCTTCCCGCGACCAAGGGCTTCGAGGTGGGCAGCGGTTTCGGCGGCTCGATGCTGCGCGGTTCCGAGCACAACGACCTTTTCGAGAATCGCGACGGCCGCGTGCGCACCGTCACCAACCGTTCCGGCGGCGTGCAGGGCGGCATCAGCAACGGCGAGGAGATCGTCTTCAACGTGGCCTTCAAACCGACCGCCACGATCCTCCAATCGCAGTCCACGGTGAACCTCGCGGGCGAGTCGATCGCGCTCATGGGCAAGGGGCGTCACGACCCCTGCGTCGTTCCGCGGGCGGTGCCGATCGTCGAGGCGATGACGGCGCTCGTGCTGCTCGACCACTGGCTGCGCGACTCGGCGCAGAACCGCAGTTTTACTTTTTAAGCATCCACCGCCACGCGCCGTCTCGAACCGGCCCGCCCGCCCCGCTCCCGGAGCGGTCCGGCCCGTCGGTTTTTATCCGCGGACGTTCGTCTCAAATCGCGTTTCAAACCTTCCTTTTCCCATGTCCGACGTCGCTTCCGATCTTAGCCAGCTTGTTTATGTCATCCTCGGCGCCCCCGGCTCCGGTCGTCGCGAGGTGCTGGCCGACTTGATCGCGGACGGCCTCGATCCCGCCGAGGAGCGCGCCCACGTTTATCTGCCGGCCGGCGAGGCGGCGCGGGAGGAGGACGGGAAGATCGGCGCCGCCGGCGTGGCGCGCATGGCGTGGAACGCCGAGTTGCAACTGCTCGTGGCCGACGCGCCCCCGGCGGAGGCGACCCACATCTTCATCATGCTCGACGGACGCGTCGACCCGGTCGACCAGCTCGAGGCGCTCAAGCCCTGGCTCGCCGCGCATTCGCTGCCGGTGGCGCGGATCCTCACCGTGGTGCATTGCCAGCTCGCGGAAAAACATCCCGGTCTTCTGCCCTGGTTCGACGCCTGCATCCATTTTTCGGACGTGGCGCTGCTGAACCGCCGCGAGGGCGTCGCGAACAAATGGCTGAGCGATTTCCGTCGCCGCTATGACGACCAATACATGCCCTGCGTGTTCGAGTTTGTTAAGGGGGGACGGGTGAAAAACCCGCCCGCGATCCTCGATCCGGTGGCGCGCCGCATGAGCCAGTTTTTCGATCCGACGGACTGGGATGGCATCGATCTGGAGGGCGTGGAGATCGGCGAGTCCGACGACGAGGAGGGCGAAAACACGCGTCCGCTCGACAAGAACCAGCTCGATCCCGACGACCAGCCTCCGGTCGAGCCTTGGCTGGAGCGCGACGCTGCCGGCCGGCGCAAGCAGCCGGTGCCCGATATCCGCAAATATCTCGGCGAGTAGGCCGGCGCGCGGGAGATCGCGGGCGAAACGAAAAGAGCCGGGGTGCGACGCCCCGGCTCTTTTTATTTTTGCGCGGACTGCTCCGACACTCCGCCGGGGAATACGCCCCGGCGGGTCGCGGCGTCCCGCTTACTTGGCGGTCGCGGCGGCGACGGCCTTCACGAAGGCCTGGGCCTTGGCGGTGATGGCGGCCCAGTTCTTTTCCTTGAGCGCCTTGGCCTCGACCAGGGAGCTGCCCGCGGCGGTGGCGAAGGCGCCGGCCTTGATGAAGTCGCCGACGTTTTCGGCGGTGACTCCGCCGGTGGGCACGAGCTCGACCTGGGGGAGCGGGGCCTTGAGCGACTTGATGTAGGCGGGGCCGAAGAACTCGGCGGGGAAAACCTTGGCGGCGTCGGCGCCGAGCTCCCAGGCGTTGACCACCTCGGTGGGGGTGAGGGCGCCGCAGAAGATCGGCACGGAGTAGCGTTGGCAGAGCTTGATGACGTCGGGGCGGAGGGCGGGGGTGACGATGAACTTGGCGCCGGCGAGGATGCCCGCGCGGGCGGTCTCGGAGTCGAGCACGGTGCCGAGGCCAAAGAGGAAGTCGGGTCGCTCGGCGGTGGCCTTTTCGAGCATGCGGATGGCGCCGGGCGTGGTCATGGTGAGCTCGATGGAGGTCAGCCCGCCGGCGGCGAGGGCGTCGGAGCATTCGAGAAGGCCGTCCGGGCTCTCGGCGCGGATGAGGGCGATGACCTTTTCGGTGCTCAGTTTTTGGAGGATGGCGGCTTTCTTCATGGGGAGTGGAGAACGCCCAGCGAAGCGCGGGAGCGTCCGAGCGGCAATCCCGGCCCGGGCGACAACTATCTCACGTCAGCACGAAGCCGCCAGACCCGCGCCGGCTTCGTGCTGTGAAAGGCCGCTTGCGCCGCGCCGGCCGGGCACGGGTGGCGCGGGCGCGATACGCCGGACGGCAGGGCGCGGGCATGGTTTCTCCTTCCGGGCCGTCTGCCCTCTATTCCGTGGGGGCGGCGGGGCGTGGTCTGGCCGGCAGGTAGAGAGTGAAGCGCGTGCCGGCGCGGGAGGCGGTTCGCACCTGGAGCAGCCCGCCGGACTGCTTCACGAAGCGCGAGACGATGGCGAGGCCGAGTCCGGTGCCGTTGCGTCCCTTGGTGGTGAAGTAGGGCTCGAAGACGTGATCGAGGACCTCTTCCGGGATGCCCGGTCCCTGATCCGTGACCGAGATGCACGCGAAGGTGCCGTTGTTCGCGAAGCCGTTCACGTTCACGCAGCGTTGCCCTACGGCGTTGCGGAGGGCCTCCGGGGGCAGGGGGGCGTCGATTTGTTCCGCCTGGACGCGCAATTCCTGGGCCTCCTCGCTCGCTTGGAATCCGTTCACGACGAGGTTGACGAGGATCTGAACCAGCTCGGTGCTGCCGATCTGCGCGTCGAGGTCGTGCTCCAGGGGGGTGACGCACAGGCGGCCGCCGCCCACCGCGGGGTGCCTGCGCATGAGGGTGCGAACGTCGGCCAGCGCGTGATTGACGGAGATCTCGCTTTTGTCGCTTTCGCTTTTGTTGGCGAAACGCAGGTAGCGGCGGGTGATGGCGCCGCAGGTCTGGACGTGTTTGGCCAGAAGGTGGATCTTTTCCCGCACGGATTCGAGGTCGCCGCCGTCGAGGGATACCGCGCCGTTGAGCTTTTGTTTCAGGAGTTCGAGATAGCAGCCGATGACGGCCAGGGGGTTGTTGATGTCGTGCAGCGCGCTGGCGTAGATCTCCGTCGTGGTCCGGGCCATCTCTTCCTGCGCCGAGGTGTCCTTCAGCTGGTTGGCGAGCGCGTGCAGTCGCTCCGTGGAGGAGGCGACGGTGTCGGAGATGCGCCGGAAGTGGAGGGCGCGGGAGACGGCGTCGCGCATCGTGGACAGGTCGAAGGGCTTGCTAAGGTAGTCGCAGGCTCCGAGGCGCAGGGCCTGTCTCGCGGTGTCGAGCGTCTCGTAGGCGGTGAGCATGAGAACCTCGATGTGGGGATCGATTTCCTTGAGCCGGCGCAGCACGTCGATGCCGGACATGCCGGCCATCCGGATGTCGAGGATCGCGACGTGAACGCGGGTTTCTCGGGCGAAGCCGAGGGCCTTTTCCCCGCAGTCGAAGGCATGCACCTCGAAATCGTGGCGGAAGACCATGCGCAACGACTGCCGCGGCCCGTCCTCGTCGTCGACGAGGAGGAGGGTCGGCAACGCGGATGGCGCGGAAAGCGTGTCCATGGGGCGGGCGGTCGGGGCCGGATGCTCAGAACTTCAGGCCGACCGAGAGAGACAGGGCCTGGAGCGAGTTCTTGTAGGAGCCGTCGGCGCGGGCTCCGGCGAGCGAGGCGGGGCTGCCGGAGACCTCGCGCGATCCCCCGTCCGCGTATTGCCAGGCGAGGTCGACCGTGTAACGCGCGCCATGATAGCCCGCGCCGAGCGAGTAGAAGCCGCGGTTGCCGTCCGGCACGGCGGGCGTGTAGCTGGTATCCGGGGTCGAGTTTTCCGTGAAGCAATATCCTGCGCTCAGGTTGAAGGCGCCGAAGTGGCGGGTGACGCCCAGCTCGTAGAATAAGCCCGATTCCCAGTTGAAGGGCAGGGAGGTCGAGCCCGAGGGCTTGTCGATGCGCACGGTGTCCAGCCGGTCCCAGTTGGTCCAATCCAGGTTCACCTCGATGTTCCATTCCGGGGCGGGGCGGAACGACCATCCGGCGATCAGCACCTCGGGGAACTCGAAGACGGCGCGCGCAGGCTCGTGCGCGATCACCGGGAGCGTCTGGGCGGCGCCCTCCATTTCGATCCGGGTGAAGTGCGAGTAGGTGATGCCGAAGGAATGCCGTTCGGAGGCGCGCCAGAGCAGGCCGAGTTTGGCGCCGAAGGCGTCGCCGTCGCCCTCGAAACGAAAGAGATCGTCGGGGCCGAAGACGCCGATGGCGCGGCGCAGGTCGACGGAGGCCCGGTTGTAGGTCACGCCGCCCCCGATCGAGAGAGAGGGGGATATCCGCCGGGCCGCGGTGAAGTCGAAGGTCTGGTAGTGCTGTTCGTTGCGCAGGGCCAGGGTGCGCAGGGGGGAGGCGGCGGGCCACTCGGTCTCGAGGCCGAAGGGCGCGTAGGCGCCGAAGCCGAAGGCCCAGTCGGAGCCCTCGGGCTTGCAGGTCACGTAGAGCGATGGGACGTGGATCGGATCCTCGTCGAGCGAGGCCTCGCCACCCGCGCCCTTGTATTCGGAGGACAGCGACACGGAATAGAGGTTGGCCGAGGCCTGCACCCCCTCGAGCTGCGTGATTCCGGCGGGGTTGTAGTAGATCGCGCTGGGGTTGTCGGCGGTGGCCGCGAAGGCGTTTCCGCGCGCGGTGGCGAAGGCGTCCTTGAACCCGACCCGGGTGCCCGAGGCGTGCGCGCTCGCGCACAAGGCGAGAGGGAGTGCGAGCAGCGCCGCCGACGCGCGGCCGGGGCGGGGGAGGGGGGCGGTGGGGTGG
>CAYTLL010000085.1:0-9263 GCA_964438755.1 uncultured Akkermansia sp. | reverse complement strand
TGATGGCCTGGCGGATCCACCAGGTGGCGTAGGTGGAGAACTTGTAGCCGCGGCGATACTCGAACTTCTCGACGGCCTTCATGAGGCCCATGTTGCCCTCTTGGATGAGGTCGAGGAAGGAGAGGCCGCGGTTGGTGTATTTCTTCGCGATCGAGATCACGAGACGGAGGTTGGCCTCGACCATCTCGGTCTTGGCCTTGTGGGCCTCGCGGACATGGACGTTGGTCTGGCGGACGACGTCGAGGAAACGGACGGGCTCGATGCGCCACTCGGCCTCGATCTGCTTGAGGCGGGCGTTGATCGCCTTGGTGTCGATGGCGGCGTCCTTCTTGGTCTTCGGATGCTTGGCGCGCTCGATCTGGGCTTGAAGCGCCTCGATCTCGCTGAGCACGGGCTGGAGGGTCTCGAGCCACTCCTCGAAGGCCTACAGCTTGAAGAAATATTTGGAGAAGTTGGAGCGGAGGACGGACTCGCGCTTCGAGTGCTTGGAGAGCACCTTCTTCCGGTCGGCGTCGTTCTTCGCCTTCTGGTATTCCTCCCAGGACTCGGCGACGGATTCCTCGTTTTTGACGGTGGTCTCGACGAGCTTGGGGAGGTTTTTGAAGTAGGCGTCGCGGCTCTCGATCTTCTTGTCGATGACGATGCGGTCGAAGCGCTCGGTGCGGTCGATGAGCTTCTGGCCGAGGCCGGCGATGTATTTGCCGACGATGGCGACCTCGAAGAGCACCTCCTGGGCGGTGAGCTCGGCGGTCTCGATGCGCTTGGAGATCTCGACTTCCTGCTCGCGGGTCAGCAGCGGGACCTGGCCCATCTGCTTGAGATACATGCGGACCGGGTCGTCGAGGATGTCGTTCTGCGACGAACGGGTCTCGTCCTCCTCCTCCTTGGTCTGGCGCTGCTTGAACTCCTCGACCTGCTCGGGCTCGAGGATCTCGATCTCGAGGTTTTGCAGGATGGAGAGGACGTTATCGATCTCCTCCTGGTTTTCGACGGAATCGGGCAGCGCCTCGTTGATGTCGTCGAAGGTGAGGTAGCCCTGTTCCTTCGACTGGCGGATGAGCGCGCGAATCTTGTCGTTGATGCCTCCGGGCGGGAGGTTGTCCGCGGGATTGTCGGAGGCGCCGAATTCGGCTCCCCCTTGGGTGGTCTCGATGGCGGCCTCGACGGCGTCGGAATGGGTATCGGCGGAGGCGGACTTGGCTTTGCGCGGCATGAGTGGTGGCAGGGACTAGGGCGAAAAGAGAAGCGGACGGGAAGAGGCGAAAAGGGAAAACGCTATCAGGCGACCGCGGCGAGCGCAAGGGGCGACCGTAGGAGCCGTTGGAGCTCGGAGCGTTCTTTTAGCAAGGCGATGGCGTCAATCGTGTTGTCGGTGGTGGCTTGGGCCAGGAGCAGGTCGATTTGGCGCAGGCGCGGCATGAGGCTGCGATCGCGGAGGCGTTTGAGGCCTTCGAGGGCGACCTTGGACGGGTCGTCGATCTGGGGCGTTTCGAAGAGCAGGGAGGCGACCAAGGCGCGTTCGGCGTCGGTTTCGAGCAACGCGTCGAGGTGGTCGCGACCGGGCCATTCGCCGTGAAGCAGTTCGGCGAGGAAGCGGTTGAGCAGGGCGCCGGAGGGCAGGCGGTCGTTGATCCACTCGTGGGGACAGGCGGCGGCGAGCGAACGGCCGAGCGCGGGGTCGAAATGCAGGACGAGCAGGAGAAGATCGCGTTCCGGGGCGGTTGGATCGTCGGCCGCGGGGGAGGGGCCGGCCGTGGCGGAGGGCGAAGCCCCGTGCGTGGCGGCGGAGGATCGAGCGGTTGGATCGGCGGCGGAGGGGTTGGCCGGGGGCGGGGACGCCTGGGCCTCGGCGCGGCCGCCTTTGGCGATGAACTGGGCGAAATCGCGTTCGAAAACGTCGGGAGTGACCTGGAGCGCGCCGAGCGCGGGGGCGATTTCGCCAAGCAGGCGGCGGCGCATGAGCTCGGACTCGGCGGAGGCGATCACGGCGTAGATCTCACGCACGGCGGCCTGGGTGCGTTCGGGGGTCGCGGTGCGGGAGTCGGGCAGCACGTAGCGGCGCATGAACTGCATGCCGCCGAAGGCGCCGCGTTTCACCTCCTCGTAGCCGGCGAGCCCTTTTTCAAGGAAGAGGAGGTCGGGGTCGACCTTGCCGGCGCCGGCGAGGGTGAGGAAACGCACCTCGATGCCGGTCTTGAGGGCGAGCGGCAGCAGGCGGCGCGCGGCTTTCTGGCCGGCGCTGTCGCTGTCGAAGAAGCACTCGAGTTCCGAGTGGTAGCGGCGCATCAGGATGAGTTGCCCATCCGTGATGGAGGTTCCCTGTGGCGCGATGGCGGTTTTCAGGCCCACCGACCAGCAGCGGAGGGCGTCAAGCTGGCCCTCGACGAGCACGAAGGGCTTGCCCTCGCCGACATGGGCGCGGGCGCGGTCGAGGTTGAAGAGAAGATTGCTTTTCGAGAAGATCGGCGTCTCGGGCGAGTTGACGTATTTCGCCTCGTGCGCCGGGTCGTCGGCCGGGGTGAGCTTGGTCTGGCGGGCGGTGAAGGCGACCACGCGTCCCTGGTGGTCGCGGATGGGAATCATGAGGCGGCCCCGGAAGCGCGGCTTGAGCGCGCCGACGGTGAGCAGCTGGTCCTCGTAGATGAAGAACAGGCCGCACTTGCGGATCGCGTCCTCGGAAAATTTTTTGCGCATCACCGCGGCGCCTAGGCCGGAGCCGGTCGGGTCGGCGAGGCCGACCTTGAACTCGTCGGCGAGCTCGGGCGTGAAGCGTCGTTCGCGGGTCCAGTAGTCGCGCATCCAGGCGCCGTGTTCTCCGTTGGCCTTGAACGCTTGGTGAAAGTGCTCGGTGGCGAACTCGTGCAGGTCGAAAAGCTCCTGGCGCAGCGAGCGTTCCTCGCGGGAGGGGCCGCCTCCGCCTTCCTCGTAGACGAGCGGGACGTTGAAACGCTGGGCGAGCGCCTCGACCGACTCGGTGAAGTTCAGGCCCTCCGTCTCTTGGACGAACGTGAAGATGTCGCCCGATTTCCCGCAGCCGAAACACTTGTAGAAACCCTTGGCGGAATCGAAGTGGAAGGAAGGCGTCTTTTCCTGGTGGAAGGGGCAAAGCGCCTTGAAGCGATTGCCGCCGGCGCGACGTGGCGTGGCGACGCGCGAAATAACATCCACGATGTTGATGCGCAGCTTGAGGTCTTGTTTGCAGCTTTCCTTGAGGCGCGGCATCGAGCGGGACGGGGTTGCACTTTCGGTCCGGGGGCTGCTCTGTCAAGGGTTCCGCCCGATGTCCTTTCGAGTCTTTTTATCCTGCGTGATTTCCCTCGTGTGCGCGGTCCTGTGCGCCCGCGCCGAAGGCCCGGCCGCGTCCGCGTCGGCAAAGGCGCTTCCGGCCGCGCTTTGGGAGGTGCGCTTGCCGGCGCTCACGGACGGGCGGGATCCCTCCACCGCGAGCCCGGACCGCTATGCGGGAGGCGTGGAGGCCTTGTTTCGCGCTTTTGAGGAAAGGGTCGGGCGACCGCTCACCCCCGGCGAGAAGGGCAAGGTCGGGTTGAAAATCTACGCCGAGTCCGGGCCCGGTCTCGCCACGCCCCAGTCGCTCGTGCGGGCGGTGATCGAGGCGTTGATGCGTCGCGGCTACGCGCGGGAAAATATCTTTCTCGTCGGCTTGAACCAACTGCGCCTGCGACTGACCGGCTACCTGCCGACGGATCCGCGGCTGACGCCGCCCTTCGCCGGCCATCCTTTCTTCGTGCTCGAGTCGGGCCGCTACTACGATCCGATCTGGTTTTACGACAGTCCGTTGCCCTCGCGCTTTGATCCCATCTTGTCCGGTCGTCAGGACCGCGCGCCTAACTTCGATCTCGACCGACTGGGAGTCGCGGCGATCGACCCGATGGCGAAGATCGACGCCGAGGCGGACCGCAAGAGCTTCCTGGCCACGCCGCTCTTCCTCGACGCCGACTTCTGGATCAACCTTCCGGTCTACACCGACCACGAGTCGCTGGGGATAAACGGGGCGCTGGCCAACGCGACCCTGTGGAACGCGTCCAACACCTCGCGCTTTTTCCGGAGCACGCGCAGCGCCCCGGCGGCCGTGGCCGAGATGGCGGCCATCCCCGAGTTGCGGCAGACCTGGGCCTTCACCCTCGCCGCGTTGGACCAATGGCAATTTGTCGGCGGCCCCGCCTACAACGCCTCCTATGCCCGGGGCGAGCCGCGACTCTGGCTCGGCACCGACCCGGTGCGGATGGACGCGATCATGTTGCAACGCATCAACGCCGCGCGAAAGGAGACGGGGTTCCAGCCGGTCTCCGACGAAATCCGCACCCTGGAGTTCGCCGAGACGCTCGGCGTCGGGCGACGCGCGGGCGAAGATCCGGTTCCGGTGCCGCCGGTGGATATCCGTCCCGGCTCCCGTTCCGAGTAAAAACACCTTGCCCGCCGCCCGCGGGCCTTGTCCCTTTTCCCTTTGTTCCCGCCCGCATGAATTCCGTCTCCGACTACGCGCCGCTCCTGATCCAGCTCATTTTGGCCACCGGCCTCGCCGGAGGCATAGTCGGCGCGAGCCATTTGCTCGGCCAGCGCGCGCGCAAGAAGAACGCCATCACCGACACGGCCTACGAGTGCGGCGTCAAAGCCGAGGGCGGCCCGCACACGCGCTTTTCGGTGAAATTCTACGTCACCGCGATGCTCTTCATCCTCTTCGACATCGAGGTGGTTTTCCTCATCCCCTGGTCCTTCATCTATCGCGACTTCCTCGCGAACCATATCTCGATCCTGGCCCCCATCGGCTTTTTCTTCGGCGTGCTCGTCCTCGGTCTCGTCTACGAGATCAAGAAGGGCGCCCTCGAGTGGGAGAAGTGACGGTTTTTCGCCGCGGATCGCGCCGGGAGCCGCGGATGACCCCTCGTTCAACCGCGACCGCCCGAGTCATCCGGGGTTACATCGGGTCGAGATCATCTTCGGTTTCCTTGTCCCATGCGTCTTGAGCGACACATCGCCCGCAATCGAATCATCGAGCTGCAATCGACCGATCTGAAGGGCGCGCTGGGCGAGTTGCTGGACAACGCCTCCGCCTGCTTCTCCGACCTGAAGCGCGATTCGCTTCTGCGCAGTCTGCTTCAGCGCGAGAGCACGATGACCACCTACCTGGGCAACGGGGTCGCCTTGCCTCACGTGCGGGTGAAGATGCCGCGCCGCTACGTGCTGGTCATCGGACGCAGCCGCGACGGGATCATCCACGAGGGCACCTTGGAGGGCGATCGCGCCCACCTGATCATCCTGCTCCTGGCCGACGAGCGCGCGCGCGACTACCTGCAGGTGCTCGCGACCGTGGCGCGCCTGGTGAAGGAGCCGGAGTTGGTGGCCAGCCTGGTCGGCGCCTCGACGCTCAACGATCTCCACGACCGGCTCGTCGCGGGCGTGGGCGGCCTGCTCGCCCGGCCGGTCCAGGCGCAGCAGAACCGCGTCAACCGTCTCATGATCCGCGAGGCCGACCGCGTCGCCCGCGGCGCGGGGTGCCGGGCGATCATGGTCTTCGGCGACACCTTCGTGGGCGGCATCGAGCCCGGGGCCTGGTTTCCGAAGGCGAAGACGATCCTGGTCACGCGCAACCACGTGGAGCTGGACGACGAATCGGACGCGGACCGCGCGGTCGAGGTCATCCAGGTCCGGTCCTTCTCGAGCCAGCGCATGGCGCAGCTGCGCAGCGCGGTTTTCGTGGCCTTGAGCCGCGGCATCATCTCCTTCAGCGATCGCCTCTGCTGCGTCGGCGGGCTCGCCGGCAGCAACCAGTTCGACACGGTCGTGATCCTCGACGTGGAGCGCGAGTTCCACACCTTGCTCGGCGGTCACGCCGACCTCCTGCCGGAGGACGTGAAGCCCGAGGTGCTGGAGCGCGTGCTCGGCATCGCGATGGAGCTCGGCGTCGAGGGCCGCGAGGGCAAGCCCGTCGGCTGCCTATTCGTCCTCGGCGACACCGCCCGCGTGGAGCGACTGACCAAGCCGCTCGTGCTGAATCCATTTTACGGATACAAGGAGGAGGATCGCAACATCCTCAACCCCTTCATGGACGAGACGGTGAAGGAGTTCTCCTCCATCGACGGCGCCTTCGTGATCCGGGGCGACGGCGTGGTGGCGAGCGCGGGCAGCCTGTTGCAGGCCGCCGACTCCGACCACTCGCTGCCGAGCGGCCTGGGCAGCCGTCACGCCGCGGCGGCGGCGGTGAGCGTGGCGACGGACTGCATCAGCATCGTCGTTTCCTCGAGCACGGGCCAGGTGACGCTTTTCCGCCGCGGAGTGATGCTGCCGCTGACGGAGCGGAAGCTGACGCCGACGACCGGTTGATCGCGCGGTCCCCTCCGCGCGGTCCCCTCCGCGAGGCGGTCCCCGGGGCGGTCGGCCGAACGGCCGGGCGGGATCAGGCGCGTCCGAGATCCGCGAGGACCGACTCCACGGGGCGCAGGCGCTCCGCGGGGAAGAGCGAGTTGATGCGCGCGATCACCGCCTGGATCAGCCCGTCGGGGCAGCTCGCCCCGCCGGTGATCAGAATGCGGCGCGGCCGGGCGAAGTCCTCGTCCGGCCAGAGAGGGCGAGTCTCGGTGTGGCCGCCGTCCTTGGTGCCGGGGCCGTGGGCGGGGAACACATAGTGGGCGACCTCGGCGAGGGAGAGGATGTCGGCCTCGCTCTGGATGAAAAAAGCCATGCGGCCGAGCTTCTCGTCGCAGACGCGCCAGAGCTGGTAGGTGTTGGACGAGTTTTTCCCGCCGATGACGAAGGCGGCGTCGAGCGGCCGGGCGAGGGCGCGGCCGAGCGCGTCCTGGTTCACCTGCGTGGCGTAGCAAAGCGTGTCGGTGCGGCCGCTGCCGCCGACGCGGGCGGGGGCGCCCGGGGTGTCGGGGCCGCAGGAGGCGAGATAGGCGCCCCGAAGGTGCTCGATGATCTCACGGGTCTCGTTGACCAGCAGCGTCGTCTGGTTGACGACCGCGATCCGATCCAGGTCGCGCGCGACGGAAAATCCTTCGGTGTGGCGGCCGGCGAAGGCCGCCTCGAAGCGGGCCTGCGCGGCCGGCTCCCCGCGGGCGGGGATCAGGCCGGCGAGGACGCGCGCCTCGGCGAGATTGCGCACGATGACGGCCGGCGCGTGCCGTCGGGTGTTGGAGAAGGTGGCCTTCGTCTCCTCGTGCTCGTGCTTGCCGTGGATGACGACGGTGTATCCGTCGCGACCATACGAACGGGCCGCCTTCCAGACCTTTTCCACCAGCATGCAGGTGGCGTCGTAGGCGCAGACGGCGAGGCCGCGGCGGACGAGGCGGCGCTTGTCCTCGTCGGTCGCGCCGAAGGCGGGGATGATGACGATGTCCTCGGGCGCCAGCACGTCCCAGCGCGCGGGATCGTCCGGCGTCGCGGGCTGGTCGGCGTTGATCTTGCGGCCGGAGACGGCGAAGGGGACGCCCTTGTCGGACTGGAGGTAGCGCAAGCCGCGACGCAGGAGGTCCTCGTTGACGAAGGGATTGTGGATCAGCTCGGAGAGCATGAAGACCCGGCGGCCGGGGTTTTCGGCGAGCGTCTCGTAGGCGCGTTCGATGGCGTTTTTCACGCCGAGGCAGAAGCCGAAGTGGCTGGGCAGGAGGTATTGCACCGCGCCGAAATCGAGCGGCACGGGATCGGCGGCGGATCGTTCGTGGCGCCGGGCGAGGGCCTTGATCGTCGCGCAAAGGGCCGACTGGTAAAGGGCGCCGGAGGCGGCGTCCTGCGCGTAGATGGACGTGTTGCGCTCCTGCGCGGGGCGGAACTTGTAGATGAAGTCGTTCTCGCCGAGGTGGAGGTAGGGCAGTTCGACGAGGTGGGGCTCGAGCGCGGCGAGAATGTCGGCGAGAAAGGGTGTGTTGGCGCCTGGGCTGCCCGAGAGTTGGTCGATCGAATAAAAAACGACGCCCGTGTCGACGGGCTGTTCGGGAGGAATACAGCCGAGCGTGATCCGCAGCGGACCGGTTTCCCCCGGAAGATCAAAGCCGATCCTGGAGCGGTGCGCTTGGGGGAGCGCGGAGCCATCCGCGGCCACGCGACCTTCCGGCGTGAAGCGGATGGCGAGGCGGTTGTTGGCGTCGAAGACGAGGACGAGTTCGGATGCGGGCGAGGACACGCGCGGGTCAGGGGTCGAGGTGGGGGGGAAGTGAGAGGACGTGCAGCCCGGGCACGCGTTTGAAGTCGGAATCGAGGGTGAGGACCGAGGCGCCTTTGCTCAACGCCGAGGCCGCGATGAGGGCGTCCGTGGCCTGGATGGGGACGCCGAGGCGATCCGACTGCGCGGCGAGGGAGGTGGCCGCGCGCCAGAGCCGTTCGTCGGTCTGGACGTATTGCATCACGGACATGAACGCATCCAAGCGCTCCCTGGCGCGGGCTTGTTTCACGCCGCGCAGCACTTCGAGCCGCACCATGCCGCAGGTCAGGAGGTTGACGGTGTCGTAGTGCTCGAAAAGAACGGCGACGGGGTCGAGCCGTCGCCGCATCAGCCGGATGTATACGCTGCTATCAACGAGGATCGGCAGATCCATGGGACTCGAAGGGCTTGGGCTCCTCGGCGACTGCGCGGGCGGGATAGACGTTCAGGCCCAGCTTTTCGTCGTAGAAGGGGTCCACGGCGTCGGCCAGTTCCTCGGGCGTGAGGCCCAGACCGTTTTTGCGAAACTCGCGGATGCGCATCTGGCGGTCCATCTCCTTGAGGGCGGCTTCGACCGCCTCGGTCTTGCTGGCGAACCCGTATTCGCGCATCACGCGCTCCAACAGCGCCTCATCGATGTGCATGGTCATCTTCATTTGCCATACTCGATATGGGCGTTGGCGTTGGGTCAAGGGAGAATGCCATACTTGAGCCATCAGCCTTTTCCGCCGTAGCTTACGTAGTCGTCGAGATCGAGGCGATCAAAGTAGGTGACGATGTCGTCGCGGCCGGGACCGAGTTTTTCTATGTGCTCGGCGAACACCTTGTGACGCTGGACGTCACCGGGCGACAACGCGGCCAAGTAGTCGGACCAGGCGGCGATCTCCCACGGCTGGCGCTTGGGCGAGAGGTTGGCCATGACCCACGCGAGCATCTCGGTATCGCTTTTGCCGGATTTCGCCTCGGCGAGCAGGGCGTCGGGATTGAGCCCGGTGAAGGCGAAGAAGCGGTTGTCGAGCGGGCAGGGGTAGATGAATTCGCCGAGTTTTCCGGCGGCGGCGGCGCGGGCCTTGTCGAGCAGGCGGGGCAGGTGGACGAAGCCGCC
>CAYTLL010000084.1:0-9375 GCA_964438755.1 uncultured Akkermansia sp. | reverse complement strand
TCCCCGAACCCGCCTCCGCCGCCGCCCTCGCCGGCCTCGCCGCCTTGGCCGTGCCGATCCTGCGCCGCCGCCGCCGAAGCTAAAGACGTCCAAATAGCACTGTAGCCATATTCGCAGCCTCTCGAGGCCCTCGCCCGCGGCCATTGGCCGCCCATCGACACCCGTCGTCGCGGCTCCCGAAGCCGCGACTCATCTCCCAAAGAAACGCCCCTTGGGCCGTTTCATGAGTGGTTCAACCCCCAGCCCCTCCGCGCCGACGCCCGTCCGCACCCGGCCGCTTCCGATCATGCGCTTGGCGACCACCACGCCATGCGCGTGCATCGCCTCCCCCGCCGCGCTCGCGCAAAGATCCGCGCGCAGCGCCGGCTCGAAACCCGCCTCCGCCACGTCGAACAGCGTGCGCGTCACGCACAGATCCGTGTCCATGCCGCAGACATGCACCGCGCGCACGCCCCGCTCCGCGAGCCAGGCCCGCGCGTCCGCCGTCAACGCGCTGAAGCCGGTCTTGCGCGTCACCCACACCTCCGCGCCCGCCGGCGCCTCGATCGCCAGCGCCGCCCCGGCCGAATCCTCCGGCGCGGGGAAAAACCCTTTCCAGCGCGCGACCGGACTCTCCGCGTCCGCCACCAACCGCGAAAAAACGATCCGCCGATAGCCCGGCAGCGCCGCCGCGAGCCTCGGCAATAGCCCCGCCGTGCGCGGCGTCACAAACTGCCGCTGCACGTCCACGACCAGCAGGCACACGTCGAGCGGCAAAGGCGTTTCCATGCCCCCTCGCCTAACGCCCCGCGCACGCCCCACCGAGCAAAAACACCCGCCACCGACTTGCCCCGCGCCAGGCTTTGCCTTTTCCGCCCCCGTCCGGCGCCTACCGCTTGATTGGACGATCAGGCGCCCACGGCCACTGCCTACACGCCATGGCTGTCTCAGGTCTCTCGACTGCAACCTATAAAAGCGCGATCAGCTGCCTCGATACACCCAGTTCCCTTTCGATTCACGGATTCCTTCTCCCGCCTCGGATTTGGGCTTTCAGGAATCTGCTTTAAGGCTAGATCGGCGCAAAACCCCGCGCCTTGGGGCGGCACCCCACAAGGACCTCTACCGCCTCTACAACAACGCCGGTGGCGGCGAGTGCCCCATCCAAATCGACACCAGCCCCCCGCCTGCGGCAGTTCCCGTTTCGGCTGCTGGACCTGCACCGTGGTCGAGCGCGACAAATCCAGCGAGGGCCTGCTCGCCAGCGGCGACGACCGCATGGAGCCGCTCATCGCCTTCCGCGGCCGCCTCCAGTTCTCTCAAGACCCCGCCAACGGCAAACGCGACCGCGTGCGCATGAACGGCACGACCAAGGAAAACACGTGGGGACCGCTCCTGCTCGAATCGCGTAAGGAATTGATGAAAGAGCTGCTTGAGTTGCAGACGCAAACGGGGCTTCGTCTCATCACCGATGACGAATTGCTGCTCATTCAGCAGATTTGGCGCGGAGCGCGCGGCGCCGACGATGGTCGGGATGTGGCGCGTTTGGTAAACGAACACCGAGACATCCCGATGAACGACAACCGCCAAACCGCCCGGCTCCGAACACTGGAGGCGAAAGTTGCCGAGGAAAAGGGCTTCGGCGCCGAAACCCTGCAACGTCTCGTCGGCAAGGTGGAGGAATACAGCGAAATGCAGCGCGCCCACGGCCTCCTGCAAGACCTTCAACGCATCCTGCAAGACGATATTCGGATCGGTCAGTTTGGTTTGTCGTGATGAGCGATGCGGTGAGCACGGTTGATCGGTGGCTCGGCAAACTCACACGGCTCCGCGCGGGCAACGGAAAATCAACCGACGGCGTCAGCGGCCCGGCCCCGCACAAACCGCTTCTGCTTCTTTCGATTCTCGATCTTGCGGAATCCGGAAAACTGCCGGGCCGCGTCATCACGCGAACCCCCGAACTTGTTCTCCGTTTTCGCGAACTCGGCACCTTGGTCGCCGACCGTTGGCCGACGCGCCTGGATCTGCGCCTTCCTTTTTATCACCTCAAAACCCAGGGATTTTGGCAGGCGTTCACAGCTGAAATGACATCGGCCCAAGCATGCGAAACGTGCGCCGTGATCGAGCTGCACCCGGAATTTTTCGCGTTGCTGGCCGACCGGGATTTTCGAGTAAAAGCGCGGCTCGTGCTCGTCTCGCGCTATTTCACCGATCCGGAGCAGGCGGCGCTGTTTGAATTTATCGGCCTCGCGCTCGGACACGCGACCCGGACGGCCGACAAGGCGTTGGCGCAAGCCCTCGCCGCCGGGAAACGCAAAGGCCGCAGCGCGCGTTTCCAGGTGCGGGTGGTGGACGATTATTTCCACACCTGTGCGCTCACCGGCTACCGTTGTTTCACGACCGACGGCGCTAGCATCGTGGACGCGGCGCACATCGAGCCCTGGGCGGAGACCGGCAACGACGACCTCACCAACGGTCTCGCATTGTCGAAGAGCGCCCACTGGATGTTCGACGCGGGCCTCTGGACGGTGGACGACGACCTGCGCGTGGTGGTGAACGCCGCGCGTTTCACCGAGGCCGGCCCCGAGGCCCTGCAACTCCGCGCCGCCGCCGGCCGCCATCTGCAATTCGCCCCGCAGGCGAAACTTCGCCCCTTGATCGAAAACCTGCGGCGGCATCGGGATAAGTGGGCGCGATTCCGATAGCGCACTCGCTCCGGCAGCTTGTCTCCGCGCCTCCGGCTCGCTTTACCAGCGGCATCGATGACTCACGTTAACAGCCGAACGGCCGGTGGCATCTGGGACAAACTCGGCAACCGCTACGAGTCCCTCTGGACGGTGGAAGCATTGATGCGTCTGCTGCGCGGCGATGTGATCGAGTTGGTGGTCGAACCCCACGGGCCCGATGGCGAGGGCGTGGAATTTTACACCACCAGTCCTGACGGAAGCCGGGAGTATTTCTCCGCCAAGCGCCAGACAACGGGCAACGCGTGGACGGTGGCCGATCTTACCCGCCCCAATGAAACCAGGAGGAGCATCTTGGGAGATCTTTTCGCCCGCGTTTCGTCTGGCACGGTCCCGAGTCGCGCGGTCTTCGCGTCAGGAAGCGGTGCCAGCAAACTCGCCCGGTTGTGCGAAGAGGCGAAAAGCGCGGATGACGCCAAAGCCTTCGAAAAGCAAATTCGAGGCAGCGCGGATTTGACCGACGAAATCGAGTCGCATCTTTTCAAAAAGCTGGGACTCGACTGGGGCACCGCATGGGAGCGCCTTCGCCGGCTCCGCGTGGATGGCTGCGATGAGGGAACGCTACGACGCTTTTTGGAGCGTGTTGTTGAACGCGATCTCCTCGAGCACAGCGGCGCGAAGTTTTCGCCCACCGCAGCAAGGCAGGCTATTTACGAGTTGGTGTATGAGTCGTTCGGGAAGCCGATTCGGCGCGACATGATCTTGGCGCATCTGGCCAAGCATCGGCTTGCCCCGCGTGATTGGCACCAGCCCGGCGCCGATCATGACGAAGTTGAGCGGAAAAACCGTCTCTACACCGCGGGCGTCGAAACCGATTTGATCCAAGATCTGTCGGTTGACCGAAAGGAGGCTCAAAAGCTGATCCGCACGATTCAGGAGGGGACCAAGGTGGTGGTGCTCACGGGTAGCGCAGGGATGGGTAAAAGCTGTGTCTCGGCCCAATGTCTTCGCGCTTTGGAGCAAAAGAACATTCCGTGTTTGGCGCTTCGACTTGATGCGCAGATCAGCGCCTGCACGGCCCTCGCGCTGGGGCAGGACCTCGGGCTAACGCTATCGCCTGCGCTCGTTCTATCCGGCGTGGCCCGTGGTCGCCCCTCCGTTTTGATCATCGATCAACTTGACGCATTGAGCACCGCGTCCGGTCGCAACCCGCGCTTATGGGAGGCATTTCAAGACCTGCTTTTCGAGGTCGAGCATCTGCAAACCGTCCAGGTTATCCTCGCGTGCCGAAGCTACGACTTGGAAACCGATGATCGCTTACGCAGCGTGATCGGCAAGAAAGCGGCTAATCCACCGATCCAGCTCGAGCCACTCGACGTCGAGTTTGTTCGTTCGACCCTCTCGAAAGTCGGAGCGTCTTTGGAGAAATTTTTCCCGCGTCACATCGAGTTTCTGCGCACGCCCTTGCATCTGAACGTCTTTTTGCGCGGAGACCCGAAAGCCGCTTCCCCGGCAAATGATCTGACGATGCTGTATGATCGTTACTGGGAGAAGAAGGTGCAGCGCGCGCGTGGCGCCACGCCGCGCGTGAATTTCGAAGACACCGTGAACCGGCTCGCTCAGGCAATGAGCGAACGTCAGACGCTCACCGCGCCAAAAGACGTTTTCGACACGGGTGGACTATCGGCGGATGCGTTTGCTTTGGCCTCCGATCATGTGCTGGTGCTGGATTCGGGACGCTATCGATTCTTTCACGAGACCTTCTTCGACTACGTCTTCGCGCGGCAGTTTGTGGCGGGCGGCCGCCGGCTCGTGCCCGATCTGCTAAGCCCATCGGAACAGCATTTGTTTCGCCGCGGACAGGTCAGGCAGGTGCTGGCGTATCAGCGTCGCCGGGAGGGCAGCTTTACGGCCTACATGGGAAACCTGCGTGAACTGCTCTCCACGCCGACGGTTCGCACACACATCAAGAAAGCCGTCATCGATTGGCTTAGAGACTTATCGGACCCCTGCGTCGAGGAATGGGACCTCATCCTGAACCTTTTCGGCGACCCGAAGCTCGACTGGTTTGCGCGCACCGTGGCTTGGAATAATCCGGCTTGGTTCTCCGTGATCGAACAGTCCGGAACATGGGACCGCTGGCTGAGCAGCGGCGATGAAAGCGACATCGATTTCGCCATCCGCCTACTCGCTCTACCGGAAACGATGAAAGTCCACTCGGCGACGATTGCCGAGTTGATGTGCCGATATCTCCGCGACACGCCCGCTTGGCGGACACGGCTGGCGAACCTGTGCGATTTTGGCGAGATCCACCACAGCCGGGAATTTTTCGAACTGTTTTTGGAGAAGCTTAGGCAGGGATGGTTCGACGAAAAGTCCGGCCGGCATTGGGGTCTCACCAAAATCGCGGAAACGAATCCCGCCTATTCCGGCGAGTTGATCGCCGCGTTTTTGCGGCATCGTTTCCCGGCATGTGTAGATGAAACCGACGACAACCCGAACGCGCCATCCGGTGCGCTGCATTTGGACTCCCACTTTTTCCAAGAGCTCAAGAAGGTGGATCCGCTACCGGTGTTGCGTCAGGTGCTTCCCGTGCTGGTGAGCGTGCTTCGCGAACATGAGAGCACGGAAGAAGACGGCCGCGTGACCGACCCGCTTCGCCCGCATCATATTTCAGACGACGCATACCGCTTTGGGGACGTGCTGATCCGATACCTCATCGATGCGATGCGCCAGTGCGCGAAGGACAAGCCTGCCGAACTTGCCCCCTTCGCAAATGAACTGGCGGCGTTACGGACCGAAACAGCAGCGATCTTGTTGCTGGCGACTTGGCCTGCAAATGGCGCTTTTTTTGCCATCGAGGCGGCCAAGTTTCTTTACGCCTCGCCCTCTCGTCTCGGCCTCGAAGTGCGTTATGGCTTCGGCTCGTCAACGCAGCTGGCCGTTGCCGTCATCCAAGCGATTGCCGATTACCTGTCTGCGCACGACTTCCATGCGCTCGAATCCTGCGTCTTGAGCTTCACGGATAAATGGGAGCTTCGGAATCTAAATTACAACGGGCAGACGCAGTATCAGCTTCTTCTCGCATTTCCCGAGGCACGGTTGAGTGCGGCGGCATGGCATCGGCTGGACGAGCTACGACGAAAGTTCGGGCCGGTCTGCTTGAGCGAAGGAAGCTCATTCAGCGCCGGTTTTGTGCCTTCTCCCATCACCTTCGAGCGCGCGATAAAGATGGGAGATCGCCATTGGCTTAGGGCGATGCGGAAATACTCGGAAAAATGGGGCTCTCATCGCGGGGCCAACGGGAGGCTTATCGGCGGTTCAGTCGAGCTGGGCCGTGTGCTTGAGAAAGTGGCGCAAACCGACAAGCCGCGTTTCGCCAAGCTACTGTGCCGTCTCCCGGATGAAGTGAGTCCGACCTACTTCGAGCACTTGCTTGCCGGACTTTGTCGAACCAGTGCCGAAAATGACGAAGAGCGAAAACAACTGCCAACATCGGCGTTCGCTTCACTCCTCCCGTGCCTGCTCGTGCCATGTTTCGAGCGCGTCCACGCGCTTCCCGGCCGGCCTGCGGGGAAGCAGATCTGCTGGAGTTTGAAAACGGCCGCGGAAAGTCCGGTGCCCGATTCCCTGTTGGACGTGCTCGTGCATTACGCCGAGAACGATCCGGACCCGGAGAAGGAAATCTGGATGCAGTCCCCCGAAAGAAAGGCCCCGATGTATGGCGGCAGTCCTCATTCTCACGGGATAAACTCCACTCGAGGGGCTGCGGCTGAAACGATCACGCAACTCCTCTTTGAGAAGCCGTCGCGCTGGACTCAACTGGAGCCAACCGTTGCCGCACTCGTCAGGGACAAATCGCTGGCCGTTCGTTCCTGCGCCATAGGCTGCTTGGTGTTTGCCCTCCGCGAACACCGCGATCAAGCGGTGGAGTGGTTTCTGAAGACTGTCGTGGATGGGGACGACATTCTCGATACCCATCATGTGGAGCGCTTCATTCACTATGCGCGCTTCACACACTACGAAGCGTTGAGGCCCTTGCTGCTACGCATGCTGGGGCTTCCCGAAGAAAAAGCGCGTTCGATTGCGGCCCGGCAAATCACGCTGGCCGCTTTTAGACATCCGCAAGCCGACTCCGACCTGAAAATATTGGTGCTCCAATCCGACGAAGTGGCTCGCGCCGCGGCAGCGGATATCTTCGCGCACAACCTCAAGGAGCCCGAATGCGCCCCACGCTGCCGCGAATTTCTTGCGCGGTTCTTCAGTGATTCGTCTCCGAAAGTCCGGCAACAGGCGGGAGCGTGTTGGCGACATCTGCCGCCAGAGCAGTTGGCGCATGAGCGGAGTTTAATGGATATTTTCCTCACGAGCCCCGGTTTCTCCAGCGGAGCGGAGGCACTCCTGCACAAGCTGGAAGAATGCCCCGCACGTCTACCGGAGGCGGCTCTCAGGATTCCGGAGCGCCTCATCGAGGAGCAGCGACGCGTGCCCGAAGACACACGCGGGCGAATCGACTCGGCGTTCTATGACGCGGCCAAGTTGGTTTTGACCGTTTACCAGCAGTCGCGCGGACATGATCGCGGGCCTGCGGCAGAGGCGTTTCAAACTAGATGCCTCAACATCATGGACGAGCTACTTCCCGTGGGACATGGCTCCATGGACAGCGAACTGCGGAAGCTGGATGCGGCGTAAATGGTAAGCGACATCAGCCCGGTGGACACGCCGACTTCAAATGTGTCTCGAAGAGGTTTCCGGGGATTACCAGCCAACGAGGTATATTCATCGTCTCCGCCACAAGCGCCATGGCCGAAGTCGAGAAAGCGCTGGGGAAATTCAGCCCCGAACAAATGCGCGAGGTTGCCGACTGGATCGCCGCACGCTTTCTGCCCGACGAAAACGATGAGCAGCTAGAGCGTTTCAAATGAAAGTGTAGCCGTTCCCGAGGCTTCGAGAGGTAGGGCGGGACCGCTGGGCCCGCCGTGGATTTCAAGGAGGAAACGCCACTCCGACGCGGCGCGCCCAGCGGTCGCGCCCTACCTTGAAACGGCTACGACTATATTTGAAACACCCTAGCCGCCGTCGATGCGGGGCAGCATTCGCTGCGCACCGAGCCCACTTTGAGCGCCGAGCAGCTTCGCCAAAACATTCGGGCATGGGTTGGGCGCTAGCCCGAAGTTGCCAGCCGTTCAGCCAGCGGTATCGTCGGATCCATGTCATTGACCGTCGAACAGGTGCTCGCCGAAACCAAAACTTGGCCGCCCGAGCAAGTGGAGGCCTTGTTTGAGCGTTTCCTGATGGCCAATTACCGCCTGCCCGACCCCGGGCTCGATGCCTCGTGGTCGGCCGAGATCAAGCGCCGAGTCGACGACATCGAGAGCGGCCGCGAGGTCGGCATCCCCGGCGACGAGGTGATGGCGCGGGCGCGCAAGATCATCGGTCTGTGAAGCCCTATCGCTTCCACCGTGAAGCCGAGGCGGAATTGCTGGAGGCGGTTCGGCACTATGCCGAGAAAAGTCCCGACCTCGGACTTCGGTTCTACCTCGCAATGCAGGAACTCATCGACGAGGTCCGCGAATCACCACAGCGGTTCCGTGTCATCCAGCCGCCATGCCGCCGGCATTTCCGCCTGCCCTTCCCCTACGCACTGATCTACGTCGAACGTGACGACTGCATTTTCATCGTCGCGGTATCGGCCTTCAAGCGGGAGCCAGGACACTGGAAACACCGATTGAGCTAATCGCGCCAATTGGTGCGATTACCGTCGCAACCGCCCTACAGCATCGACAAGCGCCGTCACAGCCGCATCCACCTCCGCCAGCGTTGTCTCCTTGCCGAGCGAGAAGCGAATCATCTGCCGCGCCGCCGCGCTTCGTGGCTTCATCGCCCGGATGACGTGCGACGGCTCGTCGGAATCCGCCAGGCAGGCCGAGCCCGCGCTGGCGCAGACGCCCGCCTGATCGAGTAACAACAGCAGCGCCTCAGCCTCCACCCCGGGAAAAGTCAGGCTCGTCGTATTGGCCAGCCGCTCGGTCGGATGCCCGTTGCGCTCCACGCCAGCCAGACGCGCGAGCAGTTCACCTTCCAAACGATCCCGCAGGGGCGTGACCTGCGCCGCGTAGTCCTTAACCTCGGCGAGCACCAACTCGGCGGCGCGACCAAAGCCCACGATGCCGGCGACGTTCTCCGTGCCGCCGCGCCGGCCGCGTTCTTGGTGGCCACCGTGGACCAGAGGCTCGAAAGGCGAGCCTTTGCGCACGATCAGAGCGCCCACGCCTTTGGGGCCGCCCAGCTTGTGCGCGCTGAGCGCGAGGTAATCGATGGGGATGACCTTGAAGTCGATGGGCAGCTTGCCGGCGGCCTGCACCGCGTCGCAGTGGAAGGGCACGCCGCGCGCGCGACAGCGAGCGGCGATTTCGGCCACGGGGAACAGCACGCCGGTCTCGTTGTTCGCCCACATGAGCGACACGAGCGCGGTGTCTTCGGCGAAGGCGGCGTCGAGCGCGGCGAGATCGAGCAACCCGTCCTCGCCCACCGGCAAGCGCGTGACACGCACGCCCTGGGTTTCGAGGAACGCGCAGTGGTTGAGCACCGCCGAGTGCTCGACCGCGGAGGTGATGACGTGGCGCTTGCCCGGCCGGGCCGTCAGCGCCGCGTTCAACACCGTGTTGTCGGCCTCGGTGGCCGAGCCGGTGAACACGACCTCGCCCGCGCTCGC
>CAYTLL010000083.1:0-9531 GCA_964438755.1 uncultured Akkermansia sp. | reverse complement strand
GAACGCCTTGTGCGCGACGCGGGCGGCGTCCTCGGCCTTGGCCTTGTCGATCAGGACCGAGATCTTGATCTCGGAGGTGCTGATGAGCTGGATGTTCACGCCGGACTCGGCGAGCGCGGTGAAGAGCGTGGCGGCGACGCCGCTGTGGGTCTTCATGCCGACGCCGACCACGGAGAGCTTCGCGATGGCCTCGTCGATCTCGACCTGGCCGCCGCCGAGCGCGGCGAAGACGGGCTCGAGCGCCTTCTTGGCCTTGTGAGTCTCGGTGCCGGGCACGGTGAAGCTCAGGTTGGCCACGCCGTTGCGGCCCACGTTCTGCACGATCATGTCGACGATGATCGAGGCGTCGGCGAGACCCTTGAAGATCTTGGCCGCGGAACCGGGCTGGTCGGGGATGTTGGTGATGGTGACCTTGGCCTGGTCCTTGTCGACGGCCACGCCGCGGACGACGACTTTTTCCATGTAGGCGACTTCTTGTTTCACGATGGTTCCCGGGTTGTAGTTAAAGGAGGAGCGGACTTCGAAAACGACGTCATACTTCGCCGCGAACTCGACCGAGCGCGACTGCATGACCTTGGAGCCGGAGGAGGCGAGCTCGAGCATCTCGTCGTAGGAGATCTCCTCGAGCTTCTTGGCGTCCTTCACCACGCGCGGATCGGCGGTGTAGACGCCGTCGACGTCGGTGTAGATCTCGCACTTGTCGGCGTGGAGCGCGCCGGCGAGGGCGATGGCGGTGAGGTCGGAACCGCCGCGACCGAGCGTGGAAATGCGGCCGTCGTCGGTGATGCCCTGAAAGCCGGCGACGATCACGACCTTGCCGGCCTGGAGGTCGGCCTCGATGGGCTTGGCGTTGATGCCTTGGATCTTCGCCTTGGTGTGGACCTTGTCGGTCACGATGCCGGCCTGCGCGCCGGTGTAGGAAACCGCGGGCACGCCGATGCCGTGAAGGGCCATGGCGGTGAGCGCGATGGTCTCCTGCTCGCCGACGGCGAGGAGCTGGTCCATCTCGCGATCGTCCGGGTGTTCGCACACGGCCTTGGCGCGCGCGATGAGCTCGTTGGTCACGCCGGAGCGGGCGGAGACAACCACGACGACATCGTGGCCTTCGTCGCGGTAACCCTTGATGCGGGCGGCGACCTTTTTGATGCGTTCGACATCACCGACGGAGGTGCCGCCGTATTTTTGGACGATCCGGGACATGGTGGTTGAAGGGGTTGGAAAAGACGAAAGGGCGAAAGGCAACCGGGAGTGGCGCGCTGACTCAAAACAAAACTTAAACCGCGGGAAGGGCCCACGAAACACACGAAATAGCACGAAATTAGGCGCTCCGGCTTTCGTGCCCTTTCGTGTGTTTTGCGGGCAAACTTCTCCGAAACAGGCTGGCGCAGGGGAGCGATTTCCGCACGGTCCCCCGCATGTTCGAAATCACCGGCACCATCAAAAAAGTCTTCGAGGAACAGACCTTCGGCAGCGGCTTCAACAAGCGCGAGTTCGTGCTCACGATCGAGAGCGGACGCTTCCCGCAGGACATCAAGTTCGAGTGCGTGAAGGACAAGGTGGAGCTCGTCGCCGGCCTCCAGCCCGGCGCCAAGGTGAAGGTTTTCTTCGACCTGCGCGGCCGCGAGTGGAAGGACAGCTACTTCGTGAACCTCAACGCGTGGAAGATCGAGGCCGAGGGCGCGGGCGAATCCGCCGCGCCGGCTCCGCGCGCGAAAGGAGCGCCGGTCACCAAGGGCCGGAAAGCCGCGCCCATGACGGACGACGACGGCGCCCCCCTGCCCTCCGAGCCCGGCGACACCGTGCAGGACGAAGACGTGCCGTTCTGATCAACGGCGGCGAAACGGCTCCGCCGTTCCGCTACGTTTTCGCCCCCTGGTCCGTCACACGAAAAAGCCCCGGCCGAATCGGCCGGGGCTTTTTCATTCACTTGCGGATCGAGTAACCCGCGGCGGTGAGGTCGGCCTGCACCTTGTTGAAGGCGGCGTTTACCTCGTCGTCCGTCAGCGTGCGGTCGGCGGCGCGAAAGGTGAGAGAGAAGGCGAGGCTCTTCTGGCCCTCGGGCACGCCCTTGCCGGTGTAGACGTCGAAGATCTCGACGCCCTCGAGCGCGAAGGCGTTGCCCGCGGCGGCGCGGGCGTGCTTCGCGATCGTCTTCTGCGCGTCGATCGCGGTCGTGGCGGCGGGCACCACGACGGCGAGGTCGCGCAGCGCGGCGGGCTGCAAGCTGAAGGGCTTGTAACCGCGGCGCTCGGTCTCGGCCGTCACCTTTTCCGACACGATGGCGAAGAAGCCGGCGTAGACCTTGCCGGTGATGCCAAGCGCCTTGAGGTGCGCGAGGCTCACGAGGCCGAACTGCGCCATCCAGCCGTGCTCGATGTTGCCGGCCGTGGCGGCGTGGCCGGCCTGCCAGGCGCGGGCGGCGTCGGAACCCTCGGCGATCAAGGCGGTGGGCTGGCGGTCGAGCTCGATGCCGGCGAGCGCGGAGACGGTGGCGGCGTGGCGCTTGGCGGTGTAGAAATCCGCCGCCTCGCGGACGCGCCAAGAGCGCTCGCCGGTCTCGTCCGCGATGACGAAGCCGACCGCGACGCACTCGGAAAGCTGGCCCTTGCGATCAAGGAACACGCGGCCGGTCTCGAAGAGGCGCGAGGCCGCGACGCCGCGGGCCTGGTTGAGCGCGAGCGATTCGAGCAGGCCGCCGACGAGCGTGGAACGCAGGTGAGACTGGTCCTCGACGAAGGGATTGGCGAGCGCGAGCGCGGCGGTCTGCGCGGGCGTGGCCCAGGCGGCGACTTCCTTGGCGGGACGCAGCGTGTAGTTCACGCACTCGTTGAAGCCGGCGCCGACGAGGGCCGAGGCGACGGAGCGGTTGAAGAGCACGATGGCGTCGTCGTTGCCCACCAGACCGGGCGACTGGATGACGGTGCTCGGGATCTTCTCGGTGCCGTAGAGGCGCACCACTTCCTCGACGAGGTCGATGGGACGTTCGAGGTCGTCGCGCCAGCTCGGGACGGAGAAAGTCCAGGCCGGGCCGCGGCCCTCGGTCGGGTCCTCGCGGGTGACGACGAGCTCAAGGCGCTCGAGCGAGGCGCGCATCTCGGCGGCGGGCACCTCGAATCCGAGCTTCTCGTTGATGTAGGCGGGCGTGACGGTGATCTCGCGCTCCCAGGGCGGCACGGAGCCGACGCGGTGGATGGGGCCGGCGACGGCGCCGCCGGCATGGGCGAGCACGAGGTCGATGAAGCGGTGCGCGGCCTCGTCGAGCGAGTGGACGTCGATGCCGCGCTCGTAGCGATAGGAGGAATCGGAGGCGAGGCCGAGGCGCTTGGAGGTGGCGCGCACGGACTGGCGCTTGAAGGCGGCGACCTCGAGGACGAGGTCGGTGGTGTCGGCGGAGACGCCGGAGTTTTCGCCGCCCATGATGCCGGCGATGACGACGGGCTTTTGCGCGTCGGCGATCACGAGGACGTGCGGGTTGAGCGCGCGCTCCTTGCCGTCGAGCGTGACGATCTTTTCGCCCTCGGCGGCGTGGCGGACGACGATCTCGGCGCCGGCGAGCTTCTTCGCGTCGAAGGCGTGCACGGGCTGGCCGTATTCGAGCATCACGTAGTTGCCGATATCGACGATGTTGTTGATCGGACGCAGGCCGACGGCGGCGAGGCGGCGCTGGACCCACTCGGGCGAGGGGCCGACCTTCACGCCGGTGACGACCGTGGCGGTGTAGAGCGGGCAATCGTGCGAGCCGGTGACGCGCACGCTCGTGAGCAGATCGGGGCGCGGCTGGGCGGCGATCTTGGCGGGCGTGAAGGAAACCTCCGGGTAGCGGAGCTCCTTCTTGAACCATGCGGCGAGTTCGCGGGCGACGCCGAGGTGGCTGAGCGCGTCGGGACGGTTGGGCGTGATCTCGATGTCGAAGACGGTGTCGCCGGCGGGGAGCACGTCGTTGATCGGCGCGCCGAGGGCGGGCTCGCCGGAGAGGATAAGAAGACCCTGGGCGTCCTCGGCGATGGTGAGCTCCTTGGCGGAGCACATCATGCCGGCGGAAAGCTGGCCGCGGACCTTGGACTCCTTGATGACGAAGTCGCCGGGGAGGACGGCGCCGGGGAGCGCGACGGGCACGCGTTTGCCGGCGTCGCAATTGGGCGCGCCGCAGACGATGGTGCGGACGCCGCCGTGGGCGGGGCCGACGTCGACGGTGCAGACGGAGAGCTTGTCGGCGTTGGGGTGCTTGTCGCGGGTGAGGATCTGGCCGACGACGACGTTGGAAAGCTTGGGCGCGCCGGTGCGGATGACCTGCTCGACCTCGAAGCCGACGAAGGTGATGGCGCGGGAGATCTCGTCGTCGGAGATGCCGGCGAGGTCGACGTAGTCTTGGAGCCAGGAGCGGGAGAGTTTCATCTTAAAATCTTTTCAGAGAGGGCCCACGAAACACACGAAATGACACGAAAGAGCAGAGGCTTGGTTTTCGTGTGTTTTCGTGTGTTTCGTGGGCAATAAGGTTCGGGGGTCTCAGGCGAACTGCTTCAGGAAGCGAAAGTCGTTCTGGTAGAAGTAGCGGATGTCATCGATTCCGTAGAGGAGCATGGCGAGGCGCTCGAGGCCCATGCCGAAGGCGTAGCCGCTCCAGACCTCGGGATCGTAGCCGACGTCCTTGAACACGACGGGATCGACCATGCCGCAGCCGCCGATCTCGATCCAGGGTTTGTTGACCTTGGGCAGATGCGTGGCGCTGAGGTCGACCTCGAAGCTCGGCTCGGTGTAGCCGAAGTAGTGCGGGCGGAAACGGGTCTTGGTGTCCTTGCCGAGGAGGGAGGCGAAAATGTAATCGAGCAGGGCCTTGAGGTCGCGGACGGTGACGTTCTTGTCCACGTAGAGACACTCGAGCTGGTGGAAGTTGGCCGAGTGGGTGGCGTCGGTGGTGTCGCGGCGGTAGACGCGGCCGGGCGAGACGATGCGGATCGGCGGCTGGCCCTTCAGCATGGTGCGGATCTGCACCGAGCTGGTGTGGGTGCGGAGCAGATATTTCTCGTGTGGGGACTTTTTGGATACGTTGCCAAAGCGGGCGGACTCGGGCAGGTAGAACGTGTCCTGGGCGTCGCGCGCGGGGTGGTCGGCGGGCGTGTTGAGCGCGTCGAAGCAGTAATACTCGGTCTCGACCTCGGGGCCCTCGACGACGGAGAAGCCGACCTTGCGCAGGATGCGCGTCATCTCCTCGCGGACGAGGGTGAGCGGGTGGTGGGTGCCGAGGCCGCGGTCGGGAGAAGGCAGCGTCGGGTCGACGGCGGGCCCGAGCTGGGCGGAGAGTTCGGCGGCCTCGATGCGGGAAAGGGCGGCGTCGAGGTGGGCCTGGAGGGCGGTCTTGGCCTCGTTGACGAGCTTGCCGACGACGGGCTTCTGCTCCTTGGGCACGGAGCCCATCTGCTTCATGAGCGCGGTGAGCTCGCCGTTGGGGCCGACGTAGCGGGCCTTGGCGGCCTCGAATTCGGGGCGCGTGGCGAGGGCCGGAAGCTCGGCGGAGGCTTTGGCGAGAAGGGCGGCGAGTTGGTCTTGCATGAACGGGCGAAGTGAATCGGAGGAATTAACCACGAAACACACGAAATACACGAAAAGGAAAGGCACCTAGCAGCCTTGGTTTGGTTTCGTGTGTTTCGTGGTTTATAAATTCGGGCAAAAAAAGAGGACGGCGCCTCGTGAAGCGAGGCCCGTCCTCCGGGACTGAAAGGGAGGCGAGCCGTCCTGGGCTCGCGTTTGATTTGGCAGCTTAGGCGGCCTTGGCGGCGGCCTTGGCCTTCAACGCGTCCTTGGCTTTGGCGACCAAGGCGGTAAAGGCGACCTCATCGCGGATCGCGATGTCGGACAGGACCTTGCGGTCGAGACCGATCTTGGCGGCGGCCAGACCCTCGATGAGGCGGCTGTAGCTGATGCCGTTGGCGCGAGCGGCGGCGTTCAGACGAACAATCCAGAGGCCACGGAAGTTGGCCTTCTTCTTGCGGCGGTCACGGAAGGCGTAGAGCCAGGCGTGATGAACGGCCTCTTTCGCGTAGCGGAAGAGCTTGGACTTGTTGCCAAAGTAACCCTTGGCGTAATTGAGGACCTTCTTCCGGCGACGGCGGGAAGCGGCGGCATTGGTTGCACGAGGCATGTTGGTATTTCCTTTTAGTTAGAGCCGGCGGGTCGTCTCGTTAGGATTCACCCGTCAGGCTGATTTTTGTTTAATCGCCGATCTGTTTACTGGTTACAGACCGAACGGCAGACAACGCTTGAGCGGCTTGGCATGGCCTTCGGCCACCTGCTTGTCCTTGGTAGCACGGCGCTTGGCCTTGGTGCTCTTCGAGGCGAGGAGGTGACGGAAGCCGGGCGTGCGACGCATGAGCTTACCTTTGGCGGAAAGCTTGAAGCGCTTGGCGACGGACTTCTTGGTCTTTTGCATGGGTGGGAAGGTGAGAAAGCAGAGACCCGCGCCGTCCTTGGCAAGGGAAAATCTGGTCGATGGCTGCTCAGATTTACCCTCTGGCTCCCGCGGTGACGCGGGTGCATGATGGATGGATGCTCCTTCCTCGTCCGGCTCTTCTCCTGTTGCTGCTGTCCGCGCTGCCGGGGCCGGGATCGGCCGGAGAGATCGTCGTGACCGATCCGGTCTACGGCAAAATCAACGCCAGCGCGATCGATCAACCCCGGATGTATGTGCTGGTTTCCGATCCCGCGGCGGGAGACTCCCTGATCACCTGGAACAATCCCGACGGCGCGGCCAACGAGCCCGCATTGCTGACCGCCTTCGTCGACACCGGCGCCTCGGGGGTGGCGATCAGCCACCTCAACGCCACCGGACTCTACGACCAAGCCAATCTCGGCCTGGATTCCGCCGATTTCACAGGGGACTTCACCGAAACGGGCATCGGCGGCAACGAGGTAGGCGACGTGACGCGGCCCTTCGGCATCCGGGTGCGCAGCGGAGGTCTCGCGACCGACGGGGAGATTTTGCCGGCGGAGTTCGACGCCTACGGGGATTTCAAGCTCTGGGTCCGCCGCGAAACCGGCACCGGGGAATACAACGATCTGCTGGGCGCGGATCCCATCAACCTCATCGGCATGCCGATCATCCGGCAGCGCCGATTCTACCTCGATCCGCGCCCGATGGAGGAGCTTGCGGGGCTGGAGAGCCAGTTGCTCGCTCCGACCGCGACGGAGATCACCACGCAGGCGACGATTCCGCTGATCTTGCGCGATTTCATCGGTGACACGCCCCCGAGCGGCGAGGTCCCGCCTTCGCACTATGCCAACCCGCTCGTGCCCGGAATCACGTTGCGTGAAGGCGCGCTCACGACGACCGGAACCTGGCTGCTCGACACCGGCGCCGGCTCGAGCTTCGTCAGCTTCGCCGCCGCGAAAGCGATCGGCCTCATCCCCTCGGGTTACGCCACGCTGGCCGGCTTCATGGCGGGCTACACCGGACCGAAGGCGGAAATCGGCGGCATCGGCGCCTCGCAAACCGTGCCGATCCTGACCCTGGACCGCATCAGCGTCACCTCGCGCGAGGGCGCGGTGATCGTCTGGGAAAACGTCGACGTGCTCGTGGCCGACGTCGCCGGGCTGGACGGCATCTTCGGCATGAACCTGCTCGTGCCGTCGGTCACGATCGATTCGGGCATGCTGGCCGGACTGACCGGCGACGGCGAAATATCCGGCAGCCTCACCGACTCGCTCGGCCTGCTGCTCGCGCTGCTCTTCGACATCTCGCCGAGCCCCTTCACGGGGATCGTCATCGACACGACCAACGCGTCCGATCCGGTGATGCGGCTGGCCACTCCCCGCGCAAGCGGGACGGCCTACGGCTGGCTCGGGGCGGCCTTCTCCGCGGCCGAGCGATCCGATCCCGTGATCGGCGCGCTCGCGTCCGACCCCGATGGCGACGGCTTGGTCAATCTCGCCGAGTATGCACTGGGTTTGGACGCGCGCGTGGCGAACGCCGGCGCCGGCCCGGTGGCGAAAAAAGTCTCCGCGAGCGGCGGCGATTATCTCGCGCTCTCGTTTTCCCGTCCGACGGGCGGGGCGGCGGGAGTGGCCTACGCCGTGGAGCTGTCCAACGATCTTGCGACCTGGCGCCGGAGCGCATCGGAGGTGGTGCTTCATCAAACGCTGTCCGATGGCGCGCGTGAAACGCTCACCTATCGGGCGACGACGCCGCTGACGGCGGGAGCGCGCCTGTTCCTGCGTCTCGTGGTCGAGACGACGCCCTGAACATCGCGGGCGCGTTCACGAAGGACGTTCGCGCGAGAGAAAAAGAAAAGCCGGCGCACCTTGCGGTGCGCCGGCCTTGATGGATTCGACCGTGGCGGAAGCGCGGAGCGCTTTCGTCACGAGCGGAAAGGACCTTAGTAGTCCATGCCGCCCATGCCGCCGCCGTGACCGCCGGCGGGGGCGGCGGGCTTGTCCTTCTCGGGGGCGTCGGTGATGATCGCCTCGGTGGTGAGGAGCAGGCCCGCGATCGACGCGGCGTTCTGGAGGGCGGTGCGGGTGACCTTGGTCGGGTCGACGACGCCGGCCTTCACGAGGTCCTCGTAGGCGCCGGTGGCGACGTTGTAGCCGTTGGCACCCTTGGAGGCGAGAACCTGCTGGACGACGACGGCGCCTTCGACGCCGGCGTTGAAGCACAGCTGCTTGAGGGGAGCCTCGACGGCGCGGCGGATGATCTGGGCGCCGAGCTTCTCGTCGCCTTCGAGCGAAGCGATGGCGGCATCCACAGCCTTGGCGGTGCGCAGGAGGGCGACACCACCGCCGGACACGATGCCTTCGGCGACCGCGGCGCGGGTGGCGTGGAGGGCGTCCTCGACGCGCTGCTTCTTCTCCTTCATCTCGGCCTCGGTGGTGGCGCCGACATTGATGACGGCGACGCCGCCGGCGAGCTTGGCGAGGCGCTCCTGGAGTTTCTCCTTGTCGTAATCGCTGGTGGTTTCCTCGATCTGGCGGCGGATCTGCTTCACGCGGCCCTGGATGTCGGAGCTCTTGCCGGCGCCTTCGATGATGGTGGTGTTCTCCTTGTCGACGACGATGCGCTTGGCGCGGCCGAGGTCGGAAACCTGGACGTTCTCAAGCTTGATGCCGAGATCCTCGGAGAGCATGCGGCCGCCGGTGAGGACGGCGATATCCTCGAGCATGGCCTTGCGGCGGTCGCCGAAGCCGGGGGCCTTGACGGCACACACGTTGAGCGTGCCACGGATCTTGTTCACGACGAGGGCGGCGAGGGCCTCGCCCTCGACCTCCTCGGCGATGATGAGGAGGGGCTTGCCGGTCTTGGCGGCGGCCTGGAGGATGGGAAGGAACTCCTGGAGGTTGGAGATCTTCTTCTCGTGAATGAGGATATAGGCGTCCTCGAGGATGGCTTCCTGGCTCTCCTGGTTGGTGGAGAAGTAGGCGGAGAGGTAGCCCTTGTCGAACTGCATGCCCTCGACGACGTCGAGGGTGGTCTCGATGGACTTGTTCTCCTCGACGGTGATGGTGCCGTCCTTGCCGACCTTGTCCATGGCGTCGGCGATG
>CAYTLL010000082.1:0-10022 GCA_964438755.1 uncultured Akkermansia sp. | reverse complement strand
GCCAATGCCGGTGCGGCCAATAATCTCTTTGAGGAATATTTCTTCTCCTCGGTTCCGCGGAATCAGCCTCCCGTTGCCGAGTGGACGCCGGTGAGTGGAAAGCCCTTGGCGAATACTTCCACTGTTATTTTCGATCCTACTCCGGGAGCGTCGGCTTCCGCCAATGATCTGTGGAATGGGAGTTCAACCGAATTGACTGGCCTTAATTCCAATACGGCCACCCCTGCACAATATATGCTTGTTCGGGATACGCTGAATGTGAACTCCACTTCGGATGTCGCGTGGCGCACTTTGTTGGGCGGCGCTTTACCCACGCTCGCAGACCCGAATGCAGCGGGTTCTCATCCGGCCGCGTTTGGAGGGGATTCCAAATCTTGGGATTATGTTTATCGTCGCACTGTTGCTGGTTACCCTGCAAATGTGCCCGCTGGCAACAGGGATATCGATAACATCTGGGCGGGTTGGCGTTATTACGATGCAGACGCCAAGACTGTGACGACCGAGCCGGTGCATAATGCGTTTTTCCGCTTTCCCCACACCTCGACCGATGTCGTGGATAGCTATGCGAAATTGCGCAATGACTTGTTTGGCAGTGCGGAGAATAGAGGAGATGCGCTCGGAGAACGCGAAAAGACCGCGTTTAAACTCGGTGTTCGAGAACTCGCTCGCACGCAAGTCGAGGAACTTGCTTGGTGGGTGGCCTATCGGGTCAAAAATCCAGGCGCTGGGCAGGTTCGTCCTTTCAAGAGCATAACCCAGTTTATCAATGAAGGCGTTTTGGATTATGCCATCGGCAAAGTCGGTTCGGGCGCGCCTGCAGGGGCTACTTTTCCCGCTGCTTGGACAAATAACGATCCGATAAATAATCCGGGGCAAGCGGCACACTCCTTGCCCAAGGGCTCGGCTGCCTATCTCACGCAAAGCGATATTCTCGAGTTGGTCGGGCACCGGCTTTTCGCCAGATCGGATACCTTTACCATCCGTGCTTATGGTGATGTGACGGAGCCCACCGTGTTTGCAAGCGGAGCCCCCAAGGTCCTTTCTCGCGTCTGGGTCGAGGCGACGGTGCAACGCCTGCCGATCAAGCACCCGACGTCCGATGATCCGGATGATAATATGAAGCCGACCTACGACGGCACGGGTTCCCAAGTCGGCAATTTTGGACGCCAATTTCGCATCATCAACCTGCGTTGGCTGCGTCCGGAGGAAATTTAATGCATCGGTTTATCCAGGTAGCCGCTTTTGTCGGACTTGTCTTGTCAGGTTCGGTTTCGCGTGCCCAGTCCAACGCCGCCGCGGCGCAGCCGCTGTTGCAGACCCAAGTAAGTTTTTTGGTCGTGGCAGGGGCGCCGGAGTTCAAGAGCGGGTATTTCGAGTCGACCAAGCAAAAAGTGCGTGTGCCGGTCGCCGCGGGAACGACATCCAAATCCACGCCTTTGCCTTATGTGGGCCCTGCTTCGTTCGTCTTGCATGGAGCGCCGCCTCCCGCTGCGGGGGGGCAGGCTCCCGGCGCGGGAGTTCCGGTGGCGCGCGTCGAACTCCCCAAGGCGGCCCAAGTCCTTGTTTTGCTCGGGCCGGCGCCCACGGCGCCAGCGCAGGGAAGCCCCTACGTTTACACGGCCTTTGCCGTGGCCGACGACTGGACGACTTTCCCTCCGGGGACGGCGCGCGTGTTGAATTATTCCGGGAAGCGTATCCAGGTTTTGTTGGGTGATCAAACCGTGCCCGGAGACGCCGGTCCGGGGCGCCCTGTTCGGGTCGCGGTCGTGGGTAAACCGGATACCACATTCAAGGCCCAGATCGGCAGCATGGAGGCGGAGGGGCTTTTCCCGGCCTATGCCAATGCGCTGAAAATACGGCCCGATCAACGCGGGACGCTCGTGGTCCTTCCCCGGTCTCCGCAAGGCGGTCGTGGCGTAACCGTGGTGTTTACCCGCGAGACCGCTCCGCCCGGACTGATCCAGCCCGCCGCGCCCCAGCAACCGGCAAAGCGCCAGTAGGCGAGAATGCCAAAGGCTGGTATGACATCGGCCGGGACTCGGCAGCTGATTGGTGAGTTGACGTGCGCGTGTGCGCCGGTGGCTGAACCTCGCGGATTGGCCTCGATTATACGGGCGGCTAATTCGACCTTTTAGTTCAGTTTTTTCGGCGCGTATCTTGTCGCGAGTGGTTCGCCTCCACCTGCGAGATGCAGCGCCGAGTTGTGCGATTCTTGCCCTTGGCAAGTCCATAAGCGAACCCGTGGAGGCGGCTTTTGCACGCTTTGGCGGTGGTGGAGTCGTTTGACCGGAAGCGCGGGGCGCGGGTTTTATGGGGGCATGCCGGCAACCCCGCTGATATCCCCGACACGGCGCGCATGGACGAGACGAGTTGGGGCGTTTGGGTGGATGGTTTTTATGCTGGGTGCGGCTTTATGCTCCAGCGCCGCCGGACGGTTTTCCATCGACGCCAGCGGCGCCGGCGCGCCGATTCCGCGAACGCTTTTCGGCGTGTTCTTCGAGGAGATCAATCTGGCGGGAGATGGCGGGCTTTATGGGGAGTTGGTGCGCAACCGCTCCTTCAATAACTCGGCCAACCCCGATTTCTGGACCAGCTTCGCGGTCGGCACCACCGGGTGGACGGCGAGCGCGGGCTCGTGGGCGGTCGACACCACGGCGAGCCCCGCGGTTTATCGCCAAAGCGCCACGGGAACCGATTGTCGGACCGTCTATACGATGCCCGGAAGTGCGGCGTGGAAAAACTACACGCTGACCCTCCAGGCGCGGAAGCTGGGCGGGAGCGAGGGCTTTTTGGTGATGTTCAATGTCGCCGACGCCAAAAACTGGTTCTGGTGGAATCTCGGCGGCTGGAGCAACGCCACGCACGCGATCGAGCAATGCGTGAACGGATCGAAGTCCACCCGTGTCTCCGCCGCCGGTTCGCTTACCACCGGTCAGTGGTATGACATCAAGATCGTCGTCCGTGACACCACGATCACCTGCTACCTCGACAATGTGCTGAAGCACACGCTCACGGTCGCCTCCGGCTATGCGGGCGGCATCGGGCTCTCGACTTGGAACACCCAGGCGGAATTTCGCAATGTCACCGTCACCGCCGCCGATTCCTCCGTGCTCTACGCGAGCGATTTCGCGGCGGCCAACAGCTTCGCGGGCGAGATCGCGGTGGATACGGCGAGGCCGCTTAACGCCACCAACGCCGAGTCGCTGCGCATCACGCTCAATTCCTCCACGGGCAGCCTGTCCGCGGTCAACTCCGGCTACTGGGGCATTCCGGTCAAAGCCGGCGAGGCCTACGATCTCGGCCTCTATGCGACGGCCGCAGCGGGCTTCGGAGGGGAGCTGCGGGTGCGATTGGAGAGCGCGGACGGCGCCTCCGTTTACGCACAGACGACCTTTGGCGGACTCGATGGCACGTGGCGGCGCTTTGGCGCGACCTTGACGCCTTCCGCGAGCGACACGAACGCCCGGCTCGTGGTCGGCATCGATCAGCCCGGCACCGCGTGGGTCGACATGGTGTCCTTGTTCCCCCGCGCCACGTATAAGGGCCGGGCGAACGGGCTGCGCGCGGACCTGGCCGGCGCGGTCGCGGCGATGAAGCCGGGTTTCTTTCGGTTTCCCGGCGGTTGTTTCGTCGAAGGACGGTCGCTCGCGACCGCGTTTCGTTGGAAAAAGTCGCTGGGCGACGTGAGCGAGCGCCCGGGGCATGCGGGGTATTGGGACTACTATTCGACCGACGGGTTGGGCTATCACGAATATCTGCTCTACTGCGAGGATCTCGGCGCGGAGCCCGTCTACTGCATCAACGCCGGCATTTCCCACTCCGACGTCGTGACGCTGGACCAGATGGGCGAATACGTGCAGGACGCGCTCGACGCGATCGAGTATGCCAACGGCGACGCGACCACGGCCTGGGGCTCCAAGCGGATCGCGGCGGGTCATCCGGCGCCCTTCAATCTCAAGTATCTCGAGGTCGGAAACGAGAACGGCGGGACCAACTTCAACGACCGCTACGCGCTCTTTTACGACGCCGTGCGGGCGAAGTATCCGGATATCCGGCTAATCGTCCCGGTCTGGGGCGGCACCCCTTCGTCCCGTCCCTTCGACCTGCAGGACGAGCACTACTACACGAACCCGCAGACCATGGCGTCCTACGCCACGAAGTATGACGGTTATAGCCGGAGCGGTCCCAAGGTCTTCGTCGGCGAATACGCCTGCACCTCCGGTTACGGCACCTACGGCAATCTGGCGGCCGCGCTCGGCGAGGCGGCGTTCATGACCGGCATCGAGCGTAACTGCGACGTGGTGGAGATGGCCTCCTACGCGCCGCTCTTCGCGAACGTGAACATGATGACGTGGAAACCCGACGCGATCTACTTCGACAACGCGCGCTGGTTCGGCACGCCCGCGTATCATGTGCAACGGCTCTTCGCAAACCATCAGGGCAGCCGGCTCCTTCCCTTGACGCAGGATTTTCCCAATGATCGCGCCGGCGGCATCGGTCTCTCGACTTGGAACACGCAGGCCGAATACCGCGGCATCGCCGTCACCGACGCGAACGAGCAGACGCTCTACCAAAGCGATTTTTCCGCCGGCGCGGCCGGCTGGACGAGCAGCGCGGGCACCTGGGCGGTGGACACGAGCGTCACGCCGGCGGCTTATCAGCAAAGCGCGGGCGGCACCGATTGCCGGACCTCGCTGGCGGTGGCCGGGAGTTCGGCGTGGAAGGACTACACGCTGCGTCTGCAGGCGCGAAAAATGAGCGGCAGCGAGGGCTTCCTCGTGATGTTTTACGTGGCGGATGCGAACAACTGGTTCTGGTGGAATCTCGGCGGATGGAGCAACACCGCGCACGCGATCGAATACGCGACCGCCGGGTCCAAGGCCACGGGGACCAAGTCCGCAGGTTCGATCACGACCGGACGTTGGTATGACATCCGCATCGAGGTCCGCGGGAGCGTCATCCGGTGTTACCTCGACGACGTGCTCACGCAGACGTTTGCGCTGCCGGCTCCCGTCTACTCGGTGGCGAGCCTGAACGCGGACAGTCGCGAGATTATTTTGAAAACGGTGAACCCGACCGCGTCGGCTTTTGCGACCGATGTCGCGCTGTCCGGGGTCGCCGCGATCGCGCCCACCGCCCGGCGCATCTTGCTCAGCTCGGCCGGTCCCGCGGATGAGAACACCCTCGATGCGCCGGAGAAAGTCGCGCCCGTGGAGGACCTGGTCGCGTCGCCCTCGACGAGTTTCGCGCTCAACGTGCCCGCTTATTCGCTGTCGATCTTGCGTATCCAGGCACCGGCTTTGTCGCCATCCGATATCGCGGCGTCGGCGAGCAACGGGCGTGTGTCGTTGTCTTGGGCGAGCGCCGCGGGCGCGGCGACCTACACGGTGAAGCGCGCCACGTCCGCGGGCGGGCCCTACGTCGTGGTGGCGAGCGGGCTCGACGGAACGAAGTTTACCGACACGGGCTTGGCCAACGGCACGACCTATTACTACGCGGTCTCGGCGCTTAACTCGGCCGGAGAGACTCCGGGCGAGAGCGCGGTGACGGTCACGCCCACGCTTCCGCCGGTCACCGAGGCCGAGCTGCTCGCGCCGCGCATCGCGCTCAAAGGCGGGGTGGTGGAGATCACGATGCCGGAGGCGACCGAGAACCGCGTCTACACGCTTCAGCGCTGCGAGGACCTCGAGGCGGGCGTCTGGGTCGAGGTGGGCGCGTCGCAGACCGGCGCGGGCGTGTCCTTGATCTTCACCGACCCTTGGGTGGACGGAACGCCGAGGCGATTCTACCGCCTGAAGCTGGGATTGTGACGGCGACGCCGCGGCGTGCGGCCTCCTTCCGAGGCAAGCGGCTTTCGCGCGCGGGCAGCACCCTGATTCCTGCGTCAGCGGCGCACCGGCAGACCTTGCGCGCCGAGATGGTCTTTCACCTGGGACACGGTGAGGGTGCCGAAGTGGAAAAGGCTGGCGGCAAGGACGGCGCTGGCGTGTCCGTCGCGGATGGCGTCGGAGAAATGCGAGAGCTTGCCCGCGCCGCCGCTGGCGATGACCGGCACGCTCACGGCGTCGGCCACGGCGCGGGTGAGCGGGCAGTCGAAGCCGGCGAGGGTGCCGTCGGCGTCCATCGAGGTGAGGAGGATCTCGCCGGCGCCGAGGCGCACGGCCTCCTCGGCCCACTTCACGGCGTCGAGCTCGGTGCGGTTGCGACCGCCGTGCGTATAGACGCGCCAACTACGGCCGTCCGGCTCGCGTTTGGCGTCGATCGCGAGCACGATGCACTGCGCGCCGAAGCGGTCGGAGGCGGCGCGGATGAGCTGCGGATCCTTGATCGCGGCGGTGTTGAGCGAGACCTTGTCGGCTCCGCTTTTCAGCATGGCCTCGATGTCGGCCACGGAGCGCAGGCCGCCGCCGACGGTGAGCGGCATGAAGCACTGCTCGGCGGTGCGGGCGACGACGTCGTGCATGATGCCGCGTCCGTCGGAGGATGCGGTGATGTCGAGGAATACGAGTTCGTCCGCGCCCTGGGCGTCGTAGGCCTTGGCGGACTCGACGGGGTCGCCCGCGTCGCGGAGCTCGAGGAACTTGATGCCCTTGACCACGCGGCCGGCGTGGACGTCGAGGCAGGGGATGACACGGCGGGAGAGCATGGTGTTGGTGGCGCGAAGACGCGGAGAAGCGGACGACGCAAAGACGAAACGGAAAAGGGCGGAAGCTCATTTCTGAACTTCACGCCCTTGGCGTCTCAGCGACTTGGTTTTGAAGGCATCAGCCGTCGAGCTGGGCGACGTCGGGCTCGAAGTTGACCACGAAGCGATACACCTGTCCCGGGCGCATGATGAGCGGGTGGTCGCGCAGGAGCGTCTGGATGTAGTGGATCTTGCCGAAGTTGGTGCGGTGCTGCGGATCCTCGGTGACGACCTCGGTCTCCTGCCAGACGCCTTGGAAGTCGTCCTTCTGCACGGTGCAGCGGTGACCGTTTTGCCCGAGGGCGGGCATGCCGACCACGCGGTAGCGGGAATGCGGGGCGGCGATGGCGATCTGGTAGCGGAATTTGTCGAGGGTGACCTGCTGCTTCACCGTGAAGGCGTATTCCACGGAGATTTGCGGGCCGGTGAAGTTCCACTGCACCTTGACGGAGCCGAGGCCCTTCTGGATCTCCTCCTTCACGTTGATCAGCTCGGGCTGCTCGTAACGGAAGAAAAAGCTGTTGCGCAGGCCCAGGCCGGTGACGGCGTTGCGGCCGTAGAACGCGGGGATGATGACCTGGTCGCCGATGGTGAGCTCGGGCGTGAGGATCGGCGCGTAGATGTTGTTCGGCCAGTCGAAGACGCCGGGGGAGTGCGGGAAGGGGAGCGAGTCCGCGGTGAGGTTGGCGCCGGTGCCGACTAGCGGGATCTGGGCGTGCAGGCCGGACTCGGCGTTGCGATAGAGGAAGAGGCCCTGCTCCTTCTTGGACGATTTGTCGAAAATGACGAAGCGGCTGAGGGTCTTGGGCGCTTCGGGCTTGCCGCCCGAGGCGGGCATGCCGGCGGCCTTGGCGAGGCGGGACCACTGGCAGAGGTAGCGCGCGGCGTCGAAGTTGGCCATGCGCGTGGTGTGGTGCGCGTAGGCGGTGCGCTCGGCGTCGCGGAGGTCGAGGAAACCGTGCTCCTGGTCCAGATAGGTCTGGTAGAAGAACACGAAGAGACGACGGAGCAGGTCGTAATACTTGGGCTTGTCGGCGTCGGCGATCCAACCGTCGCGGAGGCCTTGGAGGACGAGCGAGATGCAATGCATCTGGCCGTAAACGCCGGCGGCGCGTCCGAAGGCCCACCCGAGGCCGTCGGCGCGGACGAGGTCCGGCATGATCTTGATGTATTTCTCGGCGTAGGTGCGGAGGGTGGGCAGCTTGCGGTCGCGGACGCCCGAGTTGGCGTGGAGCTGGAGGGCCGAGCGGGTGAAAACGAAAGTCATCACGCCGTAGAGATTAAAATTGCCGCCGATGCCGGTGGTGGCGTCGTCGAAGAAGCCCGTGGTCGAGGTCTGGTTGATGCGCGCGACCATGCGCTCGATCAGGCTGGAGGTCTCGTCCTTCTTGGAGAGGCCGAGGGAGAAGCGGGCTACGGCCTTGGCGACGTTGAACGCCTGCCAGTGGTTGTCGTAGTCGGAGCGCTGGAGGAGTGCCTTGTCGATGCGCTCGCGCGTCTCGTCGACGAGACGCTCCCAGACGGGGTTGCGCTCCTTGGAGGGGCCGAAGCAGAGGAGGCCGAGGGCGGCGTAGGCGAGGCCGTTTTCCTGCGGCGGCTCGGTGAACATCTGCGCGGTGATGCAGCGGGCGGCGAGGTCGATGAGATCGTAGCCCTTGAGGGTGGTCTCGCCGGTGGCGCGGTAGTATTCGCCGAGGGTGAACGCGACGTGGCCGGGCTCGTCGGGGCGGGGGTCCTCGCCGGGGGCGGGGAGAATGGAGCCGTCGGGCTGGATGGAGTCCAGGTTGTGGCCCAACATTGAACGGGCCATGTCGAGACACTGCTCGGAGAAGCTATGCATGCGGTAAGGTAAGGGACGGGAGAGCGGAACAGATTGACCGGCGAACGAAGGCGAACGCGGCGCGACTAAAGGCGAGAGCGTGGGGGGCGGTGGCGAGGGGCCGCAAGTGCGGATTTTGCTAGGGGCTGAACGAGAAGACGCGGCGCGAGGGAAACGCCGCGCCGCGAATGGACGGCGAGGGAGATCGTTCGCCGTGACGCGCGAGGCGGGGGCAAGCGAGCCGTCTGGATGCCGGGCCGGCGCGGGGCGGGGGATTAACGGCCGATGAGCTTGATGAACTCGTCGTTTGTCTTGGTCTTGCTCAGGCGCGAGATGGCGGTTTCGCACGCCTCCTCGATCTTCGCCTGGACGAGAGCGCGGCGGAAAAAGTGGATCGTTTCGAGGCGCTTCGACTCGACCAAGAGCTCTTCCTTGCGGGTGCCGGAGGCCTGGATGTTGACCGCGGGCCAGAGGCGAAGCTCGGCGCACTTGCGATCAAGGATGAGGTCGCTGTTGCCGGTGCCCTTGAACTCCTGGAAAATCACGTCGTCCATGCGCGAGCCGGTCTCGACGAGGATGGACGCGATGATGGTGAGCGAGCCGGCCTCCTCGGTGCGACGCGCGGAGGCGAAAAGCTGGCGGGGCCTTTCCAGGGCGCGCACGTCCAAGCCGCCGGAGCCGGTGCGGCCGGAGTTCTTGGCGGTGTTGTGGGCGCGGGAAAGGCGGGTGAGCGAATCGATAAACAGAACCACGTCCTTGCCGACCTCGACGAGGCGGCGGGCTCGTTCGATGGCGAGATCGGCGACGCGGATGTGGTTTTCGACCGGGTCGTCGTTGGATGAGGCCCAGACCTCCGCGCCGGAGACGGTGCGACGGAAGTCGGTGACTTCCTCGGGGCGCTCGTCGACGAGGAGAATCATTACGTGGCACTCGGGATGGTTTTCTAGCACGCCGAGCGCCATGTCGCGCAGCAGGGTGGTTTTGCCGGTGCGGGGCGGGGCGACGATAAGGCCGCGGGTGCCCTTGCCGATGGGGCAGAAAAGGTCGACGACTCGGGTGGTGAGGCGACCGTCCTTGGTCTCGAGCTTGAGCTGCTGCTCGGGAGAGATCGTGGTGAGCTGGGTGAAGTCGTGTTTGCGGAAACGATCCTCCACTGCGATGCCGTCGACGCTTTCGATGAACTTCATCTTCGGGTTCGGGAAGCGACCTTCGGGCGGGAAGGCGGTGCCCTTGATGATACTGCCCTGCTTTAAGCGGAAGCGGCGGATCAGCTCTTTCGGGACGAAGGTGTCGGCGGGGCGGCGGCGGCCGTTCTTGGAGGGTTCCAGGAGGGCGCCGTTGCCGCCGCGCTGCGTGTCGATGTCGAGAATGCCTTCGACTTGAAGAAGGTTTTCCGGAGCGGGCGGGGGAGGGGGCGGTTGCGCGACGGGGGCCTTTTGGACCGGGGCGGGGTTCGCGGGCGCCGCGGAGGTCTGCGGAGCGGGGGAGGGCGCTTGCGTGGGCGCCAAGGCCGGGGCC
>CAYTLL010000081.1:0-10419 GCA_964438755.1 uncultured Akkermansia sp. | reverse complement strand
TCGAGCGCAGGTCGGCGTTGTAGGTGTTGGCGAAGCGGTGGGCCTCGTCGCGCAGGCGCTGGAGGAGCTGGAGCGCGGGCGAGGTGATGGGGAGATTCAGCGGATCGCGTTCGTCGGGGAAGATTATCGTCTCGTGTTTTTTCGCGAGGCCGATGAGGGCGGGCGGCTGGAGGTCGAGGGCGTAGAAGGCCTTGAGCGCGGCGCCGATCTGGCCGCGGCCGCCGTCGATGACGACGAGGTCGGGAAAAGGTTTTCCCTCCTCGGCGAGGCGGCGGTAGCGGCGGCCCACGACTTCCTCCATGGCTCGGAAGTCGTCGTTGCCGATGAAACTCTTTATCTGGAAGCGCCGGTAGTGGTTCTTGTCGGGTCGGCCCTCGGCGAAGTGGACCATCGAGGCGACGCAGTAGGTGCCGCTGATGTGCGAGATGTCGAAGCACTCCATGGTGCGCGGCGCGGGGTCGAGCCCGAGGGCGCGGCCGAGCTCGGCGATGGCGTCCTCGTCGGCGGCGATCAACGGGTGGTCGCGTTCGAACTTGCGGGTCTTGGCGAGGGTCTTTTCGAGGGCGAAGACGATGTCGCGCAGCTCGGCGGCCTGCTCGAAGTTTTGTTTCGCGGCGGCCTCGGCCATCTCGGCGCGGAGGGTCTCGAGCCATTCGCGGGACTTGCCCTCGAGGAAGGCGCAGGCGTCGTCGACGCGGGCGCGGTAGGCCTCGGCGGCGAGGATGTTTTGGAAGCCGTAGAGCTCCTCGCGCACGTCGTCGTAGAGCTGCCAGCGGCCGTCGGGCAATTTTTGCGGGGTCGCGTCGCCGAGGAGGATGCCGAACTGGCGGCGCATCTGCCCGAGCGTCTTGCGGAGCAGGCCGGAGTGGGCGAAGGGGCCGAAGTAGCGGGCGCGGTCCTCTTTCCTGAAGCGGGTGAGGCGGAAGCGCGGCAGCGATTCGGCGAGATCGACGCGCACCTGGAGGAAGCGTTTGTCGTCGATGAAGTCGGTGTTGTAGCGGGGCTTCCACTGCTTGATCAGCTTGCCTTCGAGCAGGAGGGCCTCGGGCTCGGACTTCACCTCGATGGTGTCGAAATCGTGGATGAGGCCGATGAGCGCGCGGATCTTCGGGTGCACGGTCATGGCGCGCGAAGGCGTGAAGTAGGACGAGACGCGCTTCTTCAGGGCCTTGGCCTTGCCCACATACAAAATGCGACCGAGACGGTCTTTCATCAGGTAGACGCCCGGCTTGTCGGGGAGGCGGCGGACCTTCTCTTTGAGGTTTACTGGCTCGGTGGCTGGCATTTTCAGGAAGCGTAACCAGAGTGTCGCATTAGCAAGGTATGGTTTCCAGCTCCACCCAATCCCCCCTCTCTTCGGCGCGTCCGGTCGCGGCGGTTCGCTACGAACTCATCACGCTGGGGGACGAGCTGCTGCTCGGCCTCACGGCGAACAGCCACCTGACCTTCATCGGCGGGGCGCTCGGACGGCGGGGGGCGAGGCTGGCGCGCAACGTCACCATCACCGACGACGCGGACGACATCGCGGCGCAGTTCCGCGAGAGCTGGGCGAGGGCCGACGTGGTGATCACGACCGGCGGGCTCGGCCCGACCTGCGACGACCGCACCCGCGAGGTGGTGGCGCAGGTGCTGGGGCAGGAGCTCGTATTCGACGAGACGATACGCGCGGCGATCGAGGCGCGTTTCGCCAAGCTCGGCCGGCGGATGACGGACAACAATCTCAAGCAGGCCTACCGGTTTTCGCGCGGAGAGGTCCTGCCCAACGCCAACGGCACCGCGCCCGGGCTTTGGGCGGAGCAGGATGGCAAGGTGCTCGTCATGCTGCCCGGGCCGCCGAACGAGATGAACCCGATGTTCACCGAGCAGGTCCTGCCCAGGCTGGCCGGGCTCGGCCTGCTTTCGGAGCGCGAGGCCTACGTGCAGGTCCGCACCGCGGGCATCGGGGAAAGCGCGCTCGAGGTTAAGTTGCAGCCGGTGCTGGCGCCGCACGGCGACGCGCTCTCGATCGCGTTTTGCGCGCACCAGGGGCAGGTGGATCTGCGGCTGAGCTCGCCCTCCGGCGCGCTGTCGATGGAGCGCCTCCAGGAGCTGGCGCGCGAGTGCGCGACGCTGCTCGGCGAGGATTTTCTCTGCATCGGGCACGATTCGCTCGCGAAGGTCTGCGCGGACCTGCTGCGAGCGGGCGACCACACGCTGGCGGTGGCGGAGACGGCGACGGGCGGGTTGCTGGCCAACTGTTTCACCGACGTCGCGGGCGCCTCGAAGTTTTTCGCCGGCGGCTGCGTGTGCTACTCGAACGAGTCGAAGATGCAGCTGCTCGACGTGCCGGAGGACATCCTGCTCCAGCACGGCGCGGTCTCCTCGGAAAACGCGGTGGCGATGGCGGCCGGCGTGGCGGAGCGGCTGGGGGCGGATTTCGGGCTGGCGATCACCGGCTTCGCGGGACCTTGCGGCGGCACGAAGGAGAATCCGGTGGGGACGATTTTTTTGGCGCTCTACACGCCGGGTGGCGTCTGGTCGCGCCGGCTGGCTCAGTCGGGGCCGCGCGCGGCGGTGAAACAGCGGGCGGTGAACGGCGCGCTCGACTGGCTGCGGCGCGAGCTGGTGCGGGCGAAGCGCGGCTGCTGCGGCCAGGCCTCGCGGCCGGAACGCGCGGGCGGCGCGATGCAGTGACGAAGGCGCCCCTGCGGGTCCCGCGGGTGGCCGCCGGGGGCTTTGGCTCGTGCGCGTCTTCGGGTCCGGGTGGAAACGTCGCGAGCGAACTTAGGTCGCGGGCACGACGGGCGTCGCGACGGCGGGGCGTGGTTTGCGGCATCGCTTGAGGCAGCCGTCGACGCCGCAGATGTGGGAGACGAGCCAGCGGGTGAGGAAGTGGTGCAGCTCCTCCACCTTGGCGAGGGAGCAGCCGGTGCGTTCGTAGTCGGCTTTCCACGCGGTGAAGGTGTCCAGGAGCTTTTTGTGCTCGGCCAGGTTCTTGGCCGCGGAGGGGCAGCGGCGTTCGGCCATGATCTTTTCTTCCCGGCCGAAGTGTTCGACGACGTAGGTGCCGAGGAACGCGAGCAAGTCGTTCACCTGGTCGGCGCCGTGTCCTTCGATGACGGCCTGCTCGAGGCGGTTGACGATGTCGACGAGCGCGCGGTGCTCGGCGTCGACCGAGTCGACGCCGGTGCCCATGGTGACGGGATCGAAGCGAAGGCCGCCTTTGCGAACGGCGGCGTCTCGCGTCGGCGCGGGGCGGATCGAGGGCGGGCGCGGCGAGCCGGCCGGCGCTTTCACGCCGGTGGGCGTGGCGGAGGCGCGGGCCTCGGCGGTAACGGGGGCGGGGGCCGTCTGGATGTCGCCGCGGAGCAGGCGTTCGATCTCGTGGACGGAGGCGCGTTGTTCGACCTCCTCGGAGCGGAGGTCGATGGCGGCGGTTTGCACGGCGGAGCAGGCGTCCTCGTTGTCGCGGGAGGCGGCTTCGGCGCGGTGCATCGCCTGCTGGGCGTGCGAGGTGGCGTCCGCCTCGGCGTGGGCGGCGGAGACGAGCAGGGCGACCTGTTCCTGGGAGGCGCGGGCGGAGGCGGCCATTTTTTCGAGGCCGGAGGCGACCTCGGCGCCGGTTTTCAGGCCGTTGTCGGTGCGGCTGACCGCGCCCTCGATGCGTTCGCGACTTTCCCTGGCCGCTTCGGCGGAGCGGCGGGCGAGGGCGCGGACCTCGTCGGCGACGACGGCGAAACCGGCTCCGGCGGTTCCGGCGCGGGCGGCCTCGACGGCGGCGTTGAGCGCGAGGAGGTTGGTCTGGAAGGCGATTTCGTCGATCGTGCCGACGATGCGCTGGGATTCGCGGCCGGCGGCGTGGATCTCGTCCAGGGTCGAGGCGAGCCTGCGCATGCTTTCGAGCGAATGGGAGGCTTCCGCGCCGGCGGTTTCGGAGAGCCGGTGCGCCTCTTGGAGGATTCCGGCGCGTTCGTGGTGGCGGCGCGCGAGCTCGGCGAGCGCCTCGGCGGTCTCGGTTTGCGCGGCGGACTGGGTGCCTTGGCCGGAGGCGAGGCGGCGGGTGGCGGCGAAGAGCGTCTCGGTGGTCTCGGCGGTGCGTTCGGAGCGGGTTTCCAGGTCGTCGGCGACGCGCGCGATGGGGCGGGAGATGGCGCGGGCGACGGCGAGGCCGGCGGCGACGGCGGCGAGCCCGACGAGGGCGGCGACGACCAGGACGGCGTTGCGTTGCGCGCGTTGGGCGGCGGCGAGGCGGCCGGAGGATTCGGAAAAATCCTCCCACGGCGCGGAGGCGACGAGCAGCCAGTCCCACGGGGCGAAGTAGCCGACGGCGGCGATGCGGCCGGGGCCGGAGGCGGGGTCGCCGGCCCGGGCGGGAACGACCAGCGGCACGATGGAGTCGTCGGGCGCGGAGCCGATGGCTTCGAGGGCGAGGCGGACGGGATGGGCGCCGCCGGCGTCGCGCCAGTCCAGGAGGTCGTCGCCCTCCTTGGCGCCGGGCGGCGGCACCCAGGCGCGGCCGCGAAGATCGCCCTGGGTGGATACGACGACGAACCCGCCGCCGCGCCCGAGCGACATGGAGCGGAGGGCCTGGGTGAGCTCGCGGTTGATCTGCCCGAGCCCGAGTCCGACGTAGAGCATGCCGACGACGCGGCTGCGGTCGGCGTTCCAAAGCGGGGCGTAGGCGCTGGCGTGCCATTGATCCACGACGAAGGCGCGGCCCTGGTAGGTTTCTCCGCGCAGGACGGCGGCGAGGACGGGGTTGGGAACGCCGTTGGCGGAGACGGGGATGTAGGTGCCGACGGCGCGCGCGCCGTCCGCCTTGCGCACGGTGGTGGCGACGCGGATCATGTCGCCCTGTTCGTCGAGACGTTGGAAAACGGTGCAGAAGAGCCCGGTGGCGCGGGTGACCTCGTCGACCAGCGGAACGCTCGCGCCGGGGTCGGCGGCGCGGCCCAGCCAGTCGGGGCCGACCAAGACCTTGGGCAGGCGGTGGGCGGAGGCGGCTTTCGAGACCTGGTCGACGGCATCCCAGTCGACGAGTTCATCGGCAAACGAGAGTCCGCCGGCGCGGCGGAGGTTTTCCTCGGCGAGGGCGAGGCCGGCGGAGAGTTCGCGGCGGTTGCGCGCGTCGATGCTGGAGAGCATGAGGCGGGCGGCTGCGGCGAGCTCGGCGCATTCGGACCGGGCGGCGCGCAAGGCGGCGGCGTCCATCTCGTCGCGCAGGGCGCGGTGTTGCCGGAGCAAAAACGCGAGGACGAGGATCAGGGCCGCGGAGACGGGCAGGGCGGCGCAGAGTGTGATCTTGGCGCGGAGTCGCATGGGTGCGGAAAGGGAGCTGTCCGCGTGTTGCATCGGCACAAATCCTCGGAACCTAGGCTGAACCTCCCCGGGCGGGGCGCGAAGGTAGCCGGGCTAATTTCGCCCGTTAGGCCCGGTTTTTCACACCGGGACGCATGTCGCGCGAGCGGGGAGAGCCGGGCCCGGCAAAAAGGCGGCGGGACGGCAGCCACGTTCGACTCGGGCAAGGCCGGATCCGCCCGATATTTGCGACTATGTCCGGGGGCGGGTGGAACCGGATTCACCGACGCGTTACGCGCCCGGGGCGGGGCCGCCAGCCAGTCCACTTGTCTCTGATCGGCGTGCGGTCGGGCGCCTTCACCGGCGCCGCGCCGGTTGGCTGGCGATGGCACGCCCGAGGGCGAAACGAGCGCGCAGGGAGCGCGCCGCGTCACATCAAGGCGGCCTTCCAGGCGGTCTCGTTGAAGCCCACGAGGCCGAGGGCCGGGGTGGCGGCGGATGCGGCGCGGAGCAGGAAGGGGCGTTTGACCAGATTTCCGTTCGCGGCGAGGCGCCCGAGGAAGTCGGCTTCCGCGAGCGTGTCGATGACGTCGCCGAGTTTTTCCGCGCGGTAGTCGCCGCCGGAGGTGTTGCACAGGCGTCGGCGCTCGCCGCCGAGGTGGCCGAGCATGGCGCTCAACTCGGCGACGGAAGGCGGGGTCTCGCGGATCGGGCGCTCCTCGAACGCGAGGCCCTGCGCGGCGAGCCACCGGGTCGCTTTGCGGCAGGTGTCGCAACTCTTGTAGGTGTAGACGGCGAGCGGGGCGGCGGCGGGCATGGCGGGCGGCGCGATTTCTCGAAATAGCCGGGTCGGATCAGCCGAGGAGGTTCTTCAAGGCCTGGAGGTATTTGTCGCGCGTGCGCTCGATGACCTCGGCGGGGAGCGCGGGGGCGGGCGGCTGCTGGTTCCACTTCAACGCGAGCAGATGGTCGCGGACGAATTGCTTGTCGTAGCTGGGGGGCGAGCAGTCGACGCGGTAGTCGGCGGCGGGCCAGTAGCGGGAGGAGTCGGGCGTGAGGACCTCGTCGATCAGGACGAGTTTGCCGGAGGCGTCGGTGCCGAACTCGAACTTCGTGTCGGCGAGGATCATGCCGGCCTTGGCCGCGGTGTCGTGGCCGAGTGAATACAGGGCGACGCTGGTCGCCTTGACCTTCTCGTAGAGCGCCGCGCCGACGATGGCCGAGCCTTGGGCGTCGTCGATGGGCTCGTCGTGCTGGCCCTTGGGGGCCTTGGTGGTGGGGGTGAAAAGCGGGGCGGGGAGGCGGTCGGCCTGGCGCAGGCCGGCGGGGAGGCGGTGGCCGCAGACGACGCCCGTCTTCTGGTAGGACGACCAGCCGCTGCCGACGAGGTAGCCGCGCACGACGCACTCGATGGCGAGGGGCTTTAGCTTACGCACGATCATCGAACGGAGCTGGAGATCGCGGTCGGTGATGCCGCGGCGGGCGAACTCGCCCTCCTGGTCGGGCAGGAGGTGGTTTTCGATGATGCCGGTCGTGCGGGCGAACCACCAGTGGCTCATCTGCGTGAGCAGGATGCCCTTGCCCGGGATACCGTCGGGCAGGATGACGTCGAAGGCGGAGAGGCGGTCCGTCGCGACGAGGAGCAAGGCGTCGCCGAGGTCGAAGATTTCGCGGACCTTGCCGGAGGCGATCTTGGGGAAGGGCAGGCCCTCGATGGACGTGCGGGCTTGTGCGGGCAGGGCGGTGGCGATCTGGGCGGAGGACAACATGGAAGGGGCAGTCGGGCGAAAAATCGGGCGTCGCGCACCACGAAAAACGCGTCGGGCCGGGGCCGGCGGACCTCGGGCGGGCCTTCCCAGGGCGGCGACGGTGCGGGCCGCTTCCGGGGGCGCGTTTTTTGTTTATCGCCGGGAAATTTCCTTTCGCCGGCCCATCCGCCTTCCCTACCTTGCGAGCCTTCGCGTCCTGACTTTGCTGCCACTCATGAAAATCAAAGCCTATCTCAAGCCGTCCTGCGGTTGGTCCAACGGTGTCCGCGCCATCATGCGCAAGCACAACCTCGCCTTCGAGGACATCGATATCATCAACAACCGCGACAACTACGCCGAGATGGTGGCCAAGTCCGGCCAGCCCCTTTCGCCCTGCGTCGAGGTCGACGGGGTGATGCTGGCCGACGTTTCCGGCGAGGAGGTGGAGAACTACCTTTTGGCCAACGATCTGATCAAGCCGGTCGACAAGCCCGCCGACTCCCCGACGAACGCCGGCTGCTCCGACGAGGAGCACGCCAAGATGGCCACCAAGACCATCCGCTTCTTCTGAGGCGCGATGGAAGCGCGTTCGCGCTTTGGCGGATCGTTCCGCGACGCGCTCGCGGCGTGCTTTCTGAGACTTTTTTCCGCTCTTTCCCGGCGGCTCCCGACACGGGGGCCGCTTTTTTCGTTTCGCACTCATGCGATAAACTAATAATCGCCCCTTACCCCTGATAGGTTTTTACCCCGCCCGCCCCCAGCCCCCACGCTCGTCATCTTCTGTCGTGAAAAAACCGCGTCCCACCGTGCCCGCCTCCACCGCCCCCGCTCGCAAGCCCGCCTTCGGTCGCCCCGCCAAACAAGGTCTCTACGATCCTTGGTTCGAGCATGACGCCTGCGGCGTCGGCTTCGTCGCCGACCTGAAGGGCCGCGCCTCCCACGACCTCGTGCGCAAGGGCATCCAGGTGCTCGAAAACCTCGACCACCGCGGCGCCGCCGGCAGCGAGCCCAACACCGGCGACGGCGCCGGCATCCTGATCCAGGTCCCGCACGCCTTTTGCGTCGATGCCGCCAAGAAGGCCCGCATCAGCCTCCCCGCCGCCGGCGCCGGCCACTACGGCACCGGTCTCGTTTTCCTGCCGAAAAACGCCACCCAGCGCCGCAAGGTCGAGGAGAAGATCGCCGCCGTCGTGCAGAGCGAGGGTCTCGAATTCCTCGGCTGGCGCACCGTCCCGACAGACAACTCCGACCTCGGCGACACCGCCAAGGCCAGCGAGCCCGCCATCCGTCAGATTTTCATCGGCCGCCCCGCCGAGCTGACCACCGAGCTCGCCTTCGAGCGCAAGCTCTACGTCGTCCGCAAGCGCGCCGGCTCCGAGGTCCGCTCCGAGGGCCTGCTCGGGGCCGACATGGTCTACTTCCCGAGCCTCTCGTCGCGCACGATGGTCTACAAGGGCATGCTGCTCACCACGCAGCTCGCGAAGTATTTCCCCGACCTGCAAAACCCCGCGATGACCACCGCCATCGCGCTGGTCCACTCCCGCTTCTCGACCAACACCTTCCCGTCCTGGGACCGCGCCCATCCGTATCGCTACGTGGCGCACAACGGCGAGATCAATACCTTGCGCGGCAACATCAACTGGATGCACGCCCGCCAGGCGCACTTCGTCTCCGACGCCTTCGGCGACGACATCTCGAAGATCCTCCCGATCATCAACCCCAACGGCTCCGACTCGGCGATGTTCGACAACACGCTCGAGCTCCTCCACCTCGCCGGCCGCTCCCTGCCGCACGCGGTCATGATGATGATCCCCGAGCCCTGGTCCAACCACGAGACCATGGACGACACCCGGCGCGCGTTTTACCAATACCACGCGTGCCTCATGGAGCCGTGGGACGGCCCCGCGGCCATGACCTTCACCGACGGCCACTCGATCGGCGCCGTCCTCGACCGCAACGGCCTCCGCCCCGCCCGCTACTACGTGACCAAGGACGGCCTCGTCGTCCTCGCCTCCGAGGCCGGCGTGCTCGAGTTCCCCGCCTCCGAGATCGTCGAGAAGGGCCGTCTCCAGCCCGGCCGTATGTTCCTGGTGGATACGAAGCAGGGCCGCATCGTCCCCGACGAGGAGATCAAGCGCCAGCTCGCCGCCGAGTTCCCCTACCGCGATTGGTTGAACCAGCACCTCGTCCACGTCGAGGACCTGCCCGCCGCGCCCGACCTCCCCGTGCCCGACCGCGACACGCTCCAGCAGCGCCAGCTCGCCTTCGGCTACACCCACGAGGACGAGCGCGCCATCCTCACCCCGATGGCCCGCGACGGCGTCGAGGGCGTCGGCTCGATGGGCAACGACACGCCCCTCGCCGTCCTCTCGAACAAGCCCCGCCTTCTCTACGATTATTTCAAGCAGCTCTTCGCGCAGGTCACCAACCCGCCCATCGACTGTATCCGCGAGGAGATCATCACCTCCGCCGAGACCCGCCTCGGCTCCGAGGGCAACCTCCTCCAGCCCGGCGCCACCGCCTGCCGTCGCCTCGAGCTGGACTGGCCCGTCCTCACCAACGAGGAGTTCGCCAAGATCCGCCGCATGCAGCTCCCCGGCCTCAAGGTCGAGACGCTGCCCATCCTCTTCCGCGTCTCCCGCGGCGAGAAGGGTCTCGCCAAGGCCATGGAGGAGCTCTGCGTCCTCGCCCGCCGCGCCATCGAGGAAAACGAGGTCAACGTCCTCATCCTCTCCGACCGCGGCGTCACCAAGGACCACGCGCCCATCCCCGCGCTCCTCGCCGTCGCCGGCCTGCACCACTACCTCATCCGCGAAGGCCTTCGCACCCAGGTCTCGCTCGTGCTCGAGACCGGCGAGGCCCGCCAGGTCCACCACGTCGCCACGCTCATCGGCTACGGCGTCAGCGCGGTGAACCCCTACCTCGCCTTCGAGACCATCGACGAGTTGATCCACGACGGACTCCTGCCCAACGTCGACCACAAGACCGCTTGCAAGAACCTCGTGAAGGCCCTCGCCAAGGGCGTGGTGAAGGTGATGTCCAAGATGGGCATCTCCGCCATCCAGTCCTACCGCGGCGCCCAGGTCTTCGAGGCCGTCGGCCTCCGCCAGGACGTCATCGACCACTACTTCACCTGGACCCCCTCGCGCGTCGGCGGCATCGGCCTCGACGTCATCGCCCAGGAGGTGCTCATGCGCCACCGCGCCGCCTTCGCCGAGCGCAAGGTCAACGACCACGCCCTCCCCGCCGGCGGCCAGTTCAAGTATCGCTCCGACGGCGAATACCACCTCTTCAACCCGGAATCGATCCACGCTCTGCAGAAGTCGGTTCGCACCGGCGACTACAAGACCTTCAAGCAATACACCGGGCTGATCAACGACACCTCGAAGGAGCT
>CAYTLL010000080.1:0-12267 GCA_964438755.1 uncultured Akkermansia sp. | reverse complement strand
AAACTGGCGGAGAGGGTGGGATTCGAACCCACGTTAGCCTTTCAGCTAAACCGCATTTCGAGTGCGGCGCGATCGACCACTCTGCCACCTCTCCGGTTGCAGGACGGCAGACCGTAGGGTCGGAACGGCCGAACGGAAGCAGAAAGTTTGGGCTTCTCTCGAATGAGCCGGGAAACCGAAAAAAGAAAACGCGAGGCCCGGGCGGGGCCTCGCGTGGTTCGCGGGGATGTTTTGATCGGGAGCGCGGCCGGATCAGACGCCGCTCGCGCCGGTTTTGCCGGAGCCGGAGGGCTTGGCGCCGGTCGGCTTGGCGGCGGGCTTGGGAGGCGGCGGGGCGAATTCCTTGGGCGTGAGCTGGCCGTCGGCGTTCTTGTCGAGCGTGGCGATCGCGGCGGGGGCGGCGGCGATTTCCTCGGCGGAGAGGGAGCCGTCCTTGTCGGCGTCGAGCGCGACCATCAGGGGCGGGGGCGGAGGGCTGGGTTTCTTGGCCCCGGTGGAGGCGGATCCGGACGGAGCCTTTGTGGCGTTGGCGGGCTTGGTGGCGGCGCCCGTCGACGAAGGGGCGGGCGGGGGCGGCGGGGTGATGATCAGCTCGTCGGGGGTGAGCCGGCCGTCGTCGTTGAGATCGAGGTCGAGCAGGCTGACGGGGGCGGCGGCGATCTCGGCGGCGGAGATCAGGCGGTCGTCATCGGTGTCGAGTGCGAGCACCAGCGAATCCGGCGGCGGAGGAGGCGGCGGGGTCTGGCCGGAGGCGGAGCCGGACGCGGATTTGGAAGCGGAGGCGGCCCAGAGGGCGGGGGTGGCGAAGGCGAGGGCGAGCAGGAGTTTCGAGTTCATCGGCGTGGGGGACTTGCCTGGTTCTTTGGCCTCGTCGCGCATCGCCGTCTTGGCGGGGCGGCTGGGAGGTGCCGGCGGGGCCTCGAACCGTGGCGTGAGTAAACCAGACCCGGGTAAAGCGCGTGTGTGGGGGCGCCGGGAAAATTGTTAAGGCGAGGTTAAGACTTCGCCGGGAGAGGTTCCCGGGGCGTGGACGCCGTATTTTTGGGGTTGGTCTGCCCCGTCCGAAACGCAAACGTGGCGACTTATGAAAGTCGTCCATGCGGCGAGCGAACTCTTCCCTTACGTCAAAACCGGCGGTCTGGCCGACGCGGTGGCCTCGTTGGCGGGCGCGCTGGCCGGGCGGGGGCACGAGATCTCGGTTTTCCTCCCCGGCTACCGCGGCGTGGTGGAGCATCCGGACGCGGCCGAGGCGGAGACCTTGCTGCGGCCGAAGATCGAGATGGGCGACGTCTTCATGAGCGGCGAGATCCGGGCCTTTTCGCCGCGCGAGGGGCTGACGGTGTATTTGGTTTGTCGTGACGAGTTCTTCGACCGTCGCAACCCCTACGGCACGGGCGAGCGGGACTTCGAGGACAACCACCATCGCTTCATTTTCTTCTGCAAGGGCGTGGTCGAGACGATGCGTCTGCTGCGCATGAACGCGGACGCGGTGCATTGCCACGACTGGCAGACGGGCCTGCTGCCCCTGCTCCTGCGTCACGCGGAGCAGCGCCACGGCGACATCCTCGCGATGCGCACGGTGTTCACGATCCACAATCTGGCCTTCCAGGGCGTGTTTCCGATGCGGTCCTTCTACCGCACGAACCTGCCCGAGGAGCTAATGGGCATCGATGGCGTCGAGTTCTACGGGCAGATGAGCATGATGAAGGCCGGCATCCTCTTCTCGGATCGCGTGACGACGGTGAGCCCGACCTACGCGCAGGAGATCCAGACGCCGGAGTTCGGCTGCGGGCTCGAGGGCGTGGTGGCGGCGCGCGCGGACGATCTGCGCGGACTGCTCAACGGCGTCGACAAGACGATCTGGAACCCGGCCAAGGACGAGTTGCTGCCGTCGACCTACACGATCGACAAGCTGAAGGGCAAGTGGACCTGCCGCGAGGAGCTGCTGCGGCGGCATGGGTTCAACCCCGATTTCAGCGGGCCGGTCTTCGGCATGGTGTGCCGTCTCACGGCGCAGAAGGGCGTGGATCTGGTGCTGGCCAACCGCGAGTTTTTCAAGCGGGAGGACGCGCGTCTGATCGTGCTCGGGCGCGGCGAGCCGGAGTTGGAGAAGGGCTTGCGCGAGCTGGCCCAGGCGATGCCGAAGCGCGTCGCGCTTTGCACCAAGCTCGACGAGACGATGAGCCACCTCGTGACCGCGGGCAGCGACTTTTTCCTCATGCCTTCGCGCTTCGAACCCTGCGGCCTGAGCCAGATGTATTCCCAGATCTACGGCACGATCCCGATCGTGACGCGGGTGGGCGGGCTGGCCGACACGGTGGTCGATTTCGACGAGGATCCGAAGCACGGCACCGGTATCCAGGTTCCGGTGACGCCGGAAGGTTTGTTGTCCGGCCTGGAGCGGGCGCTGCGCCTGCATCGAAACGTGAAAAAGCTGGTCGAGATCCAGCTGCGCGGCATGCGTCGCGACTTCGGCTGGGGCGAGACCGTGCGCGCCTACGAGGCGCTCTACGCGGACGAGGAGTGAGCGGAGGCGGGGCGGTCCGTGCGGCCGGCGTCGTGTTTCGAGCGAACGTGGACGCGGCCGGGCGGGAGGGACAGGACCCCGTGTCGTCAGGACTGGGGCTTCCGCGAGGCGTCCTCGTGGTCGCTGAACTTGCTGGTCACGGTCTGCTCGAAGTCGCGGACCCAGAACCGTTTTCCGCGCACGGTCATGGTCGATTCGAGGGGGAGGGCGGGGAGGGCGCCGGCGGGCGGGGCGTAGACGAGGGTGGTGCGGGCCTCGGTGATGGTGAGGCTGCTGGCGGGCTTGAAGGGGCGGAAGTTGAACAACTCCACGCGCACGATCGCTCCGGTGGGCTGGTCGAGCGTCACGCGTGCGCGCATGTGGGCGGCGGCGGTGTCGGTCTCGGAGGCGGGTTTGAGGGCGAATTCGTAGGTGGAGGACTTGTCGTCCTGGGAAACGAGCGCGGCGCGGGCGCGGTCGAACTGGGAGGCGAGGTTGGAGGCGGAGTCGTAGCTCGGGCGCGTGTCGCGGTAGCGCTGTTGCTCGGCCTCGGTGGGCGCGGCGCCCTTCTCGGAAATCAGGGTCCAGCGGGCGGAGCCGCGCTGGCGCGGATCGAAGCGTTCGACGCGCTCCTTGCCGCCGCCGGAGGTGCTTTGGGTGAAGGCCCAGCCTTTGGGACCCTCGGCGCGGAAGTGATCGAGCGCGGTCGTCAGTTCGGTCGGAAGGGAGGCGAGGACGGGCCCGAAGTTTTCCGCGGCGGGATCGGATTTGGGCGCGCAGGCGGGGAGCGCGACGAGGAGCGCGAAGGCGGAGAGGAGGAGGGCGAGGCGGCGGCGGAGCATCGGGCGGGACGTGAAGCGGCGCATCTCACACGGTCGTTTGGGTGAAGGGCAGCAGAATCTCTACTCCGTCTATTCCGCCGGCTGCGGGACGGAGACGAGGCGCGAGACGTCGATGCCTTTGGCGCGGAGCTCGGCGAGGGCGCGGTCGTGGTCGGCGGGGGCGAGCTGGCGATCGCGGGCGAGGAGCCAGAGCAGACCGGCGTCCTCGGTGCCGACGGCGGCCCAGCGGTAACCCGGGTCGAGGGCGTAGATCTTGTAGGTGACCGAGAAGGGCCAGAGGAAGCGGACCTTCCAGGTGGCGTTGGTCTCGGTGTCGGTCACCCAGGCGACGCCTTCCCAAGTCTTCTCGGGGCCGTCGACGGAGCCTTCGCGGAAGGTGAAATTGTTGACCAGGCGCCCGTCGGGGCGACGCGCGTAGAAGTCGGACGAGGCGACTTTGCCGCGCTCGAGAAAGTAGGGCACGTGGCTGATCACGAACCAGCGTCCCAGGTAACGATCGAGGTCGACCCGGGCGACGGTGGTCGGGCGCGGCGCGGAGGCGCAGCCGGCGAGCGCGAGGGCGGAGACGAGGGCGATGAAGCAGCGGCGCATGCGGCAAAAGGCCCGCGCGGCGCGAAACTTCAAATCGGGCGCAATGTTCGTATTACGAACATTGGCCGGGGGGCCGGGTCAGGCCAGGCCGGCGAGGCGCGGGGCGGGGGCGCCTTTGCGCGGGGGAGGGAGGAGGTCGCCGACGGCGCGGCCGAGGAGGGCGCGGCCGATGGGGGAGGAGGGGGTGACAACGGTGATCTCGCGCGCGGGGTCGTCGGGCGCGGGGACGACGAGGCCGCCGCTGGTGGGGCCGAGGAGGAGGAGATCCTGGCGTTTGCCTTGGGCGAGGGTGACGAGGCTGCCGAGCTGGGCGCGATCGTGGCCGGAGGCGGGAAACTGGAGGGCGCGCCAGGCGGCGAGGGCGGCGGCGAGCTCGGTGGCGAGGCGGGCCTGGCCTTCGGCGAGGTAGGCGGCCTCCTGGGCGTGGGTGTCGTATTTGTTTTCGGCGCGGCTTTCCTCGCTGATCGACTCGTCGCGGGCGTCGAGCGCGGCGTGGGTCTGGCGGGCGAGTTCGGCCTCGAGGGCGGCGAGCACGGCGGCGCGGAGGGGCTCCTTTGACATAAGGGGCGGATTCTCCGTGGGAAGGGCCGGGGTGGGCAAGCCGCGCCTGGGCGCGGTCGTCAGGCGTCCGGCGTGGACTCGAAGAGGACGGTGCGAGGCGCGCCGGCGCCGTCGAGCGTCTCGATCTTGCGCACGCGCAGGTGGGCGGTTTGCGAGGCGAGGAGCGTGGCGAGGGCGGCGAAGTCGGAGTGCGTCTCGACGACCTCGCGGTTGAACTGGAGGTAGGTGACGCGGTAGGCGGCCTCGCCGTCGGCGAGGCGGCGGAGCGTGTCGGCGGCGGACGGATTCTTTTCGGCCGCGAGGGGAGCGGGGGGCGGGGCGGCCGAGGCGAAGAATTCAGAAACGGAAGCGGGAGCGGCGGCGCCGGATTTGCGCTTGGATCGGCGATCGGAGGGAAGGGCGAGCTTGGTAAACGGGTAGGGGCCGCGGAGCAGGCGCGTGATCTCGGTCTCCGCCGCGTGGATACGCAGGAAGAGCTCCTCGCGCTGGAGGAGGAGTTCGTTGACGCGGATCTGCCGGTCGAGCTGCACGCGGGAGGGCGGCGGGCGAGGCGGGCTTATTCGGCCGGGGCGTCGTCGTCGGAGTCGTCCGATGAGTCTTCGTCGCCCGCGGGCTCGGGGGCGGGCGAGGCGGGGCGGCCGGCGCCGCGTTTGGGGGCGGTGGCGGCGCCGCCGGCGGCGAGGCGTTGCACGGTTTCGGCCTTGGGGTCGAGACCGGCGACGGGGAGCGGCGGGGCGGGGAAGGGGAAGACGCCGGGTTCGCCGATGACGTCCTCGACCTGGGTCTCGAGGGCGGCGATGCGCTCGTAGGCGGCCTGGCGCTCGGCGATGAGCTCGTCGATGCGCACGCGGGCCTCGAGCGCCTGGCGCAGCGTGTCGGCGTCGGAGCCGAGCACGAGGTCGCGGAAGGTGAGGGCGGTGAGGTTGGGTTTCTTGGCCATGTCGGAAAGGAGACGGGAAGAGGGGCGGAGGGAAAGGGAGCGGGAGGCGAAGGGCGAGCGCGGGCCGAGCCTAGCGGAAAAGGCGTTTCAATTTGCCGAGGAGGCCCTGGTCGGCCGCGGGCGTGGCGAAGGACGGAGTCGAGGGGCGGGCGAAGGAGACGGACACGGCCTCGGGCTGGGCGCGCGACTTGACGGGCGCGGCGGACGCGTGGCGTCGGGCGACCTCGGCGGCGCGAAGCTCTTCGGCGCGACGGGCCTCGGCGCGGGCGGTCCGGGCTTCGCGGGCGCCGGCGACGACCTCCTCGGCGGGATCGGCGAGGGCGTCGGCGAGGAGCTCGTCGGCGGCGTTCGGGTGGCGGACGGCCGCGAGTCTGACGCGGGCGACGGGATCGCGGAAGAAGTCGTAGAGGTCGGCGCGGCGCCAGGCGTGGCCGGCGACGCCGAGGGCGCGCACGCCGGGCAGGCGGTCGGCCACGAGGGTGCGGGCGGTCTCGGGGTCGAGGCCTTGGACCGGGCGTCCCTGCACGGCCCAGTGGCGGCGGAAAACAGGGCTGCGCGCGACGAGGAGCGCGGCGAGCTCCGGCTCAAGCGTCGCGCGGTAGGCGAGGGCGGCGAGGACGGCGGGGCGGCGGGTGGCGGCGACGCCTTGTATCAGGTCTTCGGAGACGGACGGGTTGGAGGCGAGGGAAAGGCAGGCGGCCTCGTCGGCGAGGTCGACGAAGTAGGCGGCGATGGCGGGGTCGAGATCGGGGTTGGCGGCGAGCGCGCCGCGCACGGGGGCGTCCTTGTCCTGGGCGAGAAGGCGTTGAAGCGGACGGGGCAGGCGGCGGCGGGCGGCGACCCAGCGGCGCTCCTCCATGTCGCCGGTGGCGGCGAAGTGGAGCAGGTCGATCTCGTCAGGCTCGATGGCTTCGCGGGCGGCGCGGCGGACGGAGGCGTGCGAGGATTGAAGGAGCAGGCGCTCGGCGGCCTCGGGGAGCTGGCGGCGGCGAAGGAGGGCGAGTTGCACGTCCTCCTCGTCGGTGGCGGCCCAGCCGGTGACGGTTTCGTCGTCGGCCGGCGCGGAGGCGACGGCGTGGAGGCGGACGACGGCGCTGTCGTCGATGGCGAGCACGAGGACGGCGGGCGCGGCGAGGGCGGACTGGCCGGCGAGGGCGGCGCGGACGGAGGGCTCGGTGTCGGTGGCGAGGCGGGCCTGCTGAGGGAGACGGAGCGAGGAGTTGGTCGCGAGGGAACGGCGGACGGCGGGCGCGGCGTCCTCGGCGAGGGCGAGGAGTTCGCGGGCGGGAAGTTGCGGGTGTTGCGCGGCCTGGGCTCGGACCTCGTCGGCGGGGTGGGCGGCGAGCTCGATCAGGAGATGCGGCGGCGTGCGCGGATTGGTCGCGAGGTGGGCGAGGAGGGCGGGCTCGGGGTGGCGCGCGGCGAGGCTTTCCAGCAGGTGGCTCGGCGCGAGCGGGTAGGCGGCGACGAAGAGGCGGGCCTCGGGGGCGTCCTCTGGCGGGAGATCGGCGAGGGCCTGGAGAAGCGGCGAAGGGAGCGGGGGCTTGCGCAGCGCCTGCGCGGTGCGTCGCACGCCGTCGCGCCGGATGCGGGCGAGGAGGGAGTCGGGCGTGTGGGTTTCGACGGCGGACATTTTTAAACCGCTAAAGGACGCTAAAAGACGCTAAAGGGACGGAGATCGCCTAGGGGCGCGAATGGGTTGTTATGGGAAAAGCGGGGAACGGAGGATTGGCCGCGAAAGAACGCAGGGAACGCAAAGAAAGGCAGGACGATTTTTTGGGCTCTTTGCGTTCTTTCGCGGCTAAATGGATGGGTGCTTTAATCGAGGTGGAGATCGCCCGGCTGGACGTAGATCTCGCGGGGGTTGTTGCCGACCTGGGGGCCGATGAAGCGGCGTTTTTCCATCTCGTCGATCAGGCTGGCGGCGCGGTTGTAGCCGATGCGCAGGCGGCGTTGCAGGTAGCTCGTGCTGGCGCGGCCGTTGGCGGCGAGGACCTCGAGCGCCTGCTTCATGAGCGGGTCGAGGCCGGCGTGTGTCTCTGAGTCGCCGAGGATGTCTTCGCCTCCGCCGGGGGCGTCCTCGGCGCGGAGCTCGACGCGGTAGCGCGGGGCGAGCTGGGACTTGAGCGAGGCGACGATCTGCTCGACCTCGGCGTCGTCGACGAAGGGGGCTTGCAGGCGTTGGAGGCGTCCGAGGCCGGGCGGGCAGTAGAGCATGTCGCCGCGACCCTGGAGCGCCTCGGCGCCCTTGCCGTCGAGGATGGTGCGCGAGTCGATCTGCGAGGAGACCTGGAAGGCGATGCGCGTGGGGAAGTTGGCCTTGATGACGCCGGTGATGACGTTCACCGAGGGGCGCTGGGTGGCGAGGATGACGTGGATGCCGACGGCGCGCGCCATCTGGGCGAGGCGGGCGATGGGCGTCTCGACCTCGTTGGAGGCGGTCATCATGAGGTCGGCGAGCTCGTCGATGATGAGGACGATGAACGGCATCTTCGCGGAACCCTCGGCGGCGGCCTTGGCGTTGTAGCCGGCGAGGTTGCGGACGTTTTTCTCGGAGAGGACCTGGTAGCGGCGCTCCATCTCGCGCACGAGCCACTTGAGGGCCTGGACGGCCTGCTTGGGGTCGGTGACGACGGGGTGGATGAGGTGCGGGAGATCGCGGTAGATGGCGAACTCGACGATCTTCGGATCGATGAGGACGAGCTCGAGCTCGTCGGGGCGGAACCGATACAGCAGCGAGAGGATGACGTTGCTGATGCATACGGATTTACCGGAGCCCGTGGCGCCGGCGATGAGCGCGTGTGGGGCCTTGGCGAGATCGCAGATGACCTGTTTGCCGGTGATATCGACGCCGAGGACGATGGGGAGGTCGGCTTTGGTGTCGGACCAGGCGGACGATTCGAAGGCGCCGCGGAGGGCGAGCGGGACGGAGCGGCGGTTGGGGATCTCGACGCCGACGAAGCTCTCGCCGGGGATGGGGGCCTGGATGCGGACGGCGTTGGCGGAAAGGGCGAGCGCGAGGTTTTTTTCGAGGCCGGCGATGGACTCGACGCGGACGCCGAAGCCGGGCTTCACGCGGAACTGGGTGACGCGCGGACCGACGATCGAGTCGTAGACGAAGGCGTCTACGGCGAAGCTATCGAGCGTGGTTTGGAGGAGTTTTTTGTTGGCCTCGATCTCGTCCGCGGGGACGAGCTCCTGCTCGGCGGCGCTCGGGGCGCGGAGGTGGTCGAGCGTGGGGAGACGGTAGCCGGCGACATCGTCGGCGGTGAAGGGCTCGACCGGCGGGGCGGCCGGGGGGACGGCGGACGGAGAACCGGAGGCCGGAGGACCGGAAGAGGGATCGGAATCGGACGCGGAGGCGTCGCCGATGGCGGCGATGTCGGCCTCGCGTTCGCTGGTGTTTTTCCGGACGGAATCGAGATGGTCGAGGGCGTCCTCGAGGCGGTCGCGGTGGCGGGCCTGGAGTTTGGTGCGTTCCTCGCGGCGGGCGGCCAGTTCCTCCTGCCAGGCGGCCAGCGTGGCGTGATCCTCGGCGAGGGCGGCGTCGAGTGCGCTCGCGTCGGCGGACGGCGCGGGATCGACGGGGGCGGGCGAGGATGTGGGCGTGCGGGCCGACATGAAGGGCGAAAAGCTGGGCGGTGGCGGCGCCGATACAAGCCTGAGCGGGTCATCCGAGGGCAGAAAATGAGCGACGCCGTCGTGAAGAAAGCGGGTCAGGGAAGCGGGGCGGGTCGAAGTTTGCCTGCGGGCCTGGATCGGGGCAGGTTTCACGGATGTGGCGCCGGCTTTTTCTTTTGGGAATCGGGATCTTTTGCGTGCGTGCGGCGGGTGCGACGTCGCCGGCGTCGGCGGGTTTGGCACGGGCGCAAGTCGAGCCGACGCTGGCCAGGCTGTGGAGCGAGCGGCGCGCGCAACTCCAGGCGGAGCGGACGACGGAGTTGGCGGCGCGGGAGATCCGGGCGGAGGGGCGGGTGTTGACGTTGAAGGAGACGGTCTTCGGCCGGGAACCGCCGGGCGGGCGCAGCCTTTGGATCTCGATGCACGGCGGAGGCAAAGCGCCGGCGGAGTTGAACGACGGTCAGTGGGAAAACCAGAGCCGGCTATACCGGTTGGACGAGGGGATCTACGTCGCGCCGCGGGCGCCGACCAACACCTGGAACCTGTGGCACGAACCGCACATCGATCCCTTGTTTGATCGGCTGATCGAGGACTATGTCGCGCTGCGCGGGGTGAATCCGAATCGCGTGTATCTGCTCGGCTACTCGGCGGGCGGCGACGGCGTGTATCAGCTCGCGCCGCGAATGGCGGATCGCTTCGCGGCGGCGGCGATGATGGCGGGGCATCCGAACGACGCGTCGCCGCTGGGTTTGCGGAACCTGCCCTTCGCGTTGTTCGTGGGCGAGCGGGACGGCGGCTACGGACGCAACGCGGTCGCGCGCGAGTGGCGCGAGAGGTTGGATCGGCTGGAACGGTTGGATCGCGAGGATGGGAACGGCGGCCGGGGATATCCCCACTTTGTGCGGATCGTGGCGGGCAAAGGTCACTGGATGGATCGCGAGGACGCGGCGGCGTTGCCGTGGATGGCGGAGCGGACGCGGGATCCCTGGCCGAAGCGGGTGGTGTGGGAGCAGGGGCACCGGGCGGGGCGGCGGTTCTATTGGCTGGCGTTGCCGGAGGGGGCGGGCGAGCCGGCGCCGACTCGCGGGGCGCTGGTGCGCGCGGAGGTCGTGGGGCAACAGATCACGCTCGCGACGCGGGATTATAAGCGGCTGGTGATGCGCTTGTCGGACTCGCTGCTCGATCTGGACCGGCCGGTGACGGTGGTGGCGAACGGCCGGACGGTTTTTTCCGGCAAGGTGACGCGGACGGCGGCGGCGCTGGCGGCCTCGTTGGCGGAGCGGGCGGATCCGAGCTCGGCGGCGAGCGCGTTGCTCGAGGTGGAGCTGTGACCGAGGCGAGGGGGCAGTTTGGGGGCGAGCCGACATGTCGGCTCGTCGAAGGCGGCGACGCGTCGCCGTAGTCCATGGGATGAGGGGAAAAGAAAACGCCCCGGCTTGAAGGCCGGGGCGTGGGGCGAGGATGCGGTGGCGACGGCGCGCCGCCCTCCGGGAGGGTTAGGAAGCCTTGGGCGCGTCGGGCTTCTTCTCGGCTTTGACCGGGAGGGCGCGGGCGGCGATCTCGGACTTCACGCGGGCGAGGAAGTCGGCGAAGGGCAGGACGCCCTCGTCGCCCTTGGCGCGGGAGCGGACGGAGACGGCCTGCACCTCGGCTTCTTTTTGGCCGACGACGAGCATGTAGGGGATCTTGGCGAGCTCGGCGCGGCGGAGCTTGGCGCCGACCTTGTCGGCGTCGCCGTCGAGCGCGACACGCACGCCGGCCTCGCGGAGCTGGTCGTAGATCGCCTTCGCGTAGTCGGCGACCTTGTCGGAGATCGGGGCGATGCGGACCTGCTCGGGGGCCAGCCAGACGGGGAAGTCGCCGGCGAAGTGCTCGATGAGCACGCCGCAGAAACGCTCCATCGAGCCGAAGGGGGCGCGGTGGACCATGACCGGGCGGTGCTTCTGGCCGTCGGCGCCGATGTAGTGGAGGTCGAAGCGCACGGGCAGGACGTAGTCGACCTGCACGGTGCCGAGCTGCCACTCGCGGCCGATGACGTCCTTGATGACGAAGTCGATCTTGGGGCCGTAGAAGGCGGCTTCGCCGGGCTCCTCGGTGAAGGGAACGCCGAGGGTGGCGGCGGCCTGGCGGCAGGCGTTTTCGGCGATGTCCCACTTGGCGGGATCACCGGTGAACTTGTTGCCATCCGGATCGCGGAGACCGACGCGCACGCGGTAGTCGGCCATGCCGAGGGTGGTGAGCACGGTTTTCACGAGGCTGAGGCAGCCGAGGACTTCCTGGGCGACCTGGTCCTCGGTGCAGAAGATGTGGGCGTCGTCCTGGGTGAAGCCGCGGACGCGGGTCATTCCGTTGAGTTCGCCGGACTGCTCGCAGCGGTAGACGGTGCCGAACTCGGCGAGGCGCACGGGCAGGTCGCGATACGAGTGCGGCTGCGAGGCGAAGATCTTGATGTGGTGCGGGCAGTTCATCGGCTTCAGGAGGAAGCCGTCGAGCAGCGTAGTCGGATCCTTGATACGGTCTTCGCCGATCACGGTCTTGCCGGCGCGCTCGTTGATGCCGGCGGCGAAGGACGCGGAGACGGCCTCGAGGCGGGCGGTCATCTCGGCGCAGCCGCAGCCTTCGGAGCTGATCTGGGCGAGCTGGTCGGGCTCGATGATGGCGGGAAACTGGGCGTCCTTGTAGTAGGGGAAGTGGCCGGAGGTCTTGTAGAGCGCGAGCTTGCCGATGTGGGGCGTGAAGACCTGCGAGTAGCCCTGTTTGCGGAGCTCCTCGGAGATGAAGTTTTGCAGCTCCTGGCGGAGGATGGCGCCCTTCGGGGTCCAGAGGATGAGGCCCTGGCCGACGTCCTCGTCGATGTGGAACAGTTGCAGGTCTTTGCCGAGCTTGCGGTGGTCGCGGAGCTTGGCCTGCTCCATGCGCTCGAGGTATTGGGCGAGCTCGTCCTTCGAGGCGAAGGCGGTGCCGTAGATGCGTTGGAGCTGCTTGTTCTTCTCGTCGCCGCGGTGGTAGGCGCCGGCGATGGTGAGGAGTTTGAAGGCCTTGACCTGCTTGGTGTAGCGGACGTGGGTGCCGGCGCAGAGGTCCATGAACTCGCCGTTCTCGTAGAACGAGATGGCCTCGCCCTCGGGGATGTCGGCGAGACGGCCGAGCTTGTAGCGCTCCTGGCCGCGGGACTTGATGATCTCGACCGCCTCCTCGCGGGAGAC
>CAYTLL010000079.1:0-12814 GCA_964438755.1 uncultured Akkermansia sp. | reverse complement strand
GTCACGTTGCCGGGATGGCATGCGTCCGGGTCGTTTTATGCGATAAACGCAACAGGCGGAGTCGGCAGCTACGGTAATACTAGCGCCATTGATCGCGCTTTGGGTAGCGGTGGGGGAGACACGTGGGCGATCTGCTTCGTCAACACCACAGGCATGACAATCACCGGCTTCGATCTTAGCTACACCGGCGAACAGTGGCGCCGCGGTGCGAATACGCCCCAATTCATCGATAACCTCCTCTTCAATTACGAAATCTACCCTGCCGGGACCGGCAGTTACATCGGCACGAGCTGGACCAATGTTCCCACCTTGGGCTACTCGTCCCCCAACCACACCGACACCACCTCGGCCCTTCTTAACGGCAACTTGCCCGAAAACCAGGTGGCGGTCAGCGGCTCCGTCCTGGGCATCTCGCTCGCCCCCGGCCAGGAGATCTGGCTGCGCTGGAACGTCTCGGACGACCTCAGCCGCAACGACCACGCCCTCGCCATCGACGATTTGACCATCCGCTTCATCGCCATCCCCGAGCCCGCCTCCTTCGCCACTTTCGCCGGCTTGCTCGGCCTCGGCCTGGCCACCCTCCGCCGCCGGCGCGCTTAATCTCACCCCACGTCGACGGCGGCCCTGGGAATTAGGTCCGCTTCAGCTCCAGCTCAAATCCGTCTGCGCGATGGGCAGGACGCGGATGCGTTTGCCCGTGGCGGCGAAGATCGCGTTGCACACCGCCGGCGCCAGCGGCGGCAGGGCCGGTTCGCCGAGTCCGGTCGGGGCGTTGTCCGTCTGGATCAAGCGGATGTCGATCTTCCTCGGGGCGGCCGGCATGCGCAGGATCGGATGCGCGTCGAAGTTGCCCGCGACGACGCGGCCGTCCTTCAGATCGTCGGCCTGCACCCAGGCGGCGCTCAAGCCGTCGACGATGGAGCCCTCCACCTGGTTCTCCGCGCCGCTCGGGTTGATGATCGGCGAGCCGACGTCGCCGCTCGCAACCACCCGATCCACCGTGAGCTCGCCCGCCGGCGTCACCGTCACCTCGGCCACGATCGCGAAGTAGCCGCGGTGGCTGAAATAGAACGCGATGCCCCGCCCGCGCCCGCGCGGCAGCGCCGGGCCGTCCCAGCCGGCGCGTTCGGCGGCGTCGACCAGCACGCCGCGCATGCGCCCCGGATCAAAACCGCCGCGGGGCGGACGCGGCTGAAGCGGGTTCTCCAGCAGCTTGAGCCGGAACCGATAGGGATCGGCGCCGGCCGCGTGCGCGAGCTCGTCGAAGAAGCACTGGGTCACCCAGGCGAGCGTGCAGCTGCCGGGCGCGCGCCAGTAGCCCATCGGGATGCCGCAGACCAACACGCTCATCTCCTGCCGATAGTGGGCGAGGTAGTGGGCGGGAAACTCGTTGCCGCTGATGCCCGCGCCGCTGCCGGCGCGACCGGGCGCGTTGCCAAAGGTGGCGAAGTGACCATGCCAGGCGAGGAGCGCCCCCTGGGCGTCCACCGCGCCGCGCAGCCGGTGCGCGCCGCCGGGCCGGTAATGGTCATGGCGCATGTCGTCCTCGCGCGACCAGGTGAGCTTCACCGGCGCGGCGACCTTCAGCGCGATCGCCGCGGCCTCGACCATGAAATCGCTCTCGAGACGCCGGCCGAAGCCGCCGCCGACGCGGGTGATGTTGACCCGGATCTTGTCCGGCGAAAGGCCGAGCGTGTCGGCGATCAACTTCTGGCCGGAGCCGGGGTTCTGGCTCGGCGCCCAGAGCTCGAGTGCGCCGTCGCGAAACCAGGCGGTGCAGTTCTGCGGCTCGAGGTTCGTGTGTCCGATAAACGGATACACATACTCCGCCTCGACCGTCTTGACCCCGGCGCCGGCGAAGGCCTGCGCGACGTCGCCGTCGTTGCGCGGCGTCTGCTGCCCCGGCGCGGCGAGCGCTTCGCGCGCCTGGCGGAGAAAACCCTCCCAACTGTCCGTCGCGCGCGCGCCCTCGTCCCAGGTCACCTTCAATTCGCGGCGCGCCTGAAAGGCCGCCCAGGTGGACTTCGCCACGATGGCGACGCCGGGCATGAGTCCGTTGAGGTTGCGCGTGCCCTCGATCACGAAGGCGTCGACCACCCCGGGCAGCTTTTTCGCCGTCTCCAAATCGACCGAGGCGACCTTGCCACCGAAGACCGGGCTCTTGACGTAGACGGCGTGAAGCATTCCCGGCAGGGTCTGATCGATGCCGAAAAGCGGACGGCCGGTGACGATCGCCGGATTGTCGACGCCCCCGATGCGGCGGCCGATGATCGTGTAGTTCTTCGGGTCCTTCAGCGGAATCGAATCCGCGGAGGGCACGGGCAGCGTCGCGGCGAGCGCGACCAATTCGGCGTAGGCCGCGCGGCGTCCGCTCGCGGCATGGACCACCGCGCCGGCTTCGGCGCGACACTCCTGCGCGGGAACGCCCCAGGTGCGCGCCGCGGCTTCGATCAACATGACGCGCGCGGCGGCGCCGGCGCGGCGAAGCGGCGTGAAATTGCTCGGCGTGGTGCTGCTGCCGCCCGCGAATTGCCCGCGGAAGGCCGGATCCAGCGGCACGGGCTGGACCGTCACGCTCCGCCAGTCGACCTCGAGCTCGTCCGCCACGATCATCGGCAGCGAGGTGCGCACGCCCTGGCCGATCTCCGGCACGTGGGCGGCGATGAACACGCGCCCGTCCGGGGCGATGCGCACGAAGGCGCCCAGTTGCGCGCCTTCCGGCGGGGCTTCGGCGCCGCCGCGCAGCTCGACCGCGAAGGCGTCGCCCGTGAACCGCAGGTAGGAGCCGAGCACGAGACCGGCGCCGGCGAGAGCGGACAGTTTCAGAAAGCGGCGGCGGCCCGGAAGGGCGGAGTCGGCGTTTTTCATTTGGCGGCCTCCTTCCCGGTCGTCGCCAGCGCGGCGGCGCGCTTGATGCCCTCGCGAATGCGCGTGTAGGTGCCGCAACGGCAAAGGTTGCCCGCCATCGCCGCGTCGATCGCCGCGTCGTCCGGCGCGGGGTTGTTCGCGAGCAGCGCCGCCGCGCTCATGATCTGGCCGGCCTGGCAGTAGCCGCACTGCGGCACGTCGAGCTCGTTCCACGCCTTCTGCACCGGATGCGCCCCGGCCGGGTCCAGACCCTCGATGGTCGTGATCTTCGCCGCCGTGACGGCCACCACCGGCAGCACGCAGGAGCGGGTCGGCTGGCCGTTCACGTGCACCGTGCAGGCGCCGCAAAGGCCTTGGCCGCACCCGTATTTGGTGCCGACCAAGCCGAGGGTGTCGCGCAAGACCCAGAGCAAGGGCGTGCTCGGATCGAGATCAGTGGGAAGCGGATACGCGGTGCCGTTGACGGTAAGGGAGAGGGGCATGGGCGGCGGGGGGAGGCGAAGCGCGTCCAGCCTGTCCCGGACGCGCGAACTTTCAAGACGCCGCGTCGTCTCCGAGGTTGCGCAAAAGCCGCGCGTAATCCTCGCGCGTGTCGAGGTCCCACCTCGCCGCCGGCGCCGGCACGCTCGCGACCGCCCCGGGATGCGCGCGAGCCACACGCCGCGCGCCTTCGTCGCCACGCAGCGCGGCCAGCTCCGTCCAATACGATCGCGCGAAAAAGGCCGGCGGCCCGAGCACGCCTTCGCCGTGGTCGGAGAACACGATTCCGCGTCCGTCGCGCGCGCCCTCCACCCGGAGCGAGCGCAGCAAGTCGGCGCCCACCAGAGGCTGGTCGCAAAGAAGGATGATCACCCCCGCGCAGGCCTGCGCCGCGGGGTCCGCCAACAGGGCACGCGCCGCGCAGGCCAGGCTTCCGCCGAGCCCCTGCTCCCAGTCCGGATTGAAAAGCGTCGTCACGTCGTCCGCGGCGCTGCCCGCCTCGATCTCGGCGCGGTGGGCGCCGAGCACGCGATACAGTGGTGCGCAGCCCGCCGCCCGCGCCGTCGCGCACGCGTGCTCGATCAGCGGGCGCCCCCGCCAAGGCGCCAAGGCCTTCGGCCCGCCGCCCCAACGACGCGCCGCGCCGGCGGCGAGGATGATCGCGGCGCAGTCCATCGTGTTCACCGCGCGGGAGCGACGTCGCCCGTCGTCCGCAGATGAAGCGGCCCCAACCGCTCGCGCAGCGGGCGCCCCTCCCCTTTTCCCCATGCGGCTTGGATCTCCGCCACGATCGCCAGGGCGATGCCGCGCGGCTCCTCCGCGCCGAGATCGAGTCCCACCGGCGCACGCAACCGCTCCGCCACCGACGCGTCCTCCAACAGGCCGCTGTCGCCGAGTTCGCCGAGCAAAGTCTCGCGGCGCCGACGCGAACCGAGCAGGCCCACATACGGATAGGCCGCGGCCAAGGCGTTTCGGAGATACGCGAGGTCGCGCCCGAGGTGATGCGTCATGATCACGCAGGCCGTCCGCTCATCCGGCGGGATCGTCTCCGCCAGTTTCTCCGGCGCAACGAGCTCCACGCGCGCCCCGGCCGGAACCGCGACCTCGCCCCTCGCCTCCGCGGAGTGAACCACGCGCCGGACGTCCCATCCCATCCACACGGCCAGTTCACAAAGCGCGTCGGCGTCGCTGGTCGCGCTGGCCACGATCAGCCGCGGTTGAAGGCCCAGCTCCTCGATCCACGTCGTCTCCGTCTCCGCGTCGGAGCGCTCGCGCCCGACGCGCGTGCCGGGCGATTCGCCGTCCTGGGAAACGCCAAAGCGGGTCGACAGCCAGACGCGTTCGCGCGCCGCCAGGGCGCGCCCGATCTCGCCGAGCACCGCATCCGCCAGCGGCTCGATAAAAATATCCAGCTGCCCGGGGCAACCGAAGTGCGGCCGGGTGTCGAGATGCAGGCGCTCGCCCGCTCCGGTTCGCAAGACGCGGAGGCCCACCTGCGCGATGCCTTCCTCGAGACAACCGCCGCTCAAGCAACCGGCATGGCGGCCCTCGGCGTCGATCAACAAACGCGCGCCCGGCAAGCGGTAACTCGACCCCTGCCGCCCCACCAGGGTCGCCAACGCGAAGGGGCGCCTCGCGCCGGAGGCGGCGAAGTCCAGCAGGCGTTTCCACTCGGTAGTCACGCGCTCCGGAGTGCTCCGCGTCGGGCGGCCGATCAATCCTTAAGCGGCGCCGCGGCCAGCCTCAGCGTCACGCGCAACCCGCGCGGCTCGCGGTTTTCAAAGCGCACCGCGCCACCGCAGGCCTCGACGCCGGCGCGCACGATCGCGAGCCCGAGCCCGGCGCCGCCGGTCTCGCGGGCCCGCGCCGACTCCGGCCGGAAAAAGGGTTCGCCGAGACGGGCCAGCGCCTCGGGCGGCACGCCCGGACCGGCGTCCTCGACCGCGAGCTCGACCGTGTCGCCTTCGCGCCGCGCGCGGACCGCGATGCCGCCGTCGCGGCCGGCGTGGCGGATCGCGTTGCGCACCAGGTTGCCCACGGCCCGGGCGAGCAAATCCGAGTCCGCCATCACGGCGAGTTCCGCCGGCACCTCGACGGCGACCGCGTCGTCCGCCGCCTCGCGGGCGAGCACGCGGGCCACGAGCGGGACCAGTTCCACGCGCACGCGCGCCGCGTCGCGGGGCAGGAGTCCGGCACGGGTGAAGGCGAGCAGCTCCGCCACCAGATCCGACATATGCGCGACCTCCTCGCACACGTCCGCCACCGAAGCCTGAAGCTCCGTCGGGGCGCGCTCCTCGAGGATGCCGACGCCCATCTGCATGCGCCCGAGCGGTGAACCGAGCTCGTGGGCGATGTCGCCGAGGAACCGTTTTTGCCCGTCGACCAGGCGCTCCAGACGCCCGCTCATGCGATTGATCGAGGCGCCGAGCGCGGCCAGTTCGTCGCGACCTTTCTCCGGCACGCGGGTGTCGAAGCGTCCGGCGGCGATGGCCTCGGTGGCCAGGTCGAGGCGACGCAGCGCGCGCGAGTGGGCCCTCACGAAAGGCAGCCAGAGCAGGATGGACCCGGCGATGGCGGCGCCGGCGAGGCCGAGGCCGATGTCGAGGTCGAGAAAATCGATCAGCCGCCAGAGCCCGGGGATGCGGATGACAAACACCTCGCGGGGCCGGCCGGGCGCGCCGAGGTGGACGCCGAACCAGAACTCCGCGGGATCTCCCGCGCGCACGAGCTGGCGGGTATCGCGCGGCGCGGGCGGGAGCGGCGCGGGCCCCGGACCGTCGGGCCCCGCGGGCGCGGGCGGCGGCCGACGTTGGCTCAACAGGCGCTCGCGAAAGGGTTCGGGCAAGTCGCCCACGTCGCCGGCGAGCAGGCGCAGATCCTCGCCGAACACCGCGATCCGCACGCCTTGCTCGCCGCCGAGCCGGGCGAGGTTTTCGCTCCAAGCGCGGCGCGGCAGATTGCGCATGTCCGCGAAGGCCACCTCGGCGAAGCCCTGGGCGTTGCGCCCGAGCGGACCGGCCACGAGGGCGTTCCAGGTGAAGCCGCCACCCGAACTCAGCAACCAGGCGCCGCCGAGGCCGGCGAGCAAGAGGAGGTTCAGGAGCAGCCAGGCCGAGACTTTGAGCGTGAGGGGGAAACGCATGACGGGCGCGGGGCGGATCAGCCGAGGGGCGAAGCGGGATCGACCAGCATGTAGCCGGCGGAACGAAGGGTGCGGATGAAGCGCGGCTGGCGCGCGTCGTCGCCGAGCTTGCGGCGCAAGGCGGAGATATGGACGTCGATCGAGCGGTCGAAGACGTCGTAGTGCCGGTCGCGAATCTCGTCGAGCAGCGCCTCGCGGCTGCGCACGCGTCCCTGCGCCTTGGCGAGCGTGGCGAGGAGATCGAACTCCACCGGAGTCAGCGCGAGCGGCTGGTCGCCCAGCAGCGCGAGGCGCGCCTCGGGGCGGACGCGCAAGGGCCCGACCACGATCTCGAGAAGCGGCGGCGCCGCGTGGGTCGTCTCGGATCCGGCGCCGGCCCGCGGGGCGCGGCGGAGCACGGCGCGGAGGCGGGCGAGCAGCTCGCGCGAGGAAAAGGTCTTGGGCAGATAATCGTCGGCGCCGACCTCGAGGCCGACGATGCGGTCGGTCTCGTCGCCGCGCGCGGTGAGCATGAGGACCGGGATCTCGCTCACACGGCGGATGCGGCGGAGGATTTCGAAGCCGTCGAGGCCCGGGAGCATGACGTCGAGGATGACGGCTTGCCAGGCGGCGCCGGGCTCGACCGCGCGCAGGGCGCCGGCGGCGCCGTCGTGCTCCGGCGTGACGTCGAAGCCGAGCGGCGTGAGGTAGTCGGAGACGAGCCGGCAGAGCTTGCGGTCGTCGTCGATCATCAGGATCGCCACGCGTCCGGACGCGGGGGACGCGTTTCCGGAGGAGAGGGGCTCGGAGCGGGCGACGGCGGGCTTGTCCATCGCCGCACGCAAACAAAGCGCCGCCCGAAAGGCAGGCATCTTTACGCGAGCTTAACTTTTTCGCCGGAGCGGCGGAAGGGGCCGAATCGCCCGCCGGAACGCCGCCGTCGACCTCAGATCGAGAAGTCGCCGCGGCCGCTGACCTCGTGCAGGCCGCACTCGCGCTTGAGGCCGCCGAAACGCGTCTGCTCCTCGGTCATGCCGGGCTGAAGCGGGGCGCTGCTGTGCCAGTCGCCGACGGAAACGTAGCCGTTGTCCCAGAGCGGATGATACGGCAGGTCGTTTTCCGTGAGATAGCGATGCACGGTGCGGTTGTCCCAATCGAGGATCGGATGGATCTTCGTGATGCGGTTTTGCACCTGCACAAAGCCCAACGACTCGCGGGTGCTGGCCTGCGAACGGCGTAGACCGGCCAGCCAGGCGGTGGCGCCGAGCTCGCGCACGGCGCGGTCCATCGGCTCGACCTTGTTTTCGAAATTGTAGGCCTTGAGCCCGTCGAGCCCCTGCTCCCAACGCTTGCCTTCGAGCGCCTCCTGCTGCGCGGGGCTGCGGCGCGGGAGGTAGGTCTTGAGGTTCAACTTGAGCTTCTTGGTCAGCTCATGGGCGAAGCGATAGGTCTCGGGGAAAAGATAACCGGTGTCGATAAACACGACCGGGATCTCCGGCACGACCCGCGAGGCGAGGTGCAGCATGACGGCGGACTGGATCCCGAAGCTGGTGGTGAGGATCAACTTGTCCCCGAACTCGGCGGCCGCCCAGCGGATCCGCTCCTCGGCGTTCAACAGGGAAAGGTCGGCGGTGGTGGCGGCGGACGAGCTACTCATGTTGGCCGAATCCTTAGTGAGTTGGGTTAAAAAGTAAAGTAAGCACCGCCACGAGGCGCCGATCCGCCGCTTCGAGCCTTACCCCGCGACGGCGGCGCGCCGGTCTTGCCAGCGATAAAGGCTGGCGCGGTTGATGCCGAGCAGGCGGGCGGCGTGCGACATGTTTCCCTCCGCGACGGCGAGGGCGCGCGCGATCAGGATGTCCTCGGCCTCGGAGAGCTTGAGCGGCAGATCCGACAAAAATTTGCGCCCGAGCTCCCCCGCCCCGCCAAGGCCGCCCGTCGGAGTCGCGATCTCGGCCGTGGCGCCCGCCGAGGCGCCGACGCCGGGGGCGAACACGATGTGCTCGGCGCCGAGTTCGTCGCGCCCGGCGTAGATGATGGCGCGTTCGAGGGTGTTTTTGAGTTCGCGGATGTTGCCCGGGTAGCCGTGCGCGAGCAGGCGTTGCAAGGCCTCCGGACGCAGGCGCGGGGCGACGCGCTTCAGCTCGGCCGAGAGCATGCGCACGAAATGCTGGGCGAGCGCGGGCACGTCCTCGAGCCGTTCGCGCAGGGCCGGCACCGCGATGTGGTAGTGCATCAGCCGGTAATAGAGATCCTGCCGAAAGCGTCCGGCCGCGATGAGCGCGGGCAAGTCGGCGTGCGTGGCGGCGATGACGCGGGCGTTCATCGTGCGCGGCGCGTGGGCGCCGAGCGGCAGATAGGCGCCGTCCTCGAGCACGCGCAGCAGACGCGCCTGAAGCGCGAGCGGGAGGTCGCCCACCTCGTCGAAAAACAAGGTGCCGCCCTCGGCGAGTTCGCAATATCCGCGGCGCTCCGCCGTTCCGCCCGGGCCGGAGCCGCCCCCGCGCGCCTGCCCGAAAAGCAGCGCCTCGGCCTGATCCGCCGGCAGGGCCGCGCAGTCGACCCGCACGAAGGGCGCGCTCGCCTGCGCGCCGCCATAGTGGATGGCCCGCGCGACGAGCTCCTTGCCCGTCCCGCTTTCGCCGGTGAGGAGCACGGTGGTGCGAGCCGCTCCTTGCACCGCGCGCACTTCGCGCAACATCTGCCCGAAACGCGCGCTGCGACCCACCAGCCCGGCCATCGCCCATTGTCGCGCCTCCGCCTCGGTGAGGAGCGAGAGCTGGGCGTCGGCGCGGGCGAGCGCGGACTCGGCCGCCTCGCGGCGCGCGGCCTCGGCGCGGAGCTCGGCGTTCGCCTGCTCGAGCGCGGCGCCGCGGGCGGCGAGCTCGGCGGTGCGCTCCGCGACACGCCGCTCGAGCGTCTCGTTGGTGCGTTGCAAGATCTCCGCCGCGCGCCGGAGCCAATCCGGATCGGCGAAGCGAAATCTCGGACCCGGCGTGAAGGTGAAACGCCAGACGCGCCCGGCGATCGGCATGTCGCGTTCGTAGAGCCAGGCCGGCGGGGCGTCGGACCGCGGAGCCTCGCCCGCGACGAAGGGCGGCGTGGTCTCGTCCTGGAGGTCGCGGATCTCCACGCGCAGGCCGCGTGCGATCAGCGGAGCGAACACGCGCTCCACGAAGCTTTGGATGCGGAACACCGCCAGCACCCAGCCCGGCACCGGCGCGGTGGCCTCCGCGCCCGGAGCGCGCGCGGCCATCACGACCAGAAACCCCAGCCGCCGCTCCCCCAATTGCGCGAGCGGAAGCGGAGAGGTGGCCACGGGCAGGCCGCTCGCGGCGGCGCGTTCGAGCGCCTCACGCCTCGCCGGATCGGTGCGAAAGTCGAAACCGAGCACCGGACGGTTCGCGGCCAAGGGCTCGACGTAGGCAACCGGCCAATACTCCTCGCGCTCGCCGGCCGGCGCCAGCCCGCCCGCGGCGTCGCGCTCGCGAAAACAGAAATCGTCCAGCCCCTCGGCGCGCGCGGCGTTTTCCCATTCCCCCCGCCCGGCCGCCGGCACGCGGGGGATCCACTCGATGGCGTGCAACTCCGGCAGCCGCTCCAGCGCCCGGCCGACAAAGTGCGAAAACTCCGCGCGTGTCGCGCCGGGCTTCACCTCGAAAAGCGCCTGGGCGGCGTGCAAAATCTCCAAAGTGCGAAGCAGCGAGGAGCGCAGATCCTCCATGCGCTCGAGGGCGTCCTGCTTGGCCGCGGCCTCGATCTCCTCCGCGGAGAAAGGCGGGGCGGAACCGGCGCGGCGGGACTCGGCGAAGGGCGTGCGGGACGAAGCGGTCATGGGGGCTGGAGCCGCCGCATAAGCAACTTGCCTGCCAGCCTGTCGCGAATTGCGACAGACTCGGGAACAAGCGATCCCGGCGTGCCGAAGTTCAGCCCGCCGTCGCGGCTCCGGACGCCAGCGCCGCGCGGTAGGCGCGCCAGCCGCCGAAGTCCGTGATCTCGCGCGCGTCCAGGTCCAAGGCGGCGGGTTCGCAGACAAAACCCTTCACGACCATCCCGTCGGCGAGGACCACGTTTCCGATCGCGAGCGGCGGCGGCACCTCGGCGGTGAACTCGCCGAAGGCGTGCATGCCCAGACGCCAGACCTCGACCTCGATGCCCCTTCCCTCCAAGCCCGGCGAGCGCACGAGGCCGGGCTTGGGCGGGGTGGTGTTGGCAAGCGCGTAGAGCCGGTAGTCGGCGGCCGTCCGGGTGGTGAATTGCAGGCTCGCCCCGCGCGAGGTGAGCTGGCCGTTGAGCGGCTGCCCGCTCAGGTGCGCTCCGACCACCGCGAGGAGGACGGTGCCGGCGGAGGAGCCGGGATGGCCTCGCGTCCGAAGACCGTGGAGACCCGCGCCGGGAACCACGTCGAGCGGCGTGTCGGTGCCGCCGAGCATCCCGCCGAGCCGCGCGTGCAGGCGGGCGCCGAGCGCGAGCAGCGCCGCGTCCGCGAAGGCGGGGGCCATCAGGGTCACGCCGAGGGGCAGGCCGTCGGCGCGAAAGCCGGCCGGCACGGCGAGGGCGGAGAGGTCGAGCAGGTTGACGAAGTTGGTGTAGGTGCCGAGGCGGGTGTTGAGCAGCACCGGCTCCTTCGCGAGATCGGCGTGCGTGTAGATCGTCGGCGTGGTCGGCAGGAGCAGGACGTCGATCCCCGCCCAGACCGCGGACGCGGCGCGGCGCAGTTCCTCCAGCCGGTAAAACGCGCGGAAGGTATCGACGGCGTTGAAGCGTTTCGCGCCGCCGATGATCGCGGCCGTCACCGGATGAAGCGCCTCCGGATGCTGTTCCGCGAAAGGCGTGATCGCGGCGAGCCGCTCCGCCACCCAGGGGCCGGAATACAGCAGCGCCGCCGTCTCCGAAAACGGCGCGAAATCGATCTCGACCGACGCTCCGCCGAGCGTGCGCAGGCGCTCCACCGATTCGGCGTAGAGCCGCGCGGCCTCGCCGTCGCCGAAAAACTCGAGCTGCCCGGCGCGCGGCACACCGAAACGAAAAGTCGCCGGAAACTCGCCGCGCGCGCCGGGAGGCGCGGGACGCGAATAGGGATCGGCCTCGTCGTAGGCGGCGACCACCGCGGCGACCGCCGCCGCGTCGGCGCAGGTGAGCGCGAAGACGCTCACGCAATCGAGCGAGCGGCAGGCGGGCACGAGGCCGCGCGTGCTGAGCAGGCCCTTGGTGGGCTTCCAGCCGACGAGGTTGTTGAACGCGGCCGGCACGCGCCCCGAGCCCGCGGTGTCGGTGCCGAGCGCGAAGGAGACGATCCCCGCGGCGACGGCGACGGCGCTGCCCGAGCTGGAGCCGCCCGAGATGTAGTCGTCGTCGAACACGCTGCTCGGCGCGCCATAGGGTGAACGCACGCCGACCAGGCCCGTCGCGAATTGATCGAGGTTGGTTTTCCCGATCACCAAAGCCCCGGCGGCGCGCAGCCGGCGCACGACCTCGGCGTCGGCGTCGGGTTTGTAGGAAAAGGCCGGGCACGCCGCGGTCGTGGGCAGTCCGGCCGCGTCGAGGTTGTCCTTCACCGCGAAGGGAACGCCGAAGAGCGGCAAGGACTCGCCCGAAGCGCGGCGACGCTCCAGCGCGGCCGCCTCGGCCAAAACCGTTTCCTCCGGGAAAAGGCTGATCCACGCATGATCGTCGCCGCGGGCGGCGATGCGGGCGTAGACCTCGCGCACGATCTGCACGGGCGTGGCCCCGGCCGCATAGGCGGCGGCGAGGGAGGAAAGATCCAGGCTGAGGGCGGCGGACATGGGAAAAGAAGGCGGGATGCGTGCCCAGCACCTCACGCAAACGCGGACCAACGCGTCGCGGATCGGCGATGAACGAAATCGATCTAAGCAGGAAGCGCGCGCGGCGCGAGCCGGGGCTGTCGCAGGATGCGACAGGTTGAAAGATCGGCCGATTTCCGGGTGGCGCGCGACCTGCTTGCCGCTAGCCCTCACACCATGCGCCCCCCCGCCCTTTTTCGCCGTATCGTCGTCGCGTCCGCCGCGCTGTTTCCCGCCCTCGCCCATGCCCACCCCGGCCACGACGGCGGCCACGATTTGACCTGGGATTTCACCGGCGAGGTCGTGCACCACCTGAGCAGCCCCTATCACGTCGTGCCGCTCCTTGTCGCCGCGGCGGCTTTCGTCCTCGTGTTGCGCCTGGCCAAAACGCGAGGCGCGTCGGCTCGCAAGAGCCGCGACGTGTCATCCTGACGCCGCGGCCGGTCCGGCGTGCACCCGGTCACCGGGAAGCGCCCCGCTCGCCCAAGCCTGCGCCGCTTGTCCGCCGCCAAGCCTCAAGCCGCAGATTTTTAGCCGCAAA
>CAYTLL010000078.1:0-13717 GCA_964438755.1 uncultured Akkermansia sp. | reverse complement strand
CGACCTTCAGGTTATGAGCCTGACGAGCTACCAGGCTGCTCCACCCTGCAACAAGTGAGGAGCGGGACCGTGTAGTTTGAAAAGGCACTGTCAACGACCTTTTCCAAAAAATCCGAAAATATCCGAGAACACGCTTGCTCCCCGCTTGGCCGCCACGTGTGCTCGACCCTCTTTCCCCACGGAAAGAGCACAACAAAACACAACACCCACAACCCATAACATCCTACGATCGCAAGGCGGCCCATCGGCCGACCTGTGTTTCGAAAGATTCATAGATCACATGCAAGTCACCGCTAAAGACCTCCTCGACGCCGGCGTTCACTTCGGTCACCAGACCAAGCGCTGGAACCCGCGCTCCAAGCCCTACGTGTTCGATCACCGCCAGGGCATCACGATCATCGATCTCGGCAAGACCCACGAGCTCCTCCAGAAGGCCTACTCCTTCATCGAGGACAAGGTCGCCTCCGGCGGCAACGTGCTCTTCGTCGGCACCAAGGAGCAGGCTCGCGAGATCGTCCGCGAGGCTGCCAACTCCACCGGCATGCCCTACTGCGTCGACCGCTGGCTGGGCGGCACCCTGACCAATTTCGCGACCGTCAAGAAGTCGATCGCCAAGTTTAAGAAGTATCAGCAGCAGGAGCAAAACGGCGAACTCGCCAAGCTCTCCTCCAAGGAAGAGGCCGCGATCAAGCGCGAGATGGTCCGCATGACCAAGAACTTCGCCGGCATCCTCGAGATGCCCGAGCTGCCCTCGATCATGTTCGTCGTCGACGCCAACCACGAGGCGATCGCCGTCGCCGAGGCCAAGCGTTGCGGCATCTCCTGCGTCGGCCTCGTCGACACCAATTCCGATCCCACCCAGCTCTCGCACCCGGTCCCGGGCAACGACGACGCCGTGAAGTCCATCCGCATCATCGTGGAGACCATCGTCGCCGCCGTGCAGTCCGGTCTCGCCCAGCGCGACAGCCGCCGTGGCAACCGCGGCGCCGCCGACCTCAAGGCCGCTTCCGCCGCCGTGGCCGCCGCCGCCGGCATCGACGCCGCCGCGCCCGCCCCCGCCGCCGAGGGCGAGGACGCCGCCAAGAAGCCCGCCCGCAAGAAGATCGCCGCCCCCAAGGCCTGATCTCCCCGGGTATCCACCGATCACCTACACCTTAGCATAGCCAAATGAGCACCACTATCTCCGCCACCATGGTCAACGACCTGCGCGCCCAGACCGGCGCCGGTCTGATGGACTGCAAGCGCGCCTTGGTCGAGACCAACGGTAACGTCGAGGAGGCGATCACCATCCTTCGCAAGAAGGGAGCGGCCTCCGCCGCCAAGCGCGCCGATCGCGTCGCCAAGGAAGGCATCGTCTACAGCTACATCCACACCGGCGGCAAGGTCGGCGTCCTCATCGAGGTCAATTGCGAGACCGACTTCGTCGCCCGCAACGACGACTTCAAGGCTCTCGTCCACGATCTCGCCCTCCACGTCGCCGCCGCCAATCCCTCCGTGGTCAGCCGCGAGGAAGTGCCCGAGGCCGATCTGGCCAAGGAGCGCGAAATCGCCGCCGCCCAGGTGGCCGGCAAGCCCCCCGCGGCGATCCAGAAGATCGTCGAGGGCAAGCTGGAGAAATACTACGCCACCGTGTGCCTCCTCGACCAGCCCTTCGTCAAACAGCCGGAGAAGTCGATCAAGGAGATGCTCACCGAGACCATCGCAAAGACCGGCGAAAACATGGTCGTCCGTCGTTTCACCCGCTATCAGCTCGGCGCCTAATCGCCGGTCTGTTCAGGCAGGCCTGATCTTCAAGGCGCCGCTCCAATCGGAGCGGCGCTTTTTTGTGCGTCTCCACCGGGCCCGGGATGCGCGGGTTTTCTGTTTCGCGCCGCCTATGGCGCTTCCAGTCCGCCGGGGGTGGACGAGCGCGGGAAGATACGAAAAACGCCCCGGTCCGCGGACCGGGGCGTTTCAAACCGAACAAGCCAAAGCGGCCGGGGGCGGCTTAGACGTCCAGAATGGCGATGTCGTGCGCCTTGAGGGATACGCTGATCGCCTTGCCCTTCGCGTCCCAGACCTGGGTCTTCTGCGCTTCGCCGCTGTTGTTGATCACGACGAGTTTCTTCTGCTTGGCGAAGAAGGCGGACTCGGTGCGGATGTTCGAGGTGTTCCAGACCGTGAATCCGGCCTCCTGCTTCGCGGCCCAGAAGAGCACGCGGTGTATTAGGCGGGTGTTCTGGTAGTCGAACTTGTGGCCGGAGAGATACACGGCGCGGCCCTGGCCGAACTCGTGGGTGGCGAGGCGCGGGGAGTTGCCCTTGGCGAGGAGGACTTTCGTGTCGGCGCCGAAGACGTAGAGGCCCTCGACCTCCTTGTTGAAGTCGGGCTCCTTCTCGAGGTCGGCGGTGATGAAGTGCTTCTCGGCGGCGACGGTGAACTTGTATTTGCCGTTGGCGAGGCGCTCGCCGCGGTCGCGGTCGAGGCCGAGCACGTGCGAGAGGGCGAAGAACTGGCCGGGTTTGCTCGGCGTGGCCGAGGGTTCGCCGATGCCGACGAGGCCGCCGCCTTTTTGCACCCAGCGGGTGAGGAGGGCGTTGATCTCGGCGTCGTCCCAATCGGCGCCGCCGCTCCAGGAGGAGCCGGCGCGGCCGCAGTTGACGATGACCTTCACGTCCTTCGGCACGCCCTTCTTGCGGAGGTCGTCGAAGCTGATGAACACGACGTCGAGCGGGAGGCCGGCGAGGGACTCGACGAGCTCGATGTAGTCGAGGCCGGGGATGAAGTGGCCGGAGGAGACCCAGGCGCGGAGGTCGCCCCAGGCGGTGAGAATGGCGATCTTGAAGGGGGCGACGTAGGGCGCGTCGCCGGCGTGGAATTGCTTGAGCAGGCGGAACTCGTTCGCGAGGCCGGCGATGTAGTCCTGGAAGTCGGGGAAGGGCTGGACGAGCGAGAGGTAGCCGCCGAGGCCGATGCGGTCGATCGGGGCGCGGAGGATGCCGCGGCGCGCGTCGATCCAGAAATTTTTCGCGTCGAGGGTGGGATTGCCGCCCGCCTTGAAGGTGGGCTCGCCCTTGAGGCCGGTGGGGAAGAGGTAGGGGTGGAGACGGAGCTCGTGGGTGGCGACGCCCTTGGAGTGGGCGCAGAGGCGGACCTCGAAGGCGTTGAAGACGCACTTGATGAGGCCGTCGAAGCCGAACTCCTTGAAGCGCGGGCTGGAGGGCTCCACGCCGACCCAGTGGTCGTCGTAGAACACGTAGGCTTTTTTCGAATACTTGTGCGTCAGGTCGATGCACTTGCGGCCGAACTCGATCACGAAGTCGTGGATGAACTCCATGTAGTCGCGGTAGCGGCGCGAGGGGGCGTTGTGCGTGGAGTTGTAGAGGCCGCCGTTGACGAAGTCCTCGGAGGTGAGCTTGTAGCCGTATTTCTTGGCGAAGAGGGTGAGCGCGCGGGGGCTGACGGTCATCTCGTAGTCGGCCCAGTCGGAGTAGATGTCGCGCAGGGTCTTCTGGTCGGAGCCCCAGAACCAGGAGAAGTTGTAGAACATCGACGTGAAGCGCACGACGGAGGTGTCGGGGTGCTCCTTCAGCCACTTGTCGAGAAAGGCGAGGATCACCTTCTGGGTCTCCGGGTGCATCGGATCGACGGCGGCGAGATGCTCGCGGTCGCCCCAGTTGTTGGTGATGTGGTTATACATCGAGATCTCCTCCCAGATGCGGAAGGCGAGGAAGTTCACGGTGTATTTGTGGCCGGCCTCGGCGCCGGTGATCTTCACGACGCCCTTCTTGGCGTCGAAGGACCACTGCTTCTTGGCGACCTCCTTGCCGGTGGTGCGGTCGAAGACCTGCCACCACTTTTGAGGATCGTCCTCGGCGTTCACGACGAACTGCTCGGTGAAGTAGCCGTCGAGGAGCTTGATCGACACGGAGGATTTTTCCGCCACGACCGGGAAGCTCATCAGGAAGTTCTGCTGGAGCTTGTTGAGGTTCTCGCGGGCCCAGGGCTGGACGGAGCGGACGAGGCAGACCGTCGAATAGATGTCGTAGCCGGACTGGACGATCTCGGGTGAGAGCTGGGTGCCGTCGCTGTCGCGAATGGTGTCGGCGCCCCACTTTTTCGCGAGGTCGAGCGTGAGTTTCTCATAGCCGGCTTCGCCCGGAAGGGTGAAGGAGCCGGAGGTGAGGGAGGAGTTCTTGGACATGGGAAGGAAAGAGGACGAAAGAAGGAGTGCAGAGAGTCGACGCGCGGCGTGAGGGCAATGATTCGCTCGGCGCGCCCGTCGCGGGCTATGCGGTGCGGGGCGCGGCGGCGGTCAACGCGAGGGCGTGCTGAGCTTGGTGGCCATGTCGAAGCTCGGATGGGGCGGTTGGTTGTAGGCGACGTTTTGCCAGGCCAGGGCGAAGCGATATTGCCGATCGTGCAGCAGGGTGACGCAGCGATAGGGCGTGGGGATCGTGCTGATGTAGATGCGAAGGGCGGAGCTGTCTTCGGTGCGCCAGACGACCTCCTCGCGCCAGTCGCCCAGCAGATCGCCGGATAGAACGGGCGTGGCCTTGGTGCCGTTGTTGGACGCGCAGCCGACGGCGGAGAGGAGGCGCGTCTCCGTGGAATCTTTCCAATTCCATTTGGTGATGGACGTGCGGTCGAGGAGCTCGCGCTGGGGATCGCCGTCCCACCAGACGCCGAAGTTGCAGGGCCCCGGGGCTCTTTCGGAGATCAAGACCCCCTTGGCGTTAAAAAGACCGGAGATGCCGCCGCCTTTGACCCAGCATTCCGCGCCGGGGTGGCGAGGATCGATGTCCATGGCGTTGCCACGTCCGGGGCCTTCTCCGTCCTCGCCGGCTTTCAACGAAGGTTTTTTCCAAAGGATCTTGCCGGTGTCCGCCTCGCGGAAATGCGCGCCGGCGTCGCTGAAGGGTTCCTGGATGTCGAAGATCTCCAAGCCCGGGCGCTTGGGGTCGAGATCGCCGACGTGCAAGGCGTCGCCATGGCCGAGCTTCGTGGAATGGAGACCGGTGCCGTCGTCATCGAGGACCATGGCGCCGTAGATGATCTCGTCGCGGCCGTCGTTGTCGACGTCGGCGATGGAGAGCTGGTGGTTGCCTTGTCCGGAGTAGGCGCGGTTGGACTCGGGGCCGGCGGCGGAGTCGAAGAACCAGCGTCGGACCAGCTTGCCGCCTTTGAGATCCCAGGCGGCGACGGTGGCGCGGGTGTAATAGCCTCGGGCCATGATGAGCGAGGCGCTTTTGCCATCGAGCGAGGCGACGCCGGCGAGGAAGCGGTCGAAGCGATTTCCGTAGCCGTCGCCCCAGAGTTTTTTCAGCTGATCCCCGCTCGGGTTTTCGGTGTCGGGATGCCGGGGCGGATCGTAGGGGACGGTGTCGATGGCGGCGCCGGTGCGGCCGTCAAAAACGGTGAGAAACTCGGGGCCGCGAAGGATGTAGCCGTTGTCATTGCGATGATCGGCCTTCGCGTCGCCGATGACCTTGCCCGCGCCGTCGATCGTGCCGTCGGCGGTCTTGCAGGCGAGTTCGGCCCGGCCATCGCCATCGAAATCATAGACGATGAACTGGGTGTAGTGCGCGCCGGAGCGGATGTTGGGACCCAGGTCGATCCGCCAGAGGCGGGTGCCGTCCATGCGGTAGGCGTCGAGGTAGGTGTCGCCGGTGACTCCCGCGTGGGAGTTGTCGTGGGAATTGGAGGGATCCCACTTCACGAAAAACTCGAGCACGCCGTCGCCGTCGACATCCCCCACGGAACCGTCGTTGGCCGAATAGGTGTAGGACTGGCCCTCGGTGAACTTGCCCCAAGGGCGGGTGACGCCGCCTTCGGGCCGGCTCAGGGGAATCTCAAGCCAAGGACGAGCGGGCGCGTCCGCAGCCAAGGTGAACGCGGGCGAGGCGTCGTATTCTTTGCCTTGGAAGAGGGGGCGAACGAAGTAGCGAAGCGCACCGCGTCCGGGCTCCGCGTCGGTGTAGCAGGTCGGCCCGGAGAGCGGGGAGCTGTTGAGCTTCACCGGCGCGCCGGTGTCGTTGACGCGGTAGAGATTGAACGCGGCGCCGGCGGGGTCGGAGCCGAGCAGGCGCCAGGAGATGAAAACACGGCCGTCTTCCTGTTTTAGGGCGACCAAGCCCCGTTGGAGCGGCTCGAGCGGGGGCGGAAGGGGAACGGCGCGAGTGGACGAGGCGGCGAGCAAAAGCAAAAGGCCGGCGGCGGCCCACCGGCGAACGCAGAGGGGATGCATGATTTTGGGGCGACGGAGATCTGACGGTAAAACTCGACCGCAGGTGACGGACCGGCAATCGGTAGAGAAACCTTACAGTATGAAAGCAATCTCCCGCTGGGCAATGGCCTTGGTTTGTGGAACCGCGGTCGCGATCACGTCGGCCCGGGCGGGCGAAATCTTCGCCGAGGATTTGCGCGGATGGGTCGTGGAACAGCAACCGGGCGGGTCCGTGCGCGCGCAAGCCGGCGTGCTGGTGATCGACGACAAGGCCGGCGTCACGGTGTGGCGGAGGGAGCCGGTGCGTGCGCCGGTGCGAATCCGCTTCACGGCCACGGTCACCGGCGGCGAGGACCGTCGGGTCTCGGATTTGAACTGTTTCTGGATGGCGACGGATCCCCGGTCGCCGGAGGATTTCTTCGCGAGGGAAAAGACCGGTCGCGACGGGCGTTTTTCGGCTTATGACGGCCTGAAGACCTACTACGTCGGCTGCGGTGGAAACGGGAACACCACCACGCGTTTCCGGCGTTACGACGGACAAGGCGCACGGCCCTTGCTGCCCGAGCATGATCGCAAGGAGAAGGCGGCTCTGCTCGAGGCGGGGCGGGCCTATGTGATCGAGATCACCGTCGACGCGCGGGGACGCACGACTTGGTCGCGGGATGGGAAGGTCTTGTTCGATTACCTCGACCCCGAGCCGCTGCGAGCGGGCTGGTTCGGTTTTCGCACCGTCTGGTCGCGACTCGAGATTCGCGACTTCGCGGCGGAGCCCCTGCCGGCGGCGAGTTCGGCGCCTTGATCTTACGGTTCGACCGCTCGGGAGTCGCCTTGGCGAAAGGGGGCGACACGGTCGCTCTTCTTCCCCGGCGACGTGATCGCGTCGTTTTACCCCCTCGTCCTATCCGAACCGCCATGCGTTTTCCCCTGCTGGTCTGCTGCCTCGCCGTGTCCGCCCAGGTTTTCGCCGCCGAGTCCGAGCTTGGCCGTCGCTCGCCGCCGGAGCGGCGGATCATCGTCGACCGCGTGACCGGACGCTCCCTCGTCACGCTCACGGACGGGCCGAGCAACGACATGAAGATCTACCAGACGCATCCCCAGTGGGCCACGGACGGGGTTCACATCATCTTCCGCTCATCCGATCGCAATCCCGCCAAGACTCCCCAGGCCTATGCGGTGAACGAGATCACGGGCGACATCGTCCAGCTCACGGACGGGCCGGATGTGGACACCGGATCCCTCAATGTCTCGCGCCAGGGGATGCGGCTCTTCTTTCTTCGCGGCAAACCCGCGGAGGGGCCGCAGCGGCTCGTCGTGCTCGACCTGGCGGCCTTGCTGGCGGACAGCGCCGCCGGCGCCCTGAAGGATCGCGCCGCCTACGAGCGCGAGATCGCCACGCTTCCCTCCGAACATAAGGGGGCGGGCGGCTTCGACATCGACGCCGACGAGAGCGCGGCCTACTTCGGCGTGCGCTTCGCGGACGGCCCGCCGCGCGAGAAGGACAAGCCTATCCCGCAGGTGCCGAGTGGCATCGCGGCGGTGGATCTGAAGACCGGCGCCTACCGCATCGTGCTGCGCACGCCTTTCCTGATGGGCCACGTTCAGGTGAACCCGTGGGTGCCGGGCGAAATCGTGTATTGCAACGAGACCGGCGGCGACGCCCCCCAGCGCGTCTGGACCGTGCGCGCCGACGGCACGGGCAACCGGCCGGTCTTCAAGGAGGCCGACAACGACTGGGTGACGCACGAGGTCGTCGTCGATCGCGACACGCTTGTCTTCAATCTCATGGGACACACGCCCGAGCTGCGGAAGCGTCCCACCGGCATCATGGCGATCAATCTCCGCACGGACGAGGTGACGCCGATCGGCCAGACCTCGCGCGGACAGGGCTTCTGGCACAGCCAGGCGACTCCCGACGGACGCTGGGCCTTGGGCGACAATTTCGACGGCGAGGTCTTTCTGATCAATCGCCGCAGCGGCGAGATTCGGCTTCTCTCCACCGGACACGTGATGAAGCCCGATCACACGCACCCGAACTTCAGCCCCGACGGCACGCGCATTTTGGTGCAATCGGGTCTGCTCACAGGCGGCAAGAGTCTCGATTTGATGCTCATCCCGGCGCCTGAGACGGCCAAGGAGTGAAGCACGCCAGACCGCCGCGGCCACGACGGTGTCGCCGCGGCGGATTCCTTGGCGTGGCTACGCCGTCGGTTAGACGATAAAGCAAGCGAGCGGGCGGCGCGGGCTGCAAAACATCGCGGGACGGGTATGCGTGAGCGCGACCATTCGCGCCCCCATGCCTCGTTCCTCCTCGTCGTCGTTCGTCCTGCTGAGTGTCCTTCTTTCCCTTTCGCCCCTGGGCGGGCCGCTGGTTGCCGTGCACGCGGCCGAGCCGGCGCCGCTTTCGCTGCTGGATGATGCGCGAGCGGGACGCGCCCCCGTCGTCGGAGGCAAGACGCCGCTCACGCTGACTCCGGCCTCCGGGCGGAGCCCTTGGGATCTTTCGCGCCACGACTCGCTCTATTTTACTTTGCGCAACACCGGCCGCGAGCGCGTCACGGTCTGGGCTCGCGCCGAGAATCCGGAGGCGAAGGGAGTCACGGACAATGTGCGCAACGCTCGGGTGCTTGCGCCGGGAGAGAAAGGCGAGCTGCGCCTCCGTTTGATGCGGCGGCCAGAGGATCCGGGTTACGTGCCCTTCAAGCCCTTCTTCATGTATTTCAAAAACCTCAACGTGCGGGACAACACGCTCGATCCCGCGCAGGTCGCGCGTGTGTCCGCGTGGCTCGAGGCGGACGAGGGCGCGCAGACGGGCGCCGGTGTCGTGGTCGAGGCGGTGACCGCGCGCGGCGAGGGTGCGCCGGGTCCGGTGCCGTTCCTGCCTTTCGTGGACAAGTTCGGCCAATACATGCACGCCGATTGGCCGGACAAGATCCACTCCGACGCAGATTTCGAGGCGGTGAAAAAGAAGGACGAGGCCGAGATGGCCGCCTATCCCGGCCCTGCCGACTGGGACAAGTGGGGTGGGTGGAAAAACGGGCCGCGTCGAAAGGCCACCGGCTTTTTCCGCACCGAGAAGGTCGACGGCAAGTGGTGGCTCGTCACCCCCGACGGCACGCTTTTCTGGTCCTACGGCCCCACCGGGGTCAGCGCGGGCGGGGAGGGCAGCCCCGTCACGGGCAAGGAATCCTGGTTCGCGGAGCTACCCTCTCCGGAGGGGCCAGCGGCCAAATACTGGGGCCGCGGTCGGGGCGCGCGCTTCATGTATTACGAGGACGGCAAGGAATGGCGCTCCTTCTCTTTTTCGGGGCTCAACGCGGAGCGGAAATACGGACCCGGCTGGCGCGAAGCGACCGCCGAGGCTCTCCACGCCCGGTTGCGTAACTGGGGCATGAATACGATGGCCAACTGGTCGGATCCCGTCGTCTACCTGAAGCGCAAGACGCCCTACGTGGTCGCGGTCGGCTCGGCGCCCTTGCGGCTCGATCATTTCCCCGACGTATTCGACCCCGCCTTCGAACGTTCGGTCAACGAGGCGATGGACCGTCAAAAGGGAATGACTGCGGGAGATCCGTGGAACCTCGGCTACTTCGTCGACAACGAGCTGACATGGGGGGCGGGGCGCGGGGCGTTGCGGGCCGCGCAGGGCGCGCTCAAAGCCGCGCCCGAGTCGGGGACGAAAAAGGCCTTCATCGCGCACCTGAAGGCGAAGCACCGCGAGATCTCGGCCCTGAACCGGGCTTGGGGCGTGAAGCATGCGTCGTGGGACGCCTTGCTGGCGGAGAGGAAAACGCCCGAGCCGCAGACGGAGGCGTTTAAATCCGACTGCGCGGACTTCGGCCTGAAGATGGCGGAGAAGTATTTCTCCACCGTGCGCGCGGCGGTGAAGCGCGTGGCGCCGAACAATCTTTACCTCGGCTGCCGGTTTCACGGGCATATCGACCGCTCGGTGGTCGCGGTTGCGGCGAAATACTGCGACGTGATCGGCTACAACATCTACGAGCGGCCCGCGGGTCGTCTGAACCAATATCGTGGCGCGGTGGACGCGCCCTTCATCGTCGGCGAGTTTGGCGTGACGAGCGACCTGGGCCAGACGCCGTGGCGCGGGCAGGTGATGACGCAGGACCAAGGCGAGCGACTGCAGGAGATGGAGCGCTGGCTCGGCGAGGCCTTCGTCCACCCGGCCTTGGTGGGCGCGCACTTTTTCCAGTTCCGAGACCAGCCGCTCACGGGGCGCGCGGACGGAGAGGCGACGCTGCGGGGGTTTCTCAACGTGGCCGACACGCCGCATTTCGATCTGGTGCAGCTCAACCGGCGTCTCGCCTACCGGCTCTACGAGACACGATCCGCGGCTCCTCTTCCGCGACTCTGATCGACTTCCCGGTGTCCAAACAAAAACCGCCGCCTCGGACGAGGCGGCGGCGAGAGACTGGTGAAAGCGGAAAAGGCGATCAGCGGGCGAGCGAGCCGAGCACCTGGACTGGCTTGCGCTTGGGGAGCGGGAGGCTCGGGTCGAGGGCGAAGCTCGGGTGCGGGGGCTGGTTGTAGGCGACGTTTTGCCAGGCGATCGCGCAGCGGTATTGCGGGTCCTGCATCAGCGTGACCATGCGATATTTCGTGGGGATTGTGCTCGTGTAGATGTGGAGGGCGGAGCCGTCGCGCGTGCGCCAGACGATTTCTTCGCGCCAGTCGCCCCAGAGATCGGCGGAGAGGAAGGGGGTGGCCTTGGTGCCGTTGCTGGAGGTGCACTCGTGGGCGGTGAGCAGGCGGTCGACCGACTCGGTTTCCCAGTTCCACTTGTCGACGAAGTTCTGGTCGAGGAGCTCGCGAAGGAGGTCGCCGTCCCACCAGACGGCGAAGTTGGCGGGGAGGTCGGCGGGGCGCTTGCGGAGGAAATGCCCCTCCGAGTCGAACATGTCGGTGATACCGGCGCCGATTCCCCAGACCTCGGCGCCGGGGGTGCGCGGATCGATGTTCAGGGCGATGCCGCGTCCGGGGCCCTCGCCCTTGTCGCCGCCCTCCTCGTCGGCCTTCACGGAAGGCACGAGCACGAGCGGCCGGCCCGTCTTGGCGTCGCGGAGGGAGATGCCCTGCTTGTCGAAGCGCTCCTGGATGGTGAGGATCTCGAGGCCGGGGTTTTGGTAGTTGAAGTCGGATACGTGGAGAGCGTCGCCGTGACCCCAGCCGGTGCTGTAGAGGCCGGTGCCGTCGTCGTCGAGGACCATGGCGCCGTAGACGATCTCGTCGCGGCCGTCGCCGTCCACGTCGGCGACGGAGAGGGCGTGGTCGCCCTGGCCGCCGAAGGCGCGGTTCGACTCGGGGCCGGCGGCGGAGTCGAAGAGCCAGCGTTTGACGAGCTTGCCGTCCTTGAGATCCCAGGCGGCGATGGTGGTGCGGGTGTAGTAGCCGCGAGCCATGATGAGGCTGGGGTGGCTGCCGTCCAGGTAGGCCACGCCGCCGAGATAGCGTTCGGAGCGGTTGCCGTTGCCGTCGCCCCAGACCGCCTTGAGCTCCTCGCGGGTGGGGGTGAGCGGATTGGTCGGGTGGCGGGCGGGCTCGTAGGGAACGGTGTCGATGGCGGCGCCGGTCAGGCCGTTGAACACGGTGAGGAACTCGGGGCCGGCGATGATGTGGCCGCGGTCGTTGACGTAGTCGGCCTTGGGGTCGCCGATGACCTTGCCGGTGGCGTCGGTGGTGCCGTCGGCGGTCTTGCAGGCGAGCTCGGCACGGCCGTCGCCGTCGAAATCGTAGGCGATGAACTGGGTGTAGTGGGCGCCGGCGCGGATGTTTTTGCCGAGATGGATCTCCCACAAGAGGGATCCGTCGAGCTTGTAGGCCTGGAGGATGGGCGCGTCGGTGACGCCGCCGCGGGAGTTGTCCAGGTGGCGTCCGGCCTGCATGACGATCAGTTCGTATTCGCCGTCGCCGTCGAGATCCGCGGCGGAGCCCTCGAGGGGCTCGTAGCCGGGCGGGTTCATCATCGGGACGGAGTGGTAGGCGCGGGGCTCGGCGCCCGCCGCGAGAATTGCGGCGCGGGACTGCGCCTGCTCGACGCCCTTGACCACGGGGCGGACGAAATAGGTGGTGTTGTTCTGAAGCGCCGGAGTGGAGTCGACAAACCAAGTGGCCTCGGAAATCGGAGCGGCGTTGAGTTTGACGGTGCCGGCGAGCACGTCGGGGATGGATTTGTATTCGCCGAAGTCGAAAGGCGCCTTGCCGGCGGGGACGGTCGTGGAGCGGTAGATATTGAAGGCTATGTCGGCGGGGTCGTTGGCGAGCAGGCGCCAGGAGAGGAATACGCGACCATCGGCTTCGGCGACGGCGACGAGGCCGCGTCCGAGATTTTCAACCTGGGGCAGGGCGATGGCCGGGAACGGCGCGAGGGCCGCGGCGAGCAAGGCGAGGGAGGGGCGAAGACGGGGGAACATGGGTGGGGGATGGGCGGGTTTCGGAAGAGGGGTGTCAGTCTGCGACGCGGGGCCAGGCGTCGTCGGTCCAGGCGAGACCGCGGAGGCCCAGGGTCGCGGCGCCGTTGCGGGAGCCGTCGTAAAAATGCACGGCGAGCCACTGCTTGTCGCCGTCGTTCACGACGGTCGCGTGCCCGGGGCCGATGAAATCACCCTGCGTGCCTAGGACCAGGCGGCCGCCGCGCTCCCGAAGGTCCCGGCCCTTGTCGTCGAGGTAGGGGCCGGTCACGGAGCGCGAGCGGCCGACGAGCACGCGGTAGGTGCTTTCTTTGCCGCGACAGCAGAGGCCTTCGTTGACGAACAGGTAGTAATAATCGCCGCGACGATACAGGGTCGGCGCCTCGATCTGTTCCGACCACGCCAGCTGGATCGGCTCCTTGGCGGGGTCTAGCCGGCGGCCGGTGGCGGGGTCGAGTTCGACGAGAAAAAGTCCGCTCCAAAAGGAACCGAAAGACATCCAGAGACGGCCGTCGGCGTCGAGAAGGAGCGAGGGATCGATGGCGTTGAAATCATCCCCGCGGCCGGAGCGGATCACGACGCCCTCGTCTTTCCAGCCATGGGCGGGGTCGGAGGGATTGAGGACGGGGGAGCTGGCGAGTCCGATGGCTGAGATGTTTTTGCCGAATTCGGAGACGGAATAGTAAAGGAACCAACGATCACCCACGCGGATGACATCGGGCGCCCAGAAGTGTGCGCGTTTGTTGCCGGGCGCGACCTCCGCGGCCCAAGGCGGCGGAGCGGCGAGCGCCGGATCCATGCGACGCCAGGTGCGAAGATCGTCGGAGCGAGCGGTGAGGATGCGGTTGCCCGTGCCGAAAAGCCACCAGGCGCCTTCCGCGCGGACGAGGGTGGACGGATCGTGAACGCGCAGATCGCGCCGGCCGACGGGCTCGGCGGCGAGCAAGCTTAGGGGGAGAAGCAGGGAGAAGGCGAGGCGCGTAAACACGATCAACGAGCAGGCGTAGGGAACGGGGTAAAGTTCAAGGATAGGTCACGCGGAGGCGGAGGAAGCGACGCGGGTTGGAGGAGAGCAGTTCGGTGTCGGCTA
>CAYTLL010000077.1:0-13784 GCA_964438755.1 uncultured Akkermansia sp. | reverse complement strand
GGCATCCTCTTCAACCACGAGTCCGAGCGCCGCGGCGAGACCTTCGTCACCCGCAAGATCACCCGCGCCGCGACCCGCATCAAGATGGGTCTCCAGGACGCGCTCTACCTCGGCAACATCGACGCCAAGCGCGACTGGGGTTACGCCAAGGAATACGTCGAGATGATGTGGCTCATGCTCCAGCAGGACAAACCCGACGACTACGTCGTGGCGACCAACGAGCTCCACACCGTCCGCGAGTTCTGCCAGGAAACCTTCCAGCTCCTCGGCCTCGATTGGGAGAAATACGTGAAGTATGACGCCCGCTACGAGCGCCCCGCCGAGGTCGAGCTCCTCATCGGCGACCCCGCCAAGGCCAAGAAGCAGCTCGGCTGGGAGCCGAAGGTCCGCTTCAAGGATCTCGTCAAGATCATGACCGAGCACGATCTCAAGCTCGCCGAGCGCGAGGCCCAGATCGCCAAGCTGCCCCGTCTCGGCTGATCGGCCTCGGGCATCCGAACCGTCGCCCACGGACAACATCGAACGAAACACCCCGGAGGGAACGCCCACGAAACACACGAAAAGACACGAAAGCCCTGCCTCTCTCTTTTCGTGTGATTTCGTGTGTTTCGTGGGCCACCCCGTTTGGAAATTCCTTTCCCGTGTCTTCCGTGTGGTCCGTGGGCGCTCCCCTTTAGTCTATCTGCTTCCGCCATGAAACTCCACATCGCCGGACACCAGGGCATGGTCGGGTCGGCCCTCGTGCGCCGTTTTTCCGCCCAGCCCGGCGTGTCCCTCGTCCTTCGCACCCGCCGCGAGCTCGACCTCGCGGACCAGTCGGCGGTCCGCGCCTTCTACGCGGCGGAAAAGCCCGACGCCGTGATCGTCGCCGCCGCCAAGGTCGGCGGTATCCACGCGAATAATACGTTTCCGGCCGAGTTCCTCCTCGACAACCTCGCCATCGCCACCGCGGCGATCGACGGCGCCTGGCGCGCCGGCGTGAAGCGTCTCCTCTTCCTCGGCAGCTCGTGCATCTACCCGAAGCACGCCCCGCAGCCGATGACCGAGGGCTGCCTCCTCACCAGCGCGCTCGAGCCGACGAACGAGGCCTACGCCATCGCCAAGATCGCCGGCCTCAAGCTCGCCCAGTATTACCGCAAGCAATACGGCGTGATGTTCCACTCCGCCATGCCGACCAACCTCTACGGGCCCGGCGACAACTACCACCCGACCAACTCGCACGTGCTCCCGGCGCTCATCCGCCGCTTCCACGAGGCGAAGCTGGCCGGCAAACCCGAGGTCGTCGCCTGGGGCACGGGCAAGCCGATGCGCGAGTTCCTTCACGTCGACGATCTCGCCGACGGCTGCGCCTTCATCCTCGGCCTCGATAACCCGCCCGACTGGGTCAACCTCGGCACCGGCACGGACGTCACGATCAAGGAACTCACCGAGACCGTCGCCTCCGTCGTCGGCTATCCCGGCGTGATCACCTGGGACGCCACCAAGCCCGACGGCACGCCTCGCAAGCTCATGGACGTCTCCAAGCTCGCCGGCCTCGGCTGGAAGGCGAAGATCGCCCTGCGCGAGGGCATCGAGAAAACCTACGCCAGCTTTCTCGCCGAGCAGGCCGCCGGCACGCTCCGCGCCTGATCGGCGCCGGGCGGACAACGGGCGGGGGGCGAGCGAATCCGCGCCCTATTTCCCGGCTTTAAAAACGTTTGCGCCCCGTCCGGATTTCCGGACGGGGCGTTTTTGTGGTCCGACGCCGGGAGGATCGGGCCGGTCGCGACTACCTGCGGCCGGCCGGGTGTGAACGAGCCAACCCCGACACCCGTGATCGATCCCTGCGTCGACCAAATTTCCAGCGCCGGTCTCAGCTGCTCGTCGTGGAGGACGAGGAGCCGGTCGAGCCCTTCTTGGGCTTGCCCTTTGCTTTGTCCTTGCCCGGGCCGCCGGGGCCCTTGCCTCCGGGAGGCGTGAGCTTGAGGGTGCCCTCGGTGATCGCGGTTTGCAGCGCGGTGAGTTCGTCGCTGGCGATCGCGCCGTCGACATTCACGTCATAGGGGGCGACGGCGGCATACAGCTCCACCAGATGGGGGAGAATCGCGTCGACCGGCGGCTGCGGCGCGTCGGCGGGGGCGTTGGGCGGAACGGGAAGCGTGACGGAGCCGTCGGTGATCGCGGCGGCGAGTTGCTCCTGTTCGGAGGTCTCGAGCGCGCCGTTGACGTTGAGATCATACGGGGCCTCCGCCGCGTAGACCGCCGCGAGGTGGCTGGCGAGGGTGGCGGCGTCGGGCTTGGCGGGCGGGGTGGCCTTGGCGGCTTTGGTTGAGGACGATCCGGCGAAAGCCGCGGCGGAGGCGGCGCAGGCGAGGGTGGCGAGCAGAGCGATGCGGGGCATGGGTTGCATGGGGGGATGTAGGCGTTGGATTTTGAATCAGGTGGAATGTCGCCCGTCGGATCGCGGGATCCGCGGGCTGTGACGGCACCGAAGCCGGTCCGTCGGGGAGGTCCGCCCGATAGTGACGAAGCCGGGCCTTTACGGGACGAAGCTCCGCGAGCCGCTCTTTTCCCGGGCTCGCGTGTAACGTTTGCCCGCGCTTTCCTCCGATATGGGTATGGCCGACTCCACCTCCTTCCCGCCGCCCCCATCCGGCTCCCCCGATTCCTCGTGCCGCGACCCTCTGCACGGGCTTTCCCTCGCCGATCTCCTGGCGGCCGGCCTCGCGACGGAAGCGCCCGGCGCCGCCGGAAAAACCGACGACGCGTCGCCTCCGCCCGCGCCCGCCGAGTTGGCGCCCGAGTTTCCCGATCTCGAGATCCTGGAACTCCTCGGCCGCGGCGGCATGGGCGCGGTTTACAAGGCGCGTCAGCGCGACCTCGACCGGATCGTGGCGCTCAAGATCCTGCGTCCCGGTCTCGATGTGGACCCGGGCTTCGCCGAGCGTTTCGCCCGCGAGGCCCGCGCTCTGGCCCAGCTCAACCATCCGGGCATCGTCACGCTCTACGAATTCGGCCGCGGCGCCGCGGGGCGGTATTTCATCCTGATGGAGTTCGTCGACGGCGTGAATCTCCGCCAGCTCCTCTCCGTCGGACGTCTCGCCCCGCGCGAGGCCCTGGCCATCGTGCCGCCGCTCTGCGACGCGCTCCAATACGCGCACGACCGCGGTCTCGTCCACCGCGACATCAAGCCGGAGAACATCCTCGTCGACCGCCTCGGCCGGGTGAAGATCGCCGACTTCGGTCTCGCGCGTATCGTCGCGACCGATACGTCTCAGCCGGACGATTCTTCAGGCGCGGGCGCGCGGCGAGGCGAGACCATCACGTTCGCGGGCGAGGTCATGGGCACGCCCGCCTACATGGCGCCCGAACAGCGCGCCACGCCCGGCTCGGTCGACCACCGGGCCGACCTCTACGCGCTCGGCGTCGTGTTTTATCAGATGCTCACGGGCGAGCTGCCCGCGCCGGATCAACTCCAGCCGCCCTCGCGGCGCGTGCGCCTCGACGTGCGTCTCGACGAGATCGTGCTTCGCGCGTTGGAGACCGACCCCGCCCGCCGCTACGCGGCGGCGAGGGAGTTGAAGACGCAGGTGGAGACGGTGGCGCAGGACCCATCCTCGGTGGTCGCCGGAGCGACGACGCCAGTGCCTGCGTCATCACGGTGGGATCTCGATTACCGCAGCCGACGCACGCTTTTCGGGTGGCCGCTTTTGCACGTCGCCACCGGCGTCGATCCCGCGACCGGTCGCAGGCGAGTCGCGCGTGGTGTCTTCGCGGTGGGCGACCGGGCGCGTGGCGTGGTCGCCTTTGGCGGCGTGGCCACGGGTGTCTTTGCCTTTGGGGCCTTGGCGCTCGGCGTCTTCTCGTTCGGTGGGCTGGCGCTCGGGCTTTGCGTCTACGCCGGCTTCGGGCTCGCGGCGCTCCTGGCCTTCGCCGGAGGCGCGGTGGCGCCGGTCGCGGTCGGCGGGGTGGCGTTGGGGTGGTATGCCTGCGGCGGCGTCGCCTGGGGGGCTTTCGTGAGTTCGCCGGCGAGCCAGGATCCGCAGGCGCTGGCTTTTTTCGAGCCGTGGGTGGGCGCGTTTATCAAGGTCGCCGGTCCGGCCTGCATGCCGGTGGTGATGCTGGGCGTTCTGCTCAATGCATCGGCCCGCGCCTGGGCGCGCAAAAGGCTAGGCGGGCAACCCGCGGTGGCGGACGATGGAGGCGGAACGAAAGCGAGGCGAAGCGAGTGGTTTCTGTGGCTCTGCCTGACCGGAGCCATCCTGGCCGTGCTGTTGCCGGCGTTTTGGCTTTCTCGGGACGCAAGGGCGGGTGCGCCACGGCCCGGGCGCGAGCAGGTGGTTTCACGGCCCTACGAGAAACTGCGTTGGCTGGTCGACGAATACCCCCCGCTGGTCGCGCCCGACAAGGCGTTGAATGGAGTGCCCGTGCATCCCTTGCGCGCGGAGGCGGTGGGCTGGGCCGAAGCGGATGGTTCGTTTCATCCGGTCATGTATCTGGCGCAGCCCTTCCCCAGGGGCGGCTCCGAAGGCCCGCCGTTTTTCCGGGTTTCGGGGGGAGCGTCGACCGACCGGGTGCTGCGTTTCGATGTCTATCGGGGCGTCGGCGCGCAGGTGGCCGACAATCGTTACCTCGGCTCCTACCGGATCGAGTGCTTGGCGGGCGAGGAGGGGGGGCTCTACGTGGGGTTTTCCCTCAACGAAAAAGGCCGGTTGTGGATGGAGGCGTGGAGCGAAAAGGGCGCGACGCTTCGCCGGAGTCAGGTTACCCCGGCCGGTCTCGGCGGCGGGCGTTCCGGCTCCGCGAAAACGAGCGACGCCCGCGCCGACGCGCCGCTGCTCGCGCGGCTCGGCGGCGGCGAGTTGGAGGTCGTCGCGGTGCGGAGTTATCCCGCAGCAAGCGACGCGGCCTGGTGGGCGCCCGATGGAGGCCCGTCCGACATCCCTCCCTTCGTTCGCGCCGGCGAATACCCGTCGCCGGTCGAGGGCCGCCGGGGTGTGGAATTGCTGGTGCGGGGAAAATTCCCCGCGGAGAGCCATGTGCTTCAAACCCGTTTCTACCCGGTCAAGGTGCCGGGCCGCTCCGATATGTTTATCTGCCACCTCGACGCCGATCCATCGGCGACGGAATTGGACGCGACGTTCCACGTCGGTTTCGGCCCGTGGAAAGACGCGGGAGTCATCGATGGCCGGATCGGTGCCAGTCCTGGCGGCGAGATGGATTTCACGCTCGACCAGTTTACCCGATCGGCCGGAGGCGTGGAGTGGTCGGTCGTGGCGATTGATCGCGAGGGATTGGTCCATCCCTCGACCGGGACGATACAAATGGTCAGCGGTTGGCGCGCCGGCCAGATCACCTTCACGTTCGGGCAGGCCGCGTCGCAGCCGCCCTTGGTCGCGCAAAACGTGCGGGAGTTTCGCCTGATCAAACGGACCGGCGCGCCGGTGGTTTTTCGCCATCTGGCCTTGAGCCGGGGCGCGCGGACGCCGCTCACCGAGGTCAAAGTCCCCGGCGCGCTCGAGCTGGCCGTCCTCGCGGTCGAAAACTTTGGCGGGGGCGTGGTGCGCGACTCGTATGGGCGCGTGACCAAGGTGCATCTCATCTATGCCCGGCACGACGAGGGGGACGATCCCTATGGCGATTCTTTGAACAAGAACACCACGGACGAGATCCGGGAGTGGTTGCCGGCGTTCCATGATGCGCGTCGGCTCATGATGTATGACGGACAGGCCAGCGACCGCGCCATGCCCTTCGTCGCAAAGATGTCCGCGCTCGAGGCGCTGGGCGTCACCGGGGGCGCCTTGTCGGACGAGGGGCTTCGGGCCTTGGCTCCACTGGTTGGGCTGCGGGAGCTTTATCTGCCCGAGTGCCGATTGCTCACGGATCGCGGGCTCGCCGTGCTGACCGGCTTCCCTGACTTGCGGAAGCTCGACCTTTCAGGGACCGCGATCACCGACGCTGGTCTCGCCACGCTGTCGACCTCGGCGAAGCTCGAGGAGCTCAAAATATATTCCGTCTCCGGCGTGACTGCGGAGGGCGTGCGCGCGTTGCGCCGCGTGCGGCCGGATCTGGCGATCAAGAGCGATTTCGAGCCGGAGGTGGCCCCGGCGGCAAATTGACCGGGGGCGTGCGCATGGATTCGCGTTTCGATACCACCCGGTGGACGCTGGTGCTCGCGGCGGGAAAAGCGGGAGGCGTGCCGGATCGGGAGACCGAATCTGGGCGGGCTGCGCTCGCCGAACTTTGCGCCGCCTACCGTCCTCCCGTGCTGGCGCATGCGCGGCGCCGCGGCCTGTCCGCGGCCGACGCGGAGGACGCGGTGCAGGGCTTTTTCCACAAGCTTCTCCGACTGGGCTCGCTCGCCTCGTTGCGTCCTCGAGAGCTGCGCTTCCGCGCCTGGTTGCTCGCCGCGTTTAACCACCACCTCTCCGATCTGCGCGACCATGCGCGGGCGGCGAAGCGAGGGGCGGACCGGATCGTTCAGCTCGACAGCGAAGGGTGGGGCGCGCTTGCCGTCGACGCGCACACGCCCGCGCCCGACGCGGCTTTCGACCGGGTTTGGGCGATGGCCTTGCTGGAGACGACGCTGGCGCGCCTGCGGTCCGAGCATGTCGCGGCCGGGCGTGCGGAATGGTTCGAAGCCTTGGCGCCCTGCCTCGGCGGGCGCGTCGCCGACACGCCGCAGGCCGACGTGGCGGTCCGGCTCGGTTTGAGCGAGCCGGCCTTGCGGGTGGCGATCCATCGTCTGCGCAAGCGTTACCGTGAGCTGCTTCGCGAAGAGGTCATGCAAACGGTCGCGAATCCCGCCGAGATCGATGACGAGTTGCGCCATTTGATGGCGGTGGTCGCGGGGCGCTGAGTGCCCGAAAGCAGGCGAGGGGAGGCCCGGGGATTTGCGTTTGCCGGAGGCGGGCCGGGGCTTCACGTTGGCCGGTTTCCATGAGCGACAACGTGCCTGACATTTCCCACGACCAACATGCCGTGCGACGCCAGAAGCTGGCCGAGCTCCGCGCCGCGGGTTTCGACCCCTTCCGCGCCAACGTCGCCACCACGCATTTCTCGCAGGATGCGAAGGCCCTCTATGTCGACGGCCAGGACTACGCCACGACCGTCACGGTCGCCGGCCGCCTCATCACCTTTCGCGTCCAAGGCGGCAGCTCCTTCGTCAAGATCCAGGACCAGCAGGGCCCGATTCAGCTCTATTTCCGCAAGGACGTCCTCGGCGAGGAGCGCTACCTCGTCTTCAAGAAGCAGCTCGACCTCGGCGACATCATCGGCGTCACCGGCGCGTTGTTTAAGACCAAGACCGGCGAAATCACCATCCGCGTCGACGCCTTCACGCTCGTCTCGAAGGCCCTCCGCCCGCTGCCCGAAAAGTGGCACGGCCTGAGCGATGCCGAGCAGGTTTATCGCCAGCGCTACCTCGACCTCATCGTCAACCAAGAGAGCCGACATCGCCTCATGACGCGCGCCCGCATCGTCAGCGCGGTGCGTCGTTTCCTCGAGGATCGCAGCTTCCTCGAGGTCGAGACGCCCGTGCTCCAGGCCGTCGCCGGCGGCGCCGCGGCGCGTCCCTTCCAGACGCACCACAACGCGCTCAACACCGATTTCGTGCTGCGCATCTCGCTCGAGCTTTACCTCAAGCGCATGCTCGTCGCCGGCTACGACCGCGTGTTCGAGATCGGCCGCAATTTCCGCAACGAGGGCGTCTCCCGCCGCCACAACCCCGAGTTCACCATGCTCGAGGTTTACCAGGCCTACAGCGACTACCGCGGTATGATGACGCTCGTGCAGGATCTGATGCGCCACCTCGTGCGCGACGTGGTCAAACCCACCGAGACCGAGGGCGAAGGCGAGACCGCCGTCACGCGCCCGAGCATGCGCATCAAGCACGCCGCCAGCGGCGAGTTCATCGACTTCGAGAACGGCTGGCGCGAGGTGCGCTACAAGGACCTCATCATCGAGAAGACCGGCGACGCCCAGTGGTTTTCGCGCACGAAGGAGGAGAAGATCGCCGGCGTGCAAAAGCTCGGTCTCTTCGCCGACGCCAAGTGGGAGGAGTTCGAGCTGACCAACGAGATCTTCGGCAAGCTCATCGAGCCGACGCTCATCCAGCCGACCTTCGTCACGCACCTGCCGAAGGAGCTTTGCCCCCTCGCCAAGATCACCGTCGACGACCCGACGACGATCGACGTGTTCGAGCTCATCATCGGCGGCATGGAGATCGCGCCCGCCTACTCGGAGCAGAACGATCCCGACGTGCAGCGCCAGATGTTCGAGGCGCAGGCCGGCGAGGAGCAGCAGAAAGTCGACCAGGACTTCCTGCTCGCGCTCGAGCACGGCATGCCCCCCGCGGGCGGCATGGGCATCGGCATCGACCGCCTCTGCATCCTGCTCACCGGCGCCGAGAGCATCCGCGACGTGATCCTCTTCCCGCAGCTGCGCAACACGGCGGGCTGAGGATCAAGGCATAGACACAGAGCACACAGAGCCCTGTCACAGAGTGCACAGAGTTGAAAACAGCGATACTGGTTTGGCTCCGTGTCCTCTGCGTCTGGGCGCTGTGAGCTCTGTGGCCAAAAAACAGACTCCATGAGTTGGCCGCTCTACCTCGCGCTCAAGCAGCTCTTCCCGAGCGGGCGGCGCTTTCCCTTCTTCACGTTCATCTCGATCCTGGGTGTGGCGCTCGGGGTCGGCTTGTTGATCGTCTCGATCTCCGTGATGGGCGGCTTCGGCCGCGAGATCCGGAACATGATCGTGAACACCCAGGGAGAGGTGCAGGTGCGCGCCACCGGGCTGATGGAAAATCCGCGCGCCGTGATCGACGCGGTGAAAAAAGTGCCGGGCGTGGTGGCGGCGTCACCCTTCGCGGAAGGCGTGGTCATGCTGAAGCGCGACCGCCAGCCGGCCTTTCCCGCGATTCAAGGCATCGACATCGCGCACGTGGACGAGGTCGTGCCGCTGCGCCGTTATGTCGTCCACGGGTCTTTCGACGATCTCGACGACGACCGGGTGATCCTCAGCTATCAACTCGCCGCGAACATCGGCGCGCGGCTGGGCGACAAGGTTCAGGTCTACTCGCCGCTCCAGTTGCAGAAGCTCCAGGCCGACGAGGTCATGATGCCGCGCGAGCTCGAGGTCTGCGGTATCTTCGAGATCGGCCACCAGCAACTCGACAGCAGCGTGGTCATCGTGACGCTGCGGACGATGCAGGAGCTCTATGGACTGGGCCGCTCCGTGCATGGGGTGAACGTCAAGCTGGGCCCGGGCGCGAATCCGGATCGCGTGGCGCGCGAGATCAACCGCGCCTTGCCCGTGGACGGGGTCGCGCGGTCCTGGATGGATTCGAACCAGGAATTTCTCTTCGTGCTCCAGCTCGAGAAAAACATGATCTTCCTGCTCCTGATGGTGATCGTGGTCGTCGCGGGCTTCATCATCGTGAGCGGCATGATGGTCTCGGTGGTGCGCAAGACCCGCGAGATCGGCCTCCTCGGCGCGCTCGGTTCCACGCCGCGCCAGATCGCCGCCTGCTTTTGCTACCAAGGCGTCATCATCGGCATCGCCGGCACGCTGCTCGGGCTCGCGGGCGGCTTCACCATCGTGCATTTTCGCAACGACATCGTCGCCGCGATCACCCACGTGATCGGAGGCAAGGAGGCGCTCGAGCGCTTCTATCAATTCAGCCAGTTGCCGGCCTACCTCGCGACGAGCGATCTTTTGCTGATCATCGTGAGCGCGATCATTGTTTCCACCCTCGCGGGCCTGCTGCCCGCCTGGCGCGCCGCGAAACTCAAACCGGTGGAGGCGCTTCGCAGTGAGTGACGAATCCCCCATACTCCAGGCCGCGGGGCTGCACAAAAGCTACCTCAGCGGCGATCGTCGCATCGAGGTGTTGCGCGGCGTCGACCTCGCCGTTTCGCCGGGCGAGAGCGTGTCGATCCGCGGAGAGTCGGGATCGGGCAAATCCACGCTGCTGAACCTGCTCTCCGGCCTCGACGCGCCCGACGCGGGGGAATTGCGCTGGGAGGGGAAAACGAGCCTGGATCCGGTCCGCCGCGGGCATCTGCTCGGACTCGTGTTCCAGGCTTTTTACCTCGTGCCCGAGCTCGACGCCGAGGCCAACGTGCTGCTGGCCGCGCGCCTGCTTGGAAAAGTCGGCCCGGCCGAGCGCGAGCGCGCCCGCGAGCTTCTGCGCCGCGTGGGGCTGGGCGAGCGCGGGCACCACACGCCCGCGAAGCTTTCCGGCGGCGAGCGTCAGCGCGTGGCCATCGCGCGCGCCCTGATGAACCGTCCCAGGCTGATCCTCGCCGACGAACCCACGGGCAATCTCGACGAAGGCAGCGGCGATTCGATCATCGATCTGCTGCTCTCGCTCGGACGCGAGGAGGGCTGCGCGCTCGTGCTCGTCACCCACAACACCGCCCATGCCGCCCGCTGCGCGCGCCGGCTTTTCCTGCGCGAAGGCGGCTTCCACGCCGTCTGAGGCCCGACCCGATTTACGATGAACCTGTTCTCCTCCCCCAAGCCCAAGGTGAAATGCGGCGTGGCCGGCGTCGGCTCGCTCGGCCAGCACCACGCGCGCATCTACGCCTCGCTGCCGAACGTCGAGTTCATGGGCGTCTTCGAGGCCAACGACGAGCGGGCGAAGGAAATCTGCGCCCGGCACAATTGCCGCCGTTTCGCCACCATCGAGGAGCTGGGCGAGGCCTGCGACGCCGTTTCGGTCGTGGTGCCGACCGACCTTCATGAAAAGGTCGCTTTGCCGCTGCTCGCGAAGAAAACCCACCTGCTGATCGAGAAACCGATCACCGCGACCCTCGAGGAGGCCGAGCGCGTGCTCGCCGCCGCCCAGGCGAGCGGTTGCATCGTGCAGGTCGGACACATCGAGCACTTCAACCCGGTGATGAGCTTTTTGGAAAAGCACATCGATCGCCCCGGTTACATCACGACCGAGCGCCTCGCGCCCTACACGCCGCGTGGCACCGAGGTGGGCGTGGTGCTCGATCTGATGATCCACGACATCGGTATCGTGCTCGCGCTGGTGAAGTCGCCGATCCGCAAGATCGACAGCGTCGGCATCAGCGTGCTCTCGAAGACCGAGGACATCGCGAACGCGCGCATCGAGTTCGAGAACGGCTGCGTGGCCAACCTCAGCGCCTCGCGGATGAGCCTGAAGAAAAACCGCGAGATCCGCGTGTTTCAGGACAACGCCTACCTGTCCCTCGATTTCATGAATCAGAAGGGCCACCTCGTGAAAAAGAGCGACGTGATCGCCTACGGATTGAAGGTGAAGGTCGGCCTCGCGAAGCCCGGTGACGCGAGCGAGATCCCGGTCGGCGAGATCCCGATCGAAAAAGACGAGCCGCTGAAGCTGGAGTTGCAGCACTTCACGGAGAGCGTGGCGGAGTTGAAGCAGCCGAAGGTCGGCGCTACGCTCGGCAAGACCGCCCTCGAGGTGGCGATCCAGATCTCGGAACAGATCAAGGCGGCGAAACGCTAACCGGGCGGCATATGGCGGAAGCGCTTCCCTTTCGTTTTGACGAGCCCGCGGGCGGACGCGTGGACCTGCTCGTCGTCGCCGGCGAGCACTCGGGGGACGAGCACGCGGCGCGACTCGTGGCGGATCTGCGCGCGAAGCGGCCGGAGTTGGCGGTCTGCGCGCTCGGCGGCAAGCACCTCGCGGTGGCGGGCGCGCAGCTCTTGCACGACCTCACCGCGTCTTCGGTCGTGGGTTTCGTCGAGGTGTTGAAGAACTACTCTTTCTTCAAGGCGCTCTTCGACGAGACGCTGCGCTGGATCGCGGAACACAAGCCGCGCGCGGTGTGTTTCGTCGATTACCCGGGATTCAACCTGCGGCTGGCGGCGGCGCTGAACGAGCGCGGCTTGGCGGCGAAGGCGGGCGGGCCGGTGAAACTGCTGTTCTACATCTCGCCGCAGATCTGGGCCTGGAAGGCGAAGCGGCGGTTCACGATGGCGCGTCACCTCGACGCGCTCGCGTGCATCTTCCCCTTCGAGGTCGACTGCTACGCGGACACGGATCTGCCGGTGGACTTCGTCGGGCACCCGTTTCTCGCCGACGACTACGCGGCGCCGGTCCGCCACGATCGGGATGCGCCCGTGCTTCTGCTGCCCGGCAGTCGCAAGCAGGCGGTGGGGCGGATCTGGCCTATCCTGCGCGAGGGTTATCTCGCCTACGGGAAGCGGCCCGCGCGCGTCATCTACCCCAGCGAGGCGATCCGCGAGGTGATCGAGCGTGGCGGACTGCCGCGCGGGATCGAGCTCGTGCAAAACGCGGGCGAGCCGGCGGCGGCCTCGGCGGTGCTGACCTCGAGCGGCACGATGTCCTTGCACTGCGCGCTGGCGGCCTTGCCCGGCGCGATCGCCTACCGGGCCAACCCGCTCACCTATCTGCTCGGGCGCATGCTGGTGAAGATCCCGTATCTCGGGATCAACAACCTGCTGCTGAAGGAGCCGATGTATCCGGAGTATCTGCAGGGCGCCGCCTCCCCGCGAGCCCTGGCGGCGGAGCTTCGTAGTTGCTTGGAGGATACGGGGCGGGTGGAAAAGACCAGGGCCCAGGCCGAGGCGCTGAAGGCGATCCTGCGCCAGCCCGCGAGCGGCACGGTGGCGGACTGGGCGATTCGGCGCGGCGGGCTGTAGGCGCGTGGTCCGACCTCGCGCGTCGACGTTGGCGGATGCGCGGAAGGCGCCCCCGGTTCAGCGTCGGCCGCCGACGCGGGGTTTGGGCGTCTCGGGCGACGCGGGGAGCACGACGAGCGGCGGACCCTTGGGTTTGGCGGGCGCGGCCGGCTTCGTCTCGGCCGAGGCCGATTCCGGATCGATCACGACCTCGTCGTCCACCCCGGGTGTTCCGGAGACGACGTAGGCGCCGAGCGTGCGGCTGTTGCGATAGGGGGCGGCGACGAGGCGCGCGGTGGGCTGGAGCGTATCGAGCTTCCTCGAGATCAGCTTGGTGCCGTCGACCGGCGCGGGGCCGCGAAACTGCGGGACAAACTCGACGACCGCCGTCGCGTCCGCGGGATCATAGCTTAAGACGCGGCCGATCTCGACGTGCCGGGGCGCCACGAGAACGGGCTCGGGCGGCGGAACGGCCTTTTTCTTCGGAAGCAGGGAGCATCCGGAAGACGCGAGCACGGCGAGCGCGGCGAGGATGGGAAATAAAAACGCCCCGGTCGCGGGACGGTGGCGACGACGGGGCGTGGACATGGCGGCGAGGCGGCGGGCGCGGACTTGTGGCGAAACGGTGGCCGCCGTTCCGCTACGAATCGCGCGGCGATCACATCTTCGGGAAGACGGGCTTGTTGGCCTGGACCTGCTTGATGAGGTTTTGCGCGTTGTCGGGCTGCTCGGCGTCGAAGAAGCCGGTGAGCTGGCGGAGGCGCGTCGGGTGGCGCATCTTGCGGAGGGCCTTGGCCTCGATCTGGCGGATGCGTTCGCGGGTGACCTTGAACTGCTTGCCGACCTCCTCGAGCGTGCGGCTGTAGCCGTCGACGAGGCCGAAGCGGAGGGAGAGCACGCGGCGCTCGCGCTCGGTGAGCGAGTCGAGCACGTCGACGATCTTTTCGCGGAGGAGCGAGTAGGCCGTCATGTCGTAGGGATTTTCGGCGCTCTTGTCCTCGATGAAGTCGCCGAAGCTGGTGTCGTCGCCGTCGCCGACGGGGCTTTGCAGGGAGATCGGCTGCTGCGCCATCTTCATGATCTGCTGCACGCGCTCGACGGGCATGTTCATCTCGTCGGCGACCTCCTCCGGCGTGGGCTCGTGGCCGTATTCCTGGAGGAGTTGC
>CAYTLL010000076.1:0-13973 GCA_964438755.1 uncultured Akkermansia sp. | reverse complement strand
CGTGGAGCGGCGCGCGGCGGCAAAGGTCGCCTCGAAGCGATCCGCGATGCGGGCGATGTCGAAATGGGCGTCGGCGTAGGCCCTCGCGTTGACGCCCATGTGCCGGGTGAGCGCGCGCTCCGCGTAGAGCCGGTGCGCCTTCTCGATCAGGCCCGCTTCATCTCCCGGGGGATGCACCATGCCCGCGTCGTTTTGGCTGACGATGCGCGCGGCCAGGTTCTCCGCGGGGACGGCCAGAAGGATGGGCCGACCGGCGCACAGGTAGCTCAAGACCTTGGAGGGAACAGAAAAGATCCCGGCGTCCGGCTCCAAGATGGCGACCAAGACATCGCCGGCGCCAAGGATGTCTGGCAACCGGTCGAAGGGTTGATACGGCAGCAGCGTCAGGTTGCGCAGGTGGCGGAGGCGCTTCTGCTGTTGGAGCCAGGTGGCGCCGGGGCCTTCGCTGACGACCACGACCCGCACATCGGCCTGGGGCAGCATGCTCTCGGCGAGTTGCGCGATGAGACCGGGATTGTGCTTCATCCCCAAGGTGCCGGTGTAGAGAAAAACGAATTCGCCGGCCAACCCGTGCTCGAGCGCCCACGCGTTGTTTTTGGGCCGGATGGGAATCTCCGGCAGAATCGCCCAGTTGGCGATGGTGCTGATCCGTTCGGGGGCGACGCCCTCCGCTCGCAGCAAGGGTTCGAAGTCCTCGGTGATACCGATGCAGTGGTCGGACTGGCGCAGCACGCGGCGATCCAAGCCGCGGTAGTATTTGGCGACGGGCCAGCCGAGCAGCCCCAGCTTTTTCCGCATCAGCTTGTCGATGGCTATGCCGTAAAAATCCTGGACCCAGTTGATGAAGCAGGCGCCCTCCGAGCGGGCGGCGTGAAGCAGGCGTTTTTGGCTGTCGGTGGGCGTGTTGCCGGAAAGGACGATCTCAGGCTTCCATTCCCGAATCAGGCGGGCGGCGGTTTTGCCGTAGGCGATCTCCAGGTTGCGGCGCTTGAGAAACGAGTATTTCCACTTCGGATAACGCGCATCCATCTCCACCTCCTGAAAGGCGAGCGTGGACGGATCGGACGGACGAAGGGCCAGCGGCCCGCGCGGCGTGACCAGATTGCCGGCGTAGGCGTGGCACACTTGATGACCGCGGCGGGCGAGTTCGCGGCTGAGGTCGGTGGGAAACGCGTGACCCGCGTAGTCGTGAAGCAGAATGCGCATCGGGCCGGTCAATACGCGTTGTCGCGCTTGAAGAAGGTGAGCAGCATGATCTGGAAATCGAACCAGATCGACCAGTTCTCGATGTAGTAGAGGTCGTATTTGACGCGGTCCACCAGGCTGGTGTTGCCGCGCAAGCCATTCACCTGGGCCCAGCCGGTGAGACCGGGGCGGACTTCGTGCCGGGGATTGTAGTGGGGGATCTCGCGTTCGAATTTCTGGATCAGCTCGGGCCGTTCCGGCCGCGGCCCCACCAGACTCATGTCGCCCTTGAGGACGTTCCAAAATTGCGGGAGCTCATCGAGGTTCCACTTTCGCATGAAGGCGCCGATCGGGAGACGGCGGGGATCGTTTTCCACGCACCACTGGGCGCCTTTCGCCTCCGCGTCCAGCCGCATGGAGCGAAGCTTGAAGATGGTGAAGGGCTTGCCGTGCAGGCCGGTGCGGACCTGCTGGAAAACCACCGGACCGGGGCTCTGTTTCTTGATGATCCACGCCAGGACCAACATCACGGGGATGGAGCCCGCCAAACCGACCAGCGCGCCTAGAATATCGACGCCGCGTTTGACGAGTTGATTGGCAAAATGGGTGATGGGCAAAGATTCCACCCCCAGCATGGGCACGCCCGAGATGGACTGCATGCGCAGGCTGGACACGAAGATCTGGAAGAAGCTCGGGACGATCTTGAACTGCACGTAGAGGCGCTCGCAGAGGTGAACGGTGTCCAGCACCTGCTCCTTGCTCAGATCCAAATCGGCGATGACGACGATATCGATCGGGTTGTTCGTCAGGATGGGCTCGATCTGATCGTAATCCCCGAGAAGTCGTTCGCCGAGAAAGCGTCTAGGATTGGCGGCGTCGTCAGGCTTGGTCGCGATAACACCGATCACTTCATAGGGATGGTTTTCATCCTTGTCGATCGCCTCCACGAGACGTTCGGCCTCGCTGTTCCAGCCGATGATGGCGACGCGCTGGGTGAGCCGCTTGCGCCACTCGCTGCTGGAGACCCCGTAATAAAAAAGGTAGCGCCACGCGATCATCACGATGATCGAGGTGAAGCAGGAGGTGATCGCGAAGATGCGGGAAATCGCCGGCTCGAAACGGAAAACCAGGGAAAAGCCAAGGAAGGCGAGCAACCAGACGAAGCTGCCCCGCATGATGATCGAGGTGCTGCGATGAGGCCGGAGAAGAAGACGACTGTCGTATAGGTTGAGCGCCGAATAGGTGACCGCCAAAAACAGCGTGCCCAGCCAGAGAATGGGTTGGTAGTTCTCGAAATTGAGGTTCACCGGCTCCACGCCGATGCGCCGCAGCGAGGTTTTCACACGGAGGAGGTATCCGGCGGTGAGGCCGCAGTAGCAGAAAAACAAGTCCCCGAGAAAGAGCAGGGTGATCAGGTAATTTTGGGTGCGAGGAAAAGTGCGTTTGGAGCGCATGAAGCGTGTGCGGGCTGAAGCGGGAGGGAACGGGGCCTGGCCTGAGAGGGGTGACTACAGGCCTAGTTTGAAGAATTCAAGCCGCTGGCATCCGGCCAAGGGATTCGAGAAAGGAGTTCCCCGAGAACAGGCCCCTGTTTCTGCGGCTCCAAGGGGCGTGAAGAGGAGATGCGAATGAAGAACTGCTCCTCACGCTGATTGAATCCTTTGCGGAACACATCGACCAGGGCCGCATACCAAGGCGGCGCGAAGCCGGTGTTGTAGTTTTTGGATTCCTCGCCGACCAAATGCCAGAACCAGACGTATTCGGTGTTTTGATTCACCAGAAAGGCGCGATCCTGGCCCGTGGGAACGGTGATCGTCTTCGTCTTATGTGTGCCGCTCGGCTTCGCCGCATCGGCGGAGGCGTCTCCTCGGGGAATGGAAAAGGGGGCGAGAGGCGCGGAGACGGTTTTTTGCCAGCCGTTCAACACCCAGCAGACGTCGGGCGTATGGACGGCGACGAGTCGATGCGACATTTTCCCCGGACGCCAGTGGGCCATATAGACCGAAAGGCGCTCTTCGCCCGGTCCGATATAATCGACAAAAACCCCGTCGTCGAAATTGAGGATTTCATCGACCGCCTTCTTCATCTCCGGGGTGTCGGCGATCGGTTTTTCCTGCATGCGCCAGCCCGTCGGGGCGGGCGGCAGAAAATCCCGCAGGTTGCCCGCGTAGCTTTCCCGCGGAGCGCGAAGCGTTCCATAAAGCACCATGGACAGCGCCGCGACCAACAAAAGGACGGGGAAGAGGAGGAGGAAACGTTTTTGCATCGGACCGTGCGCGGCTTGGGTGCTTGGAGGAGGCCGCCTTAGCGCGTGGATTCCAGCTCCGTCCATCGGATAAGCAGGATCCACAGGGCGCAGAAGGTGATGAAAAAGGCCGGATTATACATGGGGAAATCGAGCCAGGAATGGGCGAGGGGCAGCAGAAGGCCGAGGAACAGAATCAAATGGGCCGGATTTTGAATGCCGGCGGCACGGAAGCCCCGGTAAAGAAGCCAGAGCAGGATCAACGCCGGCAGGGCGGAGCCCAGCCAACCCAGCTCCACCAGGCATTCCAAATAGTCGTTGTGCGCATGATCCCAGCCGAGGGCGATTCGTTTATCCCAGCTCGCACGGTAGATCGCCTCGTAATTGCGCTGGACCAGCGGGAAGGCGTGGCGAAAGGCGCCGGCGCCCCAGCCGGTGAGCTTGTCTTGTTGGAACAGATCCCACGACGCCTCGCGCGCCAGCTCGCGCGGCTTCAGGTGCGCCTGCTGCCCTTCTTCGGTGATGGCGTATTGGATCTGCTCGACGCTCTTGTCCAAATTCAGGAACGAGGCCGAGGCGATGATGACGATGATCGCCGAAAGCAGGCTGAACGTCGCCAAGGCGGGGGACACGTCGTCACGAGACTTCAGTTTATGGAAAAGCAGGACGCCCAGGGTGAGCACACCATGGCCGGCCAACAGGATCGTCGCGGTGCGTGAGATGCTCAAAAACACGATGGACGCGAGAACCGTGGCGGCAAAGGCATAGACGGGCGCCGGGCTGCTGCGCTCGATGCGACGCAAGGCGCGCAAATGATACCAAGCCATGAGAGACAGGGCGGTCACCGTCATCAGGCTGAAATAGGCGCCGGCGTGATTCTTGTAATAAAAGGTCGCGACGAAGTAGTCCGGAACCGCGGTGATGACCCAAAAGACACCTTTGGCGGCGGTGATTTTTTGCAGGATGCCGAGGAGGGCGAGCAGGGTGCCGTTGACTACCAGAACGGTCATGAGGGCGTGGGCCGAGGCGCGACGCGATACGCCGGCCCAGAGCGCGCAGGCCAGAAGCCAGGCCGCGCCCAGGACGGTGAGCATGCGCCACGCGTTCATCTGGGCGAAGGTCGCGTCGATGCCGCTGGGCAACCACTCGATGTGCGGGACGGGGGCGATCCACCAGTAGGGACCGGCGCTGGCGCGAGCAAAGGCGGGATTGAGTCCTTGGCAGGCGATGTAGGCGATGAGCAGCAGACCAAGCCAGAAAACCGGAAACTTGATCAGGCGCGACCAAGGGTGCAGGATGAAGGCGCCGTGCGGGGCGAGTTCCCCCCGGTAGTGTCGCGGCCAAAGGCCGACGGCAAAAGACAGGAAACCCAGGCCCAGGGAGACCAGCTGGGACCAGACATCACGGGTGCCCAAGGCCCAGGGAAGGAAGCAGAGGTGGAGGCTGGCGATGACCACCAAGGCGAGTTCCTGGGGATGCAGGGGCGCGGTCGCGCGCACTTCGCCGCGGAAGGACTCGACCAGCTTGGCGTTGCGGATGGGTTGGGAGGAGGGCTTCACAAAAAGGGCCGTTGAACAAAAGAAAGGAGCGACGCCGAAATCGGATCGGCGGGCCGGAGGGGCGACGTTTTGCAAGGTCGCGGGCCGCATGTCCAATGCCGTCTGACGCGCCAAAGTCAAAAGCCGGAGGCGACGCGGGCGCGCGAGGACAGCCTACGTGTTCCGGCCGCTTTGACGCGGGCGCGCCTCCGCTTCCTACTCGCCACCCTTTCCCCCCCTCGCTTTTCGTCACCATCCATGCGTCGTTTCGTTCCCCTCGCCATCGCGCTGTCCGTCTCCGCCATGCCGGCGTGGGCGGGTAGCGGCTACGACACCGGAGTGGGGCCGGGCGACCTGGTGGAACGGCTCGGCATCGATACGAATGAGGCGAGACGTCCGATCGGGGAGTGGTTGCGGATCCGCGGGTTTGCCCACGCGCCGGTGAGGAAGCCGAACCCTCCGTCGCGCGCCTTGACGGGAGAGGAAATGGCGGACGCGGCCGAACTCGAGGTGCGAATCGAGGAAACACGTTCGGCGCTGTCCGCTTTGCGCGGAGCGGGTTATCGTGGCGTTGTCCTATTGCGGTGGGAGCGCGAGTGGCCGTCGGGGGCGAGGCGCGGGGCCGCGACCGGCAATCGAAGCCCCCTGGATTTACGCGAAGCTTATCGGCGTGGCTTCGCCCTCGCCGCGACCTACGGGGATCTCGTCGACGCCTGGGAAATCGAAAACGAGCCCGACGCCGGATTTTTCGCCGACAACGCGGATGTCTTCGGCGCCTTCTACAAGGCCGTGGCCCTGGGCTTGGCCGCAGGCAGGCGGGAACCGGCCGCGGCGCGCGGCGACGAAGAAAGCGCGACGGGGTGGGCCGAGCTGGGTGAGCCCGCGGGATGGTGCGCGAACGGACTTATCCCGTGGCGACGCTCCGGCTCGCTCATCATCATGCCTCCGCTGGTGCTGCCGCCCGGGCCTTATCTGGCCCAGCTGAAGGCGAACGGATTTCTCGCCTACACCGAGGGCGCCAATCTCCATTATTACGGATTCGCCGACGACTACTCCGGCGCGCACCTGCGCCTGCGGGAGGCATTGGGCGATGGGTGGGCCGCGGAGGACGGCCCGGCGACGCGACGCAACGGGTTTCGCCTCGGTAAGCCCGGGGCCTTGGCGCGGCCGACTTACCCGCAAGACGGCGTGCCTCCGGCCCGACGGTTGCCGGTCTTTGTGACGGAGTGGGGTTATCCGCGGCTGGACGGCTACTCGGCGCAAACCGTGGAAGGGCGCCTGCGTCAGTGGCGCTTTTACCGCGAAGTGACGCTGCAAAACGAGCGGCTCGGCGTTCGCGCGCCGATGGCGTTTTTCCTGCTGCCCTACCACGAATACGGGGCGAAGGAATTCGGGCTGACCATGCCCCGCGCGAACGAGCGCGAGGCGCACTTTGGATTTCGCGTCGAGGCGGACGCAGGAGCCGCCAAGCCGACGGAATCAACGGATGGGGCTACGAACCGTGAACGCCGCGACGAAGCCGGGCTGTTTTCCGCGGGCGGTCTGGACTTCGCGCCGGCCGACTTCGGCGCGCGGCGAACGGAAACCTGGATGGCGCGCATCGGCGAACGCGTCGGCGACGACGAGGCCGCGCCCGCCCTGGCCTGGCTGATGGACCGCGCGGAACAGCCTCGTCGGCCGGAGCGGGAGCCGCGCGGACCACGGGCCCGCGCGGAGTCGGTCCACGCGCGCACGCGGGGCGACTGGCTCGTCCGCACGGAAACGCCCTCGCCCGTGGTGCTGGATCTCGTGGCCGGGACGGACACGCAGGCGGTGAAGTCTTTTTGTGGATACATCGTGGGTTCGGCGGACGGCGTCGGGGACGGGCGCGGACGGGCCCGGCTGGTGGTCTACAACTTCGGCGACTCGCCCGCGACGTTGCGCGTCGTCTGGCCGGCGGGCATGCGCCCGGCCGCGGCCGCGGGCGTGGCTTCGGCGTGGCGGCTCGAGCTCGCCGAGGGGGAACGGCGAGAGATCCCCGTCGAGCTGAGCGTGCCCGGGGACGCGTGGGCGGCCCGCGAGCTGGTCTTGGTCGCGGAGGTGGAAAACGGCGACGGGCGAACGCTCTCGCGCTGGGCGACACGCCTGTATCCGCACCCCGCGGGGCTGCGGGCGGCGGATGCCCGGTCCCTGGTTTTTCCGGCAGGTGAAGCGGCGGACAACCGTGCGCGGCTCTTGGGCGAGCAAGCCGCCGAGGAGGCGAAAGTGGCCGCCCAAGGCCGCTGGCTCGTCACGCCCGGCGTGGTGGTGGAGGAGACGCCGTCCAGGTGGCGCTTTCATGTTTCGGCGCTGCCGCCCGAGCCCATGCGCCCGGCTCGGGCGGAGTTGCCGCTGCCCGATTCGTGGGCGCCGTGGGAGCGGGGGCTGGTGATGAGCTTCGCCTATCGGGCCGTGCCGGAACCGGGGGCCGCGCCCTTGCGTCCGGATGATCCGGATCCGCGGCGGAGGCCGCGCGCGGGCAATCTGGGCGACACCTTGGAGTTTCTTCTGCGCACACGCGCGGGGAATGTCTACTGCGTGCAGGCACCCTTGCGCCCCAAGCCGGAGTGGGCGCCCTACAACCAGCCGGCGGAAACCCTGACCCCGGGCTTTCCCGGGCGCCAGGCGGCGCCTTTGCGCATCAGCGAGGAAGGTCCGGCTTCGCTGGTGTTTTTCTTCCGGCCGGCGGCCTTGCCGGCGATCTACGAGATCGATCGCCCCGCCTTGTCCCATTGGCGAAGGCCGGAATAGGCGACGGGCGCGCACGCCGATCCCCCTCGGGACGCGCGGCTTGGTGGGGTCACGCGCAAGATATTGCGTCCGAGTGATAAATATTATCCCGGGATTGCCTCGATTTTCGGCCGGGCGACTTCTTAAGGGGAATCCTGAATGGCCGATTTCCCCGTCGCTCCCATCGATCAGGACACGCTCCTCACGGTCTCGTTGCTTCGTTTCAATCCGGAGACTCGTGTTCAGTCGATCGGTGAAGACAGGCTGGTCGTCAAAAATCTGAGTGCCGCCACCTATCTGGTGGTTGATCGCGAGCAGCGGCGGATCCTGGAGCGATTTCGGGACACGGCGAGCGTTCCGCGGGTGCTGTTCGGTTTGATCGGGGAGCGGCGCTGTCCGCCCTTGCGCGACTATTATGAGCTGATTTTGAAGGCGGTCCGGGCCGGCATCCTGTCGAGTCCGGGCGTCGCGGGCCCCGACCCGCTGCCGGCGGCGGAATGGCGGTTCAAGCTTCGCGCGTCGATCGCCCGGGGCTTCTCCCTGGTTTGCATGGGCGTCTCGGCGCTGTTGCTCGTCCTGCACCCGCCCGCCTTGCCGACGAGGCCCTGGCATCTGCTGGCGGGATGGCTGGGCCTGTGTCTCGCGCAGAGCCTGGGCGCATTCCTGGCCGCCTGCGTCCTGCGCGGAGGCGAGTGCGAGGTCTATTCCCCGAGGTTTCTTTGGCGAAGCGCCTTTCCCCGTTTCACCCTGTCGAGGCGCGACGCCTTGCTGCTGGGCAAGGACGGGGAGGCCGCGCTCGCGCTGGTTCGCGTGGCGCCTTTTTTCCTGTTCGCCGCCCTGGCCTGCCGGTTCTCCCCGGCGCTCTCGATGATTTTTGTCTGCGGCGTGCTTTACCACCTCTGCCCGTTTCACCGCGGGGCCTTGGTCGATCTGCTGGTGGTGTTTTATCGCGATCCCCGTCTGGACACGAACCACCGTTTTTTCTTCGTGCCCAACCAAGCCTTCGACTCGATCGTCCGCGACCGCTTTCGGCTGACCGATCGCCGTTTCGTCCTGCAGGTGGCGGGCTACACGCTCGCGTGGCTGCTGCTGGTAATGGTTTCCAGCGTGGCCTTGTTGAAGCTCAACGCGTGGGAGTTGGCGCGCCGTTTCCACGAAGCGGGCGGTCTTCGGTTCACCGCCTGCCTGGTCGGCGGACTCCTCGCGGTGATCGTGCTGGCCGGCCTGGGGTTCGCCGTGTGGCTGATCGCCCACCAGGCCCGCGAGGCGTTGGAACCGTGGCTGCGCCGGCGGGCGGCGCGCCGGATGGCGGCGGCGGTTCTTTCCGACAGCGCGGTGCGCGACTGCCTGGCGCGCACCCACCTGTTCAAGGATCTCCCTCCGGCGGACATGGCCGGGCTCGCCTCGGCGACGAACACGCGATGGCTGGCGAAAGGCGAGGTGGTGCTGCGCCAGGGGGAGCGCGGAGACACGATGTTCGTCGTTTTTTCCGGCACGGCCGAGGTGTTGCGCGAACAGGAGGTGGGGCGTCCCGAATTCATCGCGGAGTTGTTGCCCTGCGACGTCTTTGGCGAGGTGGCGCTCCTGGAGGGCGGTCCGCGCACGCGCACCGTCAGGGCCTCGTCGGACTTGTGCCTGCTGGTGATCGAGCGGGACGCGTTTCACGCCTTGGTCCTGAATCGCTTTTCGCGGGAACACATCGCGACGGCGGTCCAGAAAAAGGCGTTTTTATCCCGGATCGCCTTTTCCCGGCGTTGGAGTCCGGCGGCGATGCTCGCCTTCGCGCGGCGCAGCCGGTTTTTCGACTTCGAGGCGGGCCGGAAGCTGATCCGGGAGGGGGACGACAACCAGTTTTTCTACCTCGTGCACGAAGGGTCGCTCGAGGTCACGCTGCGCGACAAGCCGGTCGCCCGACTGGGGCGAGGGGACTTTTTCGGCGAGCTCAGCCTGTTGCAGAACAACGTGGCCGGCGCCTCGGTGCTCGCCCGCACGCCCGGGCGCTGCCTGGTGCTGAACAAACGCGACTTCCTGGAGTTCATCACCCGCGATTTCCTGGTCGGGCTGGACATGGAGCAGATCGCCTCCCGCCGGCTGGGCCGGGCGGTATTCCCCGCCGTCACGTCGGCTGCGGGTTTCGATGAGATGGCGACGCGATAGGGCCAGCGCCGGGGGTGGCGAAACGGTTCCGGCCGGCGCGCCTTCAGCGGGCGCCCAAAACCGATTTCAAGACGCGGCCCAGGTCGCCGACGCGGTAGGGCTTGGTGATGTAGCCGACGAAGCCCATCTCGAGGTAGCGCTTGATCATGTCGTCGTCGTCGTAGCCGCTCGTGACGATGGCGCGCAGGTCGGGATCGAGTTCGCGGAGACGTTTGAAGCACTCCTCGCCGCCCATGCCGCCGATCACGGTCAGGTCGAGGAGCACGGCGTCGTAGGGGCGGTTGACGTTGAGGTAGCGGCGGTAGAGCTGGACCGCCTCGTCGCCGTTGCGGGCGATGTCGTGCGTGTAATCGAGGCTGGCGATCATCGCGCCGGCGAGTTCGCAGATCTTGGGGTCGTCGTCCATGAAGAGGACGCGGCCGGTGCCGAAGCGGATGGCGGGGGCGGCGCGGACCTTCTCCTGAAGTTGCTTCGTGGATACGGGAAGGAAGACGCTGAAGAGGGTGCCGATGCCGGGTGTGGACCGCACGCCGATGCGGCCGCCGTGGCGGCGCACGATCGAGTCGACGGTGGCGAGTCCGAGGCCGGTGCCGGTCTTCTTGGTGGTGAAGAAGGGATCGAAGATGCGGGCGAGGATCTCGGGCGGGATGCCGCTGCCGTTGTCCTGCACGTCGACGCGCAGGTAGCGGCCGGCGGGCAGTTCGTCGACCTCGGCCTCGCCGACATCGATGTCGTCGGCGCCGATCACGACGCGGCCGTCGGCGGGCACCGGCATGGCCTGGATGGCGTTGATGACGAGGTTCTGGACGACCTGGAGGATCTGGCCCTTGTCGACCTCGATGGGGGCGAGGTCGGGCGCGGCCTCGACCTTGACCACGACCGGGCTGCCGGCCGCGGCGATGCGCACGGCGTTCTGGAGAAGGTCGGCGGGGGCGACGACCTGGCGCGAGGCATGGGAGCCAGCGCCCTTGGCGAAGGTGAGGAGCTGGCGGGTGAGCTGCTTGGCCGCGAGGCAGGCCTGTTCGGCGGCGTCGAGCTGGTTGAAGTCGCGGTTGTCCTTCGCGGTGGAGACGCCGCCGAGGATGGTGGTGAGGAGGTTGTTGAAATCGTGGGCGATGCCGCCGGCGAGCAGACCGAGCGATTCGAAGCGGTTGGCGCGCACGAGCTCCTCGGGGCTGAGGCCCATCTCCTCGGGGTCGCGGAAAACGACGACGAAGCCGGCGAGGGCGCCGGCCTGGTCGCGGGCCTCGCGGGCGGCCCACACGATGGGCCGGGCCGCGGCGCCGGGCTCGCGGCCGGCCAGGGCGTGCAGATCGCTGAGGCGGGCGGGCGCCTCGGGCGCGGCGGACCGGTTGAGCGCCATCTCGACCGCCTCCTCGGCGGGACGCCCGTCGGCGCGGTGCACGAGGGGGAATACCTCGGCCAGCGGGCGGCCGGCGGCCTCGGGAGCGGGGAGCGCGAGGAGGGCGGCGGCCTTGGGGTTGAGCGTGACGACGCGGCCGCGCGCATCCGTCATGATGACGCCTTCGGCCACCGCGGCGAGGGCGGCGGAGACCAGCTCGGCGGGCGTGGAGCCGGGACCGGCGCCAAGGCCGGCCAGGGGAAGCGCATAGCCGGTCACCCGGAGCAACTCGCCGCGGCGGCTGAACTCGCGCTGATAACCGACGAGGGCGGCGAGGCGTTCGCCGCGGCCGTTGATCAGCTCGACGGTGCGGCGGCCTTCGCCGCCGTCCGCCTGGGCGGGGCGGAAGAACTCGGCGAGGCCGGCCGAGGCGAGATCGGGCGGAAGTGCCTGAAGCAGCGGAGCGGGCTCGGGGAGAGCCGCTTCGTCGGCGTCGGCGCTGGTGCCGACGAGACGGTGCCAGGCGGCGGAGAACCAATGCTGGCGGGACGCGAAATCGAGGTCGAACGCGGCCAGGGCGCCCTGCGTGGAGAGGCGCTGGAGGCGTTCGTCGTTGAGGAGGCTGATCTCCTCGAGCTCCTTGCGCTCGGTGATGTCGAGATGAAGTCCGGAAACGCGCTGAAGCGCCCCTTCCGGGCCGAAGACCCGGACGCCCACGCAGGCGAGCCAGAGGTAGTGGCCGTCGCGGTGGCGGAGCCGGTATTCGACGGAGAAGGGACGGGAACCGGCGGGTTGGCGGCGGGGCGCGTGGTCGGGGGCCGCGGCGGTGTCGTCGGGGTGGACGAGGCGGCGCCAGGTGGCGAGCGTGTCGGGCAACTCGTGTTCGGTGTAGCCGAGCATGCGTTTCCAGCCGGCGGAGGTGACGAGTTCGCCGGTATCGAGGCGAAGGTCGAAGAAGCCGAGGGACGCGCGATTCGCGACCAGGGAGAGGGCGTCGTGAAGCGGATGGGTCGGCGGAAAGGGCGCCTGGGTGCCGGTTTCGGGAAGCGGCGCGAGCGTGGCGAGCCAGGCGGCGTCATCGGGTGCGGTCGCGTCGAGCCTGAGATGATACGGTCGGGAACGGGAGAGGGGACGGATGCTTTGCGGCCGGCTGCCGGCGGCGTCCCGCAGCGCCTCCCACTGGATGGCCAACATCGCCGGGTCGTCGGTGGAAAACTCGAAGCTGAGCAACGAGACAAAAAGGGCGCCGCGCAAAAGCTCGGCCTGCCGGCCGAGGGCGGCGGCGGCGGCGGCGTTGGCGAATTGGATGCGTCCCTCGCCGTCGAGCAAAAGGACGGCGGGAGCTTCGGTCGGATGGGCGGGAGCCATGGATGGCGTTCGCAAGGGGAAGACGGCGCGAGGCGGGCGTCCAGCGCAGGTTATACCTGCCATGGGGGAATTTCCGGTATGGGGAAGACGTAAGGCGCGCCGGACGGTGTTTTGAGGCTTTTTGACGATCCGATGGGGCGCCCGGGAGCGAGCCGGCTCCGGAAACAAAAAAAACGCGTCCCCTGAGAGGGACGCGTTTGGGAGAGCGGGAAGCGCGGAGGCTTACTTCGCGGAGAGGCTCTTGCGGAGATCCTCGAGCTGGCCGGCGGAGCCGAGCAGGTGGTTGCGCGAGGCGATGAACTTCGCGTATTCCGTGATGAAGATCTTGCCCGGCGGGCGGAAGTCGAAGTCGGAGGGCTTGTCGCGGAAGAACTCGCGGTGGACGCGGGTCCAGACGAGGCGGCCGTCGGTGTCGATGTTGATCTTGGTGACGCCGAGCTTGGCGGCGGGGAGATACTCGTTCACGTCGACGCCGGAGGAATCGGCGATCTTGCCGCCGGCGGCGTTGATGCGGGCGACCTCGTCCTGGGGGACCGAGGAGGAGCCGTGCATGACGAGCGGGAAGCCAGGCACGCGGGCCTTGATCTTCTCGAGCACGTCGAAGTGGAGGGACTGCTTGCCCTTGAACTTGAAGGCGCCGTGGGAGGTGCCGATGGCGCAGGCGAGGGAGTCGCAGCCGGTGAGCTTGATGAACTGCTCGGCCTCGGCGGGATCGGTGAGGGTGGCGTGGCCGTCCTCGACCTTGATGTCTTCCTCGACGCCGCCGAGCATGCCGAGCTCGGCCTCGACGGAGATGCCCTTGGCGTGGGCGCGCTCGACGACGCGCTTGGTGATCTCGACGTTCTTCTCGAAGGGATCGTGGGAGGCGTCGATCATGACGGAGCTGAAGAAGCCCGAATCGATGCACTCGTAGCAGGTCTGCTCGTCACCGTGGTCGAGGTGGACGGCGAAGATGGCCTCGGGGAAGATCTCGCCGGCGGAGCGGATGATCGCTTCCAGCATGCGCTTGTCGGTGTATTTGCGCGCGCCCTTGGAAATCTGGATGATGAACGGCGCCTTGGAGTCGATGCAGCCCTTGAAGAGACCCATCGCCTGCTCGGCGTTGTTGATGTTGTAGGCTCCGACGGCGTATTTGCCGTAGGCGTGTTTGAACAGCTGAGCGGTGGTGACGATCATGGCTTGGTGGAGAAAATCCGGAGCAGGTTCCGTGCGCACGCCGGGACGGGCAAGGGTTTTCTCTGTGCACCAGCGGCCAAGGGCTGCGCATGACTTGCGCGGGCGAAATTCGGAAATCGCCGCAAACGGGCCCGACGCGGACCCGAACGAGCGATCGGCCGACGCGTCCGCTCAGCGCGGGGGCGACGGCCGCGGCGACGTGCCGCCGGGCATC
>CAYTLL010000075.1:0-14106 GCA_964438755.1 uncultured Akkermansia sp. | reverse complement strand
CGACCAGGGCCTCGAAGGCGATCGTCTGGGTCGCTTTTGCCACCGTGAACGTGCGTGTGGCCGTGGCGGGCCCATAGGTGGTGTCGCCCGGCTGGGTGGCGCGGATCGTGATGGTTCCGGCACCGGTTATGGTGACAAGGCCGCTCAGCGCGTCTCGCGTGGCGATGGACGATCCCTCGGTGATCGAGAATTCCACCGGGAGCTCAGATGAAGCGGTCGCCGTCGGCGTGAAGGTGAGCGGCGCGCCGGAATAGGTGAGGTTCGGCAGGGATGGGAAGTCGATGGTCTGCGGCGTGAAGAGCTGCAGGAGGGTTTGGATAGGACTCCAGTAATTGCGGCCGTCGCCGAGCTGACCGTATTGGTTGTCGCCCGCGGCCCAGACGGAACCGTCGGGCTTGAGAAAGAGACTGTGATTGGCACCGGCGGAAATGGCGGCGACGTCGGTCATGACTCCGGTCTGCACTGGGGGACCACCATAAGCGCCACCGTAAGTTAATTTACCGAGCTGGCCGTAACTGTTGCTTCCTGCTGCGTCGACGGAGCCATCAGTCTTGAGAAAGAGACTGTGATTGTCACCGGCGGAGATGGCGGCGACGCCGGTCCTGATTTGAATCGGGGTTGTGAAGTTGCTATAGGAGCCATCGCCGAGCTGGCCGGCAGCGTTGCTTCCGACAGCCCAGACGGAGCCGTCGGTCTTGAGAAACAAGGTGTGCGTGGTGCCTGTGGACACGGCGGCTACCCCGGTCATGATCCGGACCGGGGTCGGGACAGCTCTATCATAAAAGCCCCCTCCACCGTTGCCGAGCTCGCCGAAAAAATTTGAGCCCGCAGCCCAGACGGAGCCGTCGGTCTTGATAAAGAAGCTGCGTCCGTGGCCGCCGGAAATGGAGACGACGTCAGCCATGACTTTGACTGGAGTGGTGCGATCGACAAAGGTGCCGTCGCCGAATTGGCCGGAAGAGTTGCTTCCCGCAGCCAAGACGGAACCGTCGGTCTTGAGAAATAGGCTGAAATCTCCGCCGGCGGAGATGGCGGCGACGTCGGTCATGACCTGGACTGGAGTGAGGCGGTTGGTGGTGGAGCCGTCGCCGAGTTGACCGATGGAGTTGCTTCCCGAAGCCCAGACGGAACCGTCGATTTTGAGAAAGAGGCTGTGAGCGTAGCCGGCGTAGATCGCGGCGACGCCGGTCATAACCTGGACGGGTGTATAACGCGTGGAGGTGGAGCCGTCGCCGAGCTGGCCGTATTGGTTGTCGCCCGAAGCCCAGACGGACCCGTCCGTCTTAAGAAACAGACTGTGCCCTCCCCCGGCCGAGATCGCGGCGAGTCCGGTCATGACTTGGCTTGGTGTGAGGCGTGCGGTGGGGGACCCGTCGCCGAGCTGACCGTATTCGTTGCCGCCCGCAGCCCAGACGGCGCCGTCGTTCTTGATGAACAGGCTGTGTGTTCCGCCTGCGGAGATGGCGGCGACGTCGGTCATGACCTGGACTGGAGTGAGGCGGTTGGTGATGGAGCCGTCGCCGAGTTGACCGAGAGAGTTGCTTCCCGAGGCCCAGACGGATCCATCGGGTTTGAGAAACAGGCTGTGACTGCTGCCGGCGGAGATGGCGGCGACGCCGGTCATGACTTTGACCGGCGTGCGGCGCAAGGTGGTGGAGCCGTCGCCAAGCTGGCCGGAATAGTTGCCGCCGGAGGCCCAGACCGAGCCGTCGGTTTTGAGAAAGAGGTTGTTGATGCCGTAGGTGGAAATAGCGGCGACGCCGGTCATGATTTGGATCGGGGTGGTGCGGTTGACGACGGTGCCGTCGCTGAGCTGGCCGTAAGCGTTGTCGCCCGCGGCCCAAACGGAGCCGTCGGTCTTGAGAAAGAGGCTATGAGTGTATCCGGCAGAGATGGCGGCGACGCCGGTCATGACCTGAATCGGGGCGGCCACGAGCTCGGTGGTGGTGCCATTGCCTAATTGACCGTAACGGTTGCTGCCGGAGGCCCAGACGGAGCCGTCGGTTTTGAGAAAAAGGCTGTGATTGTCGCCGGCGGAGATGGCGGTGACGCCGGTCATCACTTGGATCGGGGTATAAGGCGAGGTATAAGGCGTCGTAGGCCGACCGTAATCGCCCATTCCCGAACCCCAGGCGGAGCCGTCCGTCTTAAGAAACAAGCTGTGAGAGCGGCCGGCTGAAATGGCGGCGACATCGCTCATGACTTGGACTGGAGTGCGGCGCCAAGGGCCGTCGTAGCCGAGCTGACCGGAGTCGTTATATCCTGCAGCCCAGACGGAACCGTCGGCCCTGAGAAAAAGACTGTGTAAACTGCCGGCGGAAATGGCTGGAATGGCCGCCTGTGCGCAAATGCGCAGCATGATCAGCACGCCAAGGCCGACGAGAAAACGGACAGGGTGAAAGCGCATCGGGAAAAGAGACGAGTTTAAATCCCGTCCATTTCCCTTTGATTTGCAAGGTGGATGCGTAATCCCTCCCGGCGTGCCGGCGCATGGGCCGGATGCTGCGAGCTGGTTGGCTACCTCTTCTTGTTCAGCGCGGCGCTGAACCAGTCGTTGTTGAGCGACTGGGGGGCGGCGGGCTTGGCGGGACCGCTACTGAAGTTGCGCGGGCCGCCGCCTCCGCCGCCGGGGCGCTGGCCGGGGCCGGTGGCGCCGCCGCTCTTCGCGCCGAGTTGCGGGGCGGCTTTCATCGAAAGGGCGATGCGCTGGCGCGGCAGGTCGACGTCGGTCACGGTGACGCGGACTTTTTGGCCGGGCTTCACCACTTCGGCCGGGTCTTTGACGAAGGTGTCGGCGAGCTGGGAAACGTGGACGAGTCCGTCCTGGTGCACGCCGATGTCCACGAAGGCGCCGAAGGCGGTGACGTTGGTCACGATGCCGGGGAGCTTCATGCCGATCTTCAAGTCCTCGGGTTTGTTGACGGAGTTGTCGAAGGAGAAGGCCTCGAACTGGGCGCGCGGGTCGCGGCCGGGTTTGGCGAGCTCGGCCAAGATGTCCTTGAGCGTGGGCAGGCCGACGGTGTCGGTGACGTAGGCCTCGAGTTTGATCTTCGCGCGGAGCTTTCCGTCGGCGAGGAGGTCGGCGACGGTGCAGCCGAGGTCGGCGGCCATTTTTTCGACGAGCGGGTAGCGCTCGGGGTGGACGGCGGAGCGGTCCAGCGGGTGTTGGGACTCGCGGATGCGGAGGAAGCCGGCGGCCTGTTCGTAGGCCTTGGGGCCGAGGCCGGAGACCTCGAGGAGCTCGGCGCGGGAGGCGAAGGGGCCCTTTTCGTTGCGGCGCGAGACGATGGCGGCGGCGGTGCGGGTGTTGAGGCCGGAGACGTAGGAGAGGAGTTGCTTGGAGGCGGTGTTGAGCTCGACGCCGACGCCGTTCACGCAGGAGACGACCGTGTCGTCGAGGGAGCGCTTGAGGCCGTTTTGGTCGACGTCGTGCTGGTATTGGCCGACGCCGATGGACTTCGGATCGAGTTTAACGAGCTCGGCGAGCGGGTCCATGAGGCGGCGGCCGATGGAGACGGCGCCGCGCACGGTGATGTCGTGGTCGGGGAACTCTTCGCGGGCGACCTCGGAGGCGGAGTAGATGGAGGCGCCGGATTCGTTGACCATCACGATGATGATGGAGGAGGGCAGGCCGCAGGCGCGGACGAAGGCCTCGGTCTCGCGACCGGCGGTGCCGTTGCCGATGGCGATGGCCTCGACCTCGAAGCGGGCGGCGAAGCCGAGGATCTTGTCCTTCGCCTCGGCGGCGCGCATCTCGGGGTAGATGACGTCGTTGTGAAGGAGCTTGCCTTGGCGATCGAGGAGCACGGTTTTGCAACCGGTGCGGAAGCCGGGGTCGATGGCCATGACGTTTTTGCGGCCGAGCGGGGAGGCGAGGAGGAGCTCGCGGACGTTGTCGGCGAAGACCTTGATCGCGGCGGTGTCGGCGACCTTCTTCGATTCGAGGCGCATCTCGGTCTCCATCGCGGGGGCGAGGAGGCGCTTGAAGGCGTCGGCCACGACGAGGCGGAGCTGGGCGGCGCAGGCGGGCGAGGAGGGCGCGGTGGTGGAGGGCTTGATGACGAGGCGCTCGAGCTCGGCGAGGGCGAGGGTTTCGTCGGGGAGCGTGATGCGCATCATCACAAAAAGCTCCTTCTCGGCGCGGCGCATCGCGAGTAGGCGGTGGCTGGGGCACTTGGCGAGGGGCTCGGTCCAGTCGAAGTAGTCCTTGAACTTGGCGGCCTCGGCGGAGGTGTCCTTGCCGTGGAGGACCTTGGACGAGACGATGGCGGAGCCGCGGTAGAGGACGCGGAGTTTTTCGCGCGAGGCGGCGTCGTCGGCGATCCGTTCGGCGAGGATGTCGCGGGCGCCGGCGAAGGCCTCGTTGGCGTCGGCGATCTTCTGGCGCGGGGTGGGCGGGACCTTGCCGTCGTCGGGCTGGTATTCGCGGCCTGAATACGCTGCTGCTGCGGCGTTGAGCGCGTCGGCGCTGGTGGCGGCGTCTTGGGCCCAGATGAGCTCGGCGAGGGGTTCGAGGCCCTTCTCCTTGGCGATGGTGGCGCGGGTGCGCTTCTTCGGGCGGAAGGGGAGATAGAGATCCTCGAGGCGCGCCAGGGTGTCGGCGGACTCGATCTGGCCGCGGAGGGCGTCGGTGAGGAGGCCGCGTTCCTTGAGGGATCCGAGGATGCTGGCGCGGCGTTCGTCGAGGGCGGCGAGTTGCTCGAGGCGGTCGCGGATGGTGGTGATCTGGACCTCGTCGAGCTCGCCGGTGACCTCCTTGCGGTAGCGGGCGATGAAGGGGACGGTGGCGCCTTCCTTGAGGAGTTGGGCGGTGGCGGCGATCTGGGCGACTTTGACCGCGCCGCCGAGTTCCTGGGCGATGCGGAGGACGTGCTCGGGGTTGAGCTGGATCTTGGCGGGAGCCGCGATCTCGCCGGCGGGAGTGGCGGGGGCGGGAGTGGCGGCGGAAGTCGCGGAGGCGGGGAGATCGGACATGGAAAGGGTGTGGATTTTGACGCGCGGGACGCGGGGATCGCAAAGGTCGGAAGGAAGAGCGGAAGCGGGGGCGGGCGGAAGCGAAAGATGCGGGCGGCGCGGAAAAATTTATTTGAAAAAACGAAGCCCCGCCGGTCGGGCCGGCGGGGCTTAGGGAAGCGGCGGGGCGACGAGGCGCGGGAAAGGCGCCTCGGGCCCGGGCGAGCCGGCGGATCAACGACCGCCCATGGCTGCGCCGATCTTGGCGCGGAGCTCGGAGACGGCCTTTTCCTGATCGGGGGTGAGCAACTCCTGCTGGATGCCGTTGAGGGCGGCGAGGGCCTGGGGATATTTCTTCTCCGTGTAAAGGGCCTGGGCCTGGCGGAAGATCGTGCCCTGGTCGGCGGTGGCGGTGGAGGCGACCTCGACCTTCATCTTGGCGCGTTCGGCGGCGCCGATGGCGGCGGCGGGAATGCCCGCGACGGAGGGGGGCTGGCTGGGCGCGGCGGGAGCGGTCGCGAAAGGCTCGGCCTTGGGGGCGGGCTTGTTTTCGGGTGCCTTTTGCTCGGCGGGTTTGACGCAGCCGGCGAGGAGCGCGGCGGCAAGAAGCGAGACGCAGCTCGCGCGAAGGGCGGGGGCGGGGATGTGCATGCGGGGCGGGAGCGTGGACAAAAAATAATCCCGGCGCGAGGCCGGGATTGAGGGTTCGGGGAATGCCCCCGGGGCCGCGGGGTGGGCGCCGTCTTAGCGGGCGGTCTCGGCGTCGCGGTAGCGCCGGGTGGCGTCGCGCACGGAGAGGTAGGGATCGACGGCGGCCTGCTTCATCTGGCCGTAGAGATCGAGCACGGGGGGGAGGCTGCTCAGGGTGTCGGTGACGGTGATGGCCGCCTGCCATTCCCATTCGAGTTCACCGACCCATTCATGGCCGCCGAGGTCGATGTATTCCCATCCGGTGGGGGAGGCCACGGTGTCGCCGACGCGGCCGATGCCGTCGCGCACGCTGAAGCCGCCGAAGACGGGCACGACGACGTAGGGGCCGTGCGGGAGACCCCACACGCCGAGCGTCTGACCGAGGTCTTCGCGCGGGATCCTGGCGAGGGTGGGAACGTTGTCGGACTGGCGGATGAAGCCGCCGAGGCCGCCGAGGGTGTTGACCACGAATTTGCGCGTCTCGAGGTCGGCGCGGGAGAACTTGCCCTGGAGGAGGCAGTTCACGAGGCGGACGGGATAGCGGACGTTGTCGTAGAAGTTGCCGATGGCCTGGTTCACCGGCGGGCGGACCACGGTCTCGTAGGCCTTGACCGCGGGGGTGAAGACGCGGGTGTAGGTCCAGTCGTTGAAGGCGAAGACGCGGCGGTTGAAGCCCTCGATCGGGTCGTAGACCTGCACGGGGGCGTAGTCGTCGTAATCGTCGGCCGCCGCGCCGGTGCGCTCGTCGATGGCGCGGTTGGCGACGGTGCCCTGGGCGAGGGCGGCGGAGGCGCCGAGGGCGAGGGCGGACGTGGCGAGGAAAAGGCGGCGGAATGCGGTGGGCATGGCGAAGCGTGCGGGGAGAAACAGGGTCTGGGCCGGGTCGCGGCGACGCGCGGTCTGGGCGGGGCGGAGGCTTATTTTTTCGCCGAGGCGCGGGCGGCGTTTTGTTCGGCGACCTTCGCCTCTAGGGTCTCGAGCAGGCCCGGAGCGCCGGACTTTTTCACGATGGGGTCGAACTGGGAACGGTAGTTGGAAATCAAGGACACGCCTTCGGCGACCACGTCGTAGACGCGCCAGCGGGAGGGTTGCGCCTCGCGGTCGAGCTCGAGGCGGTAGGCGACGGCGTAGGTCTGGCCGGCGGTGGTGGTGCTGGTGGGCACCTCGACACGTCCGGCCTTCAGCTCGAGGGGTTGGCCGTAGACGATCTTGGGATTGGCGTCGCCGGCGACGCGGTCGGCGTAGGTGCGGATGACGAGGCGGCTGAAGAGAGCGATCGCCTTGGCCTGCTGTTCCGGGGTGAAGTCGCGCCAGGCGGGGCCGACGGCGAGACGCGTGGTGGTGGCGAACGCGAAGTGCTTGTCGATGAGCGTGTCGAGCAGCGCGATCAGGTCGTCCTGCGGCGGGCGTTCGCGGATGGCCGTGGACACCTCCGTGATGCCGTCGGCGAGGGCGGCCTTGGCGTCGTCGGTCGCGGCGGCGCGAAGGCCTGGCGCGCCGGCGGCGAGCAGGCCGAGGCCGATAACGAGGAGCGGGCGAAGGGCGCGGGCGAGGAACATGGCGGGAGGTTAAAACCGGCTTTGGTAGCCGAGGCGGCAGCGGACTCAAGAAGTCTAAAAGCGCAATCCGGCGGCGGATGAGGCGGCCCGGCGCCGGGTGTCGCCGGTTTTTTACAGATCTCGGTTGCGCGCCGCGCATCCGGCGTCACCTCTCGCACGAAGCACCCTGACCCATGCGCACCGCGATCATCGGCACCGGCATCGCCGGCCTCGGCACCGCCCACTTCCTGCATCGCGCGGGCGACGAGATCACTTGCTTCGGGCCGGAGTCCCACGCCGGCGGGCACAGCAACACCGTGGAGGCGACCGAGTCCGGCACCGGGCGTGTGTGGCCGATCGACACGGGCTTCATGGTGTTCAACCGCGTCACCTACCCGCAGCTTTGCCGGCTTTTCGACGAGTTGCAGGTGCCGGTGAAGCGCACCGACATGAGCTTCGCGGTGAAGGACGCCGACACCGGCCTGGAGTGGTGCGGCACCTCGCTCAACCACCTCTTCGCGCAGCGGAAAAATCTCTTCAGCCCGCGCTTCATCCGGATGCTGCTCGCGGTGAACCGCTTCAACAAGGAGGCGGTCGAGGCTTTGGCGAACGAGGGCGCCCTCGAGCGGGAAAGCCTCGCCGACTACGTGCGTCGCCGCGGTTACGGAAAGGATTTCTGGGATCTCTACCTCGTGCCGATGAGCAGCGCGGTCTGGAGCACGCCGCCCGAGCAGATGATGGCCTTCCCCGCGGCCACGCTGCTGCGCTTTTTCCACAACCACGGCTTTCTCGGCCTGCACGCCCAGCATCCCTGGTGGACGGTCGACGGCGGCTCGCGCGAATACGTGAAGCGCCTCGTCGCGCCTTTCGCCGACCGCGTCCGGCTGGGTTGCGCGGTGACGCGCGTCGTGCGCCACGGCCCGGGCAAGGGCGCGACCGTGCTCACCGCCGACGGCGCCTCGCATGTCTTCGACCGCGTGGTCCTCGCGACGCATGGCGACCAGGCCCTGCGCCTGCTCATGAATCCGACGCGCGACGAGCAGCGCCTGCTCGGCGCCTTCAAATATCAGACGAACGTCGCCACGCTGCACACCGACGAAAGCGTCATGCCGCGCGAGCGGCGCGCCTGGGCGAGCTGGGTGTATCAGGTTTCTCGTGACGAGATCGGTCGCATCGTCCCGGCCACGCACTACTGGATGAGCCGCCTGCAGGGCGTGGGCGACGCCGAGCAGTATTTTGTCACCATCAACCGGCCCGAACGGATCGACCCGGCCAAGGTGATCAAGCGCATCGACTACACGCATCCGCTGTTCGACCTCGCCGCGCGCGCCGCCCAGGCCGAGCTGCCCGCGCTCAACGCCGCCGCGCGGGGATCCACCGAGACCTATTTCGCGGGGAGCTACTTCCGCTACGGATTCCACGAGGACGCCTTCCTCAGCGCGGTGCAGCTGAGCGAGTTGCTCCTTGGGCGTGATCCCTGGGGATCCCCGTCTCCCGCGTCGGATCCGGCCGGGGTGGATCCCGCCGCCGGAGAAGCGGCCGGGATCGCCGAGGCGCCGGAACCGGCCGCTTGAGCCGGCTTGGGGCCCGGGCGGACATGTTCCCGGGCTGTGCGCCGGGGTCTGCCGGAGCGAGGGGGCGGCGCGAAAGCGAAATCCGGGACCTTCGGGACAAAAATCCGGCGGTCGCGCCCGCGGATCTGGGGTTATGACGAAAAAGCGGCTTGGATTCGGCCCGCGCCTTCCCCGAACATCGCGGCCTTATTCCCATATGAAAATCTGCTGCATCGGAGCTGGCTACGTCGGAGGCCCCACCATGTCGATGATCGCGCTGAAGGCGCCGGACATCCAGGTGACGGTGGTGGACCTGAACGAGCGGCGGATCGCGGCGTGGAACTCGGACATCCTGCCGGTCTACGAGCCCGGGCTCGACGAGGTGGTGCGCACGGCGCGCGGACGGAACCTGTTTTTCTCCACCAACGTGAAGGGCGCGATCGCCGAGGCCGACATCGTGTTCGTCTCGGTGAACACCCCGACGAAGACCTACGGCGTCGGCGCGGGCCGCGCGGCCGACCTGCGTTACATCGAGTCGGTGGCGCGCACCATCGCCGAGGTGGCGACGACGCCGAAGATCATCGTGGAGAAGTCCACCATCCCGGTCCGCACCGCGACTACGATCCAGGAGATCCTCGCCGCGCATCCCGGCGCCGCGAAGTGCCAGGTGCTCTCCAACCCCGAGTTTCTCGCCGAGGGAACGGCGGTCGCCGACCTGCAGAATCCCGACCGCGTCCTGATCGGCGGCGAGCGCACGCCCGACGGAGAGGCCGCGATCGAGAAGCTCGTCTCGGTCTACGCCCGCTGGGTGCCGCGTGATCGCATCATCACGACCAACCTCTGGTCCTCCGAGCTCTCCAAGCTGGTCGCCAACGCCTTCCTCGCGCAGCGCATCAGCTCGATCAACGCCATCTCCGCCCTCTGCGAGGCGACCGAGGCCGACGTCGACGAGGTGGCCAACGCCATCGGCAAGGATAGCCGCATCGGGCCCAAGTTCCTCAAGGCCTCCGTCGGCTTCGGCGGTTCCTGCTTCCAGAAGGACGTGCTCAACCTCGTCTACCTCTGCGAGCACTTCGGCCTACCCGAGGTCGCCGCCTACTGGGAGGGCGTGATCAAGATCAACGACTGGCAGAAGCGCCGCTTCGCCTCGAACATCGTGCGCAGCCTCTTCAACACCGTCGCGGACAAGCGCATCGCCGTGCTCGGTTTCGCCTTCAAGAAGGACACCAACGACACGCGCGAATCCGCCGCGATCAACGTCTGCCGAGACCTGCTCACCGAGCACGCCAACGTCGTGGTCTACGACCCGAAGGTGCCGGCCGACGAGATCCTCTCCGACGTCTGCGGGAAGGGCGTGGCCGCCAGCCCTCGTCTCTCCGTCGCCAAGACCGCCTACGAAGCCTGCGCCGGCGCGCACGCCATCGCCATCGTGACCGAGTGGGACGAGTTCAAGACCCTCGACTACGAGAAGATTTTCGCCGGCATGCCCAAGCCCGCCTTCCTCTTCGACGGCCGCAACATCGTCGACCTCGCCAAGCTCCGGAAGATCGGCTTCCGCGCCTGCGGCATCGGCAAGTAAGGCGCGCGTCCGCGCCCTCGGTCCCGACGGGGCGCGAGCGCCCGCCGCGCCGTATCAAGTTTTCTCCTACAAGCCCCGCGGTTTCCGCCGCGGGGCTTTTTGTTTTCGCCGCCGAGGACCGTCCGCAGGTGGGGCGGGGCTGGGGTGGGGTGAGGGTGACGGGCAGGGCTGGCGGGGTGCTTTTCGGCCGCGGTTCGGTTCGCCGGTTTTGGGGTGGATTTTCCCCTGTCGCGGAGCGTCCGGGCGCAACTTTTTTTTGGACCTTTGGCCGCTTTGCCTCGCCCCGCAAGGCGCCCACGCGAGGCAAGCCCAAATAGAACGAAAAAAGTTCGGGGTAATAAGCGGAACGATTTGACCTCCCTGTTCCGGGTTCCAATCCCTTGTGGCTCTTCCCGCCATCCACCACAACCCCTAGTGGTGAATGGCGCGTCAATAAGTTGCGACAAGCCGGGATTGCTCGCGACCTTTTAGCCGGTTTGTCAGTCCCGAAATCGCCTTAGTCTTCTTAGTATTACCGCCCAGAAATCATCCCTCGCGCCGCGCGTTTTTTCGCCTCTTCTCGCCCGCCCTTCCTTCGCGCCCGCCGTTCTCCCGTTTCGTCTTTTCCAACCTTTCGTCTCCTCGCCTTCGCCATGCAGAAATCCTTCACCGTCGGTTCCAAGACCTTCACCCTCGACCAAGACAAGGCCGAGGCCGCCTTCGCCGGCAAACGCGTCATCAACGGCCAGCAGACCATGTATTTCAATCTGCTGCCGCTGAAGTATCAGTGGGCCTACGAGCTCTATCGCAAGATGAAGGCCAACCACTGGGAGCCCGAGGACATCCCGATGGGCAAGGACATCGAGCAGTGGCGCGACACCACCCTCGTCTCCGACTCCGAGCGCTGGATCATTCGCATGGGCATCGGCTACTTCTCTGCCGCCGAGGGTATCGTCGGAGACAACATCCAGCACGTCACCCGCGAGCTTGTCACCGCCCCCGAGCTCAAGCTCGTCCTCGGCCGCCACGCCCACGAGGAGAACATCCACGCCGACTCGCTGCTCTACATGATCAGCTCCCTCGGCATCAACCCGCACGAGGCCGAGGCCATGTTCGAGGATGTCCCGACCATCGTGCGCAAGAACGAGTTCGTGGTGAAAAACTCCCGCTCGCTCCGCCGCGACATCGATCTCTCCAAGACCGAGAACAAGCAGCTCCTCGCGAAGAACATGTTCCTCTTCGGCCAGTGCATGGAGGGCACCCAGTTCTACGGCCTCTTCGGCATGATCCTCGCCCTCTATCGCCAGAACAAGTTTCGCGGCATCGGCGAGATGTTCCGCTACACCCTGCGCGACGAGTCCAACCACATCGAGGTCTTCCGCAATCTGCTCATGGACCTCGTCGAGGAGAATCCCGACATCTGGACCCCCGCCTTCAAGGAGGAGCTCCGCGCCACCATGCGCGAGGCCGTCACCCTCGAGAAGGAGTTCATCCGCGACTGCCTGCCGGTCAACGCCGTCGGCCTCGCCGTCGAGGAGTTCCTCACCTACATCGACTACATCGCCGACCGCCGTCTCGAGGGCTGCGGCCTCGCCCCCCTCAACGGCGCGATCAAGAACCCGCTTCCCTGGCTCGCCGAGATGATGGACATCAAGAAGGAGCAGAACTTCTTCGAGGGTCGCGTCACCGAATACCAAAAGGCCTCCGCCCTCACCGACGGCGTCAAGGACGACGACCTTTGATCGCGCCTGTCGGGGTTTCGTAAATCCGCTTTTCGATCCCCGATTCTGGCACGCCTCCCGCAACGAGTTTTCTCCGCGGCCCCGCGTTTCCGACGCCGGGCCGCTTTTTGCCCGTAATACCCCAACGTCAGATTACCCCACCCACGCTCGCAGCCACATTCCGCGCCTCTCGCGCACCGCATCACGCCCGACGATGAATCCTGTCCTCCAACAAGACCTCGCCCTCAAGAAGGCCACCCACACTCCCCGCGACCAAAAGCCCGCCTACGCGTGGCGCGACTGCATCTCCTCCGACACGCCGCTTCTGCCCTCGATCACTTTGCTCGCCCCGCACGGCGAGACGCGTTTCGACCTCGGCGAGATCGCCGACACCCTCGGCCAGGCCCTCGTCAACGTGCACCTCGCCCGCGGCGAGTCGGGCAACGTCTTCACCCCGGAATCGAAGGCCTTCGTCGGCCGCATCGTCAAAGAGGTCGCGTCTTCCCTCGCCCTGGAGGCCCAGCGCACCTCGCCCGTCCGCCTTTCCCTCAACGAGCTCTATCAGTTGATCGAGCGCGTCCTCGTCGACGCCAAGGCCTACGACGTCGCCAAGAGCCTCCTCCTCAACCGCGGCCGCAAGCTCGCCGCCGGCGGCGCCTCCGCCACCGCCGTCCGCGTCATCCGCCGCAACAAGCAGGTCGTCCCCTACATCCCGCAGAAGGTCGAGCTCGCCGTCCGCAAGGCCTTCCTCTCCCTCCAGCTCGACTCTCGCTCCGCCGCCATCGTCACCGAGGCCGTCACCGCTCGCGTCCTCTCCTCGAAGCAGGCCTTCGTCCACATCGAGGAAGTCCAGGACATGGTTCAGGAAGAGCTCATGAAGTCCGGCCACTTCAAGGTCGCCGAGGCCTACATCCTCTACCGCGCCGCCCGCAACGAGGCCCGCGCTTCCGATGCTTCCGTTGGCGGGGCGACCGCCGTGTCGTCCGAGTCTTCCTCCGACGCCGCCGCCCAGCCCTCCATGATCGTCGTCAAAAAAGCCGACGGCTCCACCGTCTTCTGGGATCGCGCCGACCTCCGTGCCCGCATCGCCTTCGCCTCCATCGGCCTCGAGCTCTGCCTCACCCCCGAGCAGATCGAGTCCGAGCTCACCCGCTCCATCTACGACCAGATCGCCCAGAAGGATCTCGACCAGACCATCGTCCTCAATTCGAAGACCCTGATCGAGAAGGACGCCGACTTCGCCAAGTTCGCCGGCCGCATCCAGCTCACCTACATCTACGAAGAGGTGCTCGGCTGGGACATCGTCCGCGACGGCATCGCCAAGCTGAAGGCCTTCCACGTCGCCGCCTTCAAGAAGGCCATCGAGCACGGCATCTCCATCAAGCGCTACAGCCCCCGCCTCCGCGAATACGACCTCGACGCGCTCGCCGCCCAGCTCGACCCCACCGCCGACCTCGAGTTCGACTTCCTTGGCGTCCAGACCCTCTACGACCGCTACCTCATCATCGACAAAACGGTCAAACCCGCCCGCCGCCTCGAGACGCCCCAGTTCTTCTGGATGCGCGTTTCCATGGGCCTCTTCCTCGACGAAAAGACCGAGCGCGAGTCCAAGGCCGTCTCCCTCTACGGCCTCTACAAGAGCCGCCGCTTCTGCTCCTCCACGCCGACCCTCTTCAACTCCGGCACCCTCCACAGCCAACTCTCGTCCTGCTACCTCTACTACGTCGACGACAGCCTCGAAGGCATCATGTATCGCGGCATCGCCGAAAACGCCCAGCTCTCCAAGTGGGCCGGCGGCCTCGGCGGCTCCTGGACCGCCGTCCGCGGCACCGGCGCCTACATCGGCGGCACCAACGGCGAATCCCAAGGCGTCATCCCCTTCCTGAAGCTCCACAACGACCAGCTCGTCGCCGTCAACCAAGGCGGCAAGCGCAAGGGCTCCGGCTGCGCCTACCTCGAGTCTTGGCACAACGACATCTTCGAGTTCCTCGAGCTCCGCAAGAACACCGGCGACGACCGCCGCCGCCCCCACGACATGAACCCGGCGCATTGGATTCCCGACCTGTTCATGAAGCGCATGGAGAACCGCCAGC
>CAYTLL010000074.1:0-14244 GCA_964438755.1 uncultured Akkermansia sp. | reverse complement strand
ACATGCCGCGGAGGCGCGGGAGGACGGCGGCGCCGTCGAGGGCGAGGGCGGCGAGCAGGACCTCGGTGTCGCACTCGGTGCGGAAAATCCAGCCGCGGGCGGCGTAGTCGGGGCGCAGTTCGCGGAAATTGTAGATGGCGCCGTTGAAAACCAGGTGGTGGCGGCCGTCGGGCGAAACCATCGGCTGGCGGCCGTTGGCGGGATCAAAAATGGCGAGCCGGCGCATGCCGATGGTCGCCGGACCAGAGCTGATCTGGCCGGAGTCGTCGGGACCGCGATGCTGCTGGGCGGCGAGCATGCGCCCGACCGCGGCCTCGCGGACGGCGGGGGAGTGACGAAGGGAAACGAAGCCGGCGATGCCGCACATGGGAGCAGGGAGCGAGGAGCGAGGAGCAGGGAGCTAGGAGCGGGGAACTGGGAGCAGGGAGCTAGGGGCGAGGAGCTGGGGGCTAGGTTTTTAGGCTGCGGCGGAAGGCGGTGAGCATGCGGCACACTTGTTCCAGCTCGTCGAGGAGGTGATCGGTTTCGGTGGAAGCGAGGAGCAACTTGGAGTGGAGGAAGAGCACGATGTTGGCGGTTTCGAAGGCGGAGCGGTGGGCGATGTTGAGGTAGTTGGCGAACTCCTTGTCCGACTCGCTGCCGGAGCCTTCGGCGATGTTGTTGGAGATGCTCATCGCGGCGGCGCGGAGTTGCTCGGCGTAGCGACGGAGGCCGCGGGCTTCGAGAGTGTCGGCGAGGTCGTGTAGTTCTCCCCCGATCGCAATGGCGCGTTTCCAGATGTCGAAATGCTGAAAACGAAATCCGTGATCGTTCATAGGAGCAGGGAGCGGGGAGCTAGGAGCAGGGAGCCGGAAAAGGCAGTAGGCGGAAGAAGACGGAAGGCAGGGAGCAGGGAGCCTGGAGCTTGGAGCAGGGAGTGGGGAGCAGAGAGCAGGCAGCAAGGAGTCGGGAGGGGAGGCGGGAGCGTGGGCTCGGACTGCCTTTGCTGGCTCCTAGCTCCATGCTCCCTGCTCCTCGCTCTCACGCTCTGATCGCGGCGTGGATCTCGGCGGCTTTTTCCGGGGAGACTAGCGCGGAGACGAGGGCGAGGCCGAAATCCAGCGCGGTGCCTGCGCCGCGCGAGGTGAGAAGGTTGCCGTCGCGCACAACGCGTTCGTCGCCGAGGATGGCGGTGAGCTCGGTCGCCACGCTGGGGTGGGCGGTGTAGCGGCGGCCGGCGAGAATGCCCGCGTCGTGCAGCACGGCGGGCGCGGCGCAGATCGCGGCGATCCACTTTCCGGCCGCGTGGTGGCGGGCGACGAGGTCGCGCACCACGGGCGAGGCCCGGAGCGCGGCCACACCGGGGCCGCCGGGGAGGAAGAGGCAATCGGAGAGAGCGGCGTCGGCGGGCAGGGCCTCGAGGGGCGTGTCGGCGTGAATGGTCACGCCGTTGCGGCCGGAGACATGGATGCCGGGGGCGAGGGCGGCGAGGGTGACGGCGCAGCCGGCGCGGCGGAGGACGTCGACGGGCGCGATCAGTTCCAGCTCTTCAAAACCCTCTGGCAAGATGGCGAGGACCGTGGGCATGGTTAAACGAGATGACGATGAATCAGAACGAGCCCGCCGGCATGGCCACAAAAAGCGCAAAACTCGCGGAAATTTCGGAGCCCGGGCGCGGACGCCGGCTGGCGGTCTTCGGGGCCGGCTACGTGGGCGGGGCGCTCGCGCGGCGGGCGCTTGCCAATGGCTGGCGGGTGACGGCGCTGACGCGCAACGCGGCCACCGCGGCGGAGCTGCGCGCGGCGGGGGCGGATGTCGTGGTCGCCGAGCTCGCGAGCGACTCTTGGTGGAGCGCGCCGGAGTTTGCCGGCGTAGCGGAGCGCGTGGCCGTGACGGTCGCCGCAGGCGGCGGAGGCGCGGAGGGTTATCGCCGGAGTTATGTCGAGGGTTTGCGCAGCGTGGTCGGGTGGGGGCGGTGGAGCGCGGAGCGGGGGATTCTTGGGCGGTTGGTTTATACGAGCAGCACGTCGGTGTATCCGCAGGATGGCGGCGCGCGGGTGACGGAGGCGGACGCGGTCGGCGGCGATGCCGAGACGACGCGCGCGCTGGTCGAGGCGGAGCGGATTTGCGGAGAGTGGACCCAGGCGACGGGCGCTGGCGCGACGGTGTTGCGGCTGGCGGGCATTTACGGTCCGGAGCGCGTGCACATGGTCGAGCAGGTGCGGAGCGGCGAAGTCTCGGGCAAGGGCGAGTTTCACCTGAACCTGATCTATCGCGACGATATCTTAAACGCCATGGAGGCGGTGTGGGAGCAGGGAGCAGGGAGCGGGGAGCTGGGAGCGAGGAGCGGGGAGCGGGGAGCAGGGAGCGGGGAGCGTGGAGCAGGGAGCCGGGAGCGTGGAGCGGGGAGTGGGGAGCAGGAAGGGGAGGCGGGAGCGTGGGCTCGGACTGCCTTTGCTGGCTCCCAGCTCCCTGCTCCTAGCTCCCAGCTTTTTAACATTTGCGACGAAGGAGCGGCGACGAAGGGCGAGGTTGTCGCCTGGCTGGCGGAGCGGCTCGGCGTGGCGATGCCGCGTTTCACGGGGCTGCCGGCGGGCGGGCGTCGCATGGTGACGCCGGATCGCATCATCGACGCGTCCAAGGCGCGCGCGGTGCTCGGATGGCGGCCGCGGTTTCCGACCTTTCGCGAGGGCTATGCGGAGGTGTTGAAAAGCTGAGGGCGGAAAGCGGAAAGAGTCTCGCGAAGGATGGGAAGGAGGCGAAGGCGTGACGTTTAAAACGCCTTCGCTCCCTTCCCATCCTTCGCGAGACAAGATCGGGGATCGGAGGCGGCGCTTGCGGCTGGATAGGGAAAGGCAAAGAGTGCGGACGTGATTTTGGCGGACTACGGCGCGGTGTTTTTGATGGGCCTGCTCGGCGGCGCCCACTGCGCGGGCATGTGCGCCCCGTTCGCCCTGGCGGTGTCGGCGGGGACGCAGGGCAAGGCGGGGCGGCTGTTGGGAAGACATGCGGCCTATCAGGCCGGCAAGGCCACGGCTTATGCGTCGGTGGGCGTGCTCTTGTTTTTCGCCTCGGATGCTTTGCGCGCGGCGATGTCGCTCGAAAGCCTGCGGCAGATTTTGGGCTGGCTGGCGGGCGGGGCGATGGTGGCGATCGGCGCAAGCTACGCCCTGGGCTGGCGCTGGCCGGTGGGAGGCGGCTTCGCGGGGCTGGGCGGCGCGGCCGCGCGGGCGTGTGGTGGGTTGCGGGCGCTATGGACCTCGCCCAACGTCTGGCGCGCGGCGCTGACGGGGTGGGTGAACGGGTTCCTGCCCTGCGGCCTGTCGCTGGCCGCGCTGATTTTTTTGGTGAGCCGCGACTCGCTCGGCGGACTGGTGGCGGGGGCCTACGTCTTCGGCTTCGGAACGATGCCGGCCCTGCTGGCGACGGCGTGGCTGGGCAATCGACTGTCGGTTCGGACGCGGGTGGCGGGGCAAAAGGCGCTGGGCGTGCTGCTGGTGGCCTTTGGCCTGCTCACGGTATTTCGCGGGAGCGACGCGGTGCACCACTGGTTTCACGAGCACACGGTGCCGGTGGCGTTGGATGGTCGCATGGATCGGGCGAATCCGGAGCAGTGCGAGCCGCCGCGGTAAAGGGACCGGGTTAGTTCAGCCCCTGAGCCCAGCGCCACCACGCGGCGCGACGCGCCCGCCTTTGGTGAAAAAATCGCCAAGCTTCCCCGCCTCGCGGCTTGCCTCCCCGGAGATTTCCCGGGCTGATGGCTAAGTGATTCTACGGCAAGATGACTTTGGCTCCCCGACCTTGGCTCCCAGCACTTTGGCGACCGAGCAATGGGGCGTTCGAAACTCGCGCTTGCCTGAGTGAAGACACAAGGTGTTCGGCCATGATTCAGGTGCTCCCTCCTCGCTCCGCCGGCGTCGTCTACACTAAGCCGTGGATGGTTTCGCTCGTCCTCGACTTGGCGGGCTATACCCCGGATCGCCCTTTGGCCAAAATGGTCGCGGTTGAGCCTTCCGCAGGCGACGGAGCCTTTTTGCAAGAGATGACCCGCCGGCTTGTTTGGTCAGCCAAGCGTCATCGCACTCCATTAGGCCAAGCCCGTGACGCCATTCGAGCCTTTGAAATAGCTCCCGCCGCCGCCGCCGCTGCCATCGCAACCACCGAGGCCACGCTCCTAGAGCTGGGCGTTGACGCCACTCTGGCCGCCTCGCTGGCAGCCTCTTGGATTAAAACGGGCGATTTCCTCGAAGCTTCGCTCGGTTTTCCGTTCGCTGATTTCGTGGTCGGCAACCCTCCCTATATTCGGCTCGAGGACATACCCCCCGAGAAAGCGGCGTTTTACCGCTCCTTTAGCGCGATGCGTGGTCGCGCTGATCTTTATGTGGCTTTTTATCAGGCGGCGCTTCTTCAGCTAAAGCCGGGCGGAGTTTGCGGCTTCATCTGCGCGGACCGGTGGATGCTTAACGACTATGGAAGTGCGCTCCGGGAATTTATCACCACCCAGGGTTACGCAGTTCGCACGTTGATCGAAGCCCACACCGTCGATGCTTTTGCCACCGAAGTATCCGCCTACCCGGCGGTGACCATCTTGGCGCATGCGCCGCAGGAAAGTGTAGTCGTTGCCAAGGCGTTACCCGGAATCGAAACCATCCCGACTCCTGATATTCTTAATTATCTGGCCCAAGCCCGATCCGCTCCTTGGCTTCGTGCCGCTCGGTTTGCCGATTGGTTTCACGGCGACGAACCTTGGCCATGTTCGTCGCCCGAGGCGTTAGCGCTTCTCAAGCACTTGGAGGCTACTTGTCTGCCGCTGGAATGCACGACGACCGGCACGAAAATCGGGATCGGGGTCGCCAGCGGAGCCGACCGCGTTTTCATCACTAAGCCCGACACGATTCCGGATATCGAGCCCGAGCGTTTACTCCCCTTGGCAATGGCCGGCGACCTCCGCGATGGGAAGGTCGTCTGGTCTGGCCGCCACCTCGTCAACCCTTGGAACGAGCAAGGTTTGGTAAACCCCGACGACTTCCCGCGTTTCTCGGCTCACTTAAGGCCGCACCACACGCTGCTTCGTTCCCGCCACACCGCGAAGGAGCGCCCGCAGCACTGGCACAAGACCATTGATCGCGTGAACCTGGCCCTCTTTCGCCGAGAGAAGCTTTACATCGCCGATATCAAGGAGCGCCTGCTGCCCGCTCTCGATGAGGGGCGCACGTATCCACACCATAATCTCTACTGGATCACTTCCACCACGTGGGATCTTCGGGTTCTCGGCGCTTTGCTGATGTCCTCGGTGGGTGAATTCTTCATTCGCTGCTACGCGGTGCGTATGCGCGGCGGCAGTCTCCGCTTCCAAGCCCAATACCTTCGACGCATTCGCGTGCCACCAAGCAGTTGGATTACGCCTGAACTAGCCGCGACGCTCCGCCGCGCGTTCGACACGCAAGACACCGCGCTTGCGAGCAAGGCGGCCTTGGCGGCCTACCGATTGGATTCCCCTCCTCCGCTTCCTGAATGAACTCTCCCACGCCCGAGACGCAGTTATTTCATCAAGCCGTGAAGCATTGGTGGGCTTCGAAAAAATCCGCCAAACCTCGAAAACGTGCTCAAGGAGGCACCCGCGACGCCAACCTGCATGGAAAGACGATGGACGGTTTCGCGCTCGCGCTTCGCGACTATCTTGTCGGTCTGGGTGTGAGACCGGAGCATATTTTCGCCGGCGGCCACCTCACCAAGACGCCGTCCATTCTTCCGTCCTACTTCCGTCCCTCAAAAAATTGGGATCTAGTGGTCATCGCGAACAGCCGCTTCCACTCCGCCCAGGGGGATTCTGGAGAGCCTGTCCTTTACGCCGCCGTCGAGTTCAAGTCTCAGGACAAGAGCATCGGCAACAACCAGAACAACCGTCTCGAAGAAAGCATCGGCAACGCGCACGATTTTTGGACCACCTACGCTTGTTCCGGTTTTGAGCGACTGCAGCCGCGGCCATGGCTCGGATACTTGTTTGTCGGAAACTACGAGCCTGCCACCGACAGCAAACCGGTCCAGATTTCTCAGCCGCACTTTCGCGCGCACGAGGCCTTTCGTCGCGAAGGCAGCGAGTCGCAGCAGAGATTTGCGGGCCCATCCTACGCCGAGCGCTACCAGCTGTTTCTGAAGCAAAGTGTCGGTGCGCGGCTTTATGACGCGGGAGCTTTTATCGTAACCGACGAATCCTTGGCGAAAAAGACGCCTAACCATCGAATTCCGCTTCCCGAGTTCGGGCCCGAGAATTTTCTACGGAGCCTAAAGGCGCAAATTCTCGCGCACTACCCACTCCACCTACGGTGAGCACCCTTTGCTTGGCCAATCACCGCGACCGACCGCGAGATCGCGCCTTAGTGTATCAACTCTGCGGCCTCACCCCCGATGAAATCGCTCTTGTCGAAGGCTCGGCCGGCTAAACTTACTACACCATGAACGAGCTCAGCATAGTTTATGTTTTAACCAATCCAGCGATGCCGGGACTGGTGAAAATTGGCATTACCGACCGCGTTGATGCGGAAAAGCGGATCGCGGAGTTATACACTACCGGGGTTCCGGTTCCATTTGAAATCGCCGCCGCTGTGAAAGTCGAAAACGGAGCAGCGGTGGAGCGCGCCTTGCACACCGCCTTTGCGCCAAACCGGATCAATCCGAAGCGCGAATTTTTTAAAATCGATCCCGAGCAGGCGATGGTAATCCTACGCTTGCTGCAAAAGGAGGATGCCAGGGCTGAAATCAGCCAACAAGTTCCGCAAGTGGATGCCGAGTCCATCGCGGCCGGTGTTCAGTTGAGGAGAAGGCGCCCCAACATGAATTATCAGGAAATGGGCATCCCTGTCGGGGCCATTTTGCATTTCACCGAGGGCGAGGATACGGTAACGGTTTTGGGTCCTAGGATAATTAAGCTGGGTGACGAGGAGATGACTTTGACGGCGGCTACACGTAAGCTCTCGGATACCGAATACGACCGCCCCCCGGCGATGTATTGGACCTATAATGGCAAGTTGCTAAGGGAGATTTACGAAGAAACGTATGAATCGACCGAGGAGTAGGTTGAGCCGCGTCCCCCGCAGCCCGCAGTTAGAGCGAGATACGCCTCTTGTGGCGCTGGCGGTAGCGCGGACCGTGTTGGAAGAAGCCAGTCTGCGCCTAGGCCGCCCGCTACCTGCCCGTCTGGCCGCGCGCCTCGCCCACCAAGCCCGCTGCATCTACGTTCACAGCCCAAGTTTCCGCCGCCGCCTCCGCGCCACCGGTGAAACCGGCCGCGACACCCTTCACGCCTTCATGCACCACTGGCTCGCCGGCCACCTTGCCAAAAACTAGGCGCACGGTGCTCAAAATCAACAAGCGCTGATCCTGCGCCAAAGAAGAAGACGCTCAAGAAATCCTAGAAACCCTCGCCACCCTAGGCAGCCTGCGGAGGGCCAACTTCAATGAGTGGAATCTGCGTTAATTGCAGCATTGTATGAAGAAAAGAATAAAATTTCGAGGCGTGCCTTCCCGCAAGGTCATTCGTATGCTGCGCAGAGCTAAACATCTGAGAAAACGTAAAGACAAGCGGAGGCGAAGAACTTGTAAGCTCCAGAAAAGGCGCATCACTCCCCCAGCGAAGAATAGAAAGCTTAAGCTGATAAGGAAGCAGCGCAGGACAAGATACGAACGCGCACCAGCCGTTATAGCGTGTCCGGCTGATTTCGACTTGGTTGGAAGGTCGACCGAAACAATCGCTTTTTTTCGCAAGCTTCGTGAGGATATCCTGATTAACCCCAAGAAGCGGGTTCGTTTGGATCATCAGACGATTAAGCAAATCTCGCCAGATGCGGGTATTGTATTGATTGCTGAGCTGTTCAGGGCGGATGCATATGCGCCCAAGTGCAACAAGGAGGGGAACTTGCCCAGCAATGACGAGGTATCTGAGCTACTTGAGAAGATAGGATATTGGCAGTATTTTGGAGTCAGGTTTACCGGGCAGCTGAAGTCAAAGCGCCAATTCATGCTTCATAAAACGGGGAACAGAACAGATGGAAAGGTGATACGAGACATGATTGTGATGTTTCGCGAGGCGGTAAAGCTTACGAAGTCGGAGGAGACGCGATTATATATCGCGCTTGTTGAGTGTTTGGATAACGTGATGAATCATGCGTATCCATATGCTAGGGTTTATTCGCCTCCGAGGTTGCGTCACCAGTGGTGGTTACTCGCGTATCGCGATTCAGAAACACGCGAGGTCTGCTTTTGCTTCTATGATCAGGGGGTTGGTATACCGTCTACAATCAGGGGAACTGCTGCGGCGCAACTTGAGCTCATTCCCGAGTCAGATGGAGAGATTGTAATCCGGGCCGTAACACAGGGGAGTTACTCTAGGCATCGTAGGTTGAACCGTGGAACAGGACTTCCTAGTCTTTTCCAGTTCGTTGACGAAGCTAGTGCGGGTGACTTGATAATCATAACTGATCGGACTAAATGTATTTTCCCTCACGGGAGTGTTGCATATTCAGAGGAACTTGCGCAATCGTTGGACGGAACACTAATTTTGTGGCGTTTAAAGAAATGAGATCATGGAACCTTTTAAATACAATTTTGTAAGGGAGTTTACCGACTGTCCTGGTGGCCGTTATAAGTCTAGGAGCGAGAAGTCGGGCGAGGAATTCCGGCAATCTGTTTTGGAGCCGCTGCTCGCTAAATATGCTGCCGTGGAGTTAGACCTAAACGGTGCGTTTGGATTCCCTCCTTCTTTCCTTGATGAGGCGTTTGGCGCACTAATTAGGAAGCTTGGAAAGGATACATTCATGAAGCGCGTGAAGATCGAGCTTTCCGACGATGATATGGCGTTGAGGACAATAGCAGAGGTTATTTCGAAGAATTCGAGTGCATGACGATGAATTACACGTGGACAACTTGGTCAGAGATAATCAATGGATTGTCACCGGGTGATTTCTTCCAAGCATTGAGCCTCCCGGCTTCAATGCTCGTTGCTTGGGCCACTTTTAGGTGGGCTGCAGCCGACAGTCGGCACGCACTAGTTATAGAAGATGTGACGGCTCAACTAAAGGAGGTGCTCAATGAATCTAGGCTCTTGGCCTCAAAGATGGAGAAACATTACATGGGGGAGTATGAAGGGGGGTTTACAACTGCTGCCGCACGTGATTCGAGGAAGATTCTAATGCTGGGATTTAAGAACATAGATGATCGCCGGCAGGTCTTGAGTGTATTTATAAGTTCAAATGCGTCATCGGGCCTTCAAAAGGCTTTCGATGAATGGCGGACTGTTTTGATTGGGGATGACTTTCCGGTGTTAAAGAAAAGCGACTGCTGCAAAGAATACGATGCGCCGATAAAGGCGATACGTGGCGCTCAGCTTGCTTTTGAGAAACGGTTATCCGGCTTGCGACGTGATTGCTTATGCGATGGATTGCGGATGCGTAAGATTATCGCTCTGGGAAAAGGGGACAGCAACTAGCCTGATGGTCAGACCGGCGGAGGCGGTAAATTAGGTCGGGCCGATACTCAATAATCTCAGGCTCGTTTCTCTAAAACACCTTGGTTTGCCAGCTATCCACGAGTTGACATGCGCAAGGTGATCCTTGCGAAGCTCACGATAGTCGCGACGGCGGGTGACGTTATCTCCGCGAGGTAGTGGGCCAAGAGGCGCGGGGTGGATCGGGGTTGCCAAAAGGCCAAAATCAGCTGGCGCGGGGCGCGAGTTGGGAGGCGGAGTGGGCAAAACTTAAGTCGCGCGGTATTCAGCCGAACCTCGAAAGGCGGCGGATAAGGGCTGAAAGGCACGGAATAATAGTCACAAGGCGCGGGATAATTGCCGCGAGGTGCCGGATAGCGGCCAAAAGACGGTAGATGCCGGCCATGAGGTGCTTCAGAGTTTTTTCCTCACAGATATCCGAAGCTTGGCAAGGTGGTTGCTAGAGGCGTGGTAAGCGTATCCACGTAGTAAAAGGCTCCGGGTGGAGCGGCTGGCTGCGGGGACGAACGCCCACACATCGACATCTCATCCACCATGGCAGATACCACCACTCCGGCCGCCCCTGGCGGCTCTGTTATCACCCCCAAAGCGCCCAAGGGGCGTCGCAGCGACTACGACCAGACCCTGGCCAACGACATCACGGCGACGGCCGAGTTGATCCAGGCCGCCTTGAGCGACGCGGCGGTTCTGGCGGCGCTGAGCTATAGCGAGGAGGAACTGCGCGAAGGCCTCGCCTTGCAGGAGGCGGCGCAAAAGGCCTTCGACGCGCGGCAAAACGCGCAGGGCGCGGCCAGCGCCAAACGCCTCGCCCGCGATACCCTGCTCAAAAAGGTGATGGATGAATTCACCGCCTTTCGCACCACGGTGCAAAACAGCTTCCCGCCCGCGGCCCGCACGCCGCTCGGCGCGGGCGGAGTGGTGCCGACCGATCTGCAAAAGCGCATTACCCTCATGCGCGGCGCCTATACCACGGCGCAGACGCCCGACTTCGCACCCACGCTGGCGAAGCGGAAGCTCACGGCGGCCGTCCTCATGGCGCGGCTGGCCGAGGTGGACGAGCTGGAGAAGCTGAGCCGCGAGTTTCGCGCGGCGGACAAGAGCGCGACGGCCGCCACCCAGGCGCGCGACGAGGCGGGCGAGGCGATGCGCAAGTGGACGGGCAAGCTGCGCAAGCAGGCCAAGAGCGATCTGCGCGGCCAGCCCGAACTCCGCGCCAAGCTGGGGCTGTGACCGCGTCCGGCGTGTCGCCAATCGAGTTGCAGCCGCGCCCGCGCCGGGGCTCGTGCGGATAACCGGGAGGTCGGGGCTGAGATGGCCCCGTGGCTGCAACTTCAGCGGAGCCGCTTTTATCTGGTTGGCCGGAGTTCGCGCCGGGGCGTGGTGTTTGGCGGCTGCGCCGGTGGCTGGGGCGCGATGCCGGCGACGCTCCGGCGGCGCGTCACACGCGCGGCTCGTCGGGATTGTCGCGAAGCCAGGCGGCGAGGCGGCGGCGGGCGCGGACGTAGGCGATGATCGGCCACGAGCCGCCGGCGGCAAAGACCAGGCCGAAGCCGGTGATGAAACGGGCGGCCTTCTGGTTGCCCGGCACGAGCACGGAATCGGACGGATCGGAGGGATTGTAATGAACGTCCACCAAGGAGTCGGCGGAGAAGCGTCGCGCCCAGGCATGGGCGTCGCTGGAATAGGAGGCGAAGGCCACGCGCGTGCCGGTGAGATTTTTGCCTTGGGCCTGGTAGACGTAGCGGACGCGCAGGGAGGTTTTTTTTCCGCCGCTCTCGAGGCGTGATTCGGTGATGGTGGCTTTGGCGACCGGCCAGGTTAGGCTGGCGACGCCTTGGCGGTGGGCCTCAAAGCCTTTGGCGGCGAAGAAGAGTCCGAACGCGATGAAGAGGCTGGAGAAGAGTGGCGCGACGAGCGAGGGCCGGGGCGGTCGGTCGAGGCGGTGGACGCCGAGGACAGGCAGGATGGGTTCGGGCGCGGAAGTCTGGGGCAGGGGCGTGCCGGGATGGAGCCGGGCATGGATTTTCGCGAGGAAGTCGCGCTCGTCGCAGGGGCAGCCGTCGAGCGCTACCATCCAGTCTTGCGTGCCGTCGGGCAGGGGATGCAGGGCGAAGGCGTGGTGGAAAATACTTTTGGCCGGCAGGCACGAGCTATCGCGCAGCCGAAGGATGAGCGGGTGGCTGAAGGCGTAGTGGGTGCCTTCGGCGTCGCGGGTTTTCTTCGGGCCCAGGCGCGCCTCAAGGATATGGGACCACGGCACGAGCGCACCGCGTTCGCGATAAAGTTGCAGGCCGTCGTCACCCAGACGGGCGAAGCGGGGGCGCGAGACGAGCAGGCCCCAAAGCCCGCTCAGCAAGGCCGCGCCGCTGCCGAGAAACCAAAAGGAGCCCCAGATCCAGAGGGCCCAGGTGTCGCCCTGAGCGACCATCACCCGCGCCGCCCATACGCCGACGGCGAGGAACACCGCGCCGATGACGGTGGGGAGGAGCAGACTGCGCCGGGAGACAAACAGGATTTCACCGTCTTCGCGAAAGGGCATGGGAGGGTCAGAACGAGCGGGAAAACGAGAACGAGCAGCAGAGTCACGCGGCAACGCACTCAAGGCCTGGCCTGGGGCCTATCGCTCCTCTTCGACGCGGAAGAAAACCCGGGGGCTTTCGGTCTGCTCGCGCGGAATAAACACATGCTGCACGGGAAGCACGCGTTCAACGGGCCAAAGCCGTTGCCAAGTTTGCAGGTCGGTGGAGCGCGCCAGCCAGTAAGTCCGCCCCGCCGTCAGGTGATCGAGCGGAATGAACCAGTCGCGCGACTCCGGGTGGATGTAGGGCGCGCCAAACCGGGGCGGGAGGGAGACGGGCTCGGCGAACTCCAGCTCGATGATATGGGAGGTCGCGGGGTCGTTCGAGTAGCGGACCTCCACCACGGCGCGCGGCGGGTAAAGAAGCGTGGTCTTCAATTCCAGCATGGAGATGGTTTGCTCGCCTATCCTGTCGCCGACGCCGAGGAGGCGGAAAAAGAGGCCGTCTTTTTCGCGATACACCTCGCCGTCCGCCGTGCTCAGCAGCGCGGGGCGATCAAACTCGGCGGGAGCGAGCGTGCCGGAGACGATCTTGCCCGCGTTGACGGGCGACACGGCAAGGGAGAGAGGGACGACCTCGCGGAGGCCGCTGTTGTCGAAGCGGAGGCGAGCTTTGCCGGTGTCGAGGGTGGCATCGACCTCGAGGTCGCCGTTGGCGTTGAAGGCGAAGCGGGAGAAATCCAGAACGGTCGCGAAGCCGGTCGCGACAGGGATGCTCTGGTTCTCCGCGACAATGTGCCGGAACGGTCCGCCGAAAAACGTCGCGTAGAGACGCCGCGTGGCGGGCGAGTCGACCAGCGAGGTGTCGAAGGCGTAGCCGATCGGATGCACCGCGATGTCGGTGGGGAACGCGTGAGGGGTGGAAAAGACCGTTCCGCTGGGACCGGGCAGCGAGGTCTGCGGGTTGACCAGCGCCTGGGTGGTCGGCCCGGCGCCTTTGAGAAAGAGCCCAAACTGCTCCGGGGATTCGGTTCGGTAACCGAGAAAAAAGAGGGGGCCGCCCACCCAGCGCGGTAGGTCTACTCGCGCCATGGGCCAAGGGGTGTTTGACGTGTCCGATGGGGTGGCGGCGGTGGTGGTGACGCCGTCCTTATATCGCCGGATCGCGGTCCTCAGGTAATCGACAAAGTAGAGCGCGCCCGCCTCCGGCGAGTAGTGGGGCGAGTAGGTGTCGCCGAGGGCCACCGAATCGGCGGAAAGCGCGAGCAAGGTCGAATCGGCCGCGCCGAAGCCCAGGCTGACCAGGTAACCCGGGGCGACGAGGTAACGGTTCAGATGGATGGACTGCGACGAGCGGGTGAAGGGAAAGCGGAAGGACGGCGCCGGAGTCTGAAACGCCGGCAAGGGCGGAGGAACAACGGTGGAAAAGGCAAGGTCGTCGAAGCTCCAGAAGTCGGCCGGGACCTCTAGACGAACGATGCCGGCGAAGGTGGCGGGGAAAACGAAGGTCTGGAAATCTTCGGCTCCACCCGGGCCGTCGGCGACGCCGTCGAGCGGCGCCTGCACGGTCACGGTTCCGCCGTCGGGCTTGTAGCCGACAAACTCGATGAAGGGCGGCTTCACGGAGCGCGAATACTCGGCGATTCTGATGTCGAGCGGCGTAAAAGGGATCCCGTTGGCATGCACGACCCGGAGCCCTTGCACGTCGTTGCTGAAGCGAGTGCCGCTGGAGACGGAATTGATTCCCGTGCCGTCGGAAGTGCAGATCGTGCCGCGAGCGTTGGTCACGACCAGGCCGTCGGCGGTCCAGGAGGAGGCGCACCCCGTGGTGCCTGCCCAGTCGAAAACTCCGTCGCCGCGCAGCGCAGAACTCGGGCCGAGGGCGAGGGCGAGCGGGAGGCAGATAAGGGATGTGGCGCCGACGGGGCCGGCTGACAAGAAACGTCGGAGAGAACGCGTCATGCGATCAACACGGCGTGGTCGCGAAAGGGAGACAAATGCAATCCGGTGTCTGAGCAGGCAGCGTGGCGCGGCCGGCGCGCTCAGCGGGTGAGCTTGCGGTATTTGATGCGGTGGGGGCGGTCGGCGTCCTTGCCCTTGCGCTTCTTGAAGTCCTCCAGGTATTCGCTGTAGTTGCCGTTGTAATACACGACCTGGCTGTCGCCCTCGAAGGCGAGGATGTGGGTCGCGACGCGGTCGAGGAACCAGCGGTCGTGGCTCACCACCACGGCGCAGCCGGCGAAGG
>CAYTLL010000073.1:0-15989 GCA_964438755.1 uncultured Akkermansia sp. | reverse complement strand
ATGAAGCGCAAGGACCGCCTCGACGGCATCCTCATCGAGACCACCGGCCTCGCCGACCCCGGCCCCGTCGCCCAGACCTTCTTCACCGACGACGAGATGAAGTCCGCCTATCGCCTCGAGGGCATCGTCACCGTCGTCGACGCCAAGCACGTCGTCCAACACTTCGACAGCTCCCCCGAGGTGAAAAAACAGATCGGTTTCGCCGACCTCCTCGTCCTCAACAAGAGCGATCTCGTCGCCCCCGCCGAACTCGACGCGCTCGAGGCCCGCATCCGCCGCATGAACGGCGCCGCCAAGCTCGCCCGCGCGACCAACGCCGACATCCCGCTCGCGCAGATCTTCAACCTCGGCGGCTTCAACCTCTCCCGCGCCACCGAGCTCGACCCCAAGTTCATGCAGCCGAGCTACCCCTTCGAGTGGGCCGGGGCCTACGCCCTGCCCGCCGGCGAACACGAGCTCGTCATCGGCCACGGCCACGACGGCTGCTGCGGACACGATCACGGTCACGAGGGCTGCGACCACGGCCATGGCCACGACCACGCGCACGGCGAGCACGACCACGCGGAAAGCGACGGCCACGGCTCGCACGATCACGGCCATCACCATCACCACGGCCCCGAGGGCACGCTCGACATCGTCGTCATGCCCGTGAAATCGCTCGCCGACGCCGACATCGCCGCCGCGCGCGACGCCGCCGTGCTCGTCTTCTCCGACTGGGAAAACAAGGTCGCGCCCGGCGACGCCTTCGCCCCCGGCGGCACGCTCCAGCGCCTGCACATCGGCGAGGCCGGCCACGCCCACTTCAAACTCAAGGTCCCCGCGCCCGGCCTCTACCTCGTCTTCGAGGCCTGCGGCCACCACCCGCTCCACATCCACGTCATGGGCGAGGTCGCGCGTCCCGGCTGGCAGCAGGACTTCGAGCACACCCACTCGCACGACGCCGACGTATCCAGCGTCGGAATACGCACGTCCGGCGACCTCGACGGCAAGCGCCTCAACGACTGGATCGGCAAGCTCCTCAAGGAAAAGGGCAACGACATCTACCGCAGCAAGGGCGTGCTCGCGGTGAAGGGCTCGCCCAACCGCCTCGTCTTCCAAGGCGTGCACATGCTCTTCGACGCCAAGTTCGACCGCCCCTGGGGCAAGGACACACGCGAGAACACCCTCGTCTTCATCGGCAAGAACCTCGACCGCGAAGCCCTCACCGAGGCCTTCAAGGCCTGCCTCACCTGACACGACACCACGCGAGGTCGGCGCCACGACTCCGCCGTTCCGCCATGTAGCGGAAGCGCGGAGCGCTTTCGCTCGCACCGCCGATTCGGCCGCACGACCCCGCCACCCCATGAAAAAGCCCCGTCCTCGCGGACGGGGCTTTAATTTTAAAGCGTTCGCTTCCTTTCGTCGCGTCGCGCGGGTGCGTTTGCCGTTTAGGCGACGCGCTCCACCACGAGGGGCGGGGGCGTCGGACGCTTCGGGGCGAGGCGATAGGCGTCCTTGAAGTAGTTCAGCGCCTGCTCGAGCTTCGCCTCGTCGTTGTAGTGGATCATCATGAGCGGCTCGCCCTGCTTCACCTGGGTGCCGACCTTCTTGATCTCGGACACGCCGACCGCGAAATCGATCTTCTCGCCGTTCTTGGCCTTGCCGCCGCCGAGCAGATGCACGCCGAGCGCGATCTTGGAGGCGTCGATGGTGTGGACGTAGCCGCGCTTGGGGGCGGGCAGCTTGCGGATGTATTTCGCCTTCGGGAACTTTTCGGGATCGTCGACGTAGGAGGGGTCGCCGCCCTGGGCCTTCACCAGCTCCTTGAGTTTCTCGAGCGCGGTGCCGTCGGTGAGGTGGCGCTCGACGGTCTGCTTGGCGGAGAGCGTGGAGCCCGCGACGCCGGCGAGGCGCACGATCTCCATGCCGAGCTTGAGCACGAGCTCCTTCATGTCCTCGGGGCCGCCGCCCTTGAGGAGGGTGATGGCTTCCTTGATCTCGAGGCCGGTGCCGACCGAGTCGCCGAGAGGCTGGTTCATGTCGGTCACGAGCGCGACGCAGCGGCGCTTCATCGAGCGGCCGACGCGGGTCATGGCGCGGGCGAGTTGCTTGGCCTGCTCGAGGTCCTTGATGAAGGAGCCGTTGCCCCACTTCACATCGATGACGAGGCCTTCGCTGCCCTCGGCCAGCTTCTTGGAAAGCACGCTGCCGGTGATGAGCGGGAGGCTGGGGATCGTGCCGGTCTCCTTGCGCACCTCGAGGAACTTGGCGTCCGCCGGGGCGAGGTCCTCGGTCTGCGCGCAGATGGCGCCGTTGATTTTCGCGAGCTGGTTGGAGAAATGCTCGATCGAGAGGTGGGTCTTGAAGCCAGGGATCGAGGAAAGCTTGTCGAGCGTGCTGATGACGTAGTCGTGCTCGGGGCCGCACATCATGGGCACCACCACGCCGCTGGCCATGGCGAGCGGGACGAGGACGAGGGCGGTCTTGTCGCCCACGCCGCCGGTCGAGTATTTATCGATCTTGGGCTTCGCGATATGCGACAGGTCGATAACCTCGCCGGACAGCATCATCTCTTCCGTGAGGATGGCGGTCTCCTGGGCCGACATCTGCTGGAAGTAGATGGCCATCAACAAGGCGGCCAGCTGGTGCTGGGGCATGTCGCCGTCCAACGTGCTGTCGATGATGAAGCGGATCTCCTCCTGCGTAAACTCTTGGCCGTCACGCTTTTTCTCGATCAACGAATTGAACGAGGGCTTGATGAAGCGGCGTTGAGGAATGTTACGTTTGGACATGTGTTTGTAAAAAAATGGGACGGGGCCGGGTGGCCGGAAGCGGCCAAGCCGATCATAAACCGCGCAAAAGTCGAGCCGATAACAAGGGCTTGCGCGAACGGTCACCCGCGCGGTTGATTGGCGGGATGTCCGCCCGTTTTCACCTCGCCGCCGCCTTGGATGCCGGTCTTCGGCAAGCCGCCGCCACCGCCGGATTTGACCCGGCCCTTTTCGCGCCCGACGTGCGCGTCGCCGCGGCCCAGCACGGGGATTACCAGGCCAACGGCGTCCTGGCCTTCGCCAAGCAGACTAAGCAAAACCCGCGCGCCGCCGCGCAGGCCCTCGTCGCCGCCCTGCCGGCCGAGATCGCCGCCCTCGCCGACGTCGCGATCGCCGGCCCCGGCTTCATCAACTTCACCCTCAAGCCCGCCGCCCTCGAAGCCTGGCTCGCCGCCCACGCCACGCCCGAGGCCCTCCGCGCCGCCGCGGCCGCCGGCAGCCCGATCTCCGGCCAGACCTGGGTCGTCGACTACTCCTCGCCCAACACCGCCAAGCAGATGCACGTCGGCCACCTCCGTTCCGCCGTGATCGGCGAGGCCGTGGCCCGCATCGCGGCCTTCGGCGGCGCGCGCGTCATCCGCGACAATCACATCGGCGACTGGGGCACCTCCTTCGGCAAGATCATCTGGGCCTACAAACAAGCCCTCGCCACCGACCGCGCCGCCCTCGAGGCCGCGCTCGCCGCCACCCCGCTCGAAGAGTTCGAACGCCTCTACAAGGTCGGCAACACCGCCGCCGACGCCGATCCCGCCGTGCTCGAGGCTTCGCGCGCCGAGCTCGTCAAACTCCAGACCGGCGACGCCGAAAACACCGCCATCTGGAAGCGCATCAGCGAGGTCTCCGTCGACGCCTTCCAGCGCATCTACGACCTGCTCGGCATCCGCTTCGACCACACGCTCGGCGAGAGCTTCTACAACGACAAGGTCTCCCGAGTCTACGAGGAGCTCCAGGCCTGCGGCGTCGCCGAGGAAAGCCAGGGCGCCCTCGTGGTTTTCCACGACGAGAACCCGCGCTTTTCGCGCCACGCCGAGCGCCCGAATCCCTTCATCGTCCGCAAGGCCGACGGCGCCGCCAACTACGCCTCCACCGACCTCGCCACCATCCTGTATCGGTCCGAACACTTCAAGGCCGACGCCTCCCTCTACGTCGTCGACAAGCGCCAGGGCGACCACTTCGAGCAACTCTTCCTCACCGCGCAAAAGTGGTTCACCCAGACGAACCGCCCCCTCCTGCGCCTCGAGCACCTCGGCTTCGGCACCGTTCTCGGCGAAGACGGCCGCCCGCTCAAGACCCGCAGCGGCGAAAACATCAAGCTGAAGGACCTTCTCAACGAGGCCGTCGACCGCGCCCGCCGCCTCGTCGACGAAAAGTCCGCCGAGCTGCCCGAGACCGAGCGCGCCGCCATCGCCGAGATCGTCGGCGTCGGCTCCGTGCAATACGCCGACCTCAGCCAGAACCGATCCAGCGACTACACCTTCTCCTGGGACAAGATGATCTCCCTCGAGGGCAACACCGCCGCCTACCTCCTCTACGCCGTCGCCCGCGTCCACTCGATCTTCCGCAAGCTAGAGCTTCGCCCCGGCGACGCCGCCGGCGAGTCCGGCGCCGCGCCGCTCGAGACCGCCGCCGAGATCGCCCTCGCCCGCAAGCTCGTGCAGTTCGCCGACGCCCAGTCCGCCGCCGTCGCCACGCTGCGCCCGCACGTGCTCGGCCTCTACCTCTACGAGCTGGCCGGCGCCTTCAGCGCCTTCTACACCGCCGACAAGGTCGCGGTCGAGGACGCCGCCGTGCGCGCCCGCCGCGTCCGCCTCTGCGCCCGCACCGTGCTCGTGCTCGAGACCGGCCTGCAGCTCCTCGGCCTCCGCACGCTCAACCGCATGTAAAGCGCGCCTGAAACACGCGGCGCGGGGCGCCCTCCCGCCCCGTCACCGCATTCGCGCCGCTTGCCGCCAACCCTCCCGGCGCTCAATCGTCGGTCGACTTTTTCAACGCCCCTCCCTACCCTGACGCCCGATGTCCACCACGCAGGAATTCTACATCCGCAAGGCCACCGAGACCGACGCCCGCGGTCCCTTCACCCTGGAGCAACTGAGTTCGCTGGCGGAAACCGGCCAGGTCGACGCCGACAGCTACTACTACGACGCCGCCGCCGAAAACTGGGTCGTGATCAGCTCCAACCCGGGCCTGATGGAGGCGCTTTATCCCGCCAAAAAATCCCTGCGCGTGAAGCCCAAGAGCGAGGCCCAGGTGAAAACGCTCAACACCGTCACGAACGATGATCGGCCGATCACCGTGAACGACATGCTCCTCGCCGCCGAGGGCCGCACCCCCGACACGAAGGACAAGGCCGATCCCGCGATCGCCGAAGGCCGCGCCGCCGCCTTCGGACTCTACGCCGCGATGGGCATCCTGTTCGTCACCGCGCTCGCCTACATCCTGCCTTACATCGACATCATCCTCGCGCTGAATTTCGTGGGGATCCTCCACAACCCGCTCAGTCTCTTCGGAGTCCTCAACCTCGCCCTCGGCGCCTGCCTCGCCCTCGGCGCGGTCGGCGTGTATTCCACCGTGCGATTCGCCGCGATGCTCGGCTTCGGCTTCACCGCCGCCGTCTTTTATCTGCAAGGGGAACCGCTGCCGCTCGCCTTCTCCGCGGCCGCCGGAATCGGCCTCTTTTTCTGCACGCTTCTGGTCAATCTGCCCGGCGTGATCCTCGCCGCCACGCTCGGCTTCATCGGGGCCTGCGGCGTCGCCCACCACCTCTTCACCTCCTGAGCGCGTCGCCGCGCCGCGCCATGCCCCTCCCCGGCCATCAGCTCTGCCAGAGCGCGGTCCGCATCTACACCCGCGACATCTGGCGCAACGAGTATCTCGACGGACGCGGCTTCCGCGGAAAACTCTACGCATTCCTTCGCGTCATCTCGATCACCCTCACCGGCGTGGTCGAGACCAAGACCCCCAGCCGCGCCGCCGCCCTCAGCTTCTCCACCCTGCTCGGCCTCGGCCCCCTCATGGCCATCGCCGTCCTGGTCGCCGGCTTCGTCCTCGACCGGCAGGACCCCGACCTCGCGGTCAACACCCTCAACCGCCTGATCAAGTTCGTCGCCCCTCAGGTCACCCAATACGAAAAGCTGGAGGCCCAGCAGAAGGCCCACGCTCCCGCGCCGGCCGTCGCGCCCCATGGCGGGGCTTCGCAAACCTCCGCTCCGCCCGCCGCCTCGCCGGCACCTGCCCCGCGCTCCGACGTCGTCGCCGCCGCCAACCTGAATCTGCCGGCCCCCGACAAAACGACCGCGACCTCCCCCGCCCCGTCCGACGCGGATCCCTCGCCCGCCGTGAACCCGGAACTGGTGGAGTTGATCGACGGCTTCATCGCCGGCTCCAAATCCTCCACCGCCGGCATCGTCGGCGTCGTCACGCTGATTTTCATCGTCCTGCAGCTCTTCACCTCCGTCGAAAACGCCTTCAACGAGATCTGGGGCGTGCGCCAGGGCCGCTCTTGGGTCATGCGCATCGTCTTCTACTGGACCGTGCTCACCCTCGGCGCGGTTCTCTTCTTCGCCGTGGTCACCACGCTCTCCGCCGGCGCCTACCTGAATCTCGTCGAGCGCAGCCTGCCTTTCGGCCTCGGCCCGGCCGTGGTCGATTTTCTCCGCTGGCTGCTCCCCTCTCTCTCGATCGTGCTGCTCATGCTCGTGCTGGCTCTGTTCTACAAGTTCATCCCCAACACCCGCGTCCTCTGGCGCAGCGCCTTCGCCGGCGCCGTCCTCGTCGGCCTGCTCGTGGTGCTGAACAACTACCTCGCCTTCCTGTATCTCTCCAAGGTCGTCCAGCAGCGCAGCCTCTTCGGCTCCCTCGGCATCCTGCCGATCCTCATGTTCGGCCTCTACATCTTCTGGTTCTTCCTGCTCCTCGGCGGACAGGTCAGCTACGCGATCCAGAACGTCCACTTCCGCAACAGCCAGGCCGCGTGGAACACCCTCGCCGAATCTATGCGCGAGCGCCTTTCCCTCACGGTCCTCCTCCGCATCGGCCGCCGCTTCCGGGAATGCCTCCCGCCCGCCAAGGCCAGCGAACTCGGCGCCGAGCTCGGCGTCCCGACCCAAATCCTCAACGAGTGCCTCAACCGCCTCGTCCACATGCGTCTCCTCACCCCGGTGCCCGCCAACAAGGGCGACCAGGAAAACGACCTCCGCTATCAACCGGCCCGCCCGCTCAACCGCACCACGCTGGCGGATTTCAAGCGCATGGACGACGACCACGGCGGCGACCCCACCGGCCCCACCCTCACCGATTTCGACCCGATCGTCCTCGCCTACGACGAGCAGCTCGGCGGCTTCCAGGCCGGCGCCTTTTTCCAGCGCAACCTCGACGAACTGATCGACGCCTTCCCGATGCGCGCGCGCCACGATTGAGCCCGGCGCGTTAACGCCACTCGACGGCACCAACTCGCCCCATCCGGAAGCGAAATTTCGCCCGAACCGCGCCCCGTCTTCCCCCCGATTCCGCCGTTTCTCGACCCGGCGCGATCATTCGCCCGCCTCCGCCCGCCGACGGATACCCTCCGCGACCAAGCTTTTTCGACGACCACGCCGGGCCGTGAGATTCGCGGTTGCCTGCGCCGCTTCCCCTCGCTCAGGTTCCTCCCCTTTCCCCCATGATTTCCTGGATCCAACGCACCTTCCAGCACCACTTCAAGTGGCTCTTCCTCGCCCTGCTGGTCGTCGTCATCATCTCCTTCGTCTTCATCACCAACGCCTCCTCCGGCCTCGGTCGCGGTGGACAACAGAAGCTCCCGGACCGCCCCTTCTTCGGCCTCAACCTCTCCAAGGCCGAGGACCAGCACACCCTGATCGGAGACGCCCAGCTCAGCCTCTTCCTCAAGCAGCCCGCCTACCAGCAGCCCTCCGAGGCGGAGATCCAGGAATACGCGCTCCAGCGCCACGCCGCCCTCTATTTCGCCGACCAGATCCGCCTGCCCGCCCCGGCCCCCGACTCCCCCGAGTTCGCCGCCTACATCCAGACCCTCGGCCGTTTCTCGGGCCCGGACGGCAAGTTCGATCCCAAGGCGTATTCCGCCTTCATCGACTCCCTGAAGACCAACCCTCGCCTCACCGAGGGCGACGTCGCCCGCGTCCTCCTCGACGACGTGCGCGCCCAGGCCTATGAAAACCTCCTCGGCGGCCCGGGCTACGTCCTCTCCGCCGACCTCGCCGAGCAGGTCTCCCGCCGCGACACCCGCTGGTCGCTCGCCGTCGCCGAGCTCGACGGCAAGGCCTTCGCCCCCCGTATCGACACCGCGGATACCGCGCTCGCCGCCTGGTTCGAGGGCAACTCCCGCCGCTACGAGATCGGCCCCCGCGTCTCCGTCGCCGCCATCACGGTCCCCGCCTCCCGTTTCGCCGGCTCCGTCAAACCCTCCGATGCCGAGGTCCGCGCCGCCTTCGACGCCAACCCCGCCCGCTATCCCGCCCCCGCCGGCGCGAAGCCCGAGGCCGCGATCGACCCCGCCACCGGCAAGCCGAAGGACGCCGACGCCGCCTTCGCCCTCGTCCGCTCCCAGGTCGAGGCCGACCTCCGCAAGCAGGCCGCCGACAAGGCCGCCCTCGCCCTCGCCGACGACCTCGCGGTCAAGCTGCTCGAGCAGCGCGTCGCCCCCGAGAAGCTCCCGGCCTTCGTCGCCGCCCAGAATCTTACCCTCCGCGAAGTCGGTCCCGTCGGGGAAGGCGCCGTGCCGGCCGTCTTGGGCGGCTCCGCCTCCCAGATCGCCGCCGAGGCCCTCCGCCTCACCGCCGACCGCCCCTACTCCAATCCCCTGCCCATCCCCGAGGGCGCCGCCATCCTCGTCTGGCGCGAAAGCGTCGCCTCCCGCCTCCCCGGCCTCGCCGAGGTTCGCGAGAAGGCCTTGGCCGACTATCAGGCGGCCGAGAAACGCCGCCTCTTCAACGAAGCCGGCCGCAAGCTCCGCGAAACCGTCGCCGCCGCCCTCGCCTCCGGCAAGTCCTTCGCCGACAGCCTCAACGCCGCCGCCTCCGACGCCGGCCTGAAGGTCGAGATCAAGACCCCCGCCGCCTTCACCCTCACCCAGCCGCCGCAGGATCTTAACTACTCCGCATTCCAGGCGCTCTCCACGCTCGGCCAAGGCCAGGTCAGCGATTTCATCCCCTCCGGCGAAAACACCGCCCTCCTCGTCCACGCCGTGAAGAAAGAGGTTCCCGCCTTCGATCCGACGTCTCCCGCCGCCAAGGAGGTCAAAGGCCAGATGGCCCCCGTCCTCGCCGAGCGCAACGCCCGCAGCATACTCGCCGCGCTCGCCCAAGCCGAGCTCGCCAAATCCGCGCCCGTCACCGAGTAAGCCGCGCATCTCCCCCTGAAACTTCGCCCCGGCCGCTTTTGCGTGCCGGGGCTTTTTCTAGGCGCGATTTCCGCTACTATCCGTCAAGCTTCCGAACATCCGCGTTGCGCCCCGGTCCCTGGACCCTGGACATTCGCCCTCCCCTCGTGCCCATCCACCGCTACGTCCCCGCCACCGCGCCCTGCCGCCTCTGCGGCGATGGCTTCGACCATCGGCAAGCCCCGGGCGACGCGAACCTCGCCACCTGCCCCACCTGCGGCCAGGCGGTGAAACGAGCCGGAGTGCAGGCGATAAACACCCCGAAACTTCTCAAGCCTTTGTCCGTCTCCGACGCCAAATCCCTCGGCTTTTCCGTCTTCAAAAAAACCGCCTCCGGCGAATTCGAACGTCAATGACCGCCCCGTCCCGCCCCGCCCGCGCCCTGTTTGCCGCCCTGCTCGCCGCGGCCCTGCCCGCCTCCGGCGTAGCCCAAGACAAGGACGGAGCCCCTCCGACCGCCACGCCCGCGCCCGAAAACGCGCCCGAGACGGGCCTCAGCTCGCTTCCGCCGCCTCCGGCCGACCCCGCGACCCAGACCGCCGCCCGGCCCCCGCGCTCCCCGGTCGAGGACATCATGCAGGCTCCGCCGCCCGCCACGCCCTACGCCGATCCCCTCACCCTCGAATCCGCCATCGCGCAAGCGTTGGAAGCCAACTTCGACGTCCAGATCCAGCGCAGCACGGCGAAGTCCGCCGCCGAGTCCGAGGTCATCGCCCGTTCCGACTACGACCCGACGGTGACCGCCACCGCCGCCACCAGCCAGAGCCAGAGCAACGACCCTCGCGCCTCCGTCGATTCCAACGGCCTGCTCAACAGCAGCGGCAGCCGCACCGACAGCGACAGCGCCCGCGTCAGCCTGAGCCAGAAAACGCCCCTGGGCACAGTCGTCACCGGCACCACCCGGCTCAACCGCAACGATCGCAACCGCACGCCCCCCGAACCCGATCCCGCCTACAGCTCGACCGTCAGCATCGGGGTTCGCCAACCCCTGCTCAAAGGCGCCGGGACATCCATCAACAACGCCGCCCTCGAACGCGCCAAACTGGGCACCGAGCGCGCCCGCGCCGATTTCGCCGCCCAGGTCTTCACCGTCGTCCGCGACATCGAGGTCGCCTACTCCAACCTCGCCTACGCCCGCGAACAAGTCGGCATCCGCTCCTTCTCCCTCGAGGTCCGGAAAAAACTGCTCGAGGAAAACCGCACCCGCCGCGACACCGGCGTGGCCACCGATCTCGAGGTCCTGCAGGCCGAGGTCAGCGTCGCCACCGCCGCGCGCGATCTCCTCCTCGCCCGCCAGACCGCCCGGGACCGCGAGGACGAGCTGCTGCGCCTCCTGGGCAAGGAGACCTTCGAAAGCCCCGTCGGCCCCGTCACCCTTCCCCCCGTCGCCACGCCCAAGGTCGACATCGCCGCCAGCCTCGAACGGGCCCGCGCCAACACCCCCGAGTATTTCTCCGCGCTCGCCTCGATCCGTCAGCAGGAGATCGATCTGCGCACCGCCAAAAACAACCGTCTCCCCCAACTCGACGTGGGCGCCGAGGCCGGCTACACCAACACCGACGGCACCCTCCGCAGCAGCAACGCCAACCTCTGGGACGGGGACGGCTACAACTGGACGGTCGACGTTTCCCTCAGCTTCCCCTGGGGCTTCCGCGAGGAACGCGCCCGTGTCCGTCAGGCGCGCGCCGGCCGCGAGCGCGAAGAGCTCCGCCTCGCCAAGGTCGAGCAGACCATCCTCGTCGACGTCCGCAACGCCGTCCGCTCCCTCGAGACCAGCGTGGAAAATCTCCGCCTCTCGTCCCTCACCGCCGAGCTCCGCGCCCGTGAATACGAGACCGAGAAAGCCCGCTACGACAGCGGCCTCTCCACGTTCCGACGCGTGCAGGAAACCCAGGACGATCTCGACCAGTCCCGCCTTGCCGAACTCCAGGCCAAGGTGAACCTCCGCGTCGCGCAGGCGAATCTCGACCGCCTCGAAGGCACCGCCGCCGACCGCTACCGCCTCACGCTGCTGCCCTGATCCGATCCGGGGCTCCTCGTCCGGTTTTTTAAGGCTCCTCGCACCCTGCTCCCCGCTCCTCGCTCAAGATGTGCCCGCCCTCCGAGTGCCCCGTCTGCGGCGCCGCCGTCCCGCCCAAGGCCAAGGCCTGCCCGAACTGCGGCGCCGACGAGCGCAGCGGATGGAACGAGGACGACGCCCGTTACGACGGCCTCGATCTCCCCGATTCCGCGTTTGAAGACGACGACGCGCCCGCCTCCGGCCGCCGTCCCCGCGGCACGCCCGCCGGCATTCATCCGCTCTGGTGGATCGTCGCCCTCCTCCTGCTCCTGCTTCTGGGATGGAGCATTCTGTCGCCTCTTTTTTGAGCCGACCGCGCCGCCGCCGCGCTTCACGCCGGTCTTCGCCTACGTCCCTTTCCCCCTTTACTCCCCGGCCCGGGAAAAACAGCCTGCGCGATCATGACCGCGTCCTACGCTCCCGTCTTCGGTGGATTCCTCGGCCTCGGCGGCCCCGAGCTGCTCATCATCCTCGCCGTGCTCATTCTGCTCTTCGGAGCCAAAAAGCTCCCCGAGCTGGCCAAGGGACTGGGAAAGTCCGTGAACGAATTTAAAAAGGCCTCCGCCGAAGCGGAAAAAGAAGCCAACGAGCCCTCCGCCGAGGAGCTCAAGGCCCAGCTCGCCGCCGCCAAAACCGAGCTGGCCGCGAAAAACGCGAAATCCAGCGACGGCGCCAAGACCGGCCACAGCTGACAATCGCCCCCCGTTTAAGCAGAAAGCCCGGCCGCTCTGGCCGGGCTTTCTGCTTTCAAATCCCCGGTGCAAACCGGACGGGACTCACTTTTTCTCCGTTGCCGCAGGAGACGGAACGGAGGGCGCTTCGTCTTTGTCACCCCAGAATTTCCACCACTTGCGGCTGTGCTCGGCGCGCTTCGCCTGGCCCCTCGCCTTCTCCTCGGCGTCTTTCCCGGCCTTGTGCGCTCTAGACTCCTCATCGGCTTTTTCTTTCTTCGCGTGCTTTTCCTCCGTCGCGGAAGACTCCCCGGTCTTTTCCGCCTGGTCCACCGCACCCGCCTCCGCCCCTGACTTCGCCCGCTCGGCCGACTCGGGCTTGCCGGCTTTTTCGGGCTTGGCCGCCCAGGCGTTCATCGGAACCAGCCACAAACCACAAAGCACCGCGACAAGCACGGCCTTCGATTCGCTGCGAACTTGAGTGGATGAGGGTGTATTCATGGCCCTCCAATCTCATCCCACCGCGACGAACAGGCAATTTTCCCACCGGGACAACCCGGCCCAACCAACCCACGCTCGACCGTTCCCTCAAAAACGCGGCGGCTCCACCGGCGTCTCGATCACGAGCACGCTCTTCTCTCCTGTGCGGGCCTTGTAGGCTTCGCAAATCGCCTCGAGGCCCGCGCGCTTGGCCGCGGTCGCCGGATGCACGATCACCAGCACGCGACTGCGACTCCGCTCGATCCCGCTCCGGGCGTCCGCGCGCCACTGCCCGTAGCCATCCAGCACCGTGAAGCCGTCGGGAAAGCGCGGAGTCACCTCCTCGTCGAGAAACGCGCGCCAAGTGCCCTCCGCCGCCGCGAGGCCGAGCCCCTCCGCCTCCCACGGAGCCAGACCGAAAAAGAGCTCCGATTTCACCCAGGCCTCCGCCGCGCCCACCAGCGCCTCGGGCGCCAAAGAAGCCGCCGTCTTCGTCTCCGGCTTCGGCGCGCTCTGGCAGGCGGCCAGCAAGGCGCAGACGGCTACGGCGAGAATCGACCCGGTTTTCATCGCGCCAGCATCGTTCCGACACCGCCGTGGGTCAACGGCGCGCCGGCGCCACCCGATACGGACCCCGAACCACGGCGAGATCCGCCTCCGCACCGCCCTGCGTGACGCGCACCCGCCCCGCCGCCGCGAGTTCCGCGAGCACGGGACGAAGCGCGGCTTGGGTTGCTCCCAGGCGCCGCGCCAGATCGCCCGGACACATCGTCGCCCCGGGACGCAAGCTCGCCAAAACCCGAAGCACCGCCTCGGGATCAACGTTCAGAGCAGCACCCCGCTCAGGAAGAACCATGCCACGGTGAAATAGATGACGAGTCCCGTGACGTCCACCAAGGTCGCGACAAAGGGCGCGGAAGAGGTCGCCGGATCGAGCCCGAGCCGCTTGAGCAGCAAAGGCAGCATCGATCCCGACAAGGAGCCCCAGAGCACGATGCCCACCAGCGAGCAACCGACCGCCGAGGCGACCCGCATCCAGTGCGGGCCGTAGAGATCGGTGAACTGCGCCCACACCGCGATGCGCACGAAGCCGACCACGCCGAGGATCAACCCGAGGCAGAGGCCGGCCGCCAGTTCGCGACGCATGATGCGCCACCAGTCGCGCAGGCCGAACTCGCCGAGCGCGAGGGCGCGAATCACGAGCGTCGCGGCCTGCGAGCCGGCGTTGCCGCCCGAGCTGATGACCAGCGGCACGAAAAGCGCCAGCACGACCGCCTTGGCGATCTCGTCCTCGAAGTAGCCCATCGCGCTTGCGGTGAGCATCTCGCCGAGAAAGAGCACCACCAGCCAGGTGGCGCGCTTCTTCACCATCTTCAGCAGCGGAATCGTCGAGTAGGGCTCGTCCAACGATTCACTGCCGCCCATTTTCTGGATGTCCTCGGTCGCCTCTTCGTCCGCGACATCGAGCATGTCGTCGGCGGTCACGATCCCGATGATCCGGCGCGCGTCGTCGACCACGGGCAGGACCACGCGGTCGTAGTGACGGAACTCGCGCAGCGCCTTTTCGCGGTCGTCGGTCGCGAAGAGCGCGGGCGCGTTGCCGTCGAGCAACTCGCGCAAGGGCGTGGCCGGATCCGCAAGCAGGAGCCGTCGCACCCGGATGTCGTCCACCAGCCGTCCGTCCGCGTCGACGATGTAGATCACGTTGAGCGTCTCGCGATCGAAACCCTCGCGACGGATCCGCGCCAGCGCGTCGGCCGCCGTGCCCTCCGCGGTCATCGTCACGTAATCGAGCGTCATCATCCGGCCGACGCTATGCTCCGGGTAGGCGAGCAAGGCCTTGGCCACATCGCGCTCCTGCGGGGAAAGCAGAGAGAGCAACTGCATCGCCACCTCGAGCGGCAGATCCTGAAGGAACGCGGTGCGGTCGTCCGGAGGCAGCGCGTCGAGCAGTTGCGCCGCCTGCTCCTGGCTGAGCAGCTTCATCAGGCGACGCTGCGTCTCCAGCGGCAGGTAGCCGAAGGTCTGGGCCGCGACCTCGCGCGAGGCGCAACGGAAAAGCGTCGCGAGCTGCTCGGGGCTGAGCCGGGCCAGATGCGGGGCGAGATCCTGCGCGAGCCAGGGCGCGATCGCCTTGCGCAGGCCCGCCTGGTCGCGACGTGCGATGAGCGCGCCGAGCTCCGCGGCTATGTCGGGGGCGGGGACCGGCGTGTCGGACATTCGCGCGATTCGGCGGACGCCTCAGACGGCGTGTTGGTCCAGGTAGGCGCGGATGGCGGCGGCGCTGGCGGGCAGCTTGTGCTTCACCAGCGGCTTCGCCTTCAGCACCTCGAGGCTCGGGTGCGTCGGCTCGATGCCGATGGCCGAGACGATGGTGTCGGGGAACTTGGCCGGGCTGGCGGTGGCGAGCACGATGCTGGGACGATCCTTCGCGAGCGACTTGAAGCCGCAGGCGGTGTGGGGATCCGCGATATAACCGAAATCCTGATACACCTGGCGGATCAGCCCGGGAATCTCCGCGTCGGTGCAACGCGAGGCGGTGAAGGTGTCGCGGTCGAAGTTTTCGAAGGTGTAGGCGCCGGTCTTCTTGAAGGTCTCCATGACCTCGCGGACCTTCGCCGGGTTCTGGCCCACGCTGAAGTAGAGGAAGCGCTCGAAGTTGCTCGAGACCTGGATGTCCATCGACGGCGCGAGCGAGGGAGTGACCGCCCCGGTGCGATAGTCGCCGGTGGTGAAGAGACGGTGCAGGATGTCGTTCTGGTTGGTCGCGACCCGGAAGCCATGGAGCGGCACGCCCATCTTCTGGAGCAGCCAGCCCGCGAGCACGTTGCCGAAGTTGCCGGTCGGCACGACCCACTCGATCTCGTCGCGCACGCCGGCGGGCAGGCGAAGGTAGGCCCAGAGGTAATACACGCACTGGGCGAGGATGCGGGCGAGGTTGATGGAGTTGACCGCGCTCAGGCGGTGGCGGGTGCGGAATTCCTGGTCGGCGAAGAGCTCCTTCAGCGCGGCCTGCGCGTCGTCGAAGGTGCCGGAGATGGCGAGCGCGTGGACGTTGGCCGCGCCGGTGCAGGCCATCTGGCGCTCCTGGAGCGGCGAGGTGCGGCCGTCCGGGTAGAGGATGAAGATGGCGGTGCCGGGCTTGCCGAGCAGCCCGTGGATGGCGGCCGAGCCGGTGTCGCCCGAGGTGGCGCCGAGGACGTTGATGCTCTGGCCGCGGACCTGGCACTGGTTACCGTAGAGGTTGCCGAGGAGCTGGAGGGCGAAGTCCTTGAACGCGAGCGTGGGCCCGTGGAAGAGCTCAAGCACATAGGTGCGGTCGTCGAGCTTCACCACCGGCGCGATGTCGGCGTGCGAGAACGTGGTGTAGCTCTTCGCGATCAACGCGCGAAGCGTGTCGGCCGGGATATCGGTCGCGAAGCGGGAGAGAAACTCGAAGCAGAGGTCCGCGTAGGAGAGCGACTCGAAGCGCGCGAGTTCGGCGGCCGTGAAGCGCGGCAGCGACTCGGGCAGATAAAGGCCGCCGTCGGGCGCCAGGCCGGTGGCGACGGCGTCGGAGAAACCGAGGGCGGGAG
>CAYTLL010000072.1:0-16311 GCA_964438755.1 uncultured Akkermansia sp. | reverse complement strand
CGGCTGCTGACGCCGCTTCGGGCGCTGCCTCGGGTGCCGCCGCTGCTGCCGACGCTGCCGCCGCCGCCGCCGCCGGTGCCGCCGCCGCTCCCGCCAAGGACGCGAAGGCCCCCGCCGCCGGCGCCAAGCCCGCCGCCGCCCCCGCCAAGAAGTAAGCGTCGTCGTCCGCCGCCGCGCCCCGCGCCTTGCCGCCCGGGGTTCGCGCGTTTGTTCTTTGAGTCATGCCCATCTCGCTCGTTGCCGGCCTCGGCAACCCCGGTCGCGCCTACGCCGCCACCCGCCACAACGCGGGATTCATGGTGGTGGATGCGCTCGCCGCGGGGGAAAAGCTCTCCTGGAAAACCGAGGAGCGCTTCGAGGCCGAGATCGCCCGCTGGGACTTCGCTCCCGGCCACACCGTATGGCTGGCCAAGCCGCTCACGTTCATGAACGAGAGCGGACGCGCCATCCAGAAGCTCGCCGCCTTCCACAAGATCGCGCCGGCCTCGATCACGGTCGTGTATGACGATCTCACCATCGACTGCGGCCTGCTGAAGGTCTCGGTCAAGGGCAGCGCCGGCGGCCACAACGGCATCGCCGACCTGCTCGCCCGCATGGGCGACGGCTTCGTCCGCTACCGCCTCGGCATCGGACCCAAGCTTCCCCGCGAGATGGACCTCAAGGACTACGTGCTCGGCCGCTTCACCGACGAACAACACCACCTCTTTAATCAACAACTCCCACGCTACACCTCCGGCCTCCGCCTCCTGCTCGCGCAGGGGCCCGACCAGGCCATGAACCAGCTTAACCGCCGCACCCTCCCATCCACATGAGCGCCACCGCTACCCGCAACTACCTCGCCACCTTCATCCTCGATAACCGGGGCAAGGAAGAGACCGTCGAGCAGATCGTCGACGTCGTGAAGACCGAGATCGCCGCCGTCTCCGGCACCGTCTCCTCCGTCGAGAACGTCGGCCGCAAGGACTTCGCCCGCGTCACGGACAACAAGTTCCCCGCCGCCAGCTACGTCCAGATCAAGTTCTCCGGCCCCGCCTCCGCGCCCGCCGCCCTCAAGGAGCGCCTCCGCCTCAAGCACAGCGTCTACCGCACGCTCGTGCAGGCCGCCTAAACAGGCGCCTTCGTCGTCGCTTCGTCGCACGAAATCCTCCCACCCTCCGCCATGGCCAACCTTAATCGCGTCCTCCTGATCGGAAACCTCACCCGTGACCCCGAGCTGCGTGTCACGCCCAAGGGCACGGCCATCTGCCAGTTCGGCCTCGCGATCTCCCGGTCGTTCAAGGACGAGTCCGGCCAGACCCGCGAGGAGGCCACCTTCGTGGACATCGAGGCTTGGGGCAAACAAGGCGAGCTCATCGCCAAGTATTGCGCCAAGGGCCGCCCCCTCTTCGTCGAGGGACGGCTCCGCTTCGACCAGTGGGAAGACAAGCAAAGCGGCCAGAAGCGCTCCAAGCTCAAGGTCGTCCTCGAGAACTTCCAGTTCCTCGGCGGACGCGAAGGCGGCGCCCCCGGCGCCGGCGGTCCCGCCGGCTCCGGAGACGACGTCGACCAGAGCTTCGAGCAGCCCCAGCGCTCCGCCCCCGCGCCCCGCGCGCCCGGCGGCGGACGCCCGGCCCCCGCGCCGCAGCACGACATCAACGACGAGGACGTGCCCTTCTGAGGCCCGCCCCCGCGTTTTCCCCGCCCTTCCGTATCCTTTTAACCAATACAACACCCATCCCACCATGGCCCACCATGAAGTCCTCCTCCTGAAGCCCGTCGCCGGTCTCGGCGGCGAAGGCGACCAAGTCCGCGTCCGCGCCGGCTACGCCCGCAACTTCCTCCTCCCCACCAAGGCCGCCGTCGCCCTCTCCCAGGGCAACCGCAAGCGCGTCGAGGCGCTCAAGAAGCAGCGCGCCACCCGCGAGGCCAACGAGCTCGCCGGCGCCCAGGAACTCGCCAAGAAGATCGCCAAGGTCTCCATCGCCTTCGTCGTCAAGACGGGCGAGGGCGGCAAGATGTTCGGCGCGATCACCTCCGCCGACCTCCACCAGAAGTTCGTCGACGCCGGCGTCGACCTCGACAAGAAGAAGATCCACCTCCACACCCCGGTGAAGACCCTCGGCAAGCACGAGGTCGCCATCAAGCTGCACGCCGAGGTCTCCGTGGACATCTCCTTCGACGTCGTCTCCGAGAACCCGATCGAGGCCGCCCCCGTCGAGGAGGCCCCCGCCCCGAAGACCTTCTCCAAGGCCAAGAAGAAGGCCGCCGACAAGGCCGAGTAAGCCCCTCGCGGGTCCATCCGCTTCCCAAGGCCGCGCCCCTTTCCGGGCGCGGCTTTTTTGCGCCCGCCGCCGCGCCTTCCGCCACCCGCGCCCGCCGGCGGCGATCCGCGCACGGCCCCGCCCCGGGCCGCCTGTGGACAAGTTCCCGCAAGCTCCGCTTGCCGCCCGCCCGCCCTCCCCCTTGCCTCGGCGTTTCGCCCTGATGCCCGACTCCGCCAGCCCCTCCTCCGCCCGGTCCCCCCGCCGCTTCCGCAAAGACGCCGAGGGCGACGCCCCCGCCTCCGCCGCGGGCCGCGTCCCGCCCCACTCCGTCGAGGCCGAGGAACAGCTCCTCTCCGCCTGCTTGCTCGACGGCGGCGACGTCGTCGCCCGATGCCTCGAGGGCAAGATCGCCCCCGCCTCCTTCTACGTCCCCGCCAACCGGCTCATCTACGAAAAGCTCCTCGAGCTCTACAACGCCGGCAAACCCATCGACCTCGCCATCCTCGCCGAGGAGCTGAAAACCACCCGCCAGCTCGACGAGATCGGCGGCTACGCCTACCTCACCCGCATCTCGGGCCGCATCCCCACCACCGCCGGCGCCGCCTACTTCATCGAGAAGGTCCGCGAGCTCGCCCTCCTCCGCGAAATCATCCGCGCCGCCACCGGCGCCGTGGAGGACTGCTACAACTACAGCGGCGGCATCCAGGAGTTCGTGGACAAGGTCGAGCAGACCATGTTCAAGGTCACGCAGGAGCGCGTCGGCGACGGCGCCAAGCCCATGCGCGAGCCGACCAAGGAGGCGATGTTCGTCATCCAGAAGATGCTCATGAAGAAGGGCGAGCTCACCGGCGTGAGCACCGGCTACAAGGACATCGACCGCTACCTCTTCGGCCTCCAAAAGTCGGAAATGATCGTCCTCGCGGGCCGCCCCTCCTGCGGAAAGACCTCGCTCGCGATGAACTTCGCCGAGCACGCCGCCCTGCCCAACCGCGGCCAAGGCGTCGCCACCCTCGTCTTCTCGCTCGAAATGAGCGCGGCCCAGCTCGCGCTCCGTCTCCTCTGCTCGCGCTCCCGCGTGAACATGAAGCTCCTCCGCGACGGCCTCCTCTCCAAAAACGGCGAGGAACAACAGGAACTGCTCAAGGTCGCCGACGAGTTCTCCAAGTCACCCCTCTTCATCGACGACTCCAGCTCCCTCTCCGTCATGGAGCTGCGCGCCAAGGCACGCCGCCTCCACGCCCGCCAGCCCCTCGGCCTCATCGTCGTCGACTACCTCCAGCTCATCAGCCCCACCGACGGCACCGTTCCCCGCGAACAACAGGTCGCCGAGGCCTCCCGCGGCCTCAAGGCCCTCGCCAAGGAACTCGAGGTGCCCGTGCTGGTCCTCGCCCAGCTCAACCGCTCCGCCGAAAAGGAAAACCGCGCCCCCCGCCTCTCCGACCTGCGCGAATCCGGCTCCATCGAGCAGGACGCCGACGTCGTCCTCATGCTCAACCGGCCAAAGGAGGAGAACGACAAATTCCAAGTCGCCAGCGGCACGATGGAACTCTTTATCTCGAAAAACCGTAACGGCGAAGTGGGCGACCTTAAGCTCACCTTCCTCAATTCGATCACCCGCTTTGAAAACTACACGCAGTAAGCCCGCCGCGCGTCTCGTCGCGCGCCTCGCCCTCCTCGCCGCCCTCTTCGTCGCCCCCGCGCTCTTCCCCGCCGCGCCCCTCTTCGCGCAGCCGGTGGCCGGCGGCGCCGCGCCCGTGGCGCCCTCCGCCCCCGCCGTCCGCGTCGGCTCGATCACCGTTCGCTTCAACGGCCCCGCCACCGTCGCCGAGCAGGTCGTCCGCGCCAACATGCAGCTCCAGGAGGGCTCCGCGCTCGAGGACTCCCTCATCGACCGCGACATCCGCTCCCTCTACCGCACCGGCCAGTTCGAGTTCATCGAGTTCAAGCGCGGCGCCCTCGTCGAGGGCAAGGTCGACCTCGTCGTCGAGATCACCTCCAAGTTCCGCGTCTCCACCATAACCTTCGAGGGCAACAAAAAGGTGAAGGCCAAGCGCCTCCTCAAGGAGGCCAAGACCAAGGAAAACCTCCCCCTCGACGAGCGCCAGGTGAAGGAGGACGCGGAGAAGATCCGCGAGTTCTACCAGAAATCCGGCTACAACCAGGCCAAGATCGACTACCGCATCGAGCGCGACAAGGCCACCGGCCTCGGTCGCGTGTTCTTCGCCGTCCAGGAAGGCGCCAAGGTCCGCATCAAGCGCGTCGACTTCGAGGGCAACACCGCCTTCTCCGACCGCAAGCTCCGCAAGGTCGTCGAGACCCGCAAGTGGAACATCTTCTCCTGGCTCACCGACACCGGCCGCTTCCGCGACGACCGCTACGAGACCGACTTCGACAAGCTCCGCGACCACTACCGCGAACACGGCTACCTCGACGTCGAGATCGACTCCGGCAAGGTCAAGTTCGACTACCCCAAGCCCAACCGCCTCGTCCTCACCTTCCTCATCGACGAGGGCCGCCAATACAAGCTCGGCACCGTCGCCATCAGCGGCAACACCCTCTACCCCACGGACAAGCTCCTCACCGCGCTCAAGCTCAAGACCGGCGACGTCTTCTCCCCGTCCGGCATCGAAAAGGACCAGAAGGCGCTCGAAAACTACATCGGCAAGGACGGCTACGTCGACGCCCGCGTGCGCGTCGTCCGCAAGCCCAACCTCCAGAGCGGCGCCATCGACGTCGAATACCAGTTCACCGAGGGCGAGAAATACAACGTCGAGTCCATCCGCCTCGAGGGCAACACGAAGACCAAGAGCATCGTCATCCTCCGCGAACTGGCGCTCGGGCCCGGCGAGGTCTTCAACACCGTCCGCATGCAGACCTCCAAGCTCCGCCTCGAGAACACCCGCTTCTTCGAGGAGGTGAACATGAGCCCCGAGGCCACCAACCTCCCCGGCCGCCGCAATCTCAAGATCGCGGTCAAGGAGGGCCGCACCGGCAACCTCACCTTCGGCGCCGGCTTCAGCTCCCTCGAGCGCGCCATCGTCTTCGCCGAGGTCAGCCAATCGAACTTCGACCTCTTCAACCGCAAGAGCTTCTTCCAGGGCGACGGCCAGAAATTCCGCCTCCGCCTCCAGCTCGGCTCCCGCTCCAGCGAAGCCACGCTCAACTTCGAGGAACCCTGGTTCCTCGAGCGCGAACTCGCCCTCGGCTTCAACCTCTACCGCACCTCGTCCGACTACTACAGCGACATCTACGAGGAGACCCGCACCGGCGCCGAGGTCTACCTCCGCAAACGCCTCTTCGAGCTCGTCGAAGGCCGCCTCGGCTACACCTACGAGGTCGTCGAGATCGCCGACGTCGACCGCGAGACCGCCCCCTTCCTCCTCGACGAAGAAGGCGACCGATCCGTCTCCAAGCTGACCTTCAAGCTCCTCCGCGACACCCGCGACCGCATCTACAACACCACCCGCGGCAACCGCGTCGAACTCGGCACCGAACTCGCCGGCGGCCCCTTCGCCGGCCAGACCGACTACTACCGCATCGAGCTTCGCGCCTCCCAGTATTACAACACCTTCGAGACCCTCAACCAGGTCCTCTCCTTCATCGGCCGCGCCGGTGTCATCGACTCCTACGGCGACAGCGACCGCGTCCCCTACTTCGATCGCATGTTCCTCGGCGGCCCCAGCAGCCTTCGCGGCTTCGACTTCCGCGAAGTCGGCCCCAAGGACATGGTCGGACTGAAGACGCAGCCCGATCCCGACGGCTTCGGCAGCGCGCCCGATCCCGACGGCGCCGACGTCGCCCCCACCCACAAGCCCGTCGGCGGCAATTCCTACGCCATGGGCAGCGTCGAATACACCTTCGAGGTGGTTAATCCCCTGCGTCTCGCGCTCTTCTACGACATCGGCTATGTGAACGTCGACGCCTGGGACTTCAACCCCAAGGACTACAACGACAACTTCGGCTTCGGCATCCGCCTCATGGTCGGCGGCGCCCCGCTCAGCCTCGACTTCGGCATCCCGATCACGAGCGATCAGTATAACGACGACGGCCTCCAGTTTAACTTTTCCTTTGGCACCCGCTTCTGATTCCGGTGTCCTCGGATTTCCGTCCCTTCAACCCCTGCCTTTAAACTCCATCGCATGAACAAACTCCTCGCCACCCTCTGCGCCCTTGCCGCCTTCGCCGGCATCGCCGCCCCCGCCTCCGCCCAACCCGCCCCGAAGATCTACGTCGTCGACATGGCCAAGCTGCTCGACGGCCACTACAAGACCGAGGAGCAGAACGCCAAGCTCAAGGGCGACGAGGCGAAGGCCAACGAGGAGCTCGAGAAGATCAACAACGAGGGCAAGACCCTCGTCGACCAGCTCAAGAAGCTCGAGGAAGACAGCAAGAACCCCGCCCTCGCCACCGACGCCAAGGAGAAGCTCCAAGGCGAGATGCGCGCCAAGATCGAGGACATCCAGAAGAAGCAAAACGAGGTCCAGTCCTTCCGCGGCAACACCCAGCGCTCCCTCCAGCAGCGCATCCAGAACTTCCGCAAGCTGATGTTCGAGGAGATCTCCGTCACCGTGAACGAGGTCGCCAAGAAGAAGGGCGCCACCCTCGTGTTCGACAAATCCGGCCCCACCCTCATCGGCATCAACCCCCTCGTCTACTCCGACGCCTCCTACGACCTCACCGAGGAGGTCCAGAAGGAGATCAACAAGAGCCGCCCCGCCGGCAGCGCCGCCCCCGCCGCCGCCAAGCCCGCCGCCGAATCCGGCTCCGGCTCCGAGGCCGGCGCCAAGGTGTCCTTCCCCGGCTCCAAGTAAGGCCGACGCGAAACCCGTCCCCCCTCCCGCCCGACGCGTCTTCCGCGTCGGGCTTTTTATTGCCCCGCGGAGCCCGGCTACTCGCGCCCTCGCCCGGAAATTCCCCGGTGGACATCGAGGCTTTCGCCCCCGTCATTGGAGCCCTCGTATGACCTTCGCCTTCAGCGCCGCCGAACTCGCCGCCCTCCTCGCCCCACAAGCCGTCCGGGGCGCCACCCAAGCGACCCTTCGCAACATCGCCGCGCTCAAAGACGCCCGGCCCGGCGACCTCTCCTTCCTCGGCAACCCGAAATACAAACCCGAGGTCGCCGCGACCCAGGCCTCCGTCGTCCTCCTCCCCGCCGACTTCGAAGGCGAGCCGCCCGCCGGCCAGCTCTGGCTCCTCGTCGACAACCCCTCCGCCGCGCTCGCCACGCTCTGCGCCCGCCTCGAGGCCGCGCTTTGGCCGCGCCCCGCCGCCGGCGTCCATCCCAGCGCGGTCGTCGATCCCTCCGCACAGGTCTCCGCCGACGCCACCGTCGGCCCCCTCTGCGTGGTCGAGGCCGGCGCAGTCGTCGGCCCGCGCACCGTGCTCCACGCGCAGGTCTTCCTCGGCCGCGGGGCGCGCGTCGGCGCCGACTGCTGGCTCATGCCCTCCGCGCACGTCGCCACCGGATGCCTGATCGGCGACCGCGTCCGCCTCCACTCCGGCGTGGTCGTGGGCGCCGACGGCTTCGGCTACGAATTCCAAGGCGGACGCCACGTGAAGGTGCCGCAGGTCGGCGTCGTCGAGATCCAGGACGACGTCGAGGTGGGCGCCAACACCACCTTCGACCGCGCCCGCTTCAGCCGCACCGTCGTCGGCCAGGGCACCAAAATCGACAACCTCGTCCAGATCGGCCACAACGTCGTCATCGGCCGGCACTGCATCCTCTGCGCCCAGGTCGGTATCAGCGGCAGCACCACGCTCGAGGACTACGTGGTCCTCGGCGGCCAGGCCGGCGTCGCGGGCCACCTCACGATCGGCAAGGGCGCCAAGGCCGACGGCCAGACCGGCATCAACACCACCCTCGCCCCCGGCACCTTCTGGAAGGGCTCGCCCTGCCTCCCCTACCAGCTTGAGCAGCGCATCAACGTCCTTCGCCAACGCCTGCCCGACCTTTTCCGCAAGGTCGACACCCTCGCCGCCGAGCTGGCCGAGCTCAAGGCCAGGGGCTGAAGTCGCCTCCGCCTCCGCGCCGATCACGCCTCCATCCGCATAGGGGAAAACCGGACGACCGGTTTCTTCAGTGGGATAGTTCATGCTCGTTTGTGGAGGCACCTCGCCCGGACACCGGGCGGGCGGGGATGAAATTTCCTTTCCGCCGCCCCGGGGCTTGTCAGCCTCCGCCTTCCTTCACCACACCACGATGAGCGCCCCCCGCCTGAAGATTTTCTCCGGCAATTCAAATCGTCCTCTCGCCGAGGAGATTTGTCAGCACGTGGGGGTGCCGCTCGGCGAAGCCACCGTCACCTCCTTCCCGGACGGCGAGTCCTTCGTCAAAATCAACGAGAACGTCCGCGGCCACGACATCTACCTGGTCCAGTCGACCTGCACGCCGACCAACCATCACCTGATGGAGCTGCTCATCATGATCGACGCCGCCAAGCGCGCGTCGGCGCAGCGCATCACCGCCGTCATCCCCTTCTACGGCTACGCCCGCCAGGACCGCAAGGACCAGCCCCGCGTCCCCATCACCGCCAAGCTCGTCGCCGACCTCCTCACCTCCGCCGGCGCACACCGCGTGCTCACGATGGACCTGCACTCCCAGCAGATCCAGGGCTTCTTCAACATCCCCGTCGACCACCTCTTCGCCTCCCCCGTCGTCTTCAAATACCTCGAGCGCTTCAAGGCCGAGAACCTCGTCGTCTGCTCGCCCGACGTCGGCGGCATGAAGATGGCCGCCGCCTACGCCGGCGCCCTCGGCACCGGCCTGGGCATGGTCTGGAAAAAACGCACCTCCGCCACCACCGTCGAGTCCGTCAACATCGTCGGCGACGTCGTCGGCAAGGACGTCCTCATCGTCGACGACATCACCGAGACCGCCGGCACCCTCGTCAACGCCGCCAAGCTCCTCCGCGCCCACGGCGCCAAGTCCGTCCGAGCCGCCGTCTCCCACGCCCTCCTCTCCCCCATGGCCTACGAGCGCCTCCGCGGCGGAGACATCGACGAGCTCATCACGACCAACTCGATCCCCCTCGAGACCCGCGGCCTGCCCATCACCGTCCTCAGCGTCGCCCCCCTCCTCGCCGAGGCCATCGTGCGGATCAACAACAACGAGTCCGTCACCAGCCTGTTCAAGGTGAAGGGCTTCTGAGCCCGCCCCGGGCCCGCACGCGCGGCCCTCCCCCGGCGCGAAAAGCGCCTCCCCGGCTCCGGACATCCCGCCCGCACAAGGGCGGGAACCTATCCGCTTGCGCGACGGTCAATTCACGCTCCGTTCACGCACCCATGAAAACCCGCCTTCTGGCCTCCGCCAGCCTAGCGTTGTTCAGCCTCTCGATCCTCCCCGCCTGCCGGGCCGCCGAGGACGCCAAAGCCCCGCTCGATCTCAAGATCGACTCCACCCCCCTCGCCACGCCCGCCGGCCACGCCCGCGTCGCCTCCTACGCCGACGTGGTCGAGCCGGTCCAGCCGGCCGTCGTCTCCGTCTACTCCAGCAAGACCGTCCGCGAGCGCCTCCAGGTGCCCGACATCTTCCGCCAGTTCTACGGCGGCGGCGCCCTCCCCGAGCGCGAGCAAAAACTCGAGGGCCTCGGCTCGGGCGTGATCGTATCCAAGAACGGATACATCCTCACCAACAACCACGTCGTCGAGGAGGCGGACGAGCTGAAGGTCTCGCTCAACGACGGACGCGAGCTCGAGGCCAGGCTCATCGGCGCGGATCCCAAGACCGACGTCGCCGTCATCAAGGTCGACGCCGACGACCTCCCCGTCGTCACCCTGGCCGACAGCGACAAGCTCCGCGTCGGCGACGTCGTCTTCGCCATCGGCAACCCCCTCGGCGTCGGCCAGACCGTCACCATGGGCATCGTCTCCGCCACCGGCCGCCAGGTCGGCATCCTCGCCAACGAGCGCTTGGGCGGATACGAGAACTTCATCCAGACCGACGCCGCCATCAACCAGGGCAACTCGGGCGGCGCCCTCATCGACGCGCAGGGCCGCCTCGTCGGCATCAACTCCGCCATCCTCTCCGCCCGCGGCGGCACCGGCAACATCGGCATCGGCTTCGCCATCCCGGTCAACCTCGCCTCCTCCATCCTCAAGAGCCTGGTCGAGACCGGCACCGTGCAACGCGGCTACCTCGGCGTGCAAATCGACGAGCTCAAGCCCGACGTCGCCGAGGCCCTCAACCTCAAGAAGGACCAGCGCGGCGTCATCATCACCAACCTGCCCAAGGACAGCCCCGCCGCCAAGGGAGGCCTCCAGCGCAGCGACGTCATCGTCTCCGTCGACGGCAAAGCCGTCACCACGCCCCAGGATCTTCGCTTCACCATCGCCTCCAAGCTCCCCGGCGCCAAGGTCGAGCTGAAGATCCTGCGCGACGGCAAGGAGAAGACCGTGAAGGTCGAGCTCGGCAAACTCTCCGGCGTCGAGGCCGTCGCCGACCTCCTCCCGGGCGTGAGCGTCAAGCCCCTCGACGACGAGGCCCGCCGCCAGATCGGCGCCCCGCGCGACCTCTCCGGCCTCGTCGTCACCGAGATCGCCGACAACTCGCCCTACGCCTCCCGCCTCACGCCCGGAATGGTCGTGGTCGAGATCAACCGCGAACCGGTGGCGGATCTCGAGCAGGCACGCGAACTCCTCAAGCCCGGCCGCAACCTGCTCATCGTCTACATCCGCGGCATGTTCAGCCCCATCGCGGTCAGCCTGAAATAAGCGCGCGTTCCGCGAAAAAACAAAAGGCGCCGATCCTCGCGGATCGGCGCCTTTTTGCGTCCCCCGGCGGACGAGGACGTCGTCAGCTTCCGGGCTTTTCCACCGGCAACGCGGCCAGCTCGGGCGGCAGCTTGTCCGCCTCGTAGGTCGGGAAACTCAGCTCGAGCAGGGACACCGCCGGGATGTCGAAACGCATCGCGCCCGCGCTGCGGTCGACGAGCATCGCCACCGCCACCGGCACGCCGCCGCCCTTGCGCACGATATCGATGCTCTCGAGCACGCGGCCGCCGCGCGTCACCACGTCCTCGACGATCAGGACGCGCTCGCCCGGGGCGAACTTGAAGCCGCGACGCAGCACGAGTCGGTCGTTCTCCTTTTCCGCAAAGATGTAGCGGACCTTGGCCTGACGCGCGACCTCCTGGCCGATCACCAAACCACCCATCGCCGGCGCGAGCACCGTGACGAAATCGAGCCCGCCCTGCGCCTTGAGCTTGGCCACCAGCAACTCCGCGAGCCGCTCGACCGCGCCCATGTCCTGGCACACCTGCGCGCACTGGAAATAGTGGCCGCTGTGCAAGCCCGAGCGCAGCACGAAATGCCCGCGCAGGAGCGCGCGGGTGCGGGTGAAGATGTCGAGAATCTCTTGTTGGGAGGCGTCCATGGTGGGTGCGGAAAAGCCGCACGCTGCCCGCCCCGCCCGGAAAAATCCAAGCCAAAGTTCCGCCCCCGCGTCCTCCGTTCGCGATTGGCCGTTCGACATTCGCCGCCCCGCCGGCTTCGCTCCCCCCATGGTCATCGAACAGGCACCGCTGGAGGACGAGCTCGGGGACGTCCTGGAAAAGGCGCTCCGCCTCGCCGGCCTTTCCGCCGACGCGCTCGCCGCGCGGGCCTCCGTATCCAAGGAAAAAATACAAGACGCGCTCGACTACCGCTACGACGACCTGGCGGGCGCGGAGCTGGACCGGCTCTCCGCCGCGCTCGGCCTGGCCTCCGCCGGCCTGCGCGAGATCGCCTCCGGCCGCTACCCGCTCCCGATCGTCTCCGGCCTGCCCTTCTGCCTCCACGCGCTTCGCTCGCCGCACGGGCTGGGCACGGCCAACGCCTACCTGATCACCGATTGCCGGGGCGGCGAAGGCATCCTTTTCGACACGGGCCCCGATCCCGCGCGCCTCCGCCGCATGTGGCCCGCCGGCGTGGCCCGGCTCGCCGCCGTCTTCCTCACCCACTCCGAAACCGAGCACACCGGGGCGCTGTCCGAGGTGCGGCGGCTCTTTTCCCCCGCATCCGTCTTCGCCCCCGCCGGCTCCGGCCTGCCCGCGACCGCCGGCCTCGTCGATGGCTCGCGCATGGAATGCGCCGGCTACTCCATCGAGACGCTCGCCACCCCCGGCCACGCCGAAGCCCACAACGCCTACCTCGTCCGCGCCGTCCGAGCACCCCATGCCGCGCCGCTGCTCGTTTGCGGAGACCTCCTCTTCGCCGGCTCGGTCGGCGGCGGTTACTTTTGCGTTCGCCGTCAGCGCGAGCAGGTGACGCGCATCCTTCGCGATCTTCCGGCCAACACCATCCTCGCCCCCGGCCACGGCCCGCTCACGACCATCGGGCACGAACGCGCCCATAATCCATTCGCAACGACTTAGGAATTCGACACGTCCTTAATTTGCGTTAAGCAAGCGGCATGGACATCGCCGCCTTCAGGAAGTGGGTTCTCGATCCGGCCCGTAACGTGGAAGAGCTCTACTTCGCCGAGCTCGTGCTTGAGCACGCCGAGAGCCAGCTCCCACGGAGAAAAAACGAAACCTGGAACGATCGCTTCGAGGCGGACCGGAAAAAAAATCGGCGCCGGTCCATCGATCCGGGCTACCGACCGCAAATCACCCGCAAACGTCTCGATCGAGCGGAACCGCACCTGGTCTCGTTGACGAGGTTGTCGTGCAGCTTTTTCTACGAAGATCGGCGCGCGACCGATCTTTCCGCCCTGCGATTTCTCCCGGAGATCGAGGTTTTTCACACCCACACGCAGCTTCGAGACCTGTCCGGCCTCCTGCCCATCGCCGCTTCGCTGAAGGATCTCTCCGTCACCGACGACAGGCTGCGCGACCTCTCGGCCTTGGGAAGCTTGCCCAAGCTGGACCATGTCTCCCTGACCCTCGGCCACCCCTGGCCGGAGCCCGCCGGGCTGGAAGCGCTGATCGCCTGCGTCCGCATCAACCTCCGTTTGAACCTGCAAGTGCTGGAAGGGATCCCCTCCTGGCCCCAGGCGAAACACGTGACCCTTTCCGCGGCCGGCTCCCCCCTTCGCGACTTCCAAAAACTGCCGGAGATGCCGGTCGTCGAGGAGCTCAAGGCCCCCGCCGCCGCGCTCGACGGCATCGGCCGATACCCCACGTTGAAAAAACTCGAGCTGGAAGGCGTCTTCGAGGACCTGTCGCCACTCGCCGGATTGCCGCTGCTGCGCGACCTCACGCTTGGCGGGGAACGCGTCGAAGACCTCTCCCCCCTGGCCCGGCTGCCCTCCCTGAGCCGGCTCACACTGCATAGGGAAAGAGGCATCGTCCTCGACCCGCTCCTCGAGTCGCCGACCCTCCGCATCGTGAAGGCCCCGCGTTGCAAGGTCATCGCCACCGAACTCGCCTCGCTCAACGCCGCCATTTCATGGCAACGAGAAGATTTCGCGCTCGATGCGCCGCGCACGCTGCCGCCCTTGCGCGCGATTCGCTACCAGCCGGATCATCCGGACATGAAGGCGCTGCGCGAGTCGCCCCGACCGGCCTCCGGGCGCGAACTCGCCGCCCGCGGAGACCACACCTTCATCGAGAGCGAAGGCGCATGGATGCTCGCGCTGATGGAGAAAACCCTCGGCTCGCAACTCGGACGCGGATGGGGCGGTGTCCGGCTGTTCCCAAGCGATTTCCGCCGCGGCTCGCTCTGCATCGCGTTTTTCCGGGACATCGAACGCCGCTCCGCCTGGTCGATGCTGGAGATGGTCCGCTCCGTGCTGGGCCTCGCGCGGTTTCCTTGGAAGGCGATGATCGCGTTCGACGAGACGGAAGAGGACGACTGGATAGACGAAGACCGCGGCGACGAGGACGACGTCTACATCAAAGAGCCGGATGAAATCGAAGAGGACCGGCAACGCGCCCGCGATCACCGCGCCTTTCTCGAACGCGAACATCAACTGCGACTCGGCGCCCAAGGACTTCCGGTGAAACCCAGCGAGACCGAAGCCGAGCCCGCCGACTCCGTCCCCGAGCCCGAAGAAGGAGATTCCCCTGCGCCCGTAACCTACGATCCGCCCGACGCCCTGCGACTCACTCTGACCACGGACATCGCCTGGATATCAGACGGATGGGCGGAGGATGCGAGCGTCATCCTCGATCGCGAAATCGAGGACTGGCACGCCCTGCCCGAACCGCCGGAACAACGCCCCCGGCCCGTGCGCTGAGCGTCAACCCCCACGCGAGATCAGCCGGCGCGCCGAGGGGAGCGCGCCGGCCCCGCGGCTCCCGTTAGCCGGCCAGGCGCGCCTCGCGCTTCGCCTGAACGCGGGCGCCCACGAGAATCGCGAGCTCGAACAACACGTAGAGCGGCGCCGCGAACATCGTCTGCGTGAAGGGATCGGGCGTGGGCGTGACCACCGCCGCGATGATGAAGATGCCCACGATCGCGTGCCGGCGATACTTGCGAAGCGTCTCCACGCGCAGGAAGCCGAAGTGCACCGTCATCACGATCAGAAGCGGAAACTCGAAAGCCGCGCCCACGCCGAGCACCAGCCACGTCAGCAGCGAGTAGTAGCTGTCGGGCGTCCACAGCGGCGGGCCGAAGCCGAGCAGTTTATTGATTTCGAGCGACACCCGCAGCGTGCTCGGCACGAGGAGGAAAAAACCGAAGGCCGCGCCCAGACCGAAAAGCACGAAGGCGCTGACGCCGGTCGGCAACACGAGCTTCATCTCCTTTTCGGTCAGCGCCGGCGCGACGAATTGCCCGACGAAAATCAAGATGAGCGGCGCCGCCAAAGCCACGCCGCCGAAACCGCAAAGTTGGATGACGATGCCGAAGCTCTCCATGATCGAGCGCGTCGCCAGCTCCACCTTCATCTCGGGGCTCTCCGCCTGCACGTGGTGCAGCGGCCAAAGGAGCACCGCGTTGAATTCCGCCATGAAGTAGCCGATCAGGCCCGCCGTGATCGCCAGCGCGATCGCGCACTTCACCAGCGTCCAGCGCAGCTCCTCGAGGTGATCGAGGAAGCCCATCGGCTTCTCCCGCGGATCGACCATGGCTTCCGCGTCGTCGGGATCGACGGCGTCGAGCTGGTCGGAGGGGGAGCGGTTTTCGTTCACGAGGCCGACGAGCAAGCCGCGCCCGTGCCGCTTTTCAACTTCTACCTTGGCCGCGGCTCCACCGCCCCCGTGCGCCCGCCCGCCCGCCATCCTTTCCCCGACCGGCCCCGGGCGCGCCGTTGACACCCCGCCCGCCTGCCCTCTTGTCTCTCGCCTTTGCGCGTCCCCGCCCCGGGCCGAGCAAGCGACACCTCATCTTCCCTAGACCCACCACCACAATGGCCAAATCCACCGCCAAAAAACCCGCCGCGAAGGCCGCCAAGCCTGCCGCGAAAAAATCCGCTCCCGCCGCCAAGTCCGGCAAGGGCCCCAAATACGTCTACACCTGGGGCGCCGGCAAAGCCGACGGCGACGGCTCCATGAAAGCCCTCCTCGGCGGCAAGGGCGCCAACCTCGCCGAGATGACCCGCATCGGTCTTCCCGTTCCTCCCGGATTCACCATCACCACCGAGGTCTGCACCTACTTCTACGCGAACAAGAAGACCTATCCCGCCGTTCTCCAGGCCCAGATGGAGGCCGCCGTCTCCAACATGGAGAAGATCATGGGCACCAAGTTCGGCGCCACCTCCGGCACGCCGCTGCTCGTCGCCGTCCGCTCCGGCGCCCGCGACTCCATGCCCGGCATGATGGACACCATCCTCAACCTCGGCCTCAACGACGACACCGTCGTCGCCCTCGAGAAGTCCACCGGCAACGCCCGCTTCGCCTACGACTGCTACCGCCGCTTCATCCAGATGTATGGCGACGTCGTGCTCGGCGTCCAAAAGCGCGCCGGCGAAGACCACGAGCCGTTCGAGACCGTCATCGAAGGCTTCAAGCACGAGAAATACCACGGCGAGATCGAGGACTCCAAGCTCACCGCCGAGGACCAGCAGGAGCTCATCAAGCGCTTCAAGGCCCTCGTCAAGGAGCGCACCGGAAAAGCGTTCCCCAACAATCCCTGGGACCAGCTCCGTGGCGCCGCCGGCGCCGTGTTCGGCTCCTGGATGAACGACCGCGCGATCGTTTACCGCCGCAAG
>CAYTLL010000071.1:0-17231 GCA_964438755.1 uncultured Akkermansia sp. | reverse complement strand
CGTCTTCTGAACAACGGTGGCGGCTTCAACACCGCCAGCTTTGGCAACAGCACGCTCAACGCCGGCGCGGGCTTGTCCTTGGTCATCGCCACCAACTCGACCGGCAACACGGTTCCGGTCGGCGCTTTGAGCGGCGGGGCCACGCTGACCAACTCCAACGGTGGCGCGCCCACCTGGCAGATCGGCGCGCTCAACACGAACACCACGTTCTCGGGCAACTTCACCCAAGGTAACTCGCACAACCATCTCTCGAAGGTCGGCACCGGCGCGCTCACGCTCACCGGTTCCACCCTCCAGAACGGTCTGACCACGGTCAATGCCGGCAGCCTGCTGATCGACGGCGTCGTCCCCGCCTCCGTGGCCACCGCGCCCACCGCTCCGGCTCGCTTCGTCACCGTGGCCACCACCGGCACGATCGGCGGCTCGGGCACCATCACGCCCGACACGGTGGTCAACGGCGGTCTTCGCACGGACTCCACCGGAAACAAGGGTGGTCAGCTGACCTTTGGCGGCGTGCTCGAGCTGCTCTCGACCGCCACCACCCAGTTCGACTTCAACGGCGCGAACTTCACGGGCGTGAAATCCACCTCCGCGACCGCGAGCTCCGTCACCTACAACGGTCTGCTGAAGTTCAACTTCCTCGGCACGGTGTTCGACGGCAGCTACAAGGTCTTCGACATCGCGGCCACGCCCGCCGGCGCCTTCACCGGCGTCTCGGTGACCACGACGACCGCCACGGAGACGGCCCTCGGCAACTCCGGCACCGTCTGGTCCGGCACCGTGGGCTCCCAGAGCTACTCGTTCGATGCCTCCACCGGCATCCTGAGCGTCACCGGCGGCGCCACCGCCGTCACCCCGGGCGCCTCGGTGCTCTCCGCCATCGCGGGCAACGGCAAGGTTGACCTCTCGTGGACCGCCGCCTCCGGCGCCGACACCTACACGGTCAAGCGCGCCACCGTCCAGGGCGGTCCCTACACCAACCTCGCTTCGGGCTTGTCCGGCACGACCTACAGCGACACCGGGCTCACGAACGGAACGACCTACTACTATGTCGTCCAGGCCAAGAACGCCACGTCCAACCTCTCCGGAGCCAATTCCAACGAGGTGAGCGCGGTTCCGGCCCTGCCTTACACCGCCCTCCAGTCGTGGCGCTTCGAGCAGTTCGGCGTCTACACCGACACCGCCGACGTGCTCGCCGGCGACACCGAGGATTATGACTCCGACGGCCTCGCCAACCTCCTCGAATACGCCCTCGGCACCGATCCGAAGGTCGCCAACGCCAGCCCTGTCACGGTCGCCAAGTCCGGCAACTTCCTGACCCTGACCTACCCGCGCCGCAGCCCGGTCGACGCCGCTCTCACCTACGCCGTGCAGGGCAGCAACGACCTCGGCACCGCGTTCGCGGCGGGCACGGGTGGCACCGTCACGACCGGTTCCACCTCGGTTTACACCGATAACGTGGACGTCAGTGCCACGGGCGCTCGCCGCTTCCTGCGCCTCTCGGTGTCCTACACGGCTCCGTAAAGCGCGGATCTCGGTCCACCGGATCGCTGGTTTATCCTTCAGCCCCTCGGCGCAAGCCGGGGGGCTTTTTTATTCGTCGGGGGCGGCTTACGGATCTCAAAGACCCGGCGTCGCGACCGGCCCCACGGATGCCCGATCACATGGAGACCGACGGTGAAGCCGGGGCCGGATCCGCGATGCATGTATTATGACCGTTCCTGCTCGCGACGAGAAAACCCCGTGAGGCCGTATCGCCAACATGATCGGCGCCGACGTTTGCCGGTAGGGTATGGCCAGGTCGTGCGGTGGGTTAAATCAACGCAAGGCTCCACCCACGGGCACATATCGACTGGGGACTATCCCGGCCGGCCGCGACCGCCGGGAATGCCTGACCGGCCCCGCGTGACCGCGAAGATCGGAAAACGTCAACTTGCCGGGGGCGTCTTGTCGCCGCTCTCGGGTTCCGCTCCCTTGCCACCGGGCTTGCGGCGCAGCTTTAGCACGGGGTCGCCAAGGTTGATCGGCATCGGCGGGGCTGTTTCTCGATCCGTAAGCGAAGCCGGCTCTTCCTGGTGCTTGGCTTGGATGACCGGGGCGCCCCCGCTGCCCGCGATGGGGCCGCGCGGAGCTTCATCGGTCGCGCTCGCCGGCACCTCTTCCGTCGGCACTTTCTTCAGCGGGAGGGTGAGCCTGGGCGCGCCTGCCGGAGTGGCGGTCGTCTCGCTGGACGCGGGGGCTTTGGGCGCGGCGGCGGCTTTGCGTTCCGAGTCGGAAAGAACGATTTCGACCTCCGGCTTGGCGACGTAGGCGAGCTTTTGGGACGGCGTATCCGGCGCGGAGGCCTCGACCTTGCGAAGGGAGGGGTGGACGAATTTTTTCCCACGGCTCTTTTTCAGGCGGCCGTCCTTGTGGTGTTCGTAGGCGGCGAGAATGAGCGATTGCACGGCCAGCAGTCCGAGGCCGAGGAGAACCCATTCCTGGGCGCGGCTGTTTTTCCAGACGATGTCCCAGGTGCCGGCGTCCTTGGCGGCAAAGACGAAGGGCACCGTGGGCTTGCCCGTGCCGGGGGCTTTCTCGGCCTGGGGGCGAGGGCGGATGTAGGTGCCCGGCGCGGGCGGCCCCATCCACTTGTCGACCATCGCGTCGAAGAGCGCGGTGTCCTCGATCTTGACCGGCGTGCCATCCTCCGAGCCGCGCAGGCGCAGCGTGTTGACCACCGGGCGCGCCGAGTAGTCGAGCAGACTGGCGGCGAGGTCGCGGGTCAAAAAGCGGATGGCGAGTTTTTCGCCGTCCTTCAGATCCTGGTCCGTTTCGAGGAGCACCTCGTATGTGGGCTCCATCTTGGCGGTGTAGGCGTAGATTTTTTTGATCGGGATCGGCGAGGTCCAGCGCTCCGCGTTGTAGCGCTTGTCGATCACCACCGTCGCCTCTCGACCTTGGTCGCGAAAGAAGCGGGCGCTTTGCCAGACGTTCCAGCCGAGGCGGCCGATCAGCGCGGCCAGGCCGAGCCCGATAAGGAGGAGATAAACGCGTTTCATGGGGGAGGGGGCGTGGCGGTCCGAGACGTCGTGCGAGCGCGAAGGCTTCGCTGGTTTAAGTCCGTGCCTATCACTGGCGTCAACCGGCGCTTTCGCCGGCTCCGGCCCGCGTCGGCGCCGAAAAACGTCGCGCCGGGGGCGGCTTTTCGGATTTTTCTCGGCCCTACGCCGCCCGCCCATGACCCGCGACTCGTCCGACTCTGGCTCCCTTTCCCGTTCTCCCTCCGACTTCGACGGAGACGACGAGGCGCTGCTCGCGCCCGCCCCGGCGCCCGGCGGTGGTCGCCAGCTCCCGCCCCCGGTGCCGCCGGCCGAACGCAAGCGCCCTTGGGTGCAGCTGAAATACTTCACCTTTCAGCCCGCCATTTTCCCGCGCCTCCTCGGCGAGGCGTCCCCCGATGCGCGTCCCGGTGACTTGGTCAACGTCTACGACAAGGGCGGCCAGCCGCTGGGCATCGGGCTCTACAACCCGCGCGCCAAGATGGTGCTCCGCGTCGTCGCGCACGGCGCCGACGCCCAGCTCGGCGAGGCCTACTTCGAGACCGCCATCCGTCGCGCGGTGGCGCTGCGCCGTGAGCTTTTCCGCCTCGACGAGACGACCGACGCCTACCGCCTGATCAACTCCGACGGCGACGGCCTCTCCGGCCTGATCGTCGACCGCTACGCCGACACGCTGCTTTGCGAGGTGACGAGCTTCGGCATGGCGCGCCGCCTGCCCGAGTGGCTGCCGCTCATCCACGAGCTGGCGGGCACGAAGTTCGCCCGCGTCCATGTCGACCACGACCTCGGCTCGCTCGAAGGCATCAAGCCCAGCTGGTTCAACGAGACCAACGCCGCCGCGCCCGACAAGGTGAAGATCCGCGAGCATGGCGTGCGCTACGAGGTGGACTTCGCCGAGGGCCACAAGACCGGCTTTTTCTGCGACCAGCGCGACAACCGCCGCGCGATCGCGAAGTTCGCCAAGGGCGCGCGCATGCTCGACCTCTGCTGCTACAGCGCGGGCTTTTCGCTCAACGCCAAGGTCAACGGCGGCGCCGAGGACGTGACCGCGGTCGACCTCGACGAGGCCGCCGTGGCCATGGCGAAGCGCAACGCCAACCTGAACCAGGCGCGTATCAAATTTGTCCATACCGACGCCTTCGCCTACGCGCGCCAGATGGCGACCAACGGCGAGAAGTGGGACGTCGTCGTGCTCGATCCGCCGAAGCTGATCTTCACCCGCGAGGCGGCGGGCAACGCCGAGGGACGGCGCAAATACGAGGACCTGAACCAGCTCGCGCTCCAGCTTGTGAAGCCGGGCGGCATCTTCGTGACCTGCTCCTGCTCGGGCCTGCTGAACTGGGAGGATTTCGAGGAGCACGTGATCAAGGCGGCGCATCGCCTGAACCGCCGCCTGCAGTTCCTCGACCGCAGCGGCGCCGGCGCCGACCACCCGATCTACTCGAACTGCCTCGAAAGCCGCTACCTCAAGCTCCTCTGGGCGCGGGTGTGGTGAGGCGAGGCCGGGTCCGGATCGCCTGCTTGGCGGGCGGCGGCGGCGAGCTGGCCCATCAGGCTGAGGAACGGTGAGCTGAGGACTGGGCTGGATCGGTCTGCTTGGAGGGCGCGGCGCCGTCCGCGCCGGGTGGCGTTTCGGCGGGCACGGCGGCCCGCCCTCCAGAAACGAGAAACGCCGCGCTTTTGGGGCGCGGCGTTTTCGTTGGGAAGTGAAGCCTGGCCGGATCGGGCTCAGGCGCCGATCTTGAAGAGGGCGACGTCGCCGTCGCGGAAGACGTATTCCTTGCCCTCGAGGCGATACTTGCCGGCCTCGCGCGCGGCGGCGGTGCTGCCGAGGCGGACGAGATCCTCGTAGGAGACGACCTCGGCCTTGATGAAGTTCTTCTCGAAGTCGGTGTGGATGACGCCGGCGGCCTGCGGGGCCTTCCAGCCTTTCTTGATCGTCCAGGCGCGGACCTCCTTTTCACCGGCGGTGAAATAGGTCTGGAGGCCGAGGAGGCCGTAGCTGCCGCGGATGAGGTTGCTCACGCCGGAGTCGGAGACGCCGAGGTCCTTGAGGAACTCCTTGGCCTCCTCGGGCGAGAGGTCGATGAGCTCGGCCTCGATGCGGGCCGAGATCGGCACGTAGGCGGCGTCGTGGTGGGCCTTCACGAAGGCGGCGACCTTTTGCACGAAGGGGTTGGCCTCGGCGTTGGCGAGATCGCCCTCGGCGACGTTGCAGGCGTAGAGGACGGGCTTGGCGGAGAGGAGTTGGAAGAGCTTGAGGAGCTTCTGCTCGTCCTCGGTGGCCTCGAGGATGTTGGCGGGCTTGTTCTCGTTGAGGTGGGGGACGAGGCGCTCGAGCAGGGCGACCTCGGCCTGGGCCTCCTTGTCGCCGGACTTCGCCTTCTTCTGGGTCTTGTCGAGGCGCTTCTGGACGGCGTCGAGGTCGGCGAGGATGAGCTCGGTGGTGATGACGTCGATGTCGCGCACGGGATCGACGGAGCCCATGGTGTGGAGGATGTCGGAGTCCTCGAAGCAGCGGACGACGTGGACGATGGCGTCGACCTCGCGGATGTTGGCGAGGAACTGGTTGCCGAGGCCCTCGCCCTGGCTGGCGCCCTTCACGAGGCCGGCGATGTCGACGAACTCGATCGCGGCGGGGATGACGACCTTGGTCTTGGCGATGTCCTTGAGCACGTAGGCGCGCTCGTCGGGCACGGTGACGACGCCGACATTGGGGTCGATGGTGCAGAACGGGTAGTTCGCGGCCTCGGCTTTGCGGGAGCGCGTGAGGGCGTTGAAGAGGGTGGACTTGCCCACGTTGGGGAGACCGACGATTCCGGCTTTCATAAAGGGTCAGGTTCCGCGCGAGGCGGGGAGGGGGTCAAGGTTAGTCTCCGGCCGGCGCCTCGGCGGGCGTGTCCGGGGACTCGGCGGGAGCGGGGGGCGCCACGAGCGGGGTGGCGGCGGAGATGCGTTTGCCGTCGTGGGCGAGGGTGTAGAGGGGAACGGGGGGATTCTTGTCCAGGCGTTTGACCAAGGCGGGATCGACGCGCTTGGGCAGTTCGAGCCAGTGCAAGCCGCGGGCGTCGCAGGCGAGGAGTCGGGCGTAGGGTTTGAACACCTCCGGTCGGCCGAGGGCGCGGGCGGCTCCGCCGGACGCCGCCCCGAGATCGGGGGCGAGGCCTTCGCCCTGCTCGAGCACGAGGCAACTGTAGGCTTGGCTGCGAAGGTCGACGCCGGCGCGCTGGGCGAAGCGCACCCAGTCGGAGGAGTTTTGCACGCCGGGCGGCGGCTCGGCGAAGAAGTGGCACCAGTCGCGCGCGTTGGTCTCGGCGAAGAGCGGGCAATTTTCGCGATGCGTGCAAGGGGCGACGATGCGGTGGCGGGCGCGGAGCCGGTCGCGCACCGCGGCGAGGGCCCGGCTGTCGGCGTGCGTGCCGGGCTCCACCCAGATCACCGCGGCGGCCCGGGCGGCGAGCCCGACGAGCTCCTCACGGGCTTCGGCGGGCAACTCGTTCAGCACATGGCTGACCACGAGGGTGAAGGGCGTCTCGAGGACGGACGGCGCAAAGACGCGGAGGGGCAGGCCGGGGAATGCGCCGGCGGCGCGTTCGGTGGCGAACGCGACCGCCTCCGGGCTGTGATCGTGAAGCGCGAGCGCGGAGAAATGTCCGGGGCCGAACGTGTCGAGCACGCGCCGGCCGGCGACGCCGGACCCGCAGCCGTAGTCGAGGAGCACGGTGCCGGCGGGCGGGGTCCAGCGGCGGAGGCGCAGCTCGCGCAGCAGGGCGTCCCATTTCCAGCCGATGCGCTCGGCGTAGGTGGCGTCGTAGGCGGCGAGCGCGGCGCGGTTTTGCCAGTAGGGCCCGGTGGCGGCGGCTTCGCGGGCGAGGAAGGTGGCGCGCAGGCGGTCGAGGGCGGACCAGTCGAGTGTTTCCAGATCGGGCATTTGTCGGGGCGGATCTTTTGGGCGCCGGGCGGCGCCTGTCGAGCGAGCGGGCGGGGCGACACTTTGGCTTGAAAGTGCCCGCCGCTTGCGCGGCACTCCACGGCTTACCTTTCGTCATTCCCAACCTTTAACCCAACCAAGCACCATGGCCGGCGTCGGAAAACTCCTCAAACAAGCCCAGAAAATGCAGCGCTCGATCGAGTCGCTCCAGGCCCAGCTCGCCTCGAGGGAGCTCGATTTCTCGCGCGGCGGCGGCGCCGTGCAGGTGAAGATCAACGGCGCGGGCCAGTTTCTCTCCCTGAAGATCGACGCCGAGTTCCTCAAGGAGGACGCCGCCACGGTGTCGTCCGAGATCCTCGCCGTCGTGCAGGAAGCCGCCGTCGCGGCGAAGAAATTCAACGAGGAGGAGATGCAGAAGGTTACCTCCGCGTTCCAGATGCCGGGCCTGTTCTGAGCCGGGTTGTCGTCTCTCATTTGCCTTTTAGGCCGGGCTTCGCCGCCCGGCCTTTTTTGCGTCCGCGTCCGGAGGCGGGGCGTGAACCGCTCCTTCGGCTTGGCCTTTGGGCCGAGTTGCGCTGAGTAGCGCCGTCGCATGACTCCCGCCTTTGAAAAACTCCAGCAGGCTCTGAAACGACTGCCCGGCGTCGGCTACCGCTCGGCCGAGCGCATCGCCTTGCACCTGTTGGTGGAAAAGCCGGCGCGCCTGCCCGAGCTGGTGGCGGCGCTGGAGGCGGCCTCGCGCACGGTGCGGCGCTGCACGCGCTGCGGCAATCTGGCGGAGGGCGACTTGTGCGCGGTGTGCGCCGACGGGCGCCGCGACCAGGCGGTGGTCTGCGTGGTCGAGCACACGCCCGACCTCGTGGCGATGGAGCGCTCGGGCGCGTATCGCGGCGTCTACCACGTGCTGCACGGGCGGCTCTCGCCGATCAACGGGGTCGGCCCGGACGATTTGAACTGGGCCGCGCTGCGCGGGCGCTTGGAGTCGGGCGAAGTGCGCGAGTTGATCCTCGCGCTCGGCAACGACGTCGAAGGCGAGGCGACCTGTCACTTTATCACGCAGCAGCTGGCGGAGACGGCGGGCGACGTGGGTGGGGCGCGCGAGGATGGCGCGGTCGCGGAAGGCGAGGGGCCCGGCGGAGGCGCGGTGAAAGTGTCGCGGATCGGCTTCGGCCTGCCGAGCGGCGGAGGGGTGCTCTACGCGGACGCTGTAACGCTGCGCAGCGCGCTCGAGGGACGGCGCGAGTATTCGTGAGCGGACAGGAGCGGCGGCCCGTTGCGCGTTCGATCACCGGCCGGTGACGAAGCCGCTTTGTTCAAGGTCCGGACGTTTGATCCGGGAATAGCAGCCGAGCGCCGCCCGAGGGCAGGCGGATGAGCACGGAGGACGCGGGCGCGAGCGCCAGCAGCTCGTTGTCGTCGATGCGGAGCGGGCCAAGCCGCAGGTCGGTGCGGAGCCTCTCTTCCGTCGCAAGCAGGCGGGTGGCGACCCGGGTTTCCGGCGAAAGCGGGCGGCTGGCCACGATCAGGTCGGGGTGGGCGCGCGTGGGCACGAGCAAGGGCGGCGCGTGCGCCGCGATCGCCGCCGAAGGCGTGGGCGATTCGCGCGGGCGTTCGGTCGGCGCGGCGGGTGAATACGGGGAGCGAAGCCAGAGGAGCGCGATGGCGAGAGCGGGGAGGGCGAGCGCGGCGGCGGCGGCGCGGGCTCGCCTCAGGCGACGGCGGCGTCGCGCGCCGCACAGCATCGCGTCGAGGGTGGCGGCGCGGAAATCGTCCGGGGCGGAGTCCGCGACGACGTGGTGCAGGAGGTGATCGTTGGAGTGCGTGCGGTGCGGCTTCATGGGGCGGGCTCCCGCAGGCGGGCGAGGAGACTGGTTTTTATGCGGGCGCGGAGGCGGGCGAGCCGCGATTCGACTGCTTTCTCGGTGCTGTCGAGCCGTTGGGCGATGGCGCGGACGGATTGGTTTTCCCGGTATTTCCATTCGAGCAGCGCGCGGTCCTCGCCGGGGATGCCGGCGAGTTCGGCGTCGAGGATCGGGCCGAGTTGCTCGGCGGAATCGTCGAGGGCTTGCGGCGTGGAAACGGCGGATTCGTGGGCGGCGGAGTGGCGGGTGAAACGATCAAGAAACGCGAGGTAGCGGCGACGCCCGCGGCGTTGATCGGCGAGGGCGCTGCGGGCGAGCACGGTGAGCCAGCTCCAGAGGTGGCTTTCCTCGGCGAAGGGGCGGGCATGGCGGGCGACGCGGACGAAGGCGGACTGGAGCGCCTCGCGGGCGGCGTGTTCGTCGCCGCGCGCGACCACGAGGAGGTAGCGCAGCAGCCGGTCGAAATAGGCGGCGTGTAGCGCGCGGTAGGCAGCCTCGTCGCCGGCGACCAGTCCGCGGGTAAGAGCGGCGATATCGGGCGCGGGCGGGGCGGAAGCCGGGCGCGGCGGCGGCACGGCGGGACTGGGGGCGGGAGCGGCCACGCGGGCGGGGCTCGGCCGGTTAAAATGGAGGGCTTAGGCGGACTCAGGGTTTGGCGGCGGCGGTCTTTTCGCGGGTGCCGATGGTTTGGGTTAGCACATTGAGCACGTCGTTGATCATCGCGAGTTCCTCGGGCTGGCCCACGGCGATGAGCAGTTGGGTTTCCTGGTGAAATTTCAGGGTCGGCGCTTCCTTCACGCCGCGCAGTTCCCAGCCGGTGCGGATGGCGGTGGTGATGTCGTCGACGGTGATGTCCGTGCGTAGATAGGGTGCGAGGGAGAAGAAGCGCGTGATGTCGGCGGACTGGTTGATGCCTTTCGCTTGGAAAAACCAGATGGACGACGGGGAGACGCGCTCGTCCTTGGTCAGGAAATAAAGCGCGGATTCCGTGACCATGTTGCCCGCCCAGACGTTCCTTTGGGTGGCTTCGCCGAAGGCCTTGAAAAGCCGCTGCACGTTGACGTTTTTAAGACGCAGCGAGGGCAGCGGGACTGTCGCGTATTCGGCGGGGATGATGACGTTGAGCGTCTGACCGGATGCTTTCTCGATCGCGGCCACAAGATCGGCGGGAGTCCCGCCGGGAAAATCGATGTCGAAGCGCGGCATGGTAGCCTCGGCGATTTTCGCTTCATCTTCGATCGCTTGGACGGCGTCGCGTATAAGAAGCGCCCGCTTTTGGCGGATCTCGGCGGCGCGGTCGTCGGGGCTCGATTGCGCGAGGGCGAAAACCGGCAGCGCGGCGAGAGCGACGAAGGCAAGGTGCTGGGCGAGCTTGGGGCGGGGGAGGTGCATAGGGAGGCGGAGCGGGTGTTTGAGGAGGCGCCGTCGAAGGGGGGCCTTTATCCGATACACGCCGCTCCGCGTCGAATCCTTCGCGATTTACGAAAATAAATCAGGGCGCCGGACCGGCGAGGCGTGCGGCGGCAGCGGAGGCGACCTGTCACTTTATCACGCAGCAGCTGGCGGAGACGGCGCCCGACGCGGATGCGGTGCGCGAGGATGGCGCGGTCGCTGAAGGCGAGGGGCAGGGCGGAGGCGCGGTGAAAGTGTCGCGGATCGGCTTCGGCCTGCCGAGCGGCGTCGGCGTGCTATACGCCGACGCGGTGACGCTGCGCAGCGCGCTCGAGGGACGGCGCGAGTATTCGTGAGCGACGCGGTCCGCGGTCTTGGGCGTGTGCCGCGCGCGGGTGGGCGGGGACGAGAAACGGGTTCTTACGGCGCAGGCGCGGCGAGGAGCGCGGCGGCTTGCTCAGGGGTTAGGGCGTCGGATTTTTCGATCCAGGCCTTGGCGGCGGGGCGATCCCGCATGAGCCAGTTTTTAAGGTGTGGGATGAAGAAATCGGCGCGCAGGGCCGGGGTTCGGATTTGCGAATACAGCTGCGCCGTGCGGTCGGGCGGCAGTGCTTGATACGAGTGGCCGCCTAGGGCGAAGAAGAGGCCTTGGCGGACTTTTTCGTCGGCGTGGCTTTCGATCCAGGAAAGCGCGGCGGCGGGGTCCTTGGAGGCCCAATTTTGGAGGGGGGCGATTTGCCATTCGGCATGGGTGCCGCCGGAGACGATCAGATTTTCGGTGCCCCAGCGCAGCGCGGCCTCGGGGGCGGAGCGCGACCAAGCCTCGACGATGGGGCCGAGCGCGGCGGTGCGGACGGCGGCGTTGGAGAGGGCGTTCCATTCGCGCAGGGCGGCTTCCGGCGACTCGACCGCGAGCTGGCCGAGGATGGCGCCGTGGACGAGGGGCGCGGCTTTGGCGACGGAGGCGTCGGTCTGCGTGGCGATCCAGGCGAGGGCGGCCTGCGGCGAGATCTCGGCCCATTTTTCGAGCCGGTGGGCGATGGTCGAATCACGATCTGGGCTCGCCGCGCGGGCGAGGACGAGCGGGAGGTCGGCCTCGGGATGCTCGGCGGAATAGCCGCGGGTGGCGCGTGCCAGGATGCGGTCGCGCAGTTCGGAGTCTTTGACGGTGTCGAGCCAGGCGAGGGTGGCGACGGGGGATTTTTCGACCCAGTCGGAAAGGAGTTCTCCGAGGGTGGCCTGGCGCACGGGGAAGTCGGCGCGGGCGAGGAGGGCGGCGCCGAGGCGGGCGCGGCTGGCGTCGTCGTCGCCGAGGCGGGCTACGATGTTGGGAAATTCTTGCACGCGAGGCTGGGCGGAGAGCCAGACGAGGGCGCCGTCGAGGTCGGTGCGAGCCCAGGCGGCGAGGGCGGTGTCGAGTTGCCAGATCTCGGAATCGCGACGCCACATCGCCGGGCCGAAGGCGCGGACGGCGGCGGCGGGGTCGGTCTTGGCGAGCGGACGAAAGAGCGTCGCGGCGAGGGCGTCGCGGAAGACGGGGCCGCGGGCCTCGATGAGCGCCAGGGCGCGCGGGAGATCGGCGGGCGGCAGCTGGTCGGCGGCGTATTCGGCGAGGTCGAGGGCGAGGGTGTCGTCGGCGAGGGAGGTGGTCCAGGCGAGGGCGGCGAGCGGATCGCGGAGCGCCCAGGCTTTGGCGGCTTGGCGGGCGAGGTTGCGGGCGGGGGCGCCGGCGGTGGCGGCCCAGCGGGCGGCGGCGGCGGGGTCGAGATCTACCCAGGCGTCGAAGGCGAGGCGGCGGAGATCGTCGCGGGCGTCGTCGTCGAGGCGAAGGATGGCGTCGAGCAGGCGGGGAAACTCGGAGGCGGGGAGGCGGGCGAGGAGCGCGCGGAGGGACTCGGCGCGAGCGGCGAAGTTTGACCGGGGGCCGGGCGCGCGGGGCAGGGCGAGCCAGACGGCGAGGGTGGCGCCGGTTTGGCGCGGAGTGAGGAGCGGAGGGGCGGCGAGGGCGTCGGCTCCGGAGCGGGCGTTCGTCGGCGAGGTGGGCGCGGAGGCGACGGACAAGGCGGGCGCGGGCCGCGGGCGGGCGTGTTGCCACGCGAGGGCGGCGCCGAGGGACGAACCGAAAAGCAGGGCGGCGATGAGGACGGGGCGCATGGCGGGTGCTCAGGGGCTGACGGGGATCATGTGCACGAAGAGCTGCGCGGCGCGTTCCGGCGAAATCGCGTCGTTGGTCGAGACCCACTCGCGGGCGGCGGCGGGGTTGCGTCGAGACCAGCGCCGTAGGTGGTTTTCGAGCAGCATCAGGTTCGGGTATTTATCCGAAATGCGGACGATGCGTTCGGCGGTGGCGCGGCCCGATGGGGCGTCGACGCCTTCGTAGTCGAAATCTTCGATGATGGTGTAGAGGGCGTGGTCGCGGAGATCGGAGGCGCTTTGTTGCTCGGCCCAGGCGAGGAAGGAATCGGGATCGCGGCGGCTCCAGCCGGCGAGCAGCGGGGTGAGCGTTTGATCCCGGGCGAAGGGTCTCGAGATACGGGCGGTGTCGAGGTCGGCTGATTGCTGCGCCAGCCACCATTTGGCGGCGGCGGCGGGATCGCGTTCGCCCCAGGCGGAGGCGATGGCGGCGGCCGCGGTGGTCTTGGCGGGGCCGGCGGGGAGGTTTTGCCAGGCGGAGACGGCGGCGGCGGGCGTGTCGCGGGCGGTGTCGCCGAGACGGCTGGCTTCGAGCGGAGCGGCGAGTCCGGAGAGGTCGGGCTCCTTGCGGTCGCGCACCCACGCGAGGGCGGCGTCGGGCGAGACTTTCATCCAGCGCTCGAGGATCCGGTTCACGGCGTGGGCGCGGCCGGGGCCGGCGGGGAGGTAGAGTGCGAGGGGAAGGTTGGTCTTGGGGTCGGACCATATGCGGAGTGCCTCGGTGGCGAGGCTCATGCGCTCGTCGGCGTCGGGCAGGGTGTCCAGCCAGGCGAGGGCGGCGCGGGAGTCGGTCGCGACCCACTTGTTGAGCAGCCACCGGAGCGTATCGGCGGGATTGACGAGGCCGGGGTGTTGGTGAAGGGCATTGGCCAGCGTGGCGGGAGCGTCTTCGTGCGCGGCCTGGCCGACCATGCGGCGGAGGAGCTCCTGGTTGTCCTCGCGGCTTTGGTGGGACTGGGCGAAAAGCCAGTCGAGCGCGGCGACGGGCTCGGCGCGGCTCCAGCGGGCGAGGGCTTGGGCGAGCTGGTAATTGTCGGCGTTTTTGCCGGGTTCGAAAATGGCGGCGCCGAGGCTACGGATGGCGGGGCCGGGATTTCGCTTGGACCAAGCCGCGAAGAGATCGAGCCGGATGGAGAGGAAAAACGCGTCGCCGCGGGCCTGGGCCAGTTCGAGGGCGCGTTCGGGCGCGGTGTCGGCGAGCCGGGTGAGGAGGGCGCGGGAAAGAGGATCGCGCAGATCGGAGAGGGTTCCGGCCCATTCGTAGGCGGAGTCGAAATCGGCGGCGGCCCAGGCGAGGGTTGCCATGGTGGCGAGGTTTTGCCGGGCCTTGGCGTCGATGCCGGTGCCGGGGGCGCGGGCGACGATCCAGCGGGCGGCGACGGGGGCGTCGAGCTCCGTCCAAGCGGTGAAGGCGAGGCGGCGCAGGCGTGCTTCGGGTCCGCCGGGGCGGGCGGCGGTGCCATCGAGGAGGCGATGGAACCAATCGGGCGGCAGGACGACGAGCAGGCGGCGCAGAATATGGGCGCGGGCGGAGGTCTCGGTCTCGGGGGCTTTTTCTGCGAGCGGCGGAAGAGCGAGGTAGGCGGCGAGGGCGTCGGCTGCCTCGGCCTCGGAGAGGCGGGCGGGATGCAGGATGGCGGCGAGCTCGGCGGCGGAAAGACCGGAGGAAGCGGACGAGGGTGTCGCGCTCTTTGTGCCGGCCGGGGTGGGCAGAACGGCGACGCCGAGCGAAAAGACGACGAGCCCGGCGGCGACGGTGGTGGCGGCGATTTTGGCGGTGCTCATGACGGCGGTGGCGGCGAGGGTTCCCGTCGTGGCGCTCGCGGCGGCGCCGGTGGCGACGGAAGTGGTGGCGACGCTCGCGGCGGCGAGGGAGGCGGAGGTAATGCCGGCGGCGAGGCCGGGCGGGGTGGCGGCTAGTGCGGGTTGGACGAGCGCGAGAGCTAGGGCGGAGGAGGTGGAGACGAGGCCGCGGCGGGCGAGGGCGGAACGGAGTTTTTCGAGGGCGCGATTTGTGCGCACGCGGGCGGCGTCCTCGGTGACGGAGAGGGCGGAGGCGAGCTCGGCGTAGGAGCGGTTTTCGAAGAAGCGGAGGAGGACGGCGGCGCGGTCGCGTTCGCCGAGGGATTGGAGGGCGTCGTCGATGAGCGGGCGGAGGCGTTCCCAATCGGCGGCGGCTTCGGGGGTGGAGCCGGCTTCGTCGGCGTTCATGACGAAGGCGGCGTGTTCGCGGGCTTGGCGGCGAGCTTCCGTGCGGTGGAGGTGGGCGGCGGCGAGGCGGACGCCGGTGTGGAGCCAGGCGACGAGGTGCGGGCGGCGGGCGAGATCGGAGGCTTTGTGGGCGAGGTCGGTGAAAACGATCTGGGCGACTTCCTGGGCGCGGTGCGGATCGCCGCCGGTCTGGCGGAGGGCGGCGTGGTAGACGAGGCCGAGGTGACGGCGCACCAGCTCGGCGAAGGCGTCTTGCGCGCCTTCGACGGCGTAGCGGTGGAGCAAGGAGGCGTCATCGTTCATGGGGTCTTACCTGGATAACTGCCGCCGATGCGGAAACCGAACAGGGAATGTCTCGCGAAGGATGGGAAAGGCGCGAAGGTCCGGCGGCGGCGGGGGCGGGGGACCGACGCGCGAGCCGACCGTCGGCTCGTCGAAGGCGGCGACGTGTCGTCGCAGTCCATGATGCGGCCGCGGTCCATACGCGGTCACGGGCCTTCGGGGCGCGGAGGGTGCGGCTACTTGGCGGAGAGTTTGAGGCGGTCGGCGACGCTGGTGTCCCAGCGGCGGAGGGCGGCCTCGAGCTGGCCGGCGTAGGAGGCGAGGTTGTCGGCGCGGTCGCGGACGTGGCCGATGCTGCGATCACGGAGCTGGGCGGCGGCGCGTTGCTGGCTCTGGGCGTGGTTGAGCAGGCTTTGAAACAAGGAGGACGCTTCGCGACGGAAGCCGACGCTTCCCGGCGAGACGCCGCTGATGCGTTCCTCGAAGCTTTGCACGCGCTGGGCGATGTCGGGGTAGGTGATCCAGACCGCGCGTTCGGAGGTGAGGAGTTTCTCGATGCCTTCGATGCGGCGTTCGAGCGCGTCGAGTTCGGCGCAGTCCTTTTGCCAGGCGTCCCAGTTGATCGAGATCCAGTCCTTGGCGGAGTCGATGCGGACGCCGAAGTGGCGGAAATCGGCGAGGGAGCTGCCCGACGAGGTGCGGCTGGCGGGATCGCTGGCGCCGTTGGCGCGCCGGATGCGGGCGTAGGTGTCGACGGCGACCACCTCCCACGTGGATTGGGCGAAGATGGGGCTGCCGCTGTTGCCGGGGACGGTGGCGGCGTCGTGTTCGATGCGGTCGGGGCCGAAGCCGACGACGCGGCCCGTGCTTTGGAGAACGGTGCCTCCGCCTTCGCTGTTGCCGGCGATGAGGAGGTCGGAGCCGACCTCGGCGGCGGTGGCGGAGTCGGCGATCTTGATCAGGGGGAGCGTGGCGGGATCGGCGTCGATCCGGATGAGCGCGAGGTCGCGGTCCTTGGCGAACACGTAGCCGGTGATGCCCGGGCGCAGGCCGTGGCGGTTGGAGACGCGCACGGATTTGTTGCCGGCGAGGACGTGCTGGTTGGTGACGATGAAGGGCTGGTCGCGGATGAGCGCGAAGAAGCCGGTGCCGACCGAGTTGTCGCCCTCGATGAGAACGATGCCGTCGAGCTGCGCGGCGGGGAGATTGGTCACGAGGTTGCGCGAGCCGGTCGGGAGCGGCGTGCCCGCGCTGCCGCTGAAGAGGAAGCAGGGCTCGGCCCAGACGGAGTGGTCTTCGGCGCTGCTGCCGTGGTTGTCGACCACGAGCATCAGCCGCTTGGCGTCGGCGGGAAGGTCGACGTCGATCTTGACCTGTCTGCCTTCGTATCGGTTGAGAGGATGGGAGCGAAAGAGGAGGGCGGCGTCGGCCCAGACCTCGTAGATCCAGCTGCTGTTGTGGCGGACGCGTTCGGTGGGGACGCCAACCGCCTGGAAGCGGCGCGCGCCGGCGGGGATTTGGTAGACGAGCCGAGAGTTGGCGTGGGCCTTAAGGAAGTGTTTGGCGGCCTCGCCATCGACTTTGATGACGTCGTCCTTGGGCTTTTTCTGGTTGGTCCAGAGCTGATCGAAGCTCACGTAAGCCTCGAGGGGCTCGAGGGTGTCGAGGTAGACGGGGTCGGTGCCTTGCGCGAGGGAGGCGGGGGCGAGGGGAAGCGCGAGAAGGGCCAGGAGCGGGATGAGCGAGGATCGGCGCATGGACGAGGAGGCTGCGAATGCTCAAGCACCTTGAGCGCCAGCTGGCTACGCCAATAAACAACAAAGCCGTCGCGCCGGGGGCGCGACGGCTTTTGGAGGCGAACGGAGATTTATCCGGGCCCGGCTGGAGCGGGTTCAGAGCCGGATCAGTTCGGCGGTGGGCGGCACATCCTTGATGATCTGGGAGGGCTCGGGGCCGACGCCGAGGTAGCGGAGGTTGGGCAGGCGGCTCTCGTGCGGCCAGCGGTCGCCGTGGTAGGCGACGGCGAGCATCGAGCGGACCATGCCGCCGACGTATTTGCGGGCGTTGACGGGGAGGTCGGCGAAGTGGCGGACGTGGGAGATGTCCTCGGACCAGCCGGCATACTTTTCGTAGACGGGGCGGAGGGTCTTGCGCACGGCGTCGTTGCGCGGGACGTGGTGGTAGCGCTTGCCGGAGGCGTCCTCGTAGGCGACGGCGATGAGGAGCTCGCTGTTCCACTCGCCGCGGTGGCTGAGGGCGTCGAGCTTGTTGATCATGACGTCCTGGAAGCCGCCGTAGCGGAGGGCGTCGCCCTTTTCC
>CAYTLL010000070.1:0-17419 GCA_964438755.1 uncultured Akkermansia sp. | reverse complement strand
GGCTTCTAAGACCCTCGTGTCTGCCATTCCACCACCCGGGCGGGAGATAAAGATCAGGAGCGAATGACGGCTCGATGCGCCTTCGCAAGCGCCATGTGGCGCCTCGCCTGGGACGCGCCGGCATCTCGTGGCGTCCGCAAAAAACAATGCAGCCCCTCGCGCCGTGACGCAAGGGACTGCATCCAAATCCGTCAGGAAACCACGCGCTTCGTTTTCTTCGCCGCCGGGGAAACCGTGTCCTCGTCGCCGATCTTGAACGGCACCGCGGTGTCGTCGTCGGCGTCCGCCTCCAGATCCTGGTGCAACGTGGAACGAACCAGTCTCCGCAATCTGCGGGAGGAAATGCGCACATGGGCGGTCAAGCGCCAGAAGCCTCGATTGGCCGGGTGATGCGCAAACTCTTCCGATTCGAAAAAGAACTCCCGATAACGCTTCAGCCGGGCCACGCTCCGGACAAAATCCAGATCCGCCGCGAAATGCTGCGGCCACAAAAACTCCACCAACGGCGCCAACAAGCGCGCATGGGGGTAGAGGGCGCGGTGCAGGACCATGCGCTCATACTTTTCGACTCTGAGCCCATGCTTTTCGCAGTAGAGCTCGGCGAAGGTTTTCTCTGTCATCGGGGTAAACTGAATGGGGTGAGCGTCCTTCCCGTGGAAATCCAGTGAAAGACGCGTGAATTCGTGCGTCACAACACGCACGCGCACAACCGCCAACCCCCTACGCAGATACAGGTAAGAAGCCCCGCGAAGGCGGCTTCAGCGTCGTTTTCCCCAAAGCAGCTCAAGCACCGAGCGAAGATCCTCGCCCGGCTGGGATACGCCGCGTCGCGTCTCGATCAGTTTTCGGCCGCGGTTCGCCCGCAACAGCTCAGCGTCCACCTTGTCGATGCGGATCTCGCCCGGACGAAAGCCGGGCAATTCCAAGGAACCCAGACGCCGCAAACGCAGCGGCGCCCCCGTCACGCTCAAACAAAGCTCCCAACCCGCGCCCCCGCCCTGGGCCGGAACGACCAAGCTGGGATAACGACGCGCAAAATCCGGCTCGCCCGGCTCCGCGATCCGCAAGGTGACCGCGACCGGCGTGGCGGAGAAAACCTCGTCCAGGGAGCGCAAGCCCCCCGCCCGACTCCGCGAAAAAAAATCCAAGGGATCGAGTCCCGTCAGATTCATCCCGTTCCAGACGCCGTGCTCGTTCGGACTCCCAAAGCCGCGCGCCTTATACCATTCCTGAAACCGGTCGGTAACCCTCAAGCCGATCTCCAGATGCAGGTGCGCTCGCTGCTTTGGAATCGTGTAGCCGCCGGCGCTTCGCCCCAGCGTCCCGATCGTTTGCCCGGCCGCGACCACAGCGCCTATCCGCAGACCGGGGGCCACGCGCGAAAGATGCGCGTAGAGAGAATACACCGGAGGCGATTGTTCCGAATGCTCGACGACGATGTAGCGCCCATAGCTGCTCGCCCCTTCCCGCAGGCTGATGTGCCTCACCACGCCAGGAAGGATGGAAAAAACCGGATCCAGCGGCTCTCCGTTGCGATCCCGCTCCAAGGGAAACAGATCGAGCCCTTCATGAAACTGCCGGCCTGCGCTGCGCACGCTGCCAAACATGCCCGAGAGGACCTCGCCCGATTCCGTAGGCTGCACAAAACGCTCCACGCCGCCTCCGCGCAGGTAGGCGTCGTTTGGGGTGGGCCAGACCAATTGCAGCCTGACCGGAGCTTTCGTCGCGCTTTCGGCCGGACGCGCCGGCGCTTTGCCCGCGACCACAGGGGCCGAGGCGACCTCGTTCTCGTCGCATCCCGCCAGCAAACAGGCCGCGATCGCGAGCACACGCGACGCGAACCGTGTTCCCCTCCGACCCTTCATTGAGACTTCTCGAGTTCCTCGCGCAGGTCTTTCGAGGAGCGAGCGATGTTTTTGGCCAGCTCCTCGAGCTCGGATTCAGGCACCTCGAAGTAAGTCACGATGTAACCTTGGGACATGGCCCCGTCGATCCGCCGCGCGCCAACGGGACGTCCGTTTAGCATGGAGACGATACGCTTCCCCTGATTGGGAACGCTCATCTTAAACAGGTCGCGCGAGGCGGCGGTGGTCAGCTTGAACGCGAGCGCCTTGCCGAGCTCGTTGTTCACGACCTCGCAGGCCTCGATGTCGTATTCCGTGAAATAGGCTTTCGGCTCGACCGAGATGGAAACTCCGCTTTGCGGAAGGCGCGCCACCGCCCCGGCGTCCTGCGGATTGGTGGCCTCGAGGAGAAACCGAACCACGCTCACGGGGTAGTCCTTCTTCGATTTGGAGGCGCACCCGCCGGCGGCGAGCAGACCCAGGCACAGGAAGGGGAGAAACAGCAGTCGGGTTACGCGCATGGACGCATTCATGCCTCGTCTCCTCGCCCGCTGGCAAGCCGCGAGCGACGGATCAGGCGCGCAAGTCCGGCAGACGATCCCGGTAATGGTTGAGGATCGGCGCCAGCCGGATCGCCTCCCAGTAGCGGCGCCAGAACTTCCGCGGGCTCGAGAGCAAGCGCAGCAGCCAGCCCAGCACCATGCGATCGGCCCAAGGCGGTATGCTTGCCTGGCCGCCGGTCAAAAACGCGATCGCGGCCCCCAGACACAGGATGCCGGGGCGATAGGACAGGTCGCCGCGCAGGCCCAGGCCGAGCCGCTCCTGCACCCCGCCGCCGATCGCCAGCATCACCACCCGGGGCCGCCGGGCCTCGATCCGAGCCAGCAGATCCGCGTCCCGGATCGGACCCGCCTTGTAGTGGGGCGCCAAATACGTGTCGGCCTCCGTCGTGGCAAAGCCCTGCGCGCGCAGCCAAGCGAGGTTGCGCGCCGACTCCTCGGCCGAGGGCATGACCCAGAAAATCGCGCCCGGCGCCTTCAGATCTTCACGAGCCAGCACCGAGCGGATAAGCTTCAATCCCGAGTGACGCGGGAGTCTTTCGCCGGTGAACAACCTCCACAGCAGGACCATGTAGCCGGAATCCGTGATCGCCAGATCCGCCGTGGTCAGCGCCTCCCGGTAGGAGGGCGACCTGACCAGGTCCACCGCCAGGCCCGGAGCCGAGGGAGCCACGACCAAGCCGCCGGAAACCGCGCGCTCGGTGGCCTGTTCGATCGAGCCCACGAAAAAATCCACGCCCAAGACACGCCGCGTCGGCGCGACGGCGGCGGAGGAGGACAAGGCTTGCGACGGCGCGGGCATGGACATGCCCGAGACCTTGGAACGTGGCTTCGTCCTCCGTAAACGCCGAAATTAGCCGTTCCGACTCCCCTCGGCACCCACGCGGCCCCGCCGCCTGCGTCACTCCCGGGCCGGGGCGAGCGAATCAAAAGACGAGGCGCTCGGGCCGGCGGAAGCATGTCGCAAGTCGCGGGCGGCCAGCCCCCTCCCGAGACAGCGAAGGAACGCGCCGCGACGTTCGCTTGCGAAAGCGATTTTCGCCCCCCCGGCCTACTCGCCCAAAAGCCCCAGCTGCGCCGGATCCACGCGAGCGGAAAGCAATTTGCGCAAAAACGTTTCGCGATGCTCCGGGCAACGACCGAGGCGCAGCACCGCCTCGCGATGCTCCTCGGTCCCGTAGCCCTTGTGCTGGGCGAATCCGTAGCCAGGATGCACCGCGTCCAGCTCCGACATCATCCGGTCGCGCTGCACCTTCGCGATGATCGAGGCCATCGCGATGCATAACGAACGCCCGTCGCCTTGGACCACGCCTTGGTGCGGGTAGGGAAAGTTTTTGAGCGGCAGTCCGTCGATCAGGATGCGGGCCTGCGCGGGCGGCTGAAACGCGGCGATTTCCTCCGGGGACGAAAAGAGATCGGGCTCGCGCCGCGGCGGAGAAAAGGCCGTGGGCGGGTAGATGCCCTCGAGCGCGCGACGCATGGCGAGCTTGGTCGCCCCGAGGATGTTCTCGGTCTCGATCTCCGCGACCGAGGCCGTCCCGAACTGGGCGTGGATGTGCCCCTCCGCGGCCAGCGCCTCGAAATCGAGATACAGCGCGTCGCGCTCCGCCACGGTGAGCTGCTTCGAGTCGTTTATGCGTTTGGCGTTTTCGTCCGCCCATCGGCTCTCGAGAAAGGCGCGCGTGACGAGGACCGCCGCCGCGACCACCGGACCCGCCAGGGCGCCACGCCCCGCCTCGTCCACCCCGATCAACTCGGGATGCTCCTGAAGCTGCTTCAGATCGAAGCCGCGGAGCTGGCGACGTTTGGCGGACATGGTGCGAAAGGCGAAGCGTGAACGGTTAGGCGAAGCGGAGAACGCGGGCGAGGATCAAGCCCACGGCTCAGGTTCCCCACTCTTTCTTCGGCGGCGGAGGCTTGAGCGGCAATTCGTCCAGTTTGCCCGCCTCGCTCACCACCTCGTAGGCGGTGCGGAAGTGCAGCTTGGCGTAGTCGCGCAGCGCATCGGCGCCGAAGCGCTTGATGATCTCGTGCGCCTGGACCTTCACGGCCGCGCTCGCGCCTTTTTGCAGCGGTTCGCCGAAGCGGCGCGATAGCGCGACCATCTGCCGGACGTATTCGGCACGCGCGACGATCGAGGCGGCGGCGACGACCGGGTCCTCTTCCGCCTTGGTGCGCATGCGGAGCTCGAAGCCCGTCACGCCCAGCTTGGTCAGCTCGCGCTGCACCAGCGGATCCTCGGTGAACTGGTCGAGCAGCCCCCACGGCACGCGCTTCTCCGCCAAGGCGTCCTGCAGGGCGCGCGCGTGCTGGAAGGCGAGGATCTGGTTCTGGCTGCGAAAGCGCGTCCCCATGAGGCTGTTGTATTGGCGCATGTCGCGAGCCTGGATCACTTTCACCACCACGCCGTGCGTGCCGCGGATGATCTTGTCGAGTTCGAGGATGCGCGACTCGGTCATCTTCTTCGAATCCTGCGCGCCGGCCTCGCGCCAGGTCTCGATCATGCTCCGCGAACCGATCACCGTGGCCGCGATCAGCGGTCCGAAAAAGTCGCCCTTGCCCGACTCGTCGCAGCCGGCGTGGTCCTCGAACCAGTCGGGGTGCAGCACCTCGTCGTAACCGAGCTTCGGCGCGCCGGTGATCTCCGGTTCGATCACCATCGTCACGAACTCCTCCGTGCCCTTGCCCGCGACGACCACCTTTTTGCTCTCGTAGCCGGTGACGTTGACCTTGGCCGCGTCGCTGCGAAACGCGAAGCGCGCGTAGGCCACGTCGAAACGCTCCCAGCCGCGGCCGGCCAGCAGCTTGCCCAGCTTGTCGAGCTGCTCGTCGGTGAGCTTGAGCGTGTAGCTCGCGAGCTTCTTGGGCGCGTCGGGATCGGCGGCGGGTTTCTTGGACATTCGAGGGTCGCGGGATTTGGCCACGGAAGACGGGAAAAGCACAAAACGAATCTGCGCCTTTGAGCGCGCGGGGATTTTGTGCCTTCTCTGCGCCCCGTGTCCGCGAAACAGCTCATCGCCGCCGCCCCCGACTTCCAAGCCGCCCTGCTCGGCTGGTATCGCATCCACCAGCGTCGCCTGCCCTGGCGTGAGGCGCCCTCGCTCTACAAGACCGTCGTGAGCGAGTTCATGCTGCAACAGACGCAGGTGAAAACGGTGCTGCCCTACTTCGCGCGCTGGCTCGCCGCCCTGCCGGACTTCGCGGCGCTCGCCGCCGCCGCGGAGCCCGAGGTGGTGAAACTCTGGGAGGGTCTCGGCTACTACACGCGCGCCCGCAATCTCCACAAACTCGCCCGCGCCCTCGTCGCCCTGCCGGAGCCGCCGCGCACGCGCGAGGCCTGGCTCGAACTGCCCGGCATTGGCCCCTACACGTCGGCGGCGATCACGAGCATCGCCTTCGGCGCGCCCGCCGCCGTCGTCGACGGCAACGTCGTCCGCATCCTGTCACGCCTCGCCGCCGACGGCAGCGCGTGGCGCGACACGACCAGCGCGGGCAAGGCGCTCACGCCGCTCGCCGACGCGCTGCTCAACCACGCCGAACCGGGCGACCACAACCAGGCCATGATGGAGCTGGGCGCCACCGTTTGCACGCGGCACAACCCGCTTTGCACCGTGTGCCCGGTCCGCGCCTTCTGCGCCGCCTGCGGAGCGGGCGAACCAGAGGCCTATCCGCGACTCGCCGCGAAGACCATCGAGTCGCGCACCGTGGTCCGCGCCTGGTGCGTCCGCCCCTCGGACCAGGCCTTGCTCCTGCACCAGACCGACTCCGCCGCGCGCCGCCTTGCCGGACAGCACGAACTCCCGTCGTCGGACCAGCTCGGCCTCGAACCGGGTTTGATCGAGAAAAAGGAGACGCTGCTCGCCGTGAAAAAACGCGGCATCACGCGCTTCGCGTTCACCGAGCCCATCCACGAGTTCGACGCCGCCCGGCTGCCCGCCGTGTTGCCCGCGGGCTTGGTCTGGGTGCCGCTTGATCGGCTCGAATCCGTGCTGATGTCCGGACCGCATCGCCGCTGGGTTCGCGAATTGCTCGCCCGACGCGGCTGAAAACCGCGCCCGATCCGACGACGGTCAAAACCCGTCTCCAGCCCGGCCGGTTGGCCCGCGAACGCAGGCGTTCTCAGCCGAAACGCTTCGCCATGAGCGCTTCCACCCTAGCCTTGGACGAGGCGACGTCTTCGGTGGAGACACGGGGGCTAAGCTCGAGCGTGAGCAGATGCTCCGGACGCCAAAACTGGCTGATCATGTCGAAATCGATCCGTCCGGCGCCCACCGGCTGATGGTCCTTCCCCGCGGCGGAGACGTCGTGTAAATGGAAGCCCAGCAGCCGGCTCGCGTTGCGCTCCAGATGGACGCGGTGGTTGATCAAGCCCATGCCCTCCTTGATGTCGGCGTGGCCCGTGTCGTGCCAGTAGCCGCAAGGCGTGTCGGCTGGCAGCCCCTCGAAGAACGAGGGGAAATCGTCGTCCAAGGGCAGCTCCTCGAACTTCTCGCGGTTTTCACAGCCCAAGGACACGCCGCGTTCGCGCGCATAGGTCGAAATCTCGCCAAGGCTTTTCTGGACCTGCTTCCAGAACGGCCCCATGCGACCCCGCAGTTTCTCACAGGATTTTCGCAACACGCCTTGGTAACGCGCATCGGTCGCGACCGCGGTATCCGGCGCGTTTTTCAGGTAGGCGTGGAGTTTCCGACCCGGAGGAAACAACCAGAATTTCACGCTTCCCAGATGCAGGACCACGACCCGCGCCTTCACCTGGGAGGCGAAGTCGATCGAACGCTTGGTATGCCGCAACCACTGGTCGTGCTCCCGACGATCCTCCTGCGAGGGTTCGAACAGATTCGGAGCCGCCTGGGTCACGCCCGCCGGCAAGGGACAAAAATTGTGCGTGGAGCTGATCTTGATCAGCCCCTCTTCCACCGCCTTCAGGATGCCGGGCACCAACACGATGCGGATGCCATGACTCAATTCCGCGTGGGTGAACCCCAAGGCGGCGATTTCATGCAACATCGCATACCCGTCGTGATGACGGAACGAATTCCAACAGGTCGAAAGGGCGAGGATCGGCTTCAAGGGGACGGCGAGCGAATAAAGGTGTGCAACGCAAACGGCAGGCGTTGCTCTCGCAACATGTAAAAACAAAAAACCGCGCGAGCTGGTTACGCAAGCGCGGTCGTGAAGACCAACTTAACCGGCGGGCTGCCGGCCAAGAGCGAATTACTCGGCGTAGCGGCGGCGCAGCATCTGGGTGAAGGCCTGGACCTTCTCCTTGCGACGGCGGCGCTCGGTGGGCTTCTCGTAGTAACGCTTCGCGCGGACATCCTTGATGATGTTCTCACGCTCGAGCTTCTTCTTCAGGCGGCGCAGGGCGCGGTCGACGGGCTCGTTTTTGCGGATTTTGATCTCGATGGACATGATGAAAGGGAGGGCTCGGAGTTGGAAAAAGTTGAGAAGCAACCGGCCGCCTCCGCCCCCGTCAACGGCTTTTTTGCCCGGCCTGCATATCCGCAGCGTCCGCGCTTGCGCGCCTCGGGCCCCCGCCTCTCCTTCGCCCCATCGTGTCGATCGCCGCCTCAGACTTCGTCCACCTCCACGTCCACACCGACTACAGCCTCCTCGACGGCGCCTGCAAAATCGACCGCCTCATGAAGCGCACCGTCGAGCTCGGCCAACCCGCCGTCGCGCTCACCGACCATGGCAACATGTTCGGCGCCATCGAGTTTTTCAACGCCGCCAAGTCCAACAACCTCAAGCCCATCGTCGGCTGCGAACTCTACCTCGCCCCCGGCTCCCGTCTCGAAAAATCCGGAAAATCCGAGGACGGCAAAAGCTACTACCACCTCGGCGTCCTGGCCAAGAACCTCGAGGGCTACCAAAACCTTCTCAAGCTGGTCTCCGACTCGCACCTGCAGGGCTTCTATTACAAGCCTCGCACCGACCTCCCCACCCTCGCGAAATACGCCAAGGGCCTGATCGGCTTCACCGGCTGCCTCGCCTCCGAGGTCTGCCAGCATCTCATGCGCAACCGCGAGGAGGAGGCCGACGCCGCCTGCGCCCGCTACGTCGAGATTTTCGGCCGCGAAAACTACTTCGTCGAACTCCAGGACCACGGCATCCCCGAGCAGCGCCACATCATTCCCGGCCTCCTCCGCCTCGCCGAAAAATACCAGCTAAAGACGATCTGCTCGAACGACGTCCACTACGTCAAGGAGTCCGACGCCTCCTCGCACGACACGATGCTCTGCATCCAGACCGGGTCGAAGGTCGCCGAGACGAACCGCATGAAGTTCGACTCGTCCGCCTTCTATCTGAAGTCCGCCGACGAGATGCTAAAACTCTTCGGCGAAATCCCCGAGTCGCTCACCAACACCCGCCTCGTCGCCGAGATGTGCGAGGTGAAGATCCCCTTCCCCAAGGGCTCCGAACGCTACCCGCGTTACCCGCTTCCCCCGGAGATCAAGGCCCGCAACCCCGAGCACCGCATCGCCGCGCACTCCTACCTGCTCGATCTCTGCGTCAAGGGCCTCAACCACCGCTACGGCCACGACTACCACGCCGTCGCCGCCCACCCCGTCGTCGCGGAGCGCCTCGCGAAACTCCAAAACCTCGCGCCCGGCCAAAAGCCCGCCCCGCCCGACTACTCCGGCCTCGCCCCCGACGAGTTGCTCGTCCTGCGCACCGGTTACGAGCTCTCCATCATCCACGTCACCGGCTTCGACGACTACTTCCTCGTCGTCTGGGACTTCATCAACTGGGCCCGCGAACACAAAATCCCCGTCGGCCCCGGCCGCGGCTCCGGCGCCGGCTGCCTCGTCGCGTTTCTCCTCGGCATCACCGACATCGATCCCATCCGCTTCGGCCTCCTCTTCGAGCGCTTCCTCAACCCCGAGCGCGTCTCGCCACCCGACTTCGACATCGACTTCTGCATGCGCCGCCGCGTCGAGGTCATCGACTACGTCCGAGAAAAATACGGCCGCGACTGCGTGGCCAACATCATCACCTACGGCACCCTCGGCGCCAAGATGGTCGTCCGCGACGTCTCCCGCGTGCACGGCCTCCCCTTCGCCGAGGCCGACCGCCTCGCCAAGATGATCCCCGACGAGCTGAACATCTCGCTCGCCGACTCCCTCGCCAAGTCCGCGGAGTTGAAATCCGAATACGACCGCAACCCCGTCGCCAAAAAGATCATCGACCAGGGCCTCGTCCTCGAAGGCATGGTGCGCAACACCGGCAAGCACGCCGCCGGCATCATCATCACCGAGCAGCCCCTCGACGAGTTCGTCCCCCTCACCTCGCAAGAAGGCGACGTCACCGTGCAGTTCGACATGGGCGCCGTCGGCAAACTCGGCCTGCTCAAGATGGACTTCCTCGGCCTCAAGACCCTCACGGTCATCTCCGACGCCGTCGAAAACGTCCGCCGCACCGCCAAGCCCGACTTCGAGCTCGATTCCCGAGACCTCAACGACCCCAAGACCTACGAGCTCCTCAACGCCGGCAAGACCATCGGCGTCTTCCAGCTCGAGTCCGGCGGCATGCAAAGCGCCTCCCGCCAGGTCGGCATCTCCACCATCGACGACATCAACGCCATCTCCGCGCTCTACCGCCCGGGGCCCATGGCGTTCATCCCCGACTACGCCCGCGGCAAAAAGGACCCGTCCTCCATCGTCTACCCCCACCCGCTCCTAGAACCCGTGCTCAAGGAGACCTTCGGCATCATCGTCTACCAGGAACAGGTGATGGAGTGCGCCAAGGTCATCGGCGGCTACACCCTCGGCGGCGCCGACATGCTCCGCCGCGCGATGGGCAAGAAGGACGCCGAGGCCATGGCCAAGGAGCGCATCAAGTTCGTCGAGGGCGCCGGCCGCCTCCACAAGATCCCCGAGTCCAAGGCCAACGAGATCTTCGACCTCCTCAACAAGTTCGCGCAATACGGCTTCAACAAGTCCCACTCCGCCGCCTACGCCGTCGTCGCCTACCACACCGCGTATTTGAAGGCCAACTACCCGGTCCAGTTCATGGCCGGCGTGCTCACCGCCGAGCTCGGCAACGCGGAAAAGGTGTCCCACTTCATCGCCGAGGCCGAGGCCATGGGCATCACCGTGCTCGGCCCCGACATCAACGAATCGCGCGAAACCTTCACCCCCGTCTTCAAGACCCCCGACGCCTCCGACGCGGGCGTCGTCCGCTTCGGGCTCGCCGGCATCAAGGGCGTCGGCGAACAGGCCGGCCAGAAGATCATCGCCGAGCGCGACGCCAACGGCCCCTTCAAGGATTTCCGCGACTTCCTCCTCCGCGTCGACAGCCGCGCCCTCAACAAACGCGTCCTCGAGTGCTTGGTCGCCACCGGCGCCTTCGATTTCTCCGGCGCCGACCGCGAGGAACTCTACAACCTGATCGACGCCCACCTCGAGGCGCTCGGCGATCTCGTCCGCAAATACCCCGCGCTCCGCAAAAACGACGCCCCCGCCAAGCCCGTCGACACCGCGCCGAAAGCCGAGACCATCTCCTTCGACTTCGGCGTCGAACTCGACGCCCCCCAGCCCCCGCCGCCGCTCGACAAACTCCGCCGCGAACTCGACGAAGCTTTGCGCCACCGCAAACCCGCCGCACCCGTCGTAGCATCTCCGCAACTCGCCCCGCCATCCCGCCTCGGCGCCGCGCCCGCCAAACCCGCCGCGCCCGCACCGGCTCCGGCCATGCATGCCGACATGTTCGCCGCGCCCGCTCCCTCCGGTGGCCCCCAAGCAGGCGCTCCGGCCGCGCCCGCCAAAGGCAAAGCCGCCGAGAAAGTCGAAAAGGTCTTCAACTCCTCCACCCTCCTCCAATTCGAAAAAGAGCTCCTCGGCTTCTACGTGTCCGGGCACCCGCTTGACGCCTTCGCCGGCCTTGTCGAGGCCCTAGACACCTATCCCGTCACCGAACTCCTCGAGCAGGACGACCGCACCGAATTCCGCCTCTGCGGCATCGCCGGCTCGCTCCAAAAGAAACTCGCGAAGAAGGACAACCGCCCGTGGATGGCCTTCAGCCTCCAAACGCGCTCCGCCACCATCGGCCTAAACATGTTCGCCGACGCCTTCGCCGCCCACGGCCATGTCCTCGCGGAAAGCGCGCTTATCTGCGTCCTCGGCACCATCATCGTCGGACAGGAGGGCCCGCGCATCAACGTGAAGGAGGCGTATCCACTCCAGTCCTACACCACGGCCAACGTGAAACGCATCGGCTGGCTCCTCCAGCCCGAGCACCCGAAGCTCACCGAGTTCCTAAAACTTCTCCGCACCACGCTCGACCGCCACAACGGCGACACCCGCATCGATCTCGGCTTCGTCTTCGAAAACCGCGTCACCGCCCTGAGCGAGGCCAGCAGCGCCCTCGGCTTCCGCTTCAACCCCGACGCCTTCAAAGCCCTCCGCCAGCACCCCGCCGTCGCCGGCATCCAGGTCGAAACCCGCCGCCTCGAGCTCAAAAACGACCGCAAGTGGGGCCCAAAACGCGGTTGACCACTCCTCCACCCGTCTTGCCTAGCCGCATCACACGCTCATGTTTCGGTCGTCCATGAGTGCTCCCGTCGCCACCGATCATCTCCGCGCCGCCGAAGAAAAGCGGTTGGAGATCTATCGCGCGATGGAGCCCGCGGATCGCCTTCGCCAAGCCCTGCGCATGAACCGATCCATGCGCGAACTCATGGCCGCGGGCTTCCGCCAACGCCATCCCGAGTGGACCGAGCCGCAGGTCCTCCGCGCCGTCGCCCACCAGATTCTCCATGCTCGCACCGGATGAACTATCGCTGTTCGTCTCGCGCCTCGAAGCCAGCGGCGTGACCTACATGGTGACCGGCGCCACCGCCGCCATTCTCTACGGCCAGCCCCGCGTCACCAACGACCTCGATCTCGTTCTAGCCCTCGACGACACCGGCCGCGCCGCCTTGCTCGCCGCTTTTCCCGAGTCCGAGTTCTACGTCCCGCCCGAATCGGTGATCCGCGCCGAGCAAGCCCGCCCCTTGCGCGGTCATTTCAACATCATTCACCACGAGAGCGGATACAAAGCCGACATCTATCTAGCCGGCTCCGACCCGCTCCACGCCTGGGCGCTCCCGCTCCGTCGCCGCATTCGATGGACCGCCGATCTTTCGCTCTCGGTCGCCCCTCCCGAATACGTTGTGCTCCGGAAACTGGAGTTCTTCCGTGAAGGCGGCTCCGCCAAACACCCGGCCGACATCGCCACGATCCGCGCCATCACCGGCATCGATCATTCGCTGCTCGATCCCTGGCTCGACCGCCTCGGCCTCCACGATGTTTGGAACCGCGTGATCGCTTCCGCCTAGACTCCCCATGAAACCCTTCGACCTCATCGTTCTCGGCGGCGGTTCCGCCGGCTTCAACGCCGCCCGCGTCGCCGCCGACATGGGCAAACGCGTCGCCATCGTCGACGGCGCCAAGGAGCTCGGCGGCCTCTGCATCCTCAAGGGCTGCATGCCCTCCAAAACCCTCCTCCACGCCTCCGACCTGCTCCACCACACGAGGCACTCGACCAAGTTCGGCGTCCGTATCCCGCCCGGCGCCAAGATGGACATGAAGGCGCTCCACGCCTGGAAAAAACACGTCATCGCCGACTTCGCCGGCTACCGCGAAAAAGCGATGACCAACGCGAAGCGCTTCACGCTCTTCCGCTCCCACGCCCGTTTCCTCGATCCGCACAACGTCCAGCTCGCCGACGGCCGCAAACTCTCCGGAAAATTCTTCCTCGTCGCCACCGGCTCTCGCGTCTCCGTGCCCGCCGCCGTCCCCGGCCTCGCCACCACGCCGCAATGGACCAGCGATGACGTCCTTGACCTGGATTTCATCCCCAAGTCCGTGATCGTCCTCGGCGGCGGCATCGTCGCCTGCGAACTCGCCCAGTTCCTCGCGCGCATCGGCTCGAAGGTAACCCTAATCCAGCGCAGCAAAAACATCCTGCGCGACCACTCCCCCGCCGCTTCCGAAGTCGTGCAACAAGCCTTCCGAGACGAGGGCATCGACCTCCACACCGACACCAAGATCACGCTCGTCCGATCGCTCGGCGAGGGCAAAGGAGTCGAGGTCGTTTTCGACTCCGCCGGCAAAAAAACCGTCCGCCGCGCCGCACACCTCTTCAACGCCCTCGGCCGCGAGCCCAACATCGAGTCGCTCGACCTCGCCGCCGCCGGCGTGCGCCTCACCGACGAAGGCCGCGTGAAGGTCAACCGCTGGCAGCAAACCACCGCGCCCCACATCTACGCCGGCGGCGACGTCTGCGGCCCGCACGACATCGTGCACCTCGCCGTCGCCCAAGGTGAACTCGCCGCCCGCCACGCATTCGGCATCCCCGAAAAAGAACTTCGCCCCGTCGCGAAAACCCCGTTGCTCAACGTCGTCTTCACCGACCCTCCGCTCGCCACCATAGGCGCGCAGGAGTCCGAGCTCGTCGCCACGAAAAAGCCCTACCTCGTCGCCAGCTACCCATTCAACGACCACGGCAAATCCATCCTCATGGACCAGGTCCGCGGCTACGTGAAGGTCATCGCCGAACCCAAGCGCGGCCGCATCCTCGGTGCCGAGATCGTCGGCCCGCAGGCGGGCGAACTAATCCACTGTTTCACCGGCCCGATCACGCTGGGCGCGACCGTCCGCGATCTGCTTCGCGCCCCGTGGTATCATCCGACCCTCGCCGAGATCCTCACCTACCCGCTCGAGGAGATCGCGGAGAAGCTGCCCCGCTAATCCACTTGGAGGGCGGGCCGCCGTGCCCGCCGTAACGCCCCGAGGCGCGGACAGCGCCGCGCCCTCCAAAACCGGAGGGAACCGCCCCCGCCTCACCGCCGCTTCTGCGCCCGCCCGCGCGGATACTCCGAACCGCCTCCGCCCCGCCCGCCCTTGGATTTCTTCCCGCCGGCCTGCACCTGCGCCGCCTTGCGAAAGTCGCCCGAGCGCAGCGCGTTGATCTGGTCGCGCAGCACCGCCGCGCGCTCGAACTCCAGTCGGCCCGATGCCTCGGCCATCTCTTCTTCCAACTCGCGGACGACCGCCGCCACGTCCTCCGCGCTGCCTTCGGCCAGCGTGCCCGCCCCCTCCTCCACGCGTTCGCCGGACCCGTCGTAAACGTGGAGGCTTGTCTGCTGCGCGCGCTTCACGCTGCGCGGCGTGATGCCGTGCTCCGCGTTGTAGGCGAGTTGCTTCGCCCGGCGGCCGTTCGTCACCTCGATCGTGCGCTTGATCGATTCCGTCATCACGTCGGCGTAGAAAATCACCCGCCCCTTCTCGTGACGCGCCGCACGGCCCGCCGTCTGGATGAGCGAGGTTTCACTGCGCAAAAAGCCTTCCTTGTCCGCGTCGAGCACCGCGACGAGCGCCACCTCCGGCAGGTCGAGTCCTTCGCGCAGCAGGTTGATGCCGATCAACACGTCGAAATTGCCGAGCCGCAGGTTGCGCAAGATCTCCACGCGCTCGATCGCGTCGATGTCGCTGTGCAGATACTCGACCTTGATCTTCGCCTCGCGGAAAAACGCGGTCAGATCCTCAGCCAGTCGCTTCGTCAGCGTGGTCACGAGCACGCGTTCGCCGCGCTCCACCGCCTGCTTGCACTCCGCGATCAGGTTTTCCACCTGCCCTTTGGTCGGCCGCAACGTGATCTCGGGATCGACCAGCCCGGTCGGGCGGATCACCTGCTCCGCCACGACCGTCGAGCGCTCCATCTCGAACTTCGCCGGCGTGGCCGAAACGTAGACGATCTGGTCGGTGATCGACATGAACTCGTCGAAATTCTGCGGCCGGTTGTCCAAGGCCGAGGGCAGGCGAAAGCCGAAGTTCACCAGCACCGTCTTGCGCGCCTTGTCGCCGTTATACATGCCGCCGATCTGCGGCACCGAGGCGTGGCTCTCGTCGATCAAGAGCAGAAACTCCTTCGGAAAGAAATCGATCAGGCACAACGGCCGCTCCCCCGCCTCGCGGCCGGCGAGGTGGCGCGAGTAGTTCTCGATACCGTTGCAGAAGCCCATCTCCTGCAGCATCTCGAGATCGTAGTTGGTGCGCATCCGGATGCGCTGCGCCTCGAGCAGCAGGCCCTTTTCCTCGAACTCCGCGACGCGCTGGTCGAGCTCCGCCTTGATGCGCGCTACCGCCAGGTCGAGCTTGCCCTTGCTCGTCACGTATTGATTGGCAGGATACAGATCGAACTTGTCCAGCTTGCGCAGCACCTCGCCCGTCGTCGGGTCGAACTCGCTCAGCGCCTCGATCTCGTCGCCCCAGAACTCCACCCGCAGGCCGTGCTCGAGGTAGGCCGGCATGATGTCCACCACGTCGCCGCGCACGCGGAAGGTGCCACGCTTGAAGTCGTAGTCGTTGCGCGAGTAGATGTTGTCCACCAGGCGCTGGAGCAGGGTCTGGCGCGCCATGATCGCCCCGCGCTCGAGCGGGATGCGCAGCTCCTTGAAATCCTCGGGCGAGCCGAGGCCGTAGATGCACGACACCGAGGCGACCACGATCACGTCCTTGCGCGACACCAGCGAGCTTGAGGCCGCGATGCGCAGGCGCTCGATCTCCTCGTTGATCGACGAATCCTTTTCGATGAAGGTGTCCGAGGACGGCACGTAGGCCTCGGGCTGGTAGTAGTCGAAGTGCGAGACGAAGTATTCGACCGCGTTCTCCGGAAAAAAGTTTTTGAACTCCGAATAAAGCTGCGCCGCCAGGGTCTTGTTGTGCGAGATGATGAGCGTGGGCCGGTCGCGTGCCACGATCAGGTTCGCCATGGTGAAGGTCTTGCCCGAGCCGGTGACGCCGAGCAGCGTCTGGTGCTTGTTGCCCGCGAGCAGCGAGGCCGAGAGCGCGGCGATGGCCTGCGGCTGGTCGCCGGTCGGCGCGTAGTCGGCCTTGAGTTTGAACATTCCCATGGGCGTGCGGTGCGGAACCGGTTAAAGGAACCACTCCCCGCCGCGGCACAACCCAAAGCGGGAGTTAACCACTTATGCGGCGGTCCAATGGCCGCCCTCGGTTATGCGCAGGCGCAGCCTGCGGTGAAGTCAGCGGCGCTCGTTGAGCCGCCGCATCACGGGTTCAATCCACATCCGCTCCTCCCGCATCCCCGCGCTTGACTCCGCCCCCACCAAACCGCGAATGTCCTCGTTTTACCACACACCTCCCATGGGCCAACAAACCAACAAGCACATCAAGAAGAAGCGCCGCATCGCCTACCTCAAGCGCAAGAAGGAAGCCGCCAAGAAGGCTCCCGCCAAGAAGTCCGCCAAGGCCAAGAAGTAAGCGCGCCTTCCGCCAGTTTCAAAAACCGCGGCTCTCAGCAGCCGCGGTTTTTGCATTTCTAAAGCAGCCGTTTCCCGTCCTCCTTTCCTCCTCTTTCAATGAGCGTCAAAGTCTCCCTCGTCTCCCTCGGCTGCGCGAAAAATCTCGTCGATAGCGAAATCATGGTCGGCCACCTCCACCAGGCCGGCATGGAAGTCGTGCCCGATCAGGACAAGGCCGACGTCGTCATCGTGAACACCTGTTCGTTCATCGACTCGTCCAAGGAGGAATCGATCAACCACATCCTCGAGGCCCACGAGGCCCGCGGGATGAAGAAACGCCGCGCCGGGCAAAAACTCATCGTCGCCGGCTGCATGTCGCAGCGCTTCTCGAAGGAGTTGCCCAAGGAGATCCCGGAGGTGGACGCCTTCATCGGTCTCGACCAGATCACCAAGGTCGCCCCGATCATCGAGGAACTCACCGGCTTCAAGCGCCCGAAGGACGCCGCGCCGAAGAACTTCATCGAGGGCCGCAGCACCTACATCCCGGACTACGACACGCCGCGCTTCCGCCTCACCCCGAAGCATTTCGCCTACATCAAGATCGCCGAGGGCTGCAACCACCCCTGCGCCTTCTGCATCATCCCGCAGATCCGCGGCCGCCACCGTTCGCGCTCCGTAGAGAGCGTCGTCGCCGAGGCCCGCAAGCTCGTCGCCGAGGGCGTGAAGGAGATCAACCTGATCTCCCAGGACACGACCTACTTCGGCATGGA
>CAYTLL010000069.1:11625-17629 GCA_964438755.1 uncultured Akkermansia sp. | reverse complement strand
TTTTTCCACCGTGTTCGCCGCCAACGAAAAACTCACCACCGCCAACATCACCGACATCATGCAGTCGGCCTACATCGAGTATTCGATGTCGGTGATCGTCGCCCGCGCCCTCCCCGACGCCCGCGACGGCCTCAAGCCCGTCCAACGCCGCATCCTCTACGCGATGCTCCGTGAAGGCCTCCTCCACAACCGCGCCTTCGACAAGTGCGCCGGCGTCGTCGGCGAGGTCCTCAAAAACTACCACCCCCACGGCGACTCCTCCGTCTACGACACCCTCGTCCGCCTCGCCCAGAACTGGGTCATGCGCTACCCGCTCATCGACCCCCAGGGCAACTTCGGCTCCGTCGACGGCGACCCGCCGGCCGCCTACCGTTACACCGAGTGCCGCCTCCGCGACGTCTCCGAGGAGCTCCTCGCCGACATCGAGGAGGACACCGTCGACTTCGCCCCCAACTACAAGGAGTCGACCACCGAGCCCACCGTATTGCCCGCGGCACTACCCAACCTGCTGCTCAACGGATCCACCGGCATCGCGGTCGGCATGGCGACCAACATCCCGCCGCACAACCTCCACGAGCTCATCGCCGCCATCGTCAAGGTCCTCGACGAGCCCGTCACCACCACGATCGACGATCTCTGCGGCCTCATCCAGGGCCCCGACTTCCCCACCGGCGGCACCATCTCCGGCCGCGAAGGCATCCTCTCCTACCTGAAGACCGGCAAGGGCATCGTCCGCATGCGCGGCCGCGCCATGACCGAGGAGATGTCCGGCGGCGGCGAGCAGATCGTCATCACCGAGATCCCCTACAACGTCAACCGCGCCAACCTCGTCATCCGCATCGCCGAGCTCGTGCGCGAAAAGGAGCTCGAGGGCATCCGCGACGTCCGCGACGAGTCCGACGAGCAGACCCGCATCGTCATCGAGCTCAAGCGCGGCGAACAGGCCTCGCCCATCCTCAACCAGCTCTACCAGAAGACCGCCCTCGAGTCCTCTTTCGGCGTCACCCTCCTCGCCCTCGACAAGCGCCGACCGAAGCAGATGAACATCCGCGAGCTGATCGATTGCTACATCGATCACCGCCGCGACGTCGTCACCCGCCGCACCAAGTTCCGCCTAAAGCAGGCCGAGGACCGCGCCCACATCCTCGAAGGCTACATCATCGCCCTCGATAACCTCGACGACTTCGTAAAGATCATCCGCGCCTCCCAAAATCGCGACGAGGCCAAGACGAAGTTGATGGCCAAGTATCCGCTCTCCGAGCGCCAGACCGACGCCATCCTCGAGCTCCGCCTCTACCAGCTCACCGGCCTGGAGCGCGGCAAGATCGAGGCCGAATACGCCGAGCTCATGACGCTCATCGCGAGCCTCAAGGAGATCCTCGAGAACGACTGGCGCCTGCGCGAGGTCATCAAGACCGAACTGCTCGCCATGAAGGAGAAATACGGCGACCAGCGCAAAACCCAGATCCTCGCCGCCGCCGGCGAATTCCGGATGGAGGACGTCATCCCCAACGAGGGCTGCGTCATCACCATCTCCCACCTCGGCTTCATCAAGCGCACCCCCGTCGCCGACTACCGCTCCCAGCGCCGCGGCGGCAAGGGCGTCATCGGCGCCGAGACCTACGACGACGACTTCGTCGAGCACCTCTTCACCGCCTCGACCCACGACTATATCCTGTTCGTCACCAGCCACGGCCAGTGCTTCGCGAAGAAGGTCTACGACATCCCCGAGGGCGTCCGCACCGCCAAGGGCAAGTCGGTCAAATCCTTCCTCGCCCTCGACGAAGGCGAAAAAGTCGCCGCCATGCTCTGCTTCCAGGAGTTCGACGGCGCGCACTTCCTCGTCATGGCCACCAAGGCCGGCACGATCAAAAAGAACGCCCTCGCCGACTACACCAACGCCACCCGCGAGTCCGGTCTCATCGGCATCAACCTCGCCGAGGGCGACGCCGTCATCGGCTGCATCCTCACCACCGGCGAAAACGAAATCATGCTCGTCTCCCACCAGGGCCTCGCCGTCCGCTTCCGCGAGAAGGATCCCGAAACCGGCGAAGTGCTCTTCCGCGACACCGGCCGAGCCACCGGCGGCGTCACCGGCATGCGCTTCAAGCTCGAGAGCGACTATCTCGAGGTCATCGAGCTCGTCGACCACGCCTCGAAATTCCTCGTCGCCAGCGAAGCCGGCCTCGGCGTTCGCACCCGCTTCGAGGACTACCGCCTCACCGCCCGCGGCGCGAGCGGCGTCTGGGCGATCGACCTCCCCGAGGACGGCTCCATCAAGCTCGCCGGCGCCCTCAGCGTGAAGGACAGCGACGAGATCATGCTCCTCACCGCCAAGGGCCAGAGCGTGCGCACCCGCGTCGCCGACATCCGCGAGGTCAACCGCGGCGGCAAGGGCGTGAAGCTCCTCACCCTCGCCGACGGCGACAAGCTCCTCAGCATCGCCAAGGTCGTCGAGACCGAGGAACAGCAAGCCGCCGCCGCCGCCGAAGGCGCGACACCCGAAGCCTAAAAGCTCAATCGCTTCCATTCCAAAGCCGCGGCCTGCCAGCCGCGGCTTTTTTATTCCTCGAGGACGGCGCTCCGTCGCCGCCTTTCGCTACCTCTCCGGGCGCGCACAGCGCCGCTCCCTTCAGACGGGCTTTCGCCAATCCCCGCGCAGCCCTCTCCCTGCCCTCGCGTTACACTTCCCTCATGTCCGAGCCCGCTCCAGCACCTAAGCCCGCATCCGCCGCCGCCGATCCGCACGATCCGCTCCCGCGTTTCCTCGCGTGGCTCGCCGACGCCCGCGCGCGCAAACTCCCCGAACCCACCGCCATGGCCCTCGCCACCGTCTCCGCCGACGGCGCGCCATCCGTGCGCATGGTGCTGCTCAAACACGCCGACGCCGCCGGCTTCGTCTTCTACACCAACCTCGAAAGCCCCAAGGCCGCCGACCTCCGCGCCCGCCCCGAAGCCGAGCTCTGCTTCTACTGGAATCCGCCCGGCCGCCAGGTTCGTATCCACGGATCCGTCGCCCCCGTCTCCGACACCGAGGCGGACGCCTATTTCGCCTCGCGTCCCTATCTCAGCCGCGTCGGCGCCTGGGCCTCCGAGCAATCTCGCCCCCTGCCCAACCTGCTCGCCCTGCCCGCCCGCGTCGCCGAGTTCACCCTCCGTTTCGCCACCTCGGTCCCGCGCCCGCCGCACTGGAGCGGCTTCCGCCTCGCCCCCTCGACGATCGAGTTCTGGGAGGAAAAGCCCTACCGTCTCCACGAACGGGTCGTCCACCGTCGCACGCACTCCGGCTGGACCGCCACGCCGCTCTACCCCTGAGACCGCGGCCCACCGCTTCCGTCTCGCGGCGATTAGACGCCCATCGAAACCCGCCGCCGCGGCCTCAAAGGACGCGAATCACCGCCCAAGGAATGCTCATTGAGCCATTCCATCAGTGGTTCGTCCCGCCTTGGGTTTGATTCCTCGCCGCGCCTCCCTTTCGCGGTTGAACCGCTCCCCTTGGTCGCCGTTGCCTTGCGGCATGCTGGTCCTCCTTCGCCGCCTCGCGCTCGGGCTGTTCCTCATCGCCGCCGCCTCCGCCGTCCTGCTGTTTTCCGACCTCGGCTCCCGCGCCAAAGAAACCCCGGCGCCCGGCTCGCCACCCCCGGCGCGTAAACCGCGCGTCGCCCTCCTCCAACACGCCTCGCAGATGGTCCTCGACCAGATCCGCGAAGGCGTCCTCGCCGGCATGGCGGAACGCGGCTTCGCGAAAGACAGGGATTTCGATCTCGATTACTTCAACGCCGAAGGGGACATGGCCGTCGCCAAAACCATCGCCCAGCGCATGGCCTCCGGAGGCTACGATCTGCTGCTCTCCATCAGCACGCCTTCGCTTCAGGCCGTCGCCGCCGCCAACCGCGACGGACGCAGCCCGCACGTCTTCGGCGGCGTCACGCTTCCTTCCGGCGCGGGCGTCGGCATCGGCGCCTCCGATCCGCTCGACCACCCCGCCCACCTCGCCGGCTACGGCACCATGCAACCCGTCGCCCGATCCTTCGAGATCGCCCTTCGGCTGAACCCATCGCTCAAGACCGTCGGCACCGTCTACAACGCCGCCGAGGCGAACGCCGAGGCCCAGATGCGTCTTGCCCGCGAAGTCTGCAAAAAACTCGGGCTCACCCTGCTCGAGACCACGGTGGAAAACTCCGCCGGCGTCTCCGAGGCCGCCAACGCCATCGTCGCCCGCGGCGCCGAGGCCGTCTGGGTCTGCGGCGACACCACCGTGATGAGCGCGATCGACACCGTCGCCGCCGCCGCCCGCAAGGGCCGCGTCCCGATGTTCACCGTCATTCCGCCCAACGCGAAGAAAGGCGCCCTTTTCGACATCGGGGCCAACTACCAGGAGGTGGGACGCCTCGTCGGACATCTCGGCGGCGACGTTCTTTCCGGCGCGAAAAAACCCGCCGAACACCCCGTCACCAACCTCGTCCCGGAGACCCTTATCTTCAACCTCCGCGCCTTGGCGGACCTGAAGGGCGCCTGGTCCGTCCCCTCCGATCTCCGCGCCGCCGCCACGCTTGTCATCGACGAAAACGGCGTCGAACACGCCGCCCCGCCCAAGCCCTCCGCCGATCCCGCGGCGGCCCCTCCCGCGTCCGCCGCCACCACGACGCCCACCGCGCTCCGCAAACCCGTCCGCATCGCCACCGTCCTCTACAACGAGACCGCTCCCGCCGAGGAAACCTTGCTCGGCATGAAATCCGCCTGGGCCAGGAGCCGGCTCATCCCCGGCCGCGACTACGAGATCAGCCTCCGCTCCGCCCAGGGCGACATCGCCACGCTCGGCGCCATCTACGACGCCGCCCTCACCGAAGGCGCCGACATCGTCGTGCCGATCTCCACCCCGTCGCTCCAGGCCGCGATTCGCCGCGTGAAGGACCGCCCGATCGTCTTCACCATGATCGCCAACCCCGTCACCGCCGGCGCGGGCAAAAGTTTCACCGACCACCTCCCCAACGTCACCGGCGTCGCCGTCCTCGCCCCCATCGAGGAGATGCTCGACCTCCTCGCGCGCCACTTCCCGCGATACCGCCGCCTCGGCACCCTCTTCTGCCCCGCCGAGGCCAACTCCGTCGACGTGAAGGACGCCCTCGCCGCCGCCTGCAAGGCCCGCGGTCTCGTGCTCGAAACCGTCGCGGTCAACACCCCCACCGAACTCCCCGACGCCGCCGCCTCGCTCGTCGGCCGCCCCATCGACGCCATCGTGCAGATCTCCGACAATCTCACCATGGCCGGCTTCACCGGAATCACCCAGGCCGCCCGCCGCGCCCAAAAACCGCTCTTCAGCCTCAACAGCTCCACCGTCCCGCTCGGCGCCCCCGTCTCCATGGGCCGCGACTACTTCGCCGTCGGGGAACACACCGTGAAACTCATCGAGCAGGTGATCGCCGGCACGCCCCCCGCCCGGATTCCTTTCCTGCTTCCGCCCACCGTGAAACTGACCCTCTCCCCGGGCCACGCCCGCGCCGTCGGCATGGAGCTTCCCGCCGCCCTCCTGAAAGAAGGCAAAGTCGCCGAGTAGTCGATCAGTCCGCTCCGTCTAATCCGCCAGACCCGTCCGCCCCTTCATCCTCCTCCAGCCATGGAAATCACCTCCGCCCGCGCCGCCGACCAGACCGTCGTCCTCCGCCTCGCCGGCCGCCTCGACGCCAACTGGTGCCAGCCCGTGCAGGACGCCATCACCGCCGCCATCCGCGCCGGCGAACACCGCCTCCGCCTCGACCTCGCCGCCGTCTCCTACATCAGCTCCGCCGGCCTCCGCGTCCTCCTCGCCTCCTACAAGCAGCTCCGCGCGATCAAAGGCGCCTTCTCCCTCGGCCCCGTCTCCGCCGAAGCCCGAGCCGTCCTCGACCTCGCCGGCCTGGCCATGCTCCTCGACCCCGAATCCGCAAGTGGCACGGGCGTCCCGCCCGTGGGCGGCGAGGCGTCCCGCCTCGCCGCCTCTCTACCCTCAGCTACCGCCCCCGCC
>CAYTLL010000069.1:0-11525 GCA_964438755.1 uncultured Akkermansia sp. | reverse complement strand
CCGCCCCCGCCACCAACCGCTCGCCCCGCGCCACCTACGAGCTCCACACCCTCGCCCCGCCCGTCGCTCCCCTCGCCCTGGCCGCCCTCGGCGATCCCGCCGGCCCGTCCATACCCGTATCCATCCCCTCCCTACATAAGCCCTTCGCCTTCGGCGCGAACACCTTCGCCCTCGGCCTCGGCGCCCTCGGTCCCGACGCCAGGGAAGCCGCCTCGCGTCTCGGCGAGTTTCTCGCCGTCTCCGGCGCCGCCGTCTTCCAGCCCACCGACGGCTCCGCCCGCCCCGACTTCGCCCTCTGCCAGGCCGGCTTCGTGCCCCAGGGACACCTCCCCGTCGGCCTCCGCGGCGAAGGTCGCTTCACGCGCCTCGCCCGTTTCGCCGCCGCCTCCGAAGCCCCCTCCGTCCCCCTCTCCGAACTCGCCGCCACCGCGCTCGAGCTCTCCGGCGCCGAGGCCGTCGCCGTCGTCCTTTACGCCGAGACCGCCGGCCTGGTCGGCGCCACCCTGCGCAAGCCCCTCGACTCCGCACCGCCCGACCGCTTCGCCTTCCCGCAGATCCGCGATTGGCTCTCCTTCACCTCCGAACGCGCCCACCGCGACAGCACCTCGCTCGTCGTCGGCGTCGTCGCCCGGCCCGGCCACAAGCTCTCCCCCTGGCTCCGCCCCCTCGCCAAAGGCGTGGAGCTCCGCGCCCACTTCCACGCCGCCGCCTTCCCCTACCGCCCGATCCGCAAAGGCCGGCTCGAGCTGCCCGCCACCATCGCCGAGCTCTTCGAAAACTCCGCTCCCCAGGCCCTGCTCCACCTCCTCGCCGACCACCGCGACATCCACGGCGTCGGCGAAAGCGAGTTCCACCGCGGCGCCCTCTGGTTCGCCCCCGTCGCGTGAGCGCCGCCCCGGCCGCGCATCTCAAATTTCAAATCTGAAATCTCAAATTCATCTCCCTCGATGACCCTCCTCCTCGGCGCCTTCACCATCGGCCTCATCCTCTCGCTCCTCGCGATGGGCGTCCTGATCTCCTTCCGCATCTTCTCGATGCCCGACATCACGACCGACGGCTCCATCACCCTCGGCGCCGCCGTCGCCGCCGTTCTCCTGACCAAGGACGTCAACCCCTTCCTCGCCACCGCCGCCGGCGCCGGAGCGGGAGCCTGCGCCGGCGCCCTCACCGGCGTCCTCCACACCAAGTTCAAGATCAACGCCCTCCTCGCCGGCATCCTCGTCATGACCGCCCTCTACTCGGTCAACTTGAACGTCATGGGCCGCTCCAACGTGCCGCTCATGCAGCACACCACCTTCGCCACCTGGGGCGAAAAACTCGGCCACGGCCTTTTCAAGGCCGACTACCTCGACCTCGCCGGCTGGCGCGTCTCCTCCGCCGACCTCGCCCTCCTCGGCCTCGCCCTCTCCGCCGCCATCGTCGTCGGCGTCGCCCTGTTCCTCTTCTTCCGCACCCACCTCGGCACCGCGATGCGCGCCACCGGCGACAACGCCCAGATGATCCGCGCCCTCGGCGCCAACGTCGAGACCCACCTCATCCTCGGCCTCGCCCTCTCCAACGGCCTCGTCGCCCTCTCCGGCGCCCTCCTCGCCCAATACCAGGGCTTCGCCGACGCCCAGATGGGAATCGGCATGATCGTCTGGGGCCTCGCCAGCGTCATCATCGGCGAAGCGCTCACCGGCTCGCGCAGCCTCGGCGTCACGATCATCGGCGCCGTCATGGGCTCCGTCCTCTTCCGCCTCCTCGTCGCCATCGCCCTCCGCTGGGGCCTCGACCCGAACGACCTCAAGCTCATCACCGCCCTCTTCGTCTTCGCCGCCCTCGTCCTCCCCGGCTTCGTCAAAAAACTCCGCCGCGCCCCCGTCGCCACCACCTGAGCCCCTCCCCCATGCTCTCCATCTCCGGCCTCCGCCAAACCTTCAACCCCGGCACCGTCAACGAGGTCCGCGCCCTCCAAGGCGTCGACCTGACGCTCGCCGACGGCCAGTTCGTGATCGTCCTCGGCATGAACGGCTCGGGCAAATCCACCCTGCTCAACGCCGTCGCCGGCACCTTCCGCCCCGACCACGGCAAGATCGAGATCGCCGGTCACGACGTCACCCGCTGGCCCGAGCACACACGCGCCCGCCTCGTCGGCCGCGTTTTCCAAAATCCCCTCGGCGGCACCGCGCCGCACATGAGCATCGCGGAAAACTTCGCCCTCGCCGCCCGCCGCGGCCGCGCCCGCGGCCTCACCTGGGCGCTCTCGGGCGACCTCATGGAGGAACTCCGCGCCCGCGTCTCCACCCTCCGCATGGGACTCGAAAACCGCCTCGACAACGCCATCGGCTCCCTCTCCGGCGGCCAACGCCAGGCCCTCACCCTGCTCATGGCGACCTGGCTGCGCCCCTCGCTCCTCCTCCTCGACGAGCACACCGCCGCCCTCGACCCCAAGAGCGCCGACCAGGTCATCACGCTGAGCGACGAGATCATCCGTCGCGAAAAACTCACCACCCTGATGGTCACGCATTCGATGCAACAAGCCGTCAGCCTCGGCGACCGCATCATCATGATGCACCGCGGCCGCGTCCTGCACGACATCCAGGGCGCCGAGAAAAAACGCCTGCGCGGCGAAGATCTCCTCGACCGTTTCGACGAGGTCCGCCGCCGCGAGCAACTCGACGAACCCGCCGCCGCCCTCCTCCAGGAACTCTACGTCTGACCGATATCCGCCTCTTCTTCCGCCCCGCTCGCCGTCACGCAAAAGAGACATCCCGCGCACTCGCGCATTCCCGGTCCGTCTTTAGCGTCCGTTAGCGTATTTTAGCGGTTTCCTTTTCTTCATTCTCCCCGCCCGCCATGCCCGCGCCGCAGCCGCACCTCCTCACCCTCGCCAACGACCTGGCCGAGATTCCGCGCGCCGCGGCCGAGCTCGAAGCCTGGGCCGAGTCGCTCGAGCTCCCGATGCCCGACCTCATGGCCCTCCAACTCGCCCTCGAGGAGACGATCACCAACGTCATCAACCACGGCTATCGCGACCAGCCCCCCGGCACCCGCTCTTTCACCGTCGAGTTTAGCTCGCCCGCCGCGGCCACGGTCCGGCTCGTCATCACCGACGACGCCCCCGCCTACGATCCCCTCGCCCGCCCCGAGGTCGACACGTCCCTCCCGCTCGAAGACCGCCCCATCGGCGGCCTCGGCGTGCACTTGGTCAAAAAACTCATGACCCACGCCGCCTACGCCCGCCTCGACGGCCGCAATATCCTCACGCTCGACCGCGTCTCCGGCCGACCGGCCGCCTAAACGTCGCCGCCCCCGCCGGGACGCTCCCGCCATTCACCACCCTGCTCGTGGGCTCCGGAGCCGCGCGGCATGGGGAGAGAGCCTTTCCCGGCGTAGCGCCAACCGCAGAAACCCTCGCCCTGTGCCATCGCTCCTTAAGTCGCGGCCATCCGTCGTCCTTGCCGCTATCCTGGTGTTCCTCGGCTCGGGGTGCGCATCCCGGGAGTTCAGGCAGAGGCCCGACGTTCGCACCCGATCCTTTGCGCCTCATGCCGACTTGCATGTCGGCTCCACCGATATCCGAAGTTTTCTTCTGCCCCGCGTCGCCACGCTCTTTTGGAGCGGCTCGGGCCGGCCGCTGGAGGTGAAAAACGGACGCGTCCGCCTCGCCGGCTATTTTGGCTGCGCCGCGGCGGTCGACCGCCGCGGATATTTCCTCACCGCGTCGCACTGCGTCGATGACGAGCCCGTTTATCTGGTCCTCGCCAAGCCGGGGCAACCCCCGCGCGGCTGGCGTGCGAGAGTCGTCTGGCGCGGCGACTGGAAACGCGGCGAAAGCGATCTCGCGCTCATTCACGTCCCCGAGTCATTGGACCACGTTTTCGATTGGGCGGAAATGCCGCCTCAAAACGCACCCGTCATCGCCGTGGGCCTGTCACGCAGCGGCGACAGTTTCCAAGGTCAGGAATGCCTGGGCGGAAACCTCCTGGGCCCGCTCGAGCGAACGAACGACGAGCCCACTTCGATTATCCGGCACAATATTCCGATCCAAAGCGGCGACAGCGGAGGCCCCTTGGTGGACACGAAGGGGCATCTGCTCGGCATCAATTCCGAGATCACGGTCCCCCTCTCGCATCTCCTTTTTCCCGATTCGTATTCCATCGAATGTCTCGCTGAACGCCCCGGCAGGGCATGGCTGACAAACCTGATCGAGCAGGACGCCGCCACGCCGCGCGCCCCCACGCCGCAGGATGCCATCCTTTTTCAGACCGCCCGCCGCCCGCCGGAGCCGCCACGCGTTCCCTAAGCCGCCACGCCGCCCCCGCCGCGACGCGCCCGCCGGCGCCTCCACCCCCGCCAAAGCGGCGTGATCGCGAGCACCGACGCCGACGCCGCATACATCCCGATCAGGGCCGACGACAGGATATACGCCCACCACGAACCGTTCTTCGCCAGCATCCGCTCCACGCTCGGATAGGCGCACACCGAGTGGATCAACAGCGCGGAACCGGCCGCCGCCCATACGATCAGCCACCACCTGGCCGAAACTCGCAGCCATACCGACAGTCCGCCCAGCGCCGCCATCACCGCCGCGCCCGTCCCCGCCGCCAGCCAAGGGATCCACCCCTCGTGGATATCCGATACCCGGACGAAAAAGAGCGGCCACGTTCCCGCGATGCCGCTGATCACCCACATGGCATACTCGTCACCCGGGAAGTGAAAATGCACTCGCGAGCAAACCGCCCACGCCAGCGGGACGAAGAGCAGGAAAAACAGACGCCCGTTTTTTGCCTCCGGGTCCATGCTCGTGGCGCTCCTCATTTAGCATTCGCCCTGGGACGCAGCCGCGCCGCGGTCGCGTCCAGCGGCGTCATCTCAAAACTCCGCAGCCGGATCATCGCGTCAAAGCCGCCGCAAAACGCCACGCCACCGTGGTCGAGAGCCCGCCCGCCGATCACCTCGCCCATCCGCTCGTCCACCACATCCGCGATCTTCCGCCCGTCGATCCACACCTGGATGCGCTCCCCGCGCACTTCGATCCGGAATCGGTTCCCCTTCGCCGGATCCAGCGCGACGTCCGAACCGCCCGCGAGTTTGTATTCGTCGTCGCTCCCCGGGTTGCCCCAGCCCTTGGACTGTCGGCAGTAGTTGTTGCGATAAGCCGACAGGCTCCAGTCGCCCGGCCCCTCGAAACCGAGCACATACGCGCTCGTCCCGCTCTCGTTGAAACTCTCCTTCCGGTCGACGACGTGAAACGCGATCATCGCCCCGTGAAAATCCAGCCCCAGCCCGTGCGGATTCAGCTGCGGGTCCACGCCCGGCACGAGCAGATCGGCGTCGATCCGGTAATCGCGCCACTCCGGATTGCCGATGTTCGTGATGATCTCCGGCCCGCGCCCGTGCCCCCAGTGACCGTAGTCGAAGCCGGGCCGCACCCGCGGCAACGAGACCAGCCCGCCTTCCCGCACCTCGAACACGGTCCGCCACGCCTGCCAGTCCGTTCCGCCAAAGCGCACGGTCTCCGGCGCCGGCTCCGCCAAGGTGGACGCCGGAGGCACGGGGGGCGCGCCGACCGTCCGCGGCCCGGCCTGCGACGCTTTGCGCAGGAGGGGAACATAAAGCGTGTCCCGGTCCGCCAAGGGAATGTCCACCGCCTCGCCTCGGCTTATCACGCCGGGATGAAACGGGATGACTTGCGGCAACTCGCCACCCGCGCCGCGCAGGATGATCGAGCCGGGCAGGTCCGCGCGGGCGGTGACATCGCCGGCCGCGCCGAGCGCCTCGCTCGCCGTGGCGCCCTCGGGCAACGAATAGGCGCCGGGCCGGGCCACCGCGCCGAGGACATTGACGTTTAGCGCCGGTGCCGGACCCCGCATCGGCCCGACCGAGACCGCGGCCTCGGCGAACGCGCGCATCCCGTTTCCGTGCTCGACCGCCCGGAGCGCATCCGCGCGCCCCGCTTCATCGTGCTTCGCGCCCACGGCCCCGTAGACGATGCGATACTCGGCTTCATCCGCGCGGCCGGCTCGAACGGCAAAACGAAAACCTTCCGGCGTTTTTTCGATGATATGCTCGGGATCGAGCGCCTGGCGGGAACCGTCCGACCATCCGTCCTCGGCCAACACCGCGCCCACCTGGTCGCCCACCGTGAACTCGCTCGCCTGCCCCCCCTTTTCAGCGGAGGCGAACACGAGTTTATCGCCTCGGATTTTTATCCCGACGGGATGGGAAAACACACCGCCGGACACGATCCAGCCGTCGCTCGCGTTCGCGTCACGAGTCAGTTCATACGCGTGACCGGGCCCCGAGAGGGTGGCCCGGCTCGCATCTCGCGGCGCCATCAGAAGCGATAAGTAAAGCAGGACATGAAGCAGCGGATAGGCGATTGGCATGGGGTAGGGGCCGCGGGAGCCGAGGATCGCGAAAAAGCGGGATACGCGTCCGGCGCCGATATTGCGTCCCCCCCTTCCTACCACAAAACCCCGCGTTTGTTGCAAAGTATCTCGTCCCGCGACCAACCCGGCCTTGTCGCCCGCCCCGCGCTCTCTTCTGCTCCCGCCCATCATGGAAATCACCGCAACCCCGCACGCTTCCGCCACCGTCCTCGCCCTTTCCGGCCGTCTCGACGGCCTCGCCAGCCCCGCCCTCGAGCAACGCGTCGACGCAGCCCTCGCCTCCGGGGCCAAGGTCCTCGTGCTCGAGCTCTCCGCCCTCGCCTACGTCAGTTCCGCCGGCCTCCGCGTTTTCCTCACCGCCGCCAAAAAATTCAAGACCGCCGGCGGCCGCGCCACTTTCGTCGCGCTGCCCGCCCCCATCCGCGAGGTCTTCGAGCTCTCCGGCTTCCTCGGCGTCCTCGACGTCCGCGCAGACCTCGCCTCCGCCCTTTAAACAAAAGACTCCTCCTCCTCGACACATGAGCACGCCCGCCGCCGCCGCCACGCACCCGCACGCCCCGCTCCCCTTCGTCGAGGAAATCCTCCTCCTCGCGCTCGACGACGCCACCGGAGCCCTCCGCCCCATGCCCGTGATGGGCCTCGACTACGCCCTGGCCGGCGCGCTCCTCGCCGATCTCGCCTTCGCCAACCGCGTCGACACCGACCCCCGGCAGCTCGTCGTCCTTGACCGCGCCCCCACCGGCGATCCGCTCCTCGACCGCGCCCTCGGCAACATCGCCTCCGCGCCCGCGCCCCAGTCCGTCTCCCACTGGCTCGGCGTCTTCGCCTCCGAACGCGCCACCCTCGAGCGCGCCGCCCTCGAACGCCTCGTCGCCCGCGGCATCCTCAGCCAGCAGGAGAAAAAGTTCCTCTGGGTCTTCGGCGTCCGCCGCTACCCCACGATCGACAACCACGAGCGCGTCGAGGTCCGCACCCGCCTCTCCTCCCTCATCCTCGGCGACGAGATCCCCGACCCGCGCGACGCCCTTCTCATCAGCCTCCTCACCGCGAGCCACCTCCTCGCCCGCATCTTCGACGAACCCCGCTACCACGCCCGCGGCGAACGCATCGCCACCCTCGCCCGCATGGACCTCGTCGGCCGCGAGGTCGCCGCCGCCATCGACACCCTCGCCCGCGTGCTCCGCTCCGCCACCCCCGTCATGGGGATGTAAGGCTTCGCTCGTTTTTTCGAGCCTTCCCGGCCTCCTCCCTCTCGCCGCCCGCCAGCCCGGCGCTCGCGGGCGTTTTTCCGTCCCCGCCGCACCACTCCGCCGACGAGCTTCCGACTTGCTCGCCCGACACGCGTATCGGCCAAGGCTGACGATCCCCCTCGCGCAGCAAGCGCTCGCCAACCCCGCCGCCGTCACCCAAACGTAACTCCCCGCGCGCTCGCCTCTGCGCCGCCCCTTTCCGCTCCTTGCTCCCGGCTCCCCGTTCGCACCCATGCAAATCACCACCTCCTCCCGCGGCTCCTGGACCCTCCTCACCCTCGACGGCAAGGTCGACAACGCCGGCTCCGAGACCCTCAAGGCCGTCCTCCTGCCGCTTCTCTCCTCCGGCCCCGTCTCCGTCGCGCTCGACTTCGCGAAAGTCGAATACGTCACCAGCTCCGGCTTCCGCGTCCTGCTCCAGGCCGAGAAGGAACAACGCAAACAAGGCGGCCGCCTCCTCGTCGCCCACCTTTCGCCCACCCTGCGCAACTTCTTCGAGATCGCCGGCCTCCACACCGTGCTCCACCTCGTCCCCGACCTCGACGCCGCCCTCGCCTCGGAACGCTGAGCCCGACGCGTCCGCCTCCGCTTTCCGGCGCGGCTGCCGTCCGCTTCCTCCGTTCTCTTCGTCTCCTCCTGTAAACCTCGTCCGACTCGCCCCTTCGCCCATGCCCAAGATCCTCCTCGTCGAAGACAACGAGATGAACCGCGACATGCTCTCGCGTCGTCTAACCCGGCGCGGCTATCAGATCGTCATCGCGGTGGACGGCCGGCAGGGCGTCGACCTCGCCGCCGCCGAGCGACCCGACCTCGTGCTCATGGACATGAGCCTGCCCGTCATCGACGGCTGGGAGGCCACGCGCCGTATCAAGGCATCCGATACCACGCGCCATATCCCCGTCATCGCCCTCACCGCCCACGCCATGGCCGGCGACCGCGAACAGGCCCTCGCCGCCGGCTGCGACGACTACGACACCAAGCCCATCGAGCTCGATCGACTCCTCCCCAAGATCGAGAAATTCACCGGCCCGGGCACCCCGGCCTGATCCCAAGGAAACGCCCTTTAAGGCGTCCGCCTTTCCGCCCTCCCGCGCCCCTTTTCTCAACCAAACGCCTTGGCCAGCGCCGCCTCGCCGCGGCACACGCGCAGGGGCTTTTCCAGGCCCGCCACCGCCAGCACCATCGCCGCCTCGTCGGTGGGATTGACGATCACCAGCCGGCCGCCGCGTTTTTCCAGCGCCCGGGCCGTGCCCATCAGCAGACGCAGCCCCACCGAGGCCAGGTAAGGCACGCCGGACAGGTCCAGCGCCAGCCGCGCGGCCGGCGCCGCCTCCGCAGCCCGGGCCACCGCGTCCTGCGCCGCCGCCACGCCCGCCGCATCCAGTTTGCCCGCCACCCGGGCGATCGCGTGGGTCGTCTTCGTCTCCACCCACACCGTCACGGGAAGCCTGGACTCGTCGTGGTTCATGCCGCGACCCCACCGCGGCCCCTTCGCGGTCGCAAGCCGTATCCGCCCTTCCCCCGCGCCGCGTTCCCTGTCATCTCCGGCTCTTCGCATGTCCGCCCCCGCGTCCCCCGAACCCTCCGAGCGCGCCCCGCTTTCCCACCTTCGGCACGACCTGCGCACACCGCTCAACCAGATCCTGGGCTACAGCGAACTTCTCCTCGAGGAAACGCAGGAAGCCGCCCTCCGCTCGACCCCTCTCTCCGCGGAACACCTTGCGCCCGACCTCCACAAAATCCGCGGCGCCGCCAAGACCCTCCTCAACCTCATCAACGACAACCTCACCGACGAGCGGCTCTCCCTCGCCGGCGAGATCGTCCGGCGCGGCGCAGCCACCGCCGCCCCCTTTCCCTTCGCCTCCGCCCCCGGCTCCACGCCTCCCCCAGCCGACCCCGCCCTCTCACCCGACCCGCGCCCGCAGGCCCCCGTTCCGTCCGTCCTCGCCGACTCGCCGGCCTCCGTCTCCGCGCTGCTCGCCGACTCCGCCTCCCCCGAGATCGCCGCCCGCACCGCCGCCATCACCGGACGCATCCTCGTCGTCGACGACCAGGCCGCAAACCGCGAGCTCCTCACCCGCCAGCTCGAGCGCCAGGGCCACGCCGTCGCCACCGCCGCCGACGGCCGCGCCGCCATCGCCCTCCTCCGCGCCGACGCCTTCGACCTCGTTCTCCTCGACCAGATGATGCCCGTCCTCGACGGCTTCTCCACCTTGGTCGAGCTCAAGCGCGACCCCGCCCTGCGCGACATCCCCGTCATCATGATCTCCGCCCTCGACGAGATCGCCGCCGTGGTCCGCTGCATCGAACACGGCGCCGAGGACTTTCTCCCCAAACCCTTCAACCCCACCTTGCTCCGCGCCCGCATCGGCGCCGGCCTGCAAAAGAAGCGCTTCCGCGATCGCGAACGCGCCTACCTCGCCGAGATCGAGACCGAGCGCGCCAAGTCCGACCGCCTTCTCCTCAACGTCCTCCCCGCCCCCATCGGCGAACGCCTCAAACGCGGCGAGGAACGTATCGTCGACACCATCCCCGCCGCCACCGTGCTCTTCGCCGACATCGTCGGCTTCACCCGCACCGCCGCCATCCTTCCCGCGCCCGAGCTCGTCTCGCGCCTCAACGACCTCTTCACCGAGTTCGACCAGAGCGCCGCAGCCCTGGGCCTCGAAAAAATCAAGACCATCGGCGACGCCTACATGGTCGCCGGCGGCGTGCCCCTGCCCGATCCCGCCCACGCCGTCCGCTGCGCCGATCTCGCCCTCGCGATGATCGACCATCTCGCCGCCTTCAACGCCCGCCACGGCCTCGACTGGCGCGTCCGCGTCGGACTCCACAGCGGCCCCCTCGTCGCCGGCGTCATCGGCACCCACAAATTCTCCTACGATGTCTGGGGCGACACCGTGAACATCGCCAGCCGCCTCGAATCCCACGGCAGCCCCGGCGAGATCCGCGTCTCCGACGAAACCCGCGACCTTCTCGGCGACACCTTCGAGCTCCAGCCCTGCGGCCGGCTCGAGTTGAAAAACCGCGGCCCCGTCTCCGCCCACCGCCTCGTCCGCCGACTGGCCATTACCTGAACTTATTTTCCGTCCGTTCGGACGGATAGAGTCAAAAAAGCCTGACCGCGCCGGCACCCGCGCGCAGACTAGGAGTCAAGCACGGCTACCCCAACCCAACCCCGACGTGCCATGAAAACGCCCCGCTCCTTGGCGCCGGTCGCGGAACAGCTTTCCGACGCGATCATCCTCGCGGACCTAAACGGCCGCGTGACCTGGGTGAACCCCGCCTTCACCCGCCTCTCCGGCTACACCCTCGACGATATGCGCGGCCGCAAACCCGGCACGCTTCTCCAAGGCCCCGACACCGATCCGGAGTCCGCCGCCCTCCTCCACCACGCCGTCCGTCAGCGCCAGCCCCTCACCGTCGAGTTGCTCAACTACCGCAAAGACGGCGCGCCCTACATGGTGTCGATCTCGCTCAGCCCGCTGCGCACCCGCGCCGGCCGCGTCACCGGCTTCATGGCCGTCGAGCGCGAGACTTCCGCCATCCAGCGCGAACTCCGACGCCTCGAAAACGAGGTCGCCCAGCTTTACGGCATCCTCTGCCACGTCGGCGCCTCCCCGTTGCCCGCCTGAACCGCCCGGCGCCGCGCCCGGACTCCGTCCCGGATAGCCACGGAGCAACGGCTTCGCCCGCGCGCCCCGGGCCGCCGATTGTCCCACTCCGGGCGCATCCAATCCCATTCAAAACCCGTCCGCGCATCGCGAGCGGGCATGGCGTCTGCAATGGGCGGGGCGTTTTTAGAAAAAACGCCTCCTCCGCCTATGCAGCTCACGCTCCCTCTCGCCTTCGTCATGGGTCAGTCGCCGATGGAACTGTTCGTCCACGGAGGCTGGAT
>CAYTLL010000068.1:0-17803 GCA_964438755.1 uncultured Akkermansia sp. | reverse complement strand
CGTCCAGCCCCTCCAGGCCCCTCCTCCCCCCGGGCTCAACCGCACCTCCGCCGCCATCGCCATCCCGACCGACACCCGCCCCTCCGTCGTCGCCGGATCCAAGATGGCCAATCTCTTCAACCTCGCCGACCTCGACCAAAAACCCGAGGCCCGAGTCCGCACCGCCCCGATGTATCCCTTCGAGATGCGCCGCTCCGGCCTCAAGGGCTCCGTCGTCGTCGGCTTCATCGTCGATAGCTCCGGCAACGTCCGCGATCCCTACATCGTCCGCTCCTCCAATCCCGGCTTCGAGCAGGCCGCGATCGACACCGTCCTGAAGTGGAAATTCAAGCCCGGCAAAAAAGGCGGCGTCGCCGTCAACACCCGCGTGCAGCAGCCCATCGAGTTCAGCCTCAACGCGCAGTGATCATGCCTTCGCTCCGTCCCCCGCTTCTTCGCGCCGTCCTCGCCGCCTCCGCCCTCGCCCTGGGCGCGCCCGCGTTCCTCCGCGCCCAGGCCGAGCTCCCCAAAAAAGAGATCAGCGAAAAAACCTCCGGCTCCCTCGCCGAGCTCCGCGCTCTCACCGAGGCCAAGGACTACGCCAAATCCCTCGCCCTGATCGAACAACTCCTCTCCGCCGCCCCCGCCGGCAGCTACGACGTCTACGTCCTCTCCCAGGTGAAGGCCCAGATCCTGATGACCCAGGACAAACTCGCCGAGGCCATCGCCCCGCTCGAGACCGCCCTCGCCCTCGCCGACGGCAACCCCGCCTTCCTCGATCCCGCCGCCCGCCTCGAGCAGCTCAATCTCCTCGCCCAGCTCCACTACCAAAAAGCCGCCGGCGAAAAAGCCCCCGCCGCCCAGCTCGCCGGCTACCAGCGCACCCTCGCCTACCTCGAACGCTGGTTCGCGCTCTCGCCCAAGCCTTCCGTCCAGACGCGCCTCTTCGCCGCCTCGGTCCACTACACCCTCGCCACCCTCGGCCCCGGCGAGCCCGATCAGGCCACCCTCCGCACCGCCCTCGGCCACTGCGAAGAGGCCCTCCTCCTCGCCCCGCGCCCGACCTCTCAGCTTCGTCTCCTCCTCGTCGCCTGCCAGCTCCAGCTCGGCCGCCACGCCGACGCCGCCGACCAGCTCGAGCTCCTCGCCGAACAGGACCCCAAGGCCGCCTCCACCTGGTCCCAACTCCTCGCCCTCTACCTCAACCTCGCGGCCGAAAACAAGCACCCCGCCGAGTCGAAGGCCTTCAACCTCCGCGCCCTCCACGTCCTCGACCGCGCCCAGGCCCTCGGCCTGCTCGCGTCTCCAAAAGACAACTACACCCGCGTCGCCATCCTCTTCAACCTCGGCCAGTTCTCCCTCGCCGCCGGGCGCATGGAGAAGGAGCTCGCCTCCGGCGCCCTCGAATCCACCCCGCGCAACTGGGAGCTCCTCGCCTCCGCCTACCAGCAGTCCGACCAGGAGGAAAAAGCCCTCGACGCCTACGCCCGCGCCGTCGACCGATTCCCAGAACTCGCCGACCTCGAGTTCTCCCTCGCACAGAGTCTCTACGCCGCCGGCAAGGTCGAGGACGCCTACGCCCGCGCCCGCTCCGCCTCCGCCAAGCCCGGCCTCGGCAAACCCGGCCAGACCCGCCTCTACCTCGCCTTCCTCGCCTACGAGCTCCAGCGCCTCGACGAAGCCCAGGTTTGGATCGACCAGGCCCGCGCCTCCGGCGAGGTCCCCGCCGCCTCCCTCGACCCGCTCGCCCGCGCCATCGCCGACGCGCGCAAAGCCCGCCTCGTCGTCAAACCGTCCTGAGCCCGCGCCACGCCTTCTTGTCATGACCAAGACCTATTTTTTCCCGCCCGTCCTCGCCCTCCTCCTCTTCGCCGGCCTCTACATCAGCCACGTCGGCGGCATGAAGGAGCGCGAAGCCCTCGCGAAGGCCCGCGTCGAGGCCGCCGCCAAAGCCAAGGCCGAGGCCGAAGCCGAGTCGCGCAAGGCCGCCATGGCCGAGGCGATCGCCCAGGCCGAGACCCGCAAAAAGGAACGCGCCGCCAAGGAGGCCCGCGAAGCCGCCCAAAAGGAGGAACGCCAGCTCGCCCTCGACGCCCGCTCCAAGGCCTACCAGGAACAGGAGAAACTCGCGCGCCAGGCCGAGCGCCTGAAAAAAGAGATCGAAGCCGAACAGGCCTCCCTCGCCAAACTCGCCGCCGAGGCCAAGGACGCCGCCGCCGAGGAGGCCTTCCTCCGGGAATTCGTCGTCAAGGCCCAGACCAACGCCCGCAACCTCGAGACCGTCGTCGCCCGGCTCTCCGCCGCCGCCGTCGCCGCCACCGCGCCCGCCAAGTAAGGCCCGTTCACCGTCGCGTCCGACCGATCCCGCCATGAACCGCTTCCACGTCATCGTCCCGCTGGTCCTCCTCCTCGTCTTCGGCGGCTTCTACCACGCCCACCGCGTCGAGGCCGCCAAGGAGGCCGTCGCGCTCCAGGCCGCCAAGGAAAAGACCGCCGCCGAGGCCGCAGCCAAGAAAGCCGAGGCCGAGCGCCAGGCCAAGGCCGACGCCGACAAACGCTCCTCCGAACGCGAGGCCGAGGAGGCGCGCAAGGAGACGGAAAAAGCCGCCAAGTGGACCGCCGCCGGCGAGCAGATCGCCGCCGAGACGGCCGCCTACAAAGAGCAGGCCGCCAAACTCGCCTCCGAGGTGAAGGCGCTCGAGACCACGCTCGCCGCGCTCCGCGCCGAGAAACAAAAGGCCTCGCGCGCCGCCTTCGAATTCGCCCGCGACATCGAGGCGGCCCGGATCCAAAAACGCGGCGCCGAACTCGAGATCCAGCGCATGGTCGAGATGATCGCCCGCAAAAACGGCGCCACCCTCGCGCCCTGAATTCCCATGGAGGGCGGCGCTCCGTCGCCGCCTTCTTCAGACCACCCCGCGCCGCCTAGCACTACTCCGTTAAAATTCCCGGAGGGGGGATGTGGTCGGATGGAGGGCGGGACCGCGGTGTCGCGACGGGGCTGCGTGCGGAGACCGCCGAGCCGATGGGGATCTGGTTCGATGGAGGGCGGACCGCTGTGTCCGCCTTTCCTGATCCGCAGGGGACGGCGCCCGCCCTCCACAGAAAGTTAACGGATTGGTGCGAGAGAGCCTTTCAAATAAACATACCCCTGCTGGACCAACGCCTGCGGCCATTGGCCGCCCATCGACACCCGCCGACGCGGCTCCAAAAAACGCGACTCACCTCCCCCAAGAAACGCGCCTTTGGATCGTTTCCTGAGCGGTCAAACGCACCACGTCACCAACGCGCCTACCAGGGCAGCCGCTCCCAAAGGTAACGGAAAGCCCCGGCGAACTCCCGCGGCCGCTCCCGCATCGCCGCGTCCAAGGCCGCGCGCTCATACCAGGCCCCGTCCATGATCTCCGCCGGATGAAGCGTGAACGGCCCTTCGTGCCGCACGCGATACACCCACACAAACTCCATGCCCGTCTCGCGGCACGCGTCCAGCCGCAGCCAGCGCTCCAGGGCCGAGCCGTCCACCTTCACGCCGATCTCCTCGGCCAGCTCGCGCACCGCCGCCGTGTCGTAGTCCTCCCCGGAGTCCACATGACCCGAGCACGAGGCGCACCACTTGCCGGGCGCGGAATCCTTTAGCATCGAGCGCCTTTGCAGAAAAACCCGCCCCGCCCCGTCCAGACAGAGCACGTGCACCGCCCGGTGCCGCAACTTCTGGGCATGCACGTCCGCGCGGCGCGCCTGGGCGACCACGCGGTCCTGCTCGTCGACCACGTCGAAGAGTTCATCCGCGCTCTGCGCCTGCCCGTCGGCCTTTACTTTCAAATCCATGTGTGCCCCCTTCGTGGGCTCTTCACCGCCCGCACGCCATGCCAAAGATTGACGTTAACCAAGTTGCCGAAGTTTTGAAACGCAACGACGTGGACCCCGCCCTCCTCCGCCAAATCATGGAGGAGCTCAACTTGGCCGCGCAGCCCGAGGTCGACGAAGAGAAGCCGCCCGCGGTCAAAAAACAGTTCTCCATCCTCATCTCCGACCCGGACGGCAAGCTCCCCTCCGGCGAGTTCACCGGCTGGGTGCTGCAAATCCCCGAGGACTCCTCCGTGACAAGCGGCCCCGAGCGCATCCACAAGGCCGCCTACGACTTCAACACCACCAAGAAGGGACGCATGATGCCGGCCAAGACCATGGCCGACGCCATCGAGAACGTCCCCGCCAAGCACTTCAAGGAGCAGCAGGTCTGGATCAAAACCAAGACCCCCGTCTTCATGGTGACCACGAACAACGAGATCCCCATGGAAAAGTCCGACAAGAAGAGCAGTCGCGGCAAACTCGAGGACGCCTGATCCCCGCCCCTCGATCATCCGGACGCCCCTTTTTCGCCGGCGACGCCCCACGCGTCGCCGGTTTTTCGTTTTCGGCTCAGGAAGCCGGCCCGGCCAAGCACGCCCCGCCCCGGGCGGAGTCGCTCCACCCGGACGCCCCTCCGCCGCCCAGCGCGCGGGCCAGGGCGGCTCGCGCGAGCCAGTAGTCTCGTCGCGCCTCGATCGCCTGCCGCTCGGCATGGATCAACTCCCGCCGCGCCGTGTGCAGGGCCAGCGGCCCCACCCCGCCGCCTCGGCTTTGCCGCAAACTCTCCGCCCAGAGCCGTCGGGCCTGCGCGAGTCCGCCCTCGCGGGCGAGGCTCTCCGCCTGGCGCGCGGCCTCCACCGAGGCCGCCGCCACCCGCACCTGCGAGCCCGCCTCCACCCGCAGGGCCGCCACCCGGTCCTCCGCTTCCTCCATCGCCGTCCGCAGCCGCAGCAACTCCGCCTGGCCTTGATCGAAGAGGGGCAGGCCGACCTTCAACGTCGGGCCGGTCAGCCGCTCGCCCGAGCGCTCCCGCTCACTCTCCACCCCCATCTCCACGCCCACCGGAAGCAGATGCGTTTTCCGCTTCAGCTCATAGGCGTGCCGCATCAACGCCGCCTCGCTCCGCGCCGCCGCCACGTCCAGCCGGCTCTCGAGCGCCCGCCGTTCCAAATCCTCCGCGGAAGGACGGGACGCCGGCACCGGAGGCTCCGACGAGGCGAGCGTCCAACGCGCCGCGTCCGCGCCCTCGAGCCCGAGCAAGACGTTCAGCCGCTCGCGGTCCGCGACGAGCTGCGCGTCCAGCCGGACCAGCTCCAGCGCGGTCTCCGTCGCCTGCGTCCGCGCATGGACCGTGCCGAGGGGACCCGCGCCTCGCGCCGCCGCTTGCGCACGCGCCTCGTCCTCCTCGTGAAGCCTGCCCAGCCGATTCCGCCACTCCGCGCGCGCCGCAAGCGTGTGCCAGGCGGCGTAGACCTGGGACATCAGCGCGAGCGCCTCGTCCGCCGCCCTTTTTTCCGCCGCCCCCAGCGCCTCGGACGCGAGCCGGCGGCGCAGCGGGATCATGAGCCCGTCCAAGGCGTTGAACCCGACCGCGATCGTGCTCACCGCCGGCCCTCCGCCGGCGGGGAACCGGACGGCGCCCGACACGTCGGGGTTGGGCAAACGCACCGCCTGCCAAAGATCGGCCTCGGCGAAACTCGCCGCCGCGAGGCTCGCGCGCAGCCGCCGGTTGTTCACGAGCGCCACCCTCGCCGCCGCATCCGCGCCCAAGGGCTCCGCCAGCAGGCGCGCCACCGCCGCGCGCGTCTCCGGCGCGTCCGGCCGCAGCCGCAGCGACGACCCGGGCTCCACGCCACGCTCGGCCAGGACGGATTCCACGCGGGCCTGCGCGAGCGGCGTGCTCGCGCAGCCCGAGAAAAACGGCGCGCCCGTCAAAAGCGCCGCCGCCCAAAACGTGAGGAGCCGCCCGGGCCCTCGTGTCCGACCGAGAAGATCCATGGTCCACCGGCATACGCCGCGGCCCGGCCCGCGCCAGCCCCCGGCGGGCGTATGACAATATTGTCATGGGCCCGTAATCCGCGCCGGTCTGGCGGCATCCGGTGTATCAGGCGAGCCACTACCCGTCCACCGTCGGAGCGGTCCCGCGCGGACCGGTCCAAATCGCCCGAAGAACGGCCGAAAGGGGGCGAAGCATGGACGGAAAGCGGCGCCCCGGCTTGTTTTCCGGCCTCCGCGCCGTTTTCGGCCCGGCGTCCCGCGATGACAAAAGCTAGTCCACGCCCTCGAGCACCTGCCGGATCACCTTGGCGAAATCCGTTATCCGGTAGGGCTTCGGAATCATGCCGGCGAATCCGTAGGCGCGGTGGTCGCTCATCACCTGATCGCTGGAATAGCCGCTGCTCACGATCGCGCGCACCGTCGGATCGACGCGCTGCAATTCCCGCATGCAGTCGAGTCCGCCCATGCCGCCGGGAACCGTCAGGTCCATGATCACCAGATCGAAACGTCGCCCCTCCGCGAGGGCGCGCTTGTAGGCGTCGACCGCCGCGCCGCCGTCCGGAGCCGCCTCGACGGCGAAGCCGATGCGCTTCAAAAGCTGCTCGGCCATCGTGCGGATGCCCTCCTCGTCATCCATCAGCAGCACGCGTCCGTTCATCGACGAGGCCCCGCCGAAAGGCGACCGGCTCAAGGCCGGCTGGCGCGCCGATTTCGTGGCGGGCACCCAGATGCGAAAGCGCGTGCCCTGCCCCGCGTCCGACTCCACCTCGATGTAGCCGCCGTGCTTTTTGACGATGGCGTAGACGGTCGCGAGGCCGAGCCCGCTGCCTTCCCTCTTGGTCGTGAAATAGGGATCGAAAATCCGGCTGAGATGCTCCGGCCGGATGCCCGAGCCGGTGTCGCTGATCGACAACCGGACCGTCGGGCCCGACAGCCCCGTGCGCAGCGGAGGCGCGCCGTCGTTCGCGAGGCTCACCCAGATGATTCCGCCCTGCGGCATCGCCTGCGAGGCGTTGAGCACGAGGTTCTGCACCACCTGCCCGATCTGCCCCTTGTCCACGTCCGCCGACCACAGATCCGCCTCGAAATCGAACTGGCACTTCGCCTTCGCCCCATGGAGGCAAAACTGCGCCGTCTCCCGCACCACCTCCGCGAGTTGCACCGCGGTGCGGACGGGATCCCCGCCCTTGGCGAAGGTCAGCAGCTGATGGGTCAGATCCCGCGCCCGCATCAGGCCCTTCTCGGCCTCCTGAAGCCACTGGCCGCCCGCGCTATGCACCTGCGTGTCGAGCGTCGCGAGCGTCACGTTGCCCATGATCACCGTGAGCAGGTTGTTGAAATCATGCGCGATCCCCCCGGCCAGCACGCCGACCGACTCGAGCTTGGTCGCGCGCAGCATCTCCGCCTCGAACTTCGCCCGCTCCGTCACATCGCGCAGGACCAGCACCACGCCCGCCGGCTTGCTCGCGATGTCCCGGATCGGCGCGCAACGCCCCTCGACCAGCCGGGGCACGCCTTGGCGATGGAGCAGCGCGGTCGCGGGCGGCAGCTCCACGACCAACGCCTCCGACAACGCGCGGTGATGCGGCGGCGGCACCCGCTCGCGCGTGCGCTCGTGCGCCAGCGGACAGACGTCCGCGAGCGCCCGGCCGATCGCCGCGCCCTCCACCCAGCCCGTGAGCTGCTCCGCCGCCTCGTTGAGATAGTTCACCACGCCGTGGCGATCCGTCGTGATCACCGCCTCGGCCATCGCGCGCAAGGTCACCCGCAGCCGCTCCCGCTCCGCGGCCAGCTCCTCCTCCGCCACCTTGCGCGCATGGATGTCCGAGTGCGTGCCCACGAAGCGCACCGGCCGGCCCGCCTCGTCGAACTGCGCCAGGCCCCGCGCCAAAATCCAGCGGTAGCGCCCGTCCCGGCACAACAAACGGTAATCGCAACGATAGGCGTCGGTCTTGCGCGCGAGATGAAGCTCCATCGCCCGCGTCGCCGACGGCCGATCCTCGGGATGGATCAGCGCCTCCCAGGCCGAGCGCGAATCCTCCAGATCGCCGGGAGCGTAGCCGAGCATCTCGCGGCTGCGCTCCGAGACGAAAAAACGACCCGCCGCGAAATCGATTTCCCAGATGCCCGCGTTGATCCCGCGCACCGCCAGCTCCCAGCGGTCCTCGCTTTGCCGCAGCCGGGCCTGGGTCCGGCGCAGATCGGTCACGTCGGTGAACACCGACATCACCCGCGAGTGGTCCGGCCTGCCGTCCTCGACCGGAACCGTCCACTGCAAGATCGCCTGCAAGGCCTGGCCGTCGCGCCGGTGCACGGTCACATTGTGCGTCAGCTCCGTCCGCCCGTCCCACAACGCCTGCAACTGCGCCGCGAACGCCTCCGTGAAGTCGGACGCGAACGCCATCATCTCCGTCCTCGCCTGGTCCAGGTCGCGCAAGCCGCCGAGTTCGAGCGCCGTGCGATTGGCCGCCACGATCCGCAGGCGGCCGAATTGCTCCAACGCCTCCTCCGGCCGCGCTCGCAGGTGGCCGGCCAGATCCCGGACGCCCGCCCGCCGCAGGGCGGCCAGCCATTCCAAATTGGCCCCCATGTCGGTCACCAGAACCGCGACCGGCGCGTGGTCGAAAAGAAACTGCAGCTTGCTCGCCGACACCGCGAAAGCGGCCGCCCGCCTGCGATACCGCCCGCGCATAAACGCCAGGGAGGCCAGCGCCGCCGCCCCCCCCGCCCAGGCCATGCCCGGCCAAATCGCCGTATTCAAGCTACCGCCCACCCCGGCCCAGACCACCGTCGGCGCCAAGCCCGCCAGCCCGGCGAGTGCCAGGGCGGGCCATTGAGCCAACCGACGCGGAGAGGGTTTCATAAGATCGCGGACGCTCCCGAAACAGACCAAGCCCGGAGCGGCCCTGTCGAGGAGCAAAGCTATCGTCAAAGTGAGGTATTAACCCTCTTTTGACACCCCGTGGACATTCGTGGCCCTTCCCATTTTTTCAGGGGAGAAAGAGACGGTTCGCGCGTATCATACCGCGTCATGAAATCACTCAAGCTGCTCGCCCTTCCCCTTCTCACCCTCGCTCTCCTGAGCCCGCTCCGCGCCGCCGACGGCGCGCCGAAAGCCAAGGATGCCTATCCTCTCACGACCTGCGTCGTCTCCGGCGAGGGCCTCGACTCCATGGACGGCCCCTACATCCACGTCTACAAGGAAGAGGGCAAACCCGACCGCGAAGTCCGCCTCTGCTGCAAAGGCTGCCTGAAGAAGTTCGCGAAAGACCCCGCGAAGTATCTCGCCAAGCTCGACGCCGCCAAACCCGAGGCCGCCCAACCCGCCGCGCCGGCCTCCCCCGCCCCGGCCGCCGACGCCCACGCCGGTCACAACCACTGAGACAAGCCCGGTGTGATCATCCGCGGAGGGGGCGCCCGGCGCCCTCCTCGCCCGCCCTTATGCGCCCCCGCCTCCTCGCCGCCCTCGCCGGCCTTCTCGCGCCGCTCGCCACGATCCGCGGCGAGGAGGCGACGCCCATCCCCGCCGCGCCACCACCCGCCGCCGCCCTCGTCTCCGCCGTCGCGCAAGCGCCCGCCCTCCGCGCCGCCCGCGCCCGCGCCGAGGCCGCCCGGTCCCGCGTCTCCTCCGCCGGCCGCCTAGCCGACCCCGAACTCGAAGGCATGTATTCCCGCGCCCGCGAACCCATGGGCGAGGAATACCCCATGTGGGAGCTCACCCTTCGCCAGCCCCTGCCCAAGGCCGGGGAACGCGCCGCCGACCGCGCCCGCGCCGCCGCCGTCGTGTCGATGGCCGAGGCCGATTACGCCGTCATGGCCGGCGAGATGAGCGCCGAGGTCGCCATGTCCGTCGCCGAAGCCGAGGCCGCCCGCGCCCGCGCCGACCTGTTCACGCGCCAGATCGAACGCACCGAACGCGTCCTCGCCGCCGTCGACACCCGCCTCGCCTCCGGAGCCGGCCGCGTCGCCGACCGCCTCGCGCTCCAGACCCGCATCGCCTCGATGCGCCTCATGGTCGAGCAGGACGCCCGCATGGCCGACGACGCCCTCTCCGAGGCCCGTGGTCGTCTCGGCCTCGCCCCCGACGCCCCCCTGCCGCCCTTTTCCGCGCCGGCCGCCTCCGAGATAGACCCGGACGCGCCGCCCCCCCTCCGCCTCGCCGCCGCCAAGGCCGACGAGGCCCGCGCCATGGCCCGCATGGCCCGCGCCTCCGCCCGCCCCATGACCTCCGTCGGCCTCCGCTTCGAGCGCGAGGAGCAATCGATGGGCAACATGGACACCGTCGGCGTCGCGTTCATGACCGAGATCCCCTTCCGCTCCCGCGGCTACGCCCGCTCCGAGGAGCGCGCCGCGCGTGCGGAGGAGAACGCCGCCCGCGCCGAAGCCGACTCCGCACGCCACCGCGCCCGCGCCGACCTCGCCCGCGCCGCACGCGCCTCGCGTCTCGCCGACACCGCCAGACGACTCGCCGCCGAAACCTCCGCCCGTCTCGACGCCGAATACGATTCTCTCGTGCGCAGCGCCGGAACCGCCGGCGCCGGCATGGGCGGCGAGGTTTCCGTCCTCATGGTGCTCGAGATCCTCGAACGCCAGACCGACACGCGCCTGCAGGTCATCGAGGCCGAGGCCGCCGCCCGCGTCGCCCGCGCCGAGCTCTGGCGCCACGCCCCCGCCCCTCTTTTCACGCCATGAAATCCCTGGTCCTCTTTCTCGTCGCCTTCGCGCTCGGCGCCGCCCTCTCGCTCGGCGCCCGCACGGCGCGGCATCAGCCCTACGCCGAGCCCGCCACCAGCGCCGCCGTCGTGGCCCACGATCAAAAATCTCCAATTCCAAATCTCAAATCCGACGGCGCCGCCGTCGTGAACACCGTCTGCGCGGTCTGCGGCATGGAGGTCGATCCCGATATTCCGCCCGCGACCTATCAGGGCAAAAAGGTCGGCTTCGGCTGCGCCGCCTGCCCGGCCAAGTTCGCCAAGGATCCCGATCGCTACGGTCCCCACGCCCTCCGCAACGAGGTCGCGCCCAAATAACGCCGCCCGCTCCGCCCGCCATGCGCCCCCTTCCCTCCTGGGCCGCCGTCCTCGCCGGCCTGATCGCCGGCGCCGTCACGGTCGCCCTGCTCCCCGCCTCCGCGCTTTTCCATTCCGCCGCCGGCCACGCCCACGCCGACGCCGCGCCCGTCGCCGGTGAACGCTGGACCTGCCCGATGATGGACTTCATCGGCGACAAGCCCGGAAAATGCCCCGTCTGCGGCATGACCCTCGCCAAGATCGTCGCCGGCCAGGTCAACGAGGAGCAGACCCACCGCATGGGCCTGGAAACCTCCGTGGTTCGCTCGGGCCCCGCCCGCGCCACCGTCCGCGCGTATGGCGCGGCCGAATACGACCACCGCTTCACCAAGCTCGTCATCCCGCGTGTCGCCGGGCGCATCGTGAAACGCTTCGAGGCCACCTTCGGCTGCTGCGAAGAGGTCGAGGCCGGCGCGCCCGTCGTCGAGCTCTACAGCCCCGAGGTCGTCGCCGCCCAGGGCGAGCTGCAGGCCGCGCTCAAGCTCGACGACGCCGCCCTCGTCGCCAGCCTGCGCGAACGCTTCGCGCGCTGGAACCTCGCCGAGGTCGCCGACGATCTCGTCGCCGGCAAAGCCGCGCGCGACACCGTCGTCATCCACTCCCCCTTCGCCGGCCAGGTCCTTCAAGCCGACGTCGAGATGGTCAACGAAGCCCTCGAGGTCGGCCGCGAGGTCATGCCCGACACCCCGCTCCTGCGGCTGGTCGACCCGGACAAGCTCGTGCTCGTCGTCCACGTGCCCGAAACCCGCGCCAACTGGATCCGCGCCGGCCAGCCCGTGCGCATCGACAGCGACGACGCCGGCCCGCTCCCGCAACTCAAGGCCGAGGTAGCCCGAGTCGCCGGCGAGATCAACACCGCCATCCGCGCCCGCGAGGTCCGCATCCACCTCGGCGGCGCCCGCGACGTCCTCTCGCCCGGCAGCCTGGTGGGCGCCCGCTTCGAGGTCGTGCTCGGCCCCGACCTCAAGCCCGCCGATCCGACCGACCGCGGCACCTGGGGTGAGTTCGCCCTCGTGCCGAAGACCGCGGTGCTTTCCACCGGCGTGCGCAACGTCGCCTGGAAAATCGCCGGCCGCGACCAGTCGGGCCAGGTCCGCTTCGAATTGGCGCCGCTCGCCCTCGGCCCGCGTCTCGAAGACGAGAACGGCAACGATCTCTACGTCGTCCGCGCCGGTCTCAAACCCGGCGACGAGGTCGCCACGCAAGGCGCCTTCCTCGTCGACAGCCAGGCCCAGCTCGCCGGCACCCCCAGCCTCCTCTTCCCCAACGGCGCCACCGCCCCGGCTCCGGCCCACAATCACTGAAGCTTAGCCGCGAAAGAACACAGAGAGCGCAAAAGAAGCACCCTGCTTATGGATCGTTCTCTGCGCTCTTTGCGTTCTCTTGCGGCCAATCCTCCGGCCCCTCCGCCCTCGCGATGATCTCCTTCGCCATCCGCAACCTCTTCCTCACGCTCGCCGTCGCCCTCGGCCTCGCCTTCGCCGGGCTTTGGGCCTGGCGACAGGTGCCGGTGGACGCCATCCCCGACCTCTCGGACAACCAGGTCATCGTCTGGGCCGATTGGCCGGGCCAGTCGCCCGAGGACGTCGACCGACAGGTCACCTCGCGCCTCGCCCGCGAGCTCCAAGGGCTGCCCGGCGTGCAAACCGTGCGCGGGCTCTCCCTCTACGGCGGGAGCTACGTCTACGTGATCTTCGAGGACCGCCGCGATCTCTACGAGAACCGCACCCGCACCCTCGAGCGCTTGTCGCAGATCCAGGGCGTCCTTCCCGCGGGCGTCGTCGCCAAGCTCGGCCCCGACGCCACCGCGATGGGCCAGGTCTACGCCTTCACCCTCCAGGGCCCGCGCGACACCGAATCCAAGCGCTACATCCTGGACCAGATCGTCGTCCCGTCCCTTCGCGCCGCGCCTGGCGTCGCGGAGGTCGCCCCGGCCGGCGGCGTCGTTCGCGAATACCAGATCGACGTCGATCCCACGCGGCTCGAGGAGCAGGGCATCACCCTCGACCAGCTCATGACCGCGGTGCGCGCCGCCGGCCGCGACGTCGGCGCGATGAGCGTCGAGCAAAGCGGCGTCGAGACCATGATCCGCGGCGCCGGCTTCATCCGCTCCGTGAAGGACGTGGAAAACATCGTCATCCGCGGCGACCGCATGAAGGGAGCCGGCGTTCGGCTCGGACAGATCGCGGAGGTCCGGCTCGGCGGCCAGTTTCGCCAGGGCCTGCTCGCCGACGCCACGCAGGAACAAGTCGGCGCCATCGTCGCCCTCCGCGTGAACGAGGACCCCAAGCGCGTGATCGAGGGCGTGAAAAAGCGTCTCGCCGACCTCGCCCCCGCCCTCGCCGCGGAAAAGCTCGAACCGGTCGCCTTCTACGACCGCTCCCAGCTCATCGAGGAGACCAACGCCACCGTCGTCGACAACCTCCGGGAAGCGATCGTCACCACCATGCTCGTGGTGGTCGTCTTCCTTCTCCATTTGCGCGCCAGCCTGGCCACCGCCGTCAGCCTGCCGCTCGGCATGCTCTTCGCCTTTCTCGTCATGCACCTCCTCGGGGTGAGCGCGAACCTGATGAGCCTCGCCGGCATCTTCATCGCCATCGGCGTGATGGTGGATTTCGGCATCATCATGACGGAAAACATCACGCAGCACCTCGTCGACTTGCAGGCGAAGTGCAGGCGGGAAAACCGTCCGATGCCGACCTCGCCGTGGAACGAGGAAATCATCGAGACCATCGTCGCCGCCTCACGCGAGGTCGCGCGGCCGCTCGTCACCTCCGCCGCCACGACCGTGATCGGCTTTCTCCCGATCTTCGCGCTCACCGATCAGGCCGGCCGCCTCTTCATCCCGCTCGCCCTCACCAAGACCCTCGCGATCAGCGGCGCGGTGCTCGTCGGCGTCTTCCTCGTGCCCGCGCTTTGCCGTCTGCTCCTCCCGCCCTGGCAGATCCGCAAAACCCCGCTGCTCCTGATCTCCGGCCTCTTCGCCGGCCTGGTCTTCGGCGGGTTCGTCCGCGACGGCTACCACTTCCCGATGGACCACGGACGCTGGGCGCTGACGATCCCGGGCTGGTTGTTCGCCCCCGCGCTCTCCGCCCTCGTCGGATTCGCGGTCTGGCGCCTCGGTCGGGAAAAACTCGTCGAATACGAGGACAACCCGACCAGTCACGCCATCCACGTCGGCTACGACTGGGCCTACACGCGCATCCAGCGCCACAAGGTCGTCTTCGCCGCCGTCCTTCTTTTTCTCGCCACCGGCGGCTACTTGATCGGCCTCGGCTGGCCCCGCGTAAGCACGCCGCTCCGCGCCGCCGTCTCCGCCGTGGGCGGCGACCTGCGCGCGACGCATCTCGACGCGCTCCTGACGCGCGCCTTCCCCGGCATCGGCTCCAGCTTCCTCCCTCCTCTCGACGAAGGCAGCCTGCTCTTCATGCCCTCCGTGCCCGCCACCGCCGGCCTCGGCGAAACCCAACGGGTGATGGCGATCCAGAACAAGGGCATCGCCTCCGTGCCCGAGGTGGCCGGCGTCATGGGCAAGCTCGGCCGCGCCGAGACCGCGCTCGACCCCGCCCCCATCGGCATGATCGAGACGGTCGTATTGCTAAAACCCTACAAGGACTGGCCCGTCGTCGAGATCCACCGCCCCGACGGCGGAACGGAGCGCCGCCCGCGCACCCTCGCCGAGGTCCGCGCCGCCCTCGCCGCCGCCACCGATCTGCCCGGCGTCGCCCCCAGCTGGCTTCAGCCGATCGAGACGCGTGTCGTCATGCTTTCCACCGGCATCCGCAGCCTCATGGCCCTCCAGGTGCTCGGCGACGACGCGGCCGCGCTCGAACGTTTCGCCGAAAAGGCCGAGAAAATCATCCAGGCCACGCCCGGCGCGGCCGACGTGCAGATGCAGCGCGAGGGCGGCAAACCCTACGCCGAGATCCGCCTGGATCCCGAGAAACTCGCGCGCTTCGGCTTCACGCAGGAGATGGTGCTCGAGGCGGTCGAGTCCGCCTACGGCGGCATGCCCGTCACCTTTTCCGTCGAGGGCGCGCTGCGCTACCCGGTCCGCATCCGCTACCTACGCGAACGCCGCGACGATCCCGACGAGTTGCTCGGACTTCAGGTCGGCATGACCGGCGAGCACGGGGCGATTCCCCTTTCCAGCCTGCTCGCCGCGCCCACCGTCTACACGCTGGCACTGAGTCGCTCCGCGGCCGAGGTCCTCGCCACGCTCCCGCTCGCGTGGCAGCGCAATTTCACGATCCTCGACGAGCGCCGCGCCGAGCTCACTCTCCCCGCCGGCGAAAAGCCGCCCGCCTCGGTCGCCGCGGAGGTCGTCGCCGAGCGACCGAGCGAGCTAGGACTCACCTACGTCATCGGTCCGATGGCGATCCGCTCGGAAGGCGGAAAACGCGTCCAATACGTGATGTTCAACGCCGCGCCCGGCGCCTCCGAGGTCGACATCGTGCGCGCCTCGGACGAACGCCTGCGCGCCGCGATGTCCGCCGGCGAACTCACGCTCCCCGCCGGCGCCAGCTATCGCTGGGTCGGCCGCTACGAGCAAAAACTGAAGGCCGATCGCACCCTCGGCTGGGTCATCGCGATCTCCTTCTCGGTGATGATCGTGCTGATCTTCATCGGCACGCGCTCCTGGCTGATCACGGCGGTCATCGTCGGCTGCAACGCGACCGTGACGACCGCCGGCGGCTTCGTGCTCGTATGGCTCTGGGACGCGCAGCTCACGACCGCGGTGACGGTGGGCTTTCTCGTGCTGCTCGGCGTGATGTTCAACGACGGCATCCTGCTCGGCACCTACATCCAGGAGAAATTCAAGACCCACCCGGGAACGATGGACGAGGTGAACCGCCGCATTTTCGAGGCGGGTCTGCGCCGCCGGCGTCCGGCGATCATGACCAACGCCACCGCGATGCTCTCGCTCGTGCCGGTGCTCTGGTCGACCGGCCGCGGCGCCGAGCTGATGGCCCCGATGATGCTCCCGGTGATCGGCGGCATGATCTTCGACTTCGCGTCGCTGTTCTCCGTCCCGGTTTTCTACGCGTGGTATTGGGAACGCCGCCTGAAGCGCGAAGCGAAGGCTTGAGGTAGGGCCGGACCGCTGGGCCGGCCGTTGTCTTGGCGGGCCCAGCGGTCCCGCCCTACCTTCAACCCTTCAACCAAGCCTCGATCGCCTCGTTCACCGCGAGCATCTCCTCGTCGGTGCCAACGCTGATGCGCAAGAAACTCGCCGTCAGCGGATGATTCGGGAAAGCGCGCACGAGGATCTTTCGCGAGAGGAAGAACTCGTAGAGCGACTTCGCCACCGCCGGGCCGGTCTCGCCCTTCGCGTTGCGCGGCTCGGTGAAGAGAAAATTGCTCTGGCTCTCATAGGTGAACCAGCCGCGCGCCACGTATTCGCCGCGCCAGTAGTCGCGCGTGCGGATGATCTTCCCGATGATCGCGTCGTAGTAGCCGGTGTCCTGCAGCGCGGCGTGCGCGGCGACCTGGGTGAGGCGATTGACGTTGTAGCTGTCCCGCACGCGGTCGAGCAGGTCGATGATCTCGGGGTGCGCCAGACAGTAGCCCAGACGGATGCCCGCGAGCCCCTGCGCCTTGGAAAGCGTGCGCGTGATGACGAGGCGCGGATTCGCGGCGAGCAAGCCCACGGCGTTTTCACGAGCGAAGGGCGCGTAGGTCTCGTCGAGGACGAGGATGCCCGGAAAGCGCGCGAGCAGCTCGGATATCTCCGCGTTGGAGAAACCAACGCCCGTCGGCGCGTTGGGCGAGGTGAGGAAGCAGGCCTTGGCCGAGACGGCGGCGAGTTTCTCGATCGGCAGGCGCATCGAACGGTCGAACTCCACCGGCGCGCATTTGCCGTCCTGGATCGTAATGAGAACCGGATACAACGAATAGCTTGGCAGCGTGACGGAGATCGGCGAAGCGGGGCCGCCAAAGACGCGGACCAACAGATTGAGCACGTCGTCCGAGCCGTTGCCGATCAGCGCGTTCGCCTCGGTGAGACCGTGACCGTGGAGCCTGGCGACAAGCTGACGGAGCGGCGTCGCCTTGGGATTAGGATAAAGGCGGAGTTTTTCGCCCTCGCCGGAGAGCTCGGCGATGACCGCCGCCGCCGCGCGCGGGCTGGGCGGATACGGGCACTCGTTGGTGTTGAGCTTCACCCAGCCGGGCTCGGTGGGCTGAAGGCCCGGCGTGTAGGCGTGCATCGCCGCGACATGCGGCAGGGCGAGGGAGGAAATCGCGGACATGGAAGGAAGGAGAACGAAAGAGCGACAGAAGACAGGGCGACAGAGACTGAAAGACGGCGCGCGGAATTCCTACGCTGTCGTTCTGTCTTCTGCCGTTCTTCCGCTCTGGCGCTTTGAGGCGCCTGCGGCGCCTCAAAGCGCGCGGATCTTCACGCTGCGGCCGTGGGCGTCGAGTTTCTCGAGCGCGGCGAACGCGGCGACGACGGGCGCGGCCTTCTTGATCGAGACCTTGTCGTATTTGATGATGCTCGTGCGGCGCTGGAAATCGGCGATGCGCAGGCCGCTGAAGAAGCGTCCCGCGCCTCCGGTGGGCAGCACGTGGCTGGGGCCGGCGGTGAAGTCGCCCACCGCGGTCGGCGTGTGGTTGCCGAGCATGATCGCGCCGGCGGTGGTGATGGTCTTGAGGAGCGTTTTTTGCAGCGTCTCCTTCACCATGAGCTCCAAGTGCTCGGGCGCCACGAAGTTGGCGACCTTGGCGATCTCCTCGGCATTTTTGGCGACGACGCCGATGAAGCCGGTGGCGAGCACCTTGGTGATTTTCTCGGCGCGGGTGACGAACTTGAGCTGCGCGGTGAGTTCGGCGCGCACGGCCTCGAGGTCGGCGGCGTCGGGAGCGACGAGATAGATCTTCTCACGGCCGGAACCATGTTCGGCCTG
>CAYTLL010000067.1:0-17860 GCA_964438755.1 uncultured Akkermansia sp. | reverse complement strand
CCATCACGGTCGGCGTGGTCTGGCTGCCCGCGATCTGCTTCGCCCTGAGCATCGTGCCCGTCCTCTTCTACCGCCGCTTCGAGAAACTCGAGCCGCGCATTCGTGAGGAACTGGAACAACGCCGCCGACAGGCCGCCTGACCCTGGAGTGCGGCGACACGTCGCCGCCTTCGACGAGCCGATGTGTCGGCTCGCCCGCTCCCGCGTCTAAGCTTCCTCCCTCGCTCCCGCCGCTCCACTCGCTCTCCTCCGCGACGAGCCGAGTCTCTTCGTCAAAAGCGGCGACGCGTCGCCGCACTCCCAAAACGAACTTAGTCTTTTGACCGACCCGGGGAATTCCGGTCGCCTTCTCTCCGGCTCTCACCTCGCCCCTCCCGCTCCCCCATGCAGACGCCCCCCCGCCCCCGCCTGCGTTCGCCCCGAGTCGCCGCAAGCGGCCTCGCCCTCCTCGCCGTCTTCTTGGCCATCCCCGCGCCACTTGACGCCGCCGAGTTCTGGGCCGCGCCCTCAGGCGGCGAGAAAGCCGCCGGCACCGCCGAGGACCCGCTCTCGCTCGTCGCCGCCCAGCGCCGCGCACGCGAGCTCCGCCGCCTCGCCACCGAACCGTTGACCGAGCCCGTGCGCATCGTCCTCCGCGGCGGCGACTACGCGCTCGACGCCGCGTGGTGTATCCGCCCCGAGGACTCCGGCACCGCGCAAAGCCCGACCGTCTTCGAAGCCGCACCAGGCGAAACACCGGTGATCGACGGCGGCCTCCCGCTTTCCTCGGGTTGGCAAAAACTCTCCGCCTCTTCGTCAGCCGCCGCCGCCGCGGCCACCGCCGGCCTCCCCGCCGCCGCCCTCGACCACGTGTGGGTCACCGAAGCGCCGCTCGTCGGCGGACGCCCGCGCGAGTTCCGCCAGCTCTGGATCAACGACCGCAAGGCCGTCCGCGCCCGCACGCCCAACGTCGGCGAGATGGATCGCCTGCTCACTTGGAACAAGGTCGACCAGCACACCACCATCCCCGCCCGCCCCGGCATCACCGGCGATCTGAGCACCCTCGAGATGGTGATCTACCAACAGTGGGAAATCGCCCTCCTGCGCGTGCGCGAATTCACCCCGCTCGGCGGCGCCGAAGGTGCCACCGCCGCCGTCCGCCTGCGTTTCCACCAGCCGGAGAGTCGCATCCAGTTCGAGCACCCCTGGCCGGCGCCGATCATGACGGAGGCCTACCGCGCGCCCTTCTTTCTGCAAAACGCCCTCTGCCTGCTCGATGCTCCCGGCGAGTGGTATCACGACATCGCCGCGCGCCGCATCTACTACTGGCCGCGCCCCGGCGAAGAGCTCGCCTCCGCCCGCGCGGTCGTGCCGGTGCAGGAAACCTTGCTCGAAGTCATCGGCTCGCTCGAGCGCCCCGTCCGCCACGTCGAGTTCCGCGGCCTGAGCTTTGCCCACACGGCTTGGATGCGCCCCGCGCTCGCCGGACACGTCCCGCACCAGGCCGGCCTCTACATGACCGAGGCCTACAAGATGCTCCCTCCCGGCACGCCGGAGAAAAAGGGCCTCGAAAACCAGGCCTGGGTCGGCCGCCCGCCCGGCGCGGTTCGCGTCGAGGCCGCGGAGCAAATCCATTTCGAACGCTGCCGCTTCGAGCACCTCGCCTCCGCCGGCATCGACGCCGAGCGCGGCCTGCGCGACTTCGCCGTCGAGGGCTGCGTCTTCCGAGACATCGCCGGCAATGGCCTCCAGCTCGGCAAGTTCATGGACGGCGGCGAGGAAACCCACCTGCCCTACAACCCCGTCGACGACCGCGAGGTCGACGCCCGCCTTCGCATCGCCAACAACCTCATCACCGATTGCGCCAACGAGGACTGGGGCTGCCTCGGCATCGCCGCCGGCTTCATCCGCGAGTCCGTCATCGAGCACAACGACCTCAGCGACCTGCCCTACTCCGGCATCAGCCTCGGCTGGGGTTGGACCTACCTCGCGACCGCGCAGCGCGACAACCGCGTCCACGCCAACCGCATCACCCGCTTCGGCCGTATCCTCTACGACTTCGGCGGCATCTACCACCTCTCCGCCTCGCCCGGCACCTGGATCACCGAGAACGCGCTCGGCGGCGTGGTCCTGAATCCCTACGCCGAGAAACCGCACTGGGGCCACATCTACCCCGACGAGGGATCGTCCTACCTGACCATCCGCGACAACTGGACCGAGACCGACCAAAAGCTGATCAACACCAAGGGCTACGGCCTCACGTGGGAGCGCAACGGTCCCGAAACTCCCTCCGCCATCCGCGACGCCGCCGGCCTGAAGGAGCCCTACCGCGACCTGCTCAAGCTCCTCCACGCCGAGTAGTTTGGACTGCGGCGGCTCGACGACGCCTTCGACGAGCCGACGTGTCGGCTCGTCACAAAAGCGGTGACACGTCGCCGCACTCCATGCCTCTCAGCGCGCCAGCGCCCGGCTCAGCACCGCCACGCCGTAACGCGGCAGCTTTACGCTCGTCACCTCGGCGCCGCCACCGTCCGCGAGCACATCCTTCATCGCGCCGGGCAACGCGATCTCCTGCGCGCCCTTCGAGAAATTAGTGATCACATAGACTTCTCGGCCCGCGCCGACACGGCGGCTCACCTTCACCCCGGCCGGCGCCGCGATCACCCCCTGCGTCGCGACTCCCGCCTCCGTCACCCAGCGGCGCGCGAGTTCGTTCATCAAGGCCGTGTCCACCACCGAGCCAAGCAGACCGATCGCGCCTTGCCCGAGTTTGCGGCTGATCGCCGCCGGCGCACCGCTCAACCAGTCGTTGCCCGCGCCGAAACGCAGCACGACCTCCACGTCCGGCGCGAGCCGGTCCAACCGCTCCGCCCAGACCGTCGCCTTGCCCGCGCCCCAGTCGCCGGCCAGCGGCACCTCCTCGAGCAGCGCATAAAATTGCTCCACCCGCGCGCCCACGCTCGGCAGCAGAGGACCCGGCTGACGCTCCCGGTTGAGGGCATTGAACGCATCCTTCATTCCGGTGCGCGGCCCGAGCACGAGGTGCCCGCCCGCGCGCACGTAATCCGCCAGCTTCGCCGCCAGCTCCGGCGACACGACGTTCAAGCTCGGCGCGACCACCAGCTTGTAGCGCGACAAGTCCATCGCGGGCGTCACGATGTCCACCGCCTGCGTCCGCTCCCGCAGCGCCCGGTAGTAATCGATCAGGATCTGCATCTGGTCGTAGCGGTTGCTGAAGGGGTTAAACTCGATCGCCCAGCGGCTGTCGTAGTCGTGGAGCACCGCGACTTCCGACACCGGCTCCGTTCCCGCCAGCACCGGACCGGCCTTGGCGAACTCCACGCCCGCCTGAGCTGCCTCGGCATAGACCGGCACCGGCTCGCCGTCCGGCCCGACCAGCGAGCCGTGATACTGCTCCTGCCCGTTGAGCGCGCTGCGCCACTGCCAGAAGGCCACGCAATCCGCGCCGTGTCCGACCGCGTGCCAGGCCATCGCACGCGTCTCGCCGCGATCGAGCGAATTACTCACCGAACCCCAGTCCACAAAGCCCGGCGGCATCTCCATCACCCAAAAATTCTTCTGCTTCCAGCCGCGCACCAGATCGTGCGACGCCCCGCTGCGCAGCGGATCGAGATGCCCGGTGCCGTTCTTGGTTTTGTCGAACCAGCCCGAGCCGAGATACTCGTCCCAGGAGATCACATCGAGGTCCGCGGACACGAGCTGACGGTTAAAACGGTTCGCCCAGCCAAGCCCGCCGAGATTGGTCGTGATCACCTGACGCGGCTCCACATGACGGCGCAGCACCTCGGTCTGGTTGCGCTGAAAATCCCGCCACGTGTCGGTGACGAAGCGCTTGTGCTCGAGCAACAAGCCCGGGTTCGCGCGGCCGGTCGTCATCGGCACCTGGCTCCACTCCGTGTAAGTCTGGCTCCAATACGCCGTCATCCAGCGCTGGTTGAGCGCGTCGAGCGCGCCGTATTTTTTCTCCAACCAGCGATGGAAGCGCGTGCGCGACTCCGGATCGAAGGAGTCCTCGGTGTATTCGTTGCCGATCTGCCAGGCCACGACGTTCGGGTTCTTGCCGAAGCGCACCGCGAGTTGCTCGACGATGCCACGGCAGAGTTCGCGATACTTCTCGCTCCCGATGGAAAAATGCCGGCGCGAGCCGTGCTCCAAGCGCGTGCCATCCTCCGCCACGCGCAGGATCTCGGGATACTTCGTCGTCATCCAGGCCGGCGGCGTGTCGGTCGGCGTGCCGATGATCGTCACCAGGCCGTGCTTGGCCGCCGCCGCGACCGCGCGCTCCATCCAATCGAGTTCGTAGCGACCCTCGGCAGGCTCGAGCGAACTCCATGCAAACTCGCCGATGCGCACCATGTTCAGCCCGGCCGCCTGCATACGCGCGAGATCCGCGTCCCACTCCGCCTCCGGCCACTGCTCGGGATACCAAGCCGAACCATACATCAGCGGCGGAATCGGCTTGGGCGCGCCACCCGCGGCGCCCGGCTCCGCCACGAGGCGGACGGCGAACACGCAAAGGAGAACAACCAGAAGGCGAACGGGGTATTTCATAAAGCGAGAGGCCTAGGGCCGAACGGTTTTCAGTTTCACCTTCACCGGCTCGAAACCCGGCGCGGACACCGTCACCACGACCGGCCCGGCCTGATCGGTCGCGCGAACCACCGCCAGGGCACGACCTCCATACAGCGCACGCTCCGACCCGGCGTAGGAGTCGAGCGAGGTCAGATCTCCCGAACCCAGCGCGGCCAAAGTCCCGGCGCCCGTCACCTCCACGCGGACCCGCGGCGTCGCCCAAGGCTGCCACACGCCGCGCCGGTCGAGCGCCTCGATCGTCACGTAGGCCAGATCCTGCCCGTCCGCGCGCAAACGGGAACGGTCCACGCTCAGGCGCAGTTTCTCGGGCTCGCCCGCGCTGCGCAGAACAAAGCTCTCCACCGCGCGCCCGCCGCGAAGCCCGACCGCCTTCAGCTCGCCCGGTGCGTAGGGCACATCAAAGGCGGCCTTGAACTCCTCCGCGCGCGTCGTCGGCTTTTCGCCGATCACGCGGCCGTTCAGCTCCAACCGCACCGCGTCGTAACGCGAATACACTTCGACCCGCAGCACCTGGCCTTCACGTCCCGGCCAGGTCCAGGTCGGCAGCATCGGAACGACCGACCACGGCGTCGTGTTCCAATCGCTCGCTCCGTCGCCGGGAGGCGGCACGCGCACGGCGGCGTAGAGTTTTTCGCCTCGGTCCCAGACGATCTCGCGGTAGTGCGAGACGGGCTTGCGACAACCGACCAGGTCGATGTCGCCGCAATAGGCGCCATGCCAGGGAAACATCTCCATCTCCCAGTGCTTCTTCGCCTCCTGCCCTGGCGGGAAGACCCGCCCGATGCCGGCCTCGCCGAGATAGTCGATCGCACTCCAGACGAAGTCGCCGATCACGTAAGGATGCTCCGTCATCGCGACCCAGTTGGCGAAAGCCTCGGTCTGATAAGACTCCGAAGCCATGATCACCCGGCCCGGCACGCGCGCATGGTCCGCCGCGTGGTGCTGAAGCTCGTAGTTGTAGCCCGCCACATCGAGCGCCGCGAAAAGCTCGTCCAACTGCGGCCACTTCTCCGGCTCCCCAAGCCCGTTCACGCCCGCCGTGACCGGCCGACTCGTATCCTGTTCGCGAATCCGCGCCGCGAGCTCGCGCACGATGCGTCGGCCGGAGGCGCCGCCGCGTTCGAACATCTCGTTGCCCGTGCTCCACATCACCACCGAAGCGTGATGGCGGTCGCGTCGCACCCACGCGTCCACGTCGCGCCGCCACCAGTCTTTGAACGACACGCTGTAGTCCTGCTTGTTCTTCGCCTTCTCCCAGCCGTCGAAAATCTCGTTCACCACCAGCAGCCCGAGCCGGTCGCAGGCCTCGAGAAAGGCCGCCGAGGGCGGGTTGTGCGCCGTGCGCGCGGCATTGAAGCCGGCCGCCTTCATCAACTCGACCTTGCGCTCCTCCGCGCGGGCAAAAGCCGCCGCGCCGAGCGGACCGGTGTCGTGGTGCACGTTGCCACCGAGCAATTTTAACGGCCGGCCGTTGAGCTCAAAGCCGCGCTCCGCCGAGACGCGCACGGTGCGAATGCCAAAGTCATGCGAGGTCTCGTCGAGCACCCGCGCTCCGTCCGCCGCCAGCACCCGAGCGACGACGCGGTGCAAAATTGGCGACTCGGGCGACCAGAGCCGCGGATCGCGCACCGCCAAGTCGAATTCCCCGCGCAACTCCCCCGACGCCGCCACCGACGCGGCACGGCGATCCTTCGCCAGCACCCGCCCACGCGCATCGCGCAACTCCGTCTCGATCAGCACCTCACGCGAAGCAGCGGACGCGTTGGCCAGTTCCGCATGCACCCGCAGGCGCGCCTGTTTTTCGGACAACGCTTCCGTCGTCACCCAAAGTCCGCCCGCCGGCACGTGCACCGGATCCGTCACGCGCAGCCAGACCGGCCGATAAAGGCCCGAGCCCGAATACCAGCGGCTGTTCGGCTGCGCGCCGTTGTCCACCCGCACCGCGAGCGTGTTGCCCGCGCCAAGCCGAAGATGCGGCGTCAGATCGAAGCGGAACGGCGTGTAGCCGTAAGCCCAGCGTCCGAACGAGGCGCCATTGAGCCAGACCTCCGCGCCCATCGCCGCGCCTTCAAACTCGATCTCCACCCGCCGCCCCGCCCACGCCTCGGGCGCCTCCAAGTCCAATCGATACCAGCCCGCCCCGGTCGGAAAATACCCGCCATGCCCCGCCGCCGGCGCCTGGGGATCGACCGGTCCGGCGATGCTCCAGTCGTGGGGCAAAACCACCGAAGACCAGCTCGCATCGTCGAACTTCTCCGCCTCGGCCCCGGGCGCTTCGCCTCGATGAAAACGCCAGCCCGCGTCGAGCCGACGCTCCTCGCGAGAAGCTGCAAACACGGTCAGGGTCGAGATCAGGGCGCAGAACAGCCAGCGAAGCATGGGGTGGTGATATCGAAGGGAGAGCCGGGCGCCAGCCGCACTCAGGCGGCCGCCGCGGGATGTCGTTTCACGAGCAGCAAATGCTCGGCCGCGAGCACCGTCTCCCCGCGCTGGTTGATCGACTCCACAAACTCCACCACGACGCCATGGTCCGCCCGCTTCGGGTGGTCGCGCTTCTCCTTCACCGTGCAACGCGCCGTGATCGTGTCACCGATGAAGACCGGCTTGATGAAGCGCATGCGGTCGTAGCCGTAGGAAAACGCGACCGGGTTGATCTCCCCCGCCGTCTGCCCGACCGCGACCGAGAAGATCAACGTGCCGTGCGCGATGCGTTGCTTGAAGTCCTGTGTCTTGCACCATTCCGCATCCATGTGATGCGGGTAAAAGTCGCCCGTCTGCCCGGCGTGCATCACGATGTCGGTCTCGGTGATGGTGCGCCCGGTCGAGCGGCGCTCGGAGCCGACGACGTAGTCTTCGAAGTAGCGTGGGGTCATGGTCGGATAATCGGGGTCAGGAAAGGGAAAGCCCAAGCGTCCGCGTGATCTCGGCGGCGGCGGCCTGCAACGCTTTCACCAAGGCGCTCTCGTCCTCGCGCGGCCCGCGTTTCATCAGCCGCGTCACCGCCAGCGCCGCGCCGCCCACGCCCGCCCAGCCCACGCGCACCGCCACGTCGCGCACGCCCTCGATCGTCTCGCTCTCCGCCGTCGACACGCCGGAGCGTCCGATCTCGACCAGACCCGCGCGAAACGTCGTCCGCGCCCGGCCCGCCAAGGACTTGCCCGCCGCCGAGGCCTCCAACACCTCCTCGAGCGCCACCTCGTCCAAACCGGACAACAACAGTCGCCCCGACGCCGTCGTCACCGGGTCGAACTCGCCGCCGACCTCGATCGAAAGCCGCACCCGCGCCGGGCTCTCCTGCTGCGCCACGACCAGCAGGCGCCCCCGCTCGAGCACGCTCAGGTGGCAGGATTCGCCGGTCTTTTCCGTCAGCGCCTGCATCGGCCGCCGCCCCGCCCCGAGCAGCTTGGCCATCGGCGAATGCGCGTGCGTCAGCGCGTAAAGCTTCAACGTGAGCGCGTATTTCCCCGAGGCGTCGTCGCGCGACAGGTAGCCTCGCTGCTCCAGGCACGCGAGCATGCGAAACAACTCGCTGCGGCTCCGATCCAGCCGGGTCGCCAGCTCGGCCAGCGATTGCGGGGCGTCCGCCGCGGCGAGGGTCTCGAGAATATCGAGACCCTTCTCCAAGGCCGGCACGGGGTAGGCGGGGCTTTTGGGCATTTTATGCTTGCCGTTACGTTCGCTAATAAAACTGTGTTTTGCAAATAAAAACCGTGGATCTGCCCCGTCCATTGGAGAAGCTCCTGCCCCGCAGCCCCCGCCCGATCGTCGTGATCGGCGCCGGCGGGATCGTTCGCGACGCCCACCTGCCCGCCTACCGGCTGGCCGGTTTCCCCGTCGCGAGCCTGCACGATCTCGATTTTGACCGCGCCCGCCGGCTCGCCGCCGACTTCGGCATCCCGAACGTCTCCCCTGCGCTCGAGTCCGCCGTGGCGAACGCGCCGACGGACGCGGTCTTCGACGTCGCCGTCCCCGCCTCCGCCCTCCCCGGCGTGCTCGCCGCCCTGCCCGACGGCGCGCCCGTGCTGATCCAAAAGCCTTTCGGCGAAAACCTCGCCCAGGCACGCGAACTTCTCGCCCTATGCCGGCGCAAGCGCCTCCGCGCCGCGGTCAATTTCCAGCTCCGCTACGCCCCCGCCGTGCTCGCCGCGCGCGAGCTCATCGCCGCCGGGGCCATCGGCGAGCTGCACGACATCGAGGTGCGCGTCACCGTCCACATGCCCTGGCACCTGTGGACCTTCCTCGAAAAGTCCCCGCGCGTGGAGATCCTGTATCACAGCATCCACTACCTCGACTTGATCCGCTCCTTCGCCGGAGAGCCCGAGGGCATCTACGCGAAGACGCTCAAATCCCCGAGCGCGCCGCGCCTGCACTCCACGCGCACCGCCATGATCCTCGACTACGGCGAGCGCCTCCGCGCCACCGTGACCGCGAACCACGGCCACGACTTCGGCCTGCGCCACCAGGAGAGCTACATCAAGTGGGAGGGCACCCGCGGCGCGATCAAGACCCAGCTCGGCCTCCTCATGGACTACCCGCGCGGCGTGCGCGACTACCTCGAGGTCTGCCCCTTCGACCCGGCGGCGGACTCGCCGGCGCCCCGGGAATGGCGCGAGGAACCCCTCGCCGGCTCCTGGTTTCCCCACGCCTTCATCGGCACGATGGCCGAGGTCATGCGCCACGCGAACGGCGAGGCCGGCGAGCCGCCCACCCGCGTCGAGGACGCCGCCCGCACCATGGCCCTCGTCGAGGCCGCCTACGCGTCGAGCGCGCAAGGCGCCACACCCATCCCTCCCCTATGAGCCAGCCCACCCGCCTCCGCGGCATGACCTGGGGCCACACGCGCGGCTACCTGCCCGTCGTCGCCACCGCCCAGCGTTTTCAGGAACTGCACCCCGACATCGAGATCGTCTGGGAAAAGCGCTCCCTCAAGGCCTTCGAGGAGTTCCCGGTCGAAAAACTCGCCGCCGATTACGATCTGATGGTGATCGACCATCCTTTCGTCGGCTACGCCGCCGCCCACGGCCCCCTGCTTCCGCTCGACGAACACCTTCCGGCGGACTTCCTCGCCGACCAGGCGGCCAACTCCGTCGGCGCCTCGCACCCGAGCTACACCTACGGCGGCCACCACTGGGCGCTCGCCATCGACGCCGCCACGCCCGTCGCGTTCTGGCGCGAGGATCTGCTCGCCGGCTTGGGCTTCGCCGCGCCCCGCACCTGGGACGAGTTGATCGCGCTCGCTCGCGCCGGCCATGTCGAGATCCCCGCCGCGCCGATCAACTGCCTGATGAATTTCTACACGTTCTGCGTGGCCTCCGGCGAAACGCCCTTCGCCACCCGCGAACGCGTCGCCTCCGCCGACACCGGCCGCGCCGCCCTCGCCCGCCTGCGCGAGCTCATCACGCTCTGCGATCCCGGCTGCTGGACGCGCAACCCCATCGCCTCGCACGATCTCGTCGCCTCCGCCGCCAACACCCGCGCCGCCTACTGCCCACTCGCGTATGGTTACTCCAACTACGCCCGCCCCGGCTACGCCGCGCACCGGCTTACTTTCGGCACACCGCCGTCCCTGAACGGCGCCGCCCTCCGCACCACGCTCGGCGGCACCGGCCTCGCCGTCTCCGCCCTGCGCCCGAACCGCGCCGCCGCCCTCGCCTACGCCCGGTTCACCGCCTCCGCCGAGGTCCAACGCACGCTCTACACCGCCTCCGGCGGCCAGCCCGGCCACCGCGCCGCCTGGCTCGACGCCTCGAACAACGCCGTCAGCGGCGACTATTTCGCCCGCACCCTGCCCGTGCTCGACCACGCCTTCCTCCGCCCGCGCCACAACGGCTACATGGAGTTCCAGGAACGCGGCGGCCCCATCGTGCACGCCGCCCTACGCGGCACGCTCTCCGACGCCGAGGCCCTCGCGCAGCTCGACGCCCTCTATCTCCACTCGCTCGCCTCCGCCACACACCTCGCATGAAGCCGCTCGAAGGCCTCCTCGTCCTCGATTTCGCCCAGTTCCTCGCCGGGCCCTGGGCCGCCACGCGTCTCGCCGACCTCGGCGCGCGCGTCATCAAGATCGAGCGCCCCGGCGGCGGCGACATCTGCCGCCAGCTCTACATCTCCAACCTCTCGCTCGACGGCGACAGCACGCTCTTCCACTCGATCAATCGCAACAAGCAGAGCTACGCCGCCGACCTGAAAAATCCCGCCGACCTCGCGAAGGTGAAGCAACTCGTCGCGCGCGCCGACGTGTTGATCCAGAATTTCCGCCCCGGCGTGATGGAGCGCATCGGCCTCGGTCCGGACGCCTGCGCCGCGCTCAACCCGCGCCTCGTCTACGGCGTCGTCACCGGCTACGGCCCGACCGGCGAATGGGTGGAGAAACCCGGCCAGGACCTCCTCGCCCAGGCCCGCTCCGGTCTCGCCTACCTCAACGGCAACGCCGACCAACCGCCCCTGCCCTTCGGCCTCTCCGTCGCCGATCTCACCGCCAGCGCCCACCTCGTGCAGGGCCTCCTCGCCGCGCTCGTGCGCCGCGGCGTCACCGGCAAGGGCGGCCTCGTCGAGGTCAGCCTGCTCGAGTCGATTCTCGACCTGCAGTTCGAGCTCACCACCACCTTCCTCAACGACGGCGGCAAGGCCCCCGAACGCAGCGCGATCAACAACGGCAACGCCTACCTCGGCGCGCCCTACGGCATCTACGCCACCGCCGACGGCTTTCTCGCGCTCGCGATGGGCTCGATCCTGAAACTGGGCGAACTCCTCGAGCTGCCCGCGCTCGCCGCCTTCTCCGATCCGCAGACCTGGTTCACGCGCCGCGACGAGATCAAGCGCCTCATCGCCGCCCACCTCGCCGCCCGACCGACCGCCCACTGGCTCTCGCGCCTCGAGCCCGCCGACTACTGGTGCGCCGAGGTGTTGTCCTGGGAAAAACTCTGGCGCACCGACGCCTTCAAGACGCTCGACTGGGAGCAGCCGATCACCCGCGAGGACGGACCGACCATGCGCACCACGCGCTGTCCGATCACGATCGACGGCCACCGTTTCAAGTCGCCCCTCGGCTCCCCGCGCGTCGGCCAGCACACCGCGAAGATCCAGGCCGAGTTCGGCCTCTGACCTCCGATCTGAATTTCAGATCTCCGATTCTCAGTTCCAGCCCCACCCCAAACCCTACCCCATGCCCCCCGAAGCCTCCCCCCTCGCCGGCACGCTCCTGCATGCCGTCGGCGCCGCCTCCGCCGCGCTTTGCTACGCGCCGCAACGCTACGTCAAACACTGGAAATGGCAGACCTACTGGCTCGTCCAGGCCGCCGCCTGCTGGCTCGTGCTGCCCTGGATCTTCGCCGGCGCCACCATTCCCCAGCTCGGGACCGTGCTGGCCGAGGCGCCCGGCGCCGCGATGCGCAACTCCTACCTGCTCGGCGTTCTCTACGGCATCGGCGGCATCGCCTTCGGCGCCGCGATCCGCCACCTCGGCTTCTCGCTCACCTACGCCCTCGCCATCGGCCTCTCCTGCGTGCTCGGCACGCTCATCCCGCCGGTCATGGCCGGCAAACTCGGTGAAACCCTCGCCAACACCGGCGGCGGCTACGTGATCGGCGGAGTCGTCCTCGGCGCGATCGCCACCTTCGTCACCGGCCTCGCCGGTTTTCGCAAGGAGCGCGAACTCACGAAGGTGGACGACGAGTCCATCGCCCCCTTCGAGGCGCCCGCCTTCAATCCCCGGCTCGGCCTGCCCATCGTGATTCTCGCCGGCGTGCTCTCCGCCGTCTTCAGCTTCTCGCTCGCCGCCGGCCAACCGGTCGCCGACATCGCCGCGAAATACGGCGCCGGCCATTTCCAAGGCAACGTCATCTATCTCTTCTCCCACTCCGGAGCCTTCACCACCACGCTCATCTACTGCCTCTACCTCATCCGTCGCGACCGCTCCGCGGGCGAGTTCCGCTCCGCCGGCGGCGCCAGCCTCGCGCGCAACTACGCCCTCTCGGCGCTCACCGGCCTGCTCTGGTATCTGCAGTTCTTCTTCTACGGCCTCGGACACGTCCGCATGGGCGAGTTCAAATTCTCCAGCTGGGCGATCCACATGATCATCCTCATTCTCCTCAGCTGCGGCTTCGGCGTCGCCATCGGCGAATGGAAGTCCTGCCGCCCCTCCACGAAACTCGTCGTCACCGTCGCCATCACCCTGCTCTTCGCCGCCGTCGGCCTGCTCACCTACGGCAACTACCTCGCCGCCCCGCCGCCCCAGGTCGCCCACTGAGCGAATGTTCGTAATACGAACATTCGCCTCCCCTCCGACAACCCGTTCCCCATGCACCTCGTCGACACCCACCTCCACCTCTGGGATCTCGAGCGCCTGCCCTGCTCGTGGTGCGCCGGCATCCCCGCGCTGAACCGGAGTTTCCGCCTGCCCGACTATCTCGCCGCCTCCGCCGACACGCCGATCACGAAGGCCGTTTTCATGGAATGCGACGTCGACGATTCCCACCAACTCGCCGAAGCCCGTCACATCCAATCGCTCGCCGACGCCCACCCGCTCATCGCCGGCATCGTCGCCAGCGCCCGCCCGGAACGCGCCGACTTCGCCGAACAGCTCGAGCAACTCGCCGCGTTGCCAAAACTCCGCGGCCTGCGCCGCGTGCTCCACGTCGCGCCCGACGCGGTTTCGCGACAATCGCTCTTCCGCGAAAACCTCCGCCGCCTGCCCGCGCTCGGCCTGACCTTCGACCTCTGCGTGCTCGCCCGCCAGCTCTCGCTCGCCCGCGAACTCGTCGACGCCTGCCCCGGGACGACCTTCGTCCTCGACCACTGCGGCGTGCCCGACGTCAGGGCCGGCGCCGCCGCGCTCGATCCCTGGCGCGACGAGATCCGCGCTCTCGCCGCGCGCCCCAACGTCCATTGCAAGATCAGCGGCCTCGTCGCCTACGCCGCCGCCGACTGGACCGTCTCCGACCTGCGCCCGTGGGTGGACCACGTCGTCGCCTGCTTCGGCTGGGACCGCGTCGTCTGGGGCGGCGACTGGCCGGTCTGCACCCTCGGCGCACCACTCTCCCGCTGGGTCTCCGCCACCGCCGAGCTGTTCTCCGGCGCCAGCGCCGACGAACGCGCCCGCCTCTACCACCGCAACGCCGAACGTCTCTACCGTGTTTAAACTCACCTCCAAAACCGCCCTCGTCACCGGCGCCGGCTCCGGCATCGGCCAAGCCATCGCCCAGACCCTCTCCGCCGCCGGCGCCCGCGTCATCGTCGCCGACCTCAACGCCGCCGCCGGCGAAGGCACCGTCGCCGCCATCCGCGCCGCCGGCGGAACCGCCGAGTTCGCCACGCTGGACGTCGCCGACCCGACCGAAGCCGAGGCCCTTTCCGCCCGCGTCGGCCCGATCGAAATCCTGGTCAACAACGCCGGCATCGGCCACGTCGGCAACCTTCTGCAAACCACCGCCGCCGACCTCGACAAGCTCCACGCCGTCAACGTCCGCGGCCCCTTCAACCTCTGCAAGGCCTTCGTCCCCGCCATGCTCGAGCGCGGCTCCGGCAGCGTGATCAACCTCGCCTCCATCGGCGGCGTCGTCGGCGTGCGCGACCGTCTCGCCTACACCGTGACCAAACACGCCGTCGTCGGCCTCACCAAGGTTCTCGCCCTCGACCACTCGCACACCGGCGTGCGCTTCAACGCCATCTGCCCCGGCCGCGTCGAAACGCCTTTCGTGAAGAATCGCATCGCCGAGTATCCCGACCCCGCCAAGGCCTACCGCGAGATGTCCGCCACCCAGCTCACCGGCCGCATGGCGCGTCCCGACGAGATCGCCGCCTCCGCCCTCTACCTCGCGAGCGACGAGGCCGCCATGGTCACCGGCAGCTGCCTCATGATCGACGGCGGCTGGAGCGCCGGCAAATAGTCCGACCACCTTTTCCCATTCATGAAGATCATCCGCTACATCGATTCCGCCGGCGCCACCCACCACGCCGCCGAACAAGCCGACGGCTCCGCGCTCCGCATCGAGGGCGACATCTACGGCGCCCACCGCGTCACCACCGAACGCGCCCAGATCGCCAAGCTCCTCGCGCCCATCGCGCCCACCCAGATCCTCTGCATCGGGCTCAACTACCGCCAACACGCCGCCGAGACGAACGCCAAGGTCCCCGAGCGCCCCATCCTCTTCGTGAAGGGCATCAATACCCTCCAGCACCCCGGCGAACCGATCCTCATCCCGCAGCACCTGCGCAGCGACGAGGTCGACTACGAGTGCGAGCTCGCCGTCGTCATCGGCAAGGCCGCGAAAAACGTCAGCCGCGCCAACGCCCTCGACCACGTCCTCGGCTACACCTGCTGCAACGACGTCTCCGCCCGCGATCACCAGATCAAGCTCGGCGGCGGCCAGTGGTGCCGCGGCAAGTTTTTCGACACCTTCGCCCCGCTCGGCCCGCGCCTCGTCACCCCCGACGAGATCCCGAACCCCAACGCGCTCAAGATCGCCACCATCCTCAACGGCGAGCGCGTGCAGGATTGGAACACGAACGACATGATCTTCGACGTGCCCGCGCTCATCGAGTATCTGAGCGGCAGCACCACGCTCGTCCCCGGCACCGTCATCCTCACCGGCACCCCGCAAGGCGTCGGCATGGCCGCCAAGCCCTCCCCGCGCTGGCTCCGCCCCGGCGACCAGGTCAGCATCGAGATCGAAAAAATCGGCGTGCTCACAAACCCCGTGGCGCTCGAACCGGCCTAATATGGAGTGCGGCGACATGTCGCCGCCTTCGACGGCGAGCCTCGGCTCGACGCCCATTTCCCCTGCTCCCACGAGCCGCCAAGTCGGCTCGTAAAAAGCGGCGACACATCGCCCGCGCTCCATAATCTCCGTCTCGCCCCCCGCCCGTCACCGATGCGCCTGCTCGCCGCCCTCAGCCTTCTCCTCGCCGCGCCGCTTTCCAGCGTTCGCGCCGAGGAAACACCCTCCGCGCCGCGCCCCGTCGTCATCCCCTTCCCCGCCAGCAAGCCGCGCCTGGTCTCCGGCAAGCTCATGCGCGAGATCCACGAGCAGGTGAAAACACCGCACAAGGTCGGCGTCGTCATCCCCGCCGAGCCCGGCGAACTCCTCGATTGCCCCAACGTCTTCCGCCACGGCGGACGCTGGTTCATGGTGTTTGTCGCGAACAAAGATAAGGTCGGCTACGAGACCCACCTCGCCGTCAGCGACGACCTGCTCACCTGGAAGCGCCTCGGCGTGATTCTCCCCTTCGCCAAACAAGGCTGGGACGCCTGGCAGGCCGCGGGCGGGCTCGCGCTCTACGACACCCGCTGGGAGGGCGCCACCCACGAACTCGGCACCCACGAGGGCCGCTACTGGCTCTCCTACCTCGGCGGAGCGCTCCAAGGCTACGAGACCGACCCGCTCTCCATCGGCCTCGCCCACAGCGACGATCCCTCCGCGCTCCGCCCTTGGACCCGCCTCGCGGAGAATCCCGTGCTCTCCCCCTCCCAGTCCGACACCCGCGACTTCGAGCACACCACGCTCTACAAGAGTGCCATCGTCCGCGACGAGGCCCGCACGCTCGGCGCCGAGTTCGTCATGGCCTACAACGGCAAGGCCCCGCCTTACGGCCAGGAGCAGATCGGCCTCGCGATTTCCGACGACCTTCACACCTGGCGCCGTTACGGACACGGCCCCGTGGTCAACAACGTCGGCGCCGCGCCCTGGTCGATCAGCGGCGACCCGCAACTGGTCAAAATCGGCGACATCTGGGTGATGTTCTACTTCGGCGCCTTCTGGAAACCCGGCGCCTTCGACACCTTCGCCGCCTCCTACGATCTCGTCCACTGGACCAAGTGGGACGGCCCGCACCTCGTCGAGCCGAGCGAGCCCTACGACAAGCAATTCGCCCACAAGCCATGGCTGCTCAAGCACGAGGGCGTCGTCTACCACTTCTACTGCGCCGTCGGCGACCAAGGCCGCGTCATCGCGCTCGCGACGTCCAAAGACCTCCGCGCGCCTGCCACGCCCGCCGCCTCGCCATGATCGTCCGCCTCCTCTCCGCCCTCTCGCTTGCGTTCGCGGTCACGACCGTGCTCGCCGCCTCCGTTTTTCCGCGCGACGAGGCGCGCTACGTCGTGCTGACCGCACCCGGCGAACACCTCTTCGAATCCATCCCGCTCGGCAACGGCCGCCTCGGCGCCGCGCTCTACGGCGGCATCACCGAGGAACGCATCGTGCTCAACGAAACCGGCATGTGGTCCGGCTCGCCGCAGGAAGCCGACCGGCCCGATGCCTACAAGGCCCTGCCCGAGATCCGCCGCCTCCTGCTCGAGGGCAAAAACCACGAGGCCGAGGCGCGGGTGAACTCCACCTTTACCTGCGCCGGCGAAGGCTCGGGCAAAGGCTCCGGCGCCAATGTCCCCTACGGTTGCTACCAGACCCTCGGCAACCTGCGTCTCGTTTTCACCGACGCCTCCTCCGCCGCGCCGGTCACGAACTACCGCCGCAGCCTCGACCTCGCCGAGGCGGTCGGTCGGCTGACCTACGAGCAGGATGGCGTCACCTTCACCCGCGAGGCCTTCGTCAGCGCGCCCGACGAGGCCATCGTGCTCCGTCTCACCGCCAGCGCGCCCGGCCGCATCTCCTTCGACGCTAACCTCGATCGCCCCGAGCGCTTCGCCGTCGAAGGCGCCGGCACCGATGGTCTGCTCATGCACGGGCAGCTCAACGACGGCCGCAACGGCGACACCGGCGTTCGCTACGCCGCCGTGTTGAAGATCGTCCCGCGCGGCGGCTCCATCGAGAACGTCGACAAAACGGTCCGCGTGCGCGGCGCCGACGAGGCCCTGCTTCTCGTCACCGCCGCCACCGACATCAAGACTTTCGCCGGTCGCAAAGTCGCAGCCGCCAGGGACGCCGCGGTGGACGACATGGAGCACGTCACCGGCCATGTCCCGCCTGGCCCACACGACTTGGTTTCGCCCGATTATAGAGCGGCCCACGCCGCCGAGAAGTCCTACGACAAACTCCGCGCCGCCCACGTCGCCGACTACCGCCGTTATTTCGACCGCACCGCCCTCGAGCTTGGTGCGACCGACTCCGCCGCCGCGACGCGCTCCACGCCCGAGCGGCTCAAGACCTTCCACGAGGGCGGCGCCGATCCCTCGCTCGCCGCGCTCTTTTTCAATTTCGGCCGCTACCTGCTCATCTCCTCCTCCCGCCCCGGAGGTCTGCCCGCCAATCTCCAAGGTCTCTGGGCCGACAAGACCCAGACCGCGTGGAACGGCGACTGGCACACCAACATCA
>CAYTLL010000066.1:0-18947 GCA_964438755.1 uncultured Akkermansia sp. | reverse complement strand
TGGTGCCCGGGCACGGACTCGAACCGTGATGCTGTTAGGCACAGGCTTCTGAGACCTGCGTGTCTACCAATTCCACCACCCGGGCGGGAAGGGAGGGCAAAGGCACTCGTCCAAAGCCTCGCAGGCAAGCCCGATTTTGCGTCGGATTTTTTCCGAGCCCCTTATGTCTTGGGATCACGCCGCGGGCGCGAAAGCGGCCAAGTCGTCCCGCGCGTGCTGCATCTCCATCAAAATCACGTCGGTGTGTTGGAGCAATTGCCTGCCCGCGGGGGTTATCGTCACTTTTCGGCCCATGCGCTCGAACAGGCGGCAGCCCAAATCCCGCTCCAGCGCCTTGATCGCGTGACTGACCGCAGATTGCGTCAGGCTCAACTCCTTGGCCGCGTGGGTGAAGCTGCAAACTCGGGCCAAGGTCGCGAAGGCGAGGAGTTTTCGGCTGTCGAGGATGATCGGCGGCATGGTCTGGGTTAACGCGGATGAATTTCGTCTTGTTCTGCCATTAGCACGATTCACGCCATGGCCATGAATGGGGCGGGTAAATGAATCGATTTCATGCGATTGCGTCGGCGCCTTCGCCTCCTTGCAGTTTCCCGCTTTTCACCCCTCCGTCCGCCTGCGCCATGGCCGAATCCGAGCACCTTTCCCCAGCGTCCAAATCCTCCGACGAGACCGGCCAGGCCGGCGGCCGGCGGGAGGGGGGGCGTGAGCGCGCCCGCTTTCGGATCGAGTTTCCGCCCGAGCTGCCGATCAGCGCCCGCGCCGACGAGATCATCGAGCTGCTGGGCAAACATCAGGTGATCATCCTCGCGGGCGAGACCGGCTCGGGAAAAACCACGCAGATACCCAAGATGTGCCTTGCCGCGGGCGCGGGCTCGCGCGGCCAGATCGCCTGCACGCAGCCGCGACGCGTGGCCGCGCTCTCGGTGTCGCGGCGCGTGGCCGAGGAGTTGAACGTGCACTGGGGACGGGAGGTGGGTTGCAAGATCCGCTTCGACGACCGCACCTCGCGCGACACGGTCGTGAAGTTCATGACCGACGGCATGCTGCTCGCCGAGGTCCAGAGCGACCCGCTGCTGCGCGCCTACGACACCATCATCCTCGACGAGGCGCACGAGCGTTCGCTCAACATCGACTTCCTCCTCGGCCACCTGCGCAACCTGCGTTTCAAGCGGCCCGAACTGCGCATCGTCGTCACCTCCGCCACGATCGACACCGAGGCCTTTTCCAGGGCCTTCGACGACGCGCCGATCGTGCAGGTCTCCGGCCGCGTCTATCCGGTCGAGGTGATCTACGCGCCGCTCGACTCGCTCGGCAGCGACGCCGCGGAGGGCGACGAGCCGGAGTCGCGGCCCGAGGCGCTGCACTACGTCGACGGCGCGGTGGAGGCCGTGCAACGCATCCTCGCGGGCCGCGCGGGCGACGCGCAGGGCGACATCCTCGTGTTCATGCCCGCCGAGCGCGACATCCGCGAATGCTGCGAACTGCTCGAGGGGCGCCACCGCCACTGCGAGGTCATCCCGCTTTTCGGGCGTCTTTCCCAGGCGGAGCAGCAGCGGATCTTCGCCGGCACGCAGCGCCGGAAGATCATCGTCGCGACCAACATCGCCGAGACCTCGCTGACGCTGCCGGGCATCCGCTACGTCGTGGACACGGGGCTCGCCCGGGTGTCGCGCTACGTGCCGACCGCGCGCACGCGACGCCTCCCGATCGAGGAGGTCGCCCAGTCGAGCTGCGACCAGCGCAAGGGCCGCGCCGGTCGCGTGGCGGAGGGCGTGTGCGTGCGCCTGTATTCGGAGGATGATTACAACGCGCGCCCGCGCTTCGCCCAGCCGGAGATCCAGCGGGCCAACCTGGCCGACGTCATCCTGCGGCTGAAAGCCTTCGGGCTCGGCGACATCGAGCGCTTCCCCTTCATCAACATGCCGGCGACGAAGTCGATCCGCTCCGGCTACGCGTTGCTCGAGGAGCTCGGCGCGCTGGAGGCGCCTTCGGCGCCTGGAACGACAGGGCGACAGGGGACAGACGGGCAGGGGGGGGCGGAAAACCAGCCGGGTTCGGGTTCTGTCGCTCTGTCCCCTGCCGTTCTTTCGCTCTGCGAACTCACGCCGCTGGGTCGCGAGCTCGCGCGCCTGCCCGTCGACCCGACGGTGGGCCGCATGATCATCCAGGCGCGGGAGGAAAAGGCGTTGCACGAGGTGCTGGTCATCGCCGCCGGCCTTTCGATCCAGGATCCGCGCGAGCGTCCGATGGACGCGCGGGAAAAAGCCGACGCCGCGCACCGGCGTTTTGTCCACCCCGACTCGGATTTTCTCACCCTGCTCGCGATCTGGGAGGCCTTTCACGACGAGCTCGAGCGGCTCTCGCAGTCGCGCCTGCGCCGGTTCTGCCGCGAGCATTTCCTGAGCTACACGCGCATCCGCGAGTGGCGGGACATCCATTCGCAACTGCTCGACGTGCTGGAGTCGCGCCGCGATTTCCGGATGAGCTCGGTGTTCGACGGGGTCGCCCCGGCGGACCAGGCGCCGGAGAAGCTCGCCTTCGGCACGCCCGCCTACCGCGCGATCCATCGGAGCATATTGTCCGGCCTTTTGGGCAACATCGCCCTGCGCGACGACGAGAACGGCGGCTACAAAGCGACGCACGACCGGCGCATCGCGATTTTTCCCGGCTCCGCGCTCCACGTGCGCGACGAGCCGAAGAAAAACGGGCCGGCCCCGGCGCGTGGCAACGATTCCCGCAAGTCGAAGAAGGGGCCGGCGGCGCTGATGGCGGCCGAGATCATGGAGACCTCGCGGCTCTACGCGCGCACGGTGGCGCGGCTCGATCTTTCCTGGGCGCTCGATCTCGGGAGCCATCTCGTGAAGGTCGCGCACAGCGAGCCCTTCTGGAACCAGGACTCCGGCCGCGTGATGGTGAAGCAGCGCACGCGCCTCTACGGGCTGGAGCTGGAGAACCGCGCCGTTTCCTACGGGAAGATCAACCCGGCCCACGCGACGGAGATATTCATCCGCGAGGCGCTGGTGAACGACACGATCACCTGGCCGCTCGATTTCCTGGCGCACAACCGGAAGGTGCTTGATGAGCTGGAGCATCTGCTCACCCGCGCGCGCGACACGGGCTTTCTCAACATCGACGAGGCTCTTTATCGCTTTTACGCGAACCGGCTCCAGCCTGGACGCGCCGGCGACGCGCCCGAGGACGGCGTGTCCGCGGTGCCGGACCTCGTGGCCCTCGTTCGCGAACGCCGCGCGAAGTATCCGCGCTTCCTGATGCTGGAGAAGGAGGATCTGCGCGATCCCTCCACCATCGCGGTGGACGAGCAGGCGTTCCCGGCCGCGCTGCCCTTGGGCACGAGCGTGCTGCCGCTGACCTACGCCTACCGTCCCGGCCAGCTCGACGACGGCGTCACGCTCGACGTCTCGCCCGCGGAGGCGGAGCGGCTCACCCCGATCGCGCTCGATTGGGCGGTGCCCGGCCATCTCGAGCAGAAGGTGGAGCACTATCTCTCCTCGCTGCCGAAGGAGGCGCGCCGGCTCTTCGTGCCCTTGGCCGAGACGGTGAAACAACTCGCGGCCGCGGTGGCGGCGCGAGATCGGCTGACCGATCGGCGCGAGGCGTTGCCCGCGGCGCTGGCGGCCTGCATCGCGGAGCGGTTTCCGATCCGCGTGGATGCGTCGGCCTGGGCGGAAAAGCCTTTGCCGGACCACTTGCGCGTGCGCATCCGCCTTGTCGACGAGAAGGGCCGCGAGATCTGCGCGGCGCGCGAGCTCGAGGACGTGAAGCGCGGGCTCGCCGAGCATCAGAAGGAGAAGAGCGCGAAGGTGGCCCAGGACGCGCCGAGCGCGTGGGCGCGGGCGCGGGAGAAGTGGGAGAAGAGCGACCAGACGGCGTGGACCTTCGGGGAGCGTCTGACGGGACGCGTCGAGGTGTGCACGCAGGCGGGGGTGACGATTTATGCGTGGCCGGCGCTCAAGATCGGCGTCGGCGGCGTGGCGCTGCGCCTGGCACGGAGCGAGGAGGAGGCGGTGGCGCAGACGCGGCTCGGCCTCGGCCGTCTGCTCGAGCTGGAGCTGAGGCACGAGTTGTTGAACCTGCACAAGGAGCTGCGTGGATTCCGGGAGTTCGGCGCCCTGCTCGCGACCTATTGCTCGCTCAACCAGCTCACGGAGGACGGGGCGGGGCTTTTGCAGCGCTGGTTGTGCGCGCCCTCGCGGGTGGGCGAGCCGACGCAGAAGGCTTTTGCGGCGGCGGCGGCGCAGGCCCGGCACGATTTGCGCACGAGCGGGCCGAAGCTCTGCGCGACGCTCAACGAGTTGTTCGCGATCCGCGCGACGCTCGAGGCGTTCCCGACACCTTATCCGACGCTGGCGAGCGACCTGGCCCAGCTGGTGCCGAAGACCTTGTTGCGCGAAATCGAGTATCCGCGCGTCGCGCACGTGGTGCGTTACCTGAAAGGGCTGAAGCTGCGCGCGGAGCGTTGGCGGCAGCATCCGGCGAAGGAGGCCGAGCGGTCGCGGGCGTTGGCGCCCTGGCTGGCGCGTCAACGGGCCTTGCCGCGGAGCGATGCGCGCTACTGGTTGGTGGAGGAGTATCGCGTGAGTCTTTTCGCGCAGGAGCTGGGCACGGCCGAGGCGGTGTCGCCGCAGCGCCTGGAACGCGAGTTTTCCGGGGCGCCGGGACTTGCGGGCGCACCCGAAAAGGGAACGACCGTCGTGCCCGCGAAGCCCGCCCCGCCGCCGCTGGCGGTCTTGCCGACCACGGCGAGCAAGGGCGCGCCGTTGAAATCGCTCGGCGCGTTGGGCGACCTGTTTCGCAAATAGCCCCGGGCCCTGTCGACGGGGACGTTGTGCGCGGGCGGCACGGCGGGTCAGCGTCGCGAGCGGGTGGAGGCGTCGGTCGGGTCCAGCTCCGCGACCGCCGTCGAGTCGGCGGAGCCTGCGGAGGCGCGCGAACGCGATACCGCGGCGGATTGGGCCGGGGAGAATGCGCGCGCGGAGGGGCGTCCGAACGCACGCGTTTCCGCCGCGTTTCCGGACTGCTCATCCAGGCGCGTGGCGGTGGCCGGGGTGGCGGGGGCGGACGTCGTCGGCCGCCGCGTCGAGTCCGAGACGCGGAAGGCGCCAGGACGGGCCGAGGCGCGGATGGCGGGAGCGGTTTCCACGGTCTCGGTCGCGTCGGTGGGGTTCCGGCCAAATTGGATGCGCCGGGCCGTGCCGTTCGCGACCTCGGTTTGCGACGTCGGGGCGGGTGACTCGGGCTTTACGACGGGAGCGGGCGCCTGTCCCGCCTGCGGCGTGCCGCGGAGCATTTGCAGACGACGGTTGTCGATCTGGCGGAGTTGTCCGTTGGCCGAGGTGGCGGAGGCCATTTCGGCGTCGGAGCGCGAGTCGATGCGATTGGTCGCGGACGGATTCGGGCCCCGCGAGGTGATGCGTCCGACGTTTTCCGCCGGGCGATCAGGCGAGGGGCGTGCGATCACGGTCGGGGACGGACGCGCTGGAACGGTCGGGGACGAGCCGGCGACGGAGGTGTCGATCTCTTTGCGTCCGACGTTTCGGGTTTCCGGCTCGCGGGACACGGTGCGGACGCGGTTGCCGCGGTCGGGGCGCCAGACGCTTTGGACGTAGCGGGTGGACGGGGCCGGGCAAGCCCAGCGCGGGTGGTTGCTCCAGATCTCGACCCGGTAGGGACGGCTGACCATCCACACGGTGTTGTAGGTCCAGTCGCAGTGGTAGGAGAGCCAGAAGCCGGTGCGGCAGGGGTCTCCGAAACGGAGGACCGGGGTGGTGTGGTAGATGTTCGCTACGCGCGGCCGATAAACGACGAGCGGGTCGTAGACGGGCACGTAAATCACGTCGGGCCGGGAGGGGACGATGCGGATGACCTCGCGTTCCACGACGACGGTTTGCTCGGGTGTGCTGGCGAGGTTGCCGGCGGTGCGCGCGGCGGCCCGGAGTCTTTGCGTGGACGTGAGGAGGGCGGCCGGCTGCCTTTCGAAGACCTCGCCAAGCTGACGGGTCCAGGCGAGGTTTTCATCCATCCATTTCACCACGTCGGGATAGCGGGCGAGGGCCTTGACGCTGTCGTCCCACGGCTGGTCGTCGATCGATCGGGGATCGCCTCCGGCCTTGAGGTAACGGGCCGCCATGACGACGTCGGTGGGAAATGTGGAAGCGGGAAGAATGAGCGCGATCAGCGGATCGGGATAGAGCGCGACGGGCGAAAGCAGGTCGTCCAACTGGGCGGGCGTAAGCGGGGCGGGTTCGGCGCGGGCGACGACGACATCGCCCGCGGGGGCGACTTCGGTTTCGGCGAACACGTCGAGTCCGGGCGAGCAACCCAAGGCGCAAAACAACACTAGCGAGCGGTAGTTCATGGGGACCCCTTTAAAAGGGTGCTAAGACTCTTGAGACCTCCGGGGAGGACCCATGTTCTCGCGCGAGGCGCGGCGAGTTGTAACGATCTAGGCTGCTGGTGCTTGCTTCTGAAGAAAGACGGCCGGCGGGAGGGGAATCGGGCGCCGGACGGAGGCGGGCCGGGGGGGCGGAAGCCTGTCAGTCCCGCTCGAGAAACGCGCGGACGAGGGCGTAGAGCTCGGGGCTTTCCAAGAGAAAGGAGTCGTGGCCGAGGTCGGTGGAGAGTTCGGCGTAGGAGGCCTGTTTGCCGGCGCGTTGGAGGGCGAGGACGATCTCGCGGTTTTGGTCGGGCGGGAAGAGCCAGTCGCTGGTGAAGCCGACGACGAGCGTCTGCGCCTTCACGGGGGCGAAGGCTTTTTCAAGCGAGCCGCCGTAGGCGGCGGCGAGGTCGAAGCCGTCGATGGCGCGGGTGATGTAGAGGTAGGTGTTGGCGTCGAAGCGATTGATGAAGCTCTGGCCTTGGTAGCGCAGGTAGCTTTGCACCTCGAAGCTGACGTCGAAGGCGGCGGTGTTCGCCGAGGCGCCGCCGTCGTGGCCGCCCGCGGGCGCGGCCTCCTCGGCGAGGGCCGGGGCGGGCAGGCGGGGCTTGACGGTCCGGCGGCCGAATTTGCGGTCCATGGACGCGTCGGAGAGGTAGGTGATGTGGGCCATCATGCGTGCTATGGCGAGACCGACGCGCGGGCCGCCGCCCTTGGCGTAATCGCCCTCGTTCCAGTCCGGGTCCTGCATGATGGCCTGGCGGCCGACCTCGTTGAAGGCGATGGCCTGGGCGCCCTCGCGGGCGGTGGTGGCCATGGCGAGGACCTTGTCGCAGAAATCCGGATACTCGATGCCCCACTGGAGCGCCTGCATGCCGCCCATGGAGCCGCCGAGGGCGCAGCGGAGCCTTTTCACCCCGAGGTGGTCGAGCAGGCGTTTCTGGCTGCGCACCATGTCGCGGATGGTGACGGCGGGGAACGCGAGGCCGTAGGGGCGGCCGGTGGCGGGGTTGGGCGAGAGGGGGCCGGTGGAGCCCTGGCAGCCGCCGAGGACGTTGGCGCAGACGACGAAGTGGTGGTTGGTGTCGACCGCCTTGCCCGGGCCGATGAGGTTGTTCCACCAGCCGGGTTTTTTGTCGGCGAGGGAGTGGATGCCGGCGCAATGGTGATCGCCGGAGAGGGCGTGGCAGACGAGGACGGCGTTGTCGCGGGCGGCGTTGAGGTGGCCGTAGGTCTCGTAGCGCAGGGTGAAGGCGGGAAGGACGCGGCCGTCGTCGCAGGCGAACGGCTCCGGGCACGCGAAGTCGCGCGGTTCGACGATCCCGACTTCGCCGGGTTCGGCGAGGGCGGCGGCGGGAAAATCGTCGTCGAGGGAGGCGTCGTTCATGGGCGAGGAGCGGAAGGCTTGCGGCGAGGGGGCCGGGAGATGGCCGCAAATAGGGGCAAACGGCGCAAAAAGATAAGGCGGAAATAAAAAGCCCGGCCGCGCGAAGGCGGCCGGGCCGGGCGAAAACGGGAGGACGCGGCGAGGCTCAGGGATTCGCGCCGAGGGCGAAGTCGGGGAAGAGGTTGCGATGCTGGTATTTCACGTCGCCCACCTTGATGGCGCAGGGATTGATGCCGCCGCGCGCGTTGGAGAAGGTGGTGATGCCGTCCGCGTCGGTCGTTTCGGTGACGCGCGCCCAGCTGCCGTGGCCGGTGATGCGCACGTTCACCGGGATGACCGCTGCGACCGGTCCGGGGGTGCTGCGGATGCCGTAGGTCATGTAGCCGGATCCGATGGAGTTCCAGCGGGTGAACTCGGTGTTGTAGTCGATGCGCTCTTCCGCGAGAGCGAGGTTTTCCTTGGCCACGAGGTGGAGGGGATCCGTGGCGAATTTGAAGTCGATTTGAGTCAAGTCGGTCGCGGCATCGAGGTCGCTGTCGAAGAGGAGTTCGAAGCAGGTGGTGCAGCCGGCTCCGGAGCTTTTGGCGGAAACGACTCCTCCGTCGGCCAGGGTTTCCGTGGTCGATCCGATGGAGAAATAGGGCTGGATGCGCAGACCGCTGTCGAAGGTGCGGGTGATCATGCGGCTGGTTCGCTCGATGCGGCCGAGGAAGATCCTGTAGGGCGCATGGCCGGCGGCCTCGACGCCGCGCTGCGGCTCGCGGACGGCGAGCAGTTCCCAGCGGGCGCCTTCATCGTCAAATTCGCTTTTGGCGTAGCGAAGTTGCGCGTCGAGGGTGGCGAGCTGGAGGTCGGATGAGAACAGGGTCTTGGAGCGTTTGCCCAGCAGCTCCTTTTGCAGCGAGAGGCGTTCCTCGGCGGCGGCGAGCTGGTTCTTCAGCGCGGTTTGCTCGTTCAGGTCGGTTGCCACGGCGATCTGGGCCTCGAGATTGTCGACGAGCGCTTCCAGTTCCTTGATGGCCGCGATCTCGTCGGCGAGGAGCAGCTGGAGGCGTTTTTGTTGCTGGAGCGCGAGGCGTTCGAGCACGGCTCGCTCGCTTTGGTTGACCCAGAAGGACTGGTCGCCGCTCGCCTCGGAGTAGTAGCCGGGGGCGCCGATGTCCGTGGTGATGCGATGGTCCGGGCGGAGGTCATCCGGGTCGAGCGGGATACTGGCGCCGGGCTCGATCGGGAGCGGCCCTTTGGTGGAGGAGACGACGCTGGTGATGGCGAAGGCGCGGAGGAAGCTGAGCGGGGCCGTCTCGAGGTAGACGGCGGACTGGGCGTGGAGCGTCGACGCGACGGAGAAAAGGGCGAGGGGAGCGAAAAGGGAGGAAAGTTTCATGGGAATGGCGGGTTCCGGGAAATGCGCGGGAAGGGTTACTGGCCGGCGAGGGGAAGAATGACGGGCGGCTCGGGATCGACGTCGGGATAGGTCGAGGCGAGCACGAGGCGCGGGGTGCCGACGCTCACCGTGAGGTTGACCAAGGCGTCTTTGCCGTTGTTCAGGCGCAGGCCGCCGCGCGCGGTGGCGCGGGCCGAGGTGATGGAATAAAAGAAGATCTCGTAGTCGCCGAGGGAGTCGCGCGCATTGAAATTGACGGTCGCGAAACCGTCGCCGAAGCCGGCGAAGGCGCTGGCTCCGCCGATCAGAAATCCGGGGCGATAGACGAAGGCGACATGGTTGGTGACGGTGCCCGACGAAGACAGGACGTATTGCCCGATGTGGCGCTCGCGGTATTTGGCGACCGAGCCTCCGGCGCCGAGGCTGAACTTTTCGGCCGGAATGGAGATCCGCTGGCCGCCTTTCACCGCATAGAAGTGGTAGTCGGCATCGACGTAGGCGAGATCCACGGGAACGGAGCGGACGGCGACCAGCGTCCAGTCGGCGGGATCGCCGCCGACAAGATCCTGCATGATTTGATCGTTCGAAAGTTTCGTGGTCGCCACCGTGGCGCGGCGTTCGGTGCCGCTGGTCGTCGTGGCGCCGGTGGTCAGGCTGATCTGGAGCGTGACGTTGGCCTCCAGGAGGAGCGGTTCAAACTGGGCCAAGGCGGGACGGGCGCTGAGCACGAGCGCGCCCAAGGCGAGGACGAGCGGACGAAGTAGGCGTGTTTGCATGGTGGAATCCGGGGAGAAGCTGCTAGGTGGCGTTGCTTAGGTAGGACCGGCGCGTTGGTGGAGCCAGTCAAATGCGTGTGAGGAATCCGTGAAGCTCCGGGCCTGCGCTTCGTTCCGCGAGCGACGGGCGGATGAAAATCTTGCGCCGTCCCGTGCTTCATGAGGAGGTCGCCGCCGTCGACGCACCGCCCACCATGCCGATTTCCGCGCCCGCCTCGTTTCCATGCCGCGCCCGTCTTTGTTTTTCGCGCACCGGTGGGCGGGCCCGAGCCAAAAAACGGGGATGAGCGAGCTGGGCAAAATCCTGGCGGCGGCGGAGCGCGCGGGACGTCCGGTCTCGGAGGAGTTGCTGCCCCTGGTTTACGACGAGCTCAAGGCGCTCGCGTCGAGACGTCTCGCGGGCGAGGCGCCGGGGCAGACCTTGCAGGCGACGGCCCTCGTGCACGAGGCTTGGCTGAGCTTGAGCGGCGAGGAGGCCCGCACCTGGAACGATCGCGCGCATTTTTTTCGCGCCGCCGCGCTCGCGATGCGGCGCATTCTCGTCGGCCGCGCCCGGGCGAAGTCGCGACTCAAGCGGGGCGGGCGTCAGGCGCCGCTGAGTCTGTCGGAAGTGGAGGTCGCCGATGAGACGCAGGAGGCGCGCATCCTCCAGGTCGACGATGCGATCGAACGTCTGGAGCGCGAGGATCCGGACAGCGCGCGCGTGGTGACGCTGAAGTTTTTCGGCGGACTGACCAACGCGGAGATCGCGTCGATGGACGGGGTGGCGGAGCGCACGGTGGAGCGGACGTGGGCCTACGCGAGAGGACGCCTCTATCAGCTGATCCGCGAAGAGCCGGGCTAAGCGCCCGCGCCCAAGACCGATGCCGCCGCCCCTTGAAAAAGTGATCTTTCTCGCGGCCTCGTCGCTCGGCGACGAGGTGGAGCGCCGGCTGCTGATCGAGCGGGCCTGCGGCGACGATGCGGGCCTGCGCCGAAGGGTCGAGGCGCTCTTTGCGGTCCAGGCGGAGGCGGCGCGTTATTTCGACGCGACTCCCGGCGAGGTCGGATCCGCTCCGCGGGGGGAGGTGAAAGGCGAGGAGATCGCGACGCGGATCGGGCCCTATCGTCTGATTCGGCGCATCGGGGAGGGCGGCTGCGGCGTGGTCTATCTCGCCGCGCAAAGCGAGCCGGTGGCGCGCGAGGTGGCTCTGAAGATCATCCGGCTCGGCAGGGACACGGAGGAGGTGATCGCGCGTTTCGAATCCGAGCGGCGCGCCCTCGCCTTGATGGACCATCCCCATATCGCGCGGGTGCTGGACGCGGGGGCGACGGCGTCGGGGCGGCCCTACTTCGTGATGGAGTTCGTGGACGGCGAAAAGATCACCGACTTCTGCGACGCGCGCCGGCTCGGGCTGCGTTCGCGCCTGGAGTTGATGATCCAGGTCTGCCTGGCGATCCAGCACGCGCACCAGAAGGGCGTGGTTCACCGCGATATCAAGCCGTCCAACGTCCTTGTGAGCACGCACGATGGCGTGCCGACGGCGAAGGTGATCGATTTCGGCATCGCGAAGGCGACGGGCGCGGACGTGGGCCTTGCGGCGATGCGGACGGCGGCGGACGGGGTTCTCGGCACGCCCGCCTATTTGAGTCCTGAGATGGCCGCTGGCGCCTCGGACATCGACACGCGCAGCGACATCCACGGGCTGGGCGTTTTGTTGCACGAGTTGATTTGCGGGACGACGCCCTTCGCGGCGCGTCTCGTAGGCAAGTCCGACGCCGCCGAGATCCGTAGGCTCCTGCGCGAGGAGGATCCGCCGGCGCCGTCGCGCTGTCTCGCGGCGCTGCCGGAGGCGGAGCGCGAGATGATCGCGGGTCGCCGAGGCGTGGATGCGCCCGGCCTTGTCGCCGGGCTGCGCGGAGATCTGGACGCGATCGCTTTGAAAGCCATGGAGCGGGATCGCGAGCGCCGCTACGAGACGGCCTACGGTCTGGCCGCGGATCTGCGGCATCATCTCGCGCACGAGCCGGTGGCCGCCCGTTCGCCGGACGCCTGGTATCGCTTCGGAAAGTTTGTCCGGCGGAATCGTCTGGCGGTGGTCTCGGGCGCGGCCGTGGCCTTCGCCTTGGTCGGCGGGCTGGGCGTCTCGACGTGGATGTTTGCGCGCGAGAAGCACGCGCGCGACGAGCAGGCGCGTCTGCGCGTGGTGGCCGAGGGCGCGCGGGCAAACGAGGCGGCGTTGCGTGCGCAGGCGGAGTGGCGCGAGATGGTCGCGCAGGCGGCGGTGCGGGTCAGCCATGGCGACCTCGCGGGCGCGGATGCCCTGCTCGCCCGGGTGCCTTTCGACCAGGCGCCGCGCTCGTTGGAGGCCGCCCAAACCTATTCGAAGGTCGGCGAGTGGCACGTGTTGGCGGGCCGCTGGCGGGAGGCGACGGATCGCTTCGCCACCTTCGCGCTGGTGTTGCCGCAAGTGGATCCGAGCGACTCCGACACGATATCGATCACGCTGCTGCCGGCGGCCGCCATGCTCGGACTTGCGGAGGATGACGCGCGCTACGCGTTGATCCGGGCCATGGCGGTGGAGCGCTTCGGCGGCACCTCCCGTCCCGTGGTGGCGGAGCAGTTGCTAAAGGCCTGTCTGCTCCGGCCGGCGCCCGACGGGATCATGGACAAGATCGGGCCGCTGGCGGCACGCCTGGAGACGGCGGTGCGCGAGGGACACGCGGAGCTGGCCAACAATCCCAGCCGTGTGGCGTGGAGCGGCTTCGCGCTGGCCTTGCTGCATTACCGGGAAGGCGATTTCACCGGGGCGGACGCATGGCTGGGCGCCTGTCTTGCGCAGACCGGCGCCAATCCTTCGCGGGATGCGGCGGCGCGTTGCCTGGCGGCGCTGATCGGCGAACGGCTCGGGCGGGGCGCGGAGGCCGCCGCCGATCTCGCGAGCGCGCGCGCGCAGATCGAGGCCCGCTTCGCCGAGGGGCTGCGGTTGGGAGACGTGAGTTCCTTCTGGTTCGACTGGGTGAATGCCCGCGTGCTGCTGCGGGAGGCTTCGGGCTCACTGGAACCCACGGCCGACCTGTTTGGAAAAAAGTGAGGCGCGCGTGTCGGGTTTTGGGCGGAAAAAGCCCTTTTCCCGGAGAAGCTCCCGCGCGTTCCGCGCGACGGCGCTTGTTTTCCCTATGCTCAAACCCCTTCTCTTTGCCTCGCTCGGATTGTGGAGCGCCTCCGCGGCGCTGCCGGCTTCCGTTCCTGTTTTGCTCGATGTCGGCGTCAGCGGCGACCCGGTGGCCACGGCGGCCGACTTCGCCACCGCCGGTGTTCCCGGCCTCACCGGGGAGGAGACGGTGGGCAACCTGGCGCTGGCCTCGGCCGACGAGGCGGGCACCGGGTTCGTGTTCGGCAGCGGCCAAACCTTGACGTTGAGCGCGCGGGCGCAGGGCGCGTGGACGCTCCCGAAGCAGAAGAACGAGATGTTGGCCGATTATCTCTACCTGGAGAACGCGACCGGGCGGGGCGGGCCGCTTCGCGTGTCGGTCGGAAAACTCGGGCTTCAGGCCGGCGCCGATTACGTTCTCCACGTATTCGCCAACACGAGCGCGGAGGACCAGCTCGGCGCGTTCACGCCCGTCGGCAACGCGGGGATCCGCTTCCGCTCGTCGGAGGCCTCGCGCGGGCATCTCGTGGCGGCCTTCTCGACCTCGGCGACCTACGCCGGCGAGCCGGTCGAGTTCGGCTGGGCCCGCGCCGAAGGGTCGCCGAACTACGCGGGGCTTTGCGGGCTGGCGATCGTGCCCTCGTTTGTCGGAAAAGGGGCGGCCCTGCGCTGGAAATCGAGCACCGCGGGCAGGCCCTGGGCGGACGAGCTCGATGTTCCGCTCGGGGCCACGATTCCGACGCCCGACGCCCTCGCGCAGCGCGTGGTCGTCAATTCCGGCGCGCACAAGCAGCCGATCGACGGGTGGGGCGCCTGTTTCAACGAACGCGGCTGGAAGGCGATGGAGGTGCTGACGCCCGCGGCGAGAGAGGCCCTGATGCGCGAATTTTTCCATCCCGAGGAAGGCATGCGGCTCGGGCTCTGCCGCACGCCGATCGGCGCGAGCGACTACGCGATCGACCTTTATTCGCTCAACGAGACGGCGGGCGACCACGCGATGAGGAACTTCAGCATCGAGCGCGACCGCCAGCGGCTCATCCCTTACATCCAGGCCGCGCGGGCGCAGCGGCCCGACTTGAAACTCTGGGGCTCCCCGTGGTCACCGCCCTCGTGGATGAAAAACAACGGCAAGCTGTCGGGGCGCGACGGCTCGGACAACACGATCAAGGACGATGCGAGCACCCTCGACGCGCTCGCGCTCTACTTCGCGCGTTATGTCGAGGCCTACGCCGCCGAGGGGATTCCCGTCTCGATGGTGATGCCGCAGAACGAGCCGAACATCGACTCGAACTACACGTCTTGCCTGTGGACCGGGAAGCAGCTCGCGAAGTTCATCGGTTACCACCTCGGGCCGACCTTCGCCGCGCGCGGGTTGGCCACGGACATCTATCTCGGCACGCTCAACGACGACGACAAACGCGGCGGTTACGCCTACTGGGTGGAGCCTTCCATGCGAGACCCGCAGGTGGTGAAGTATCTCGACGGCGTCGGCGGCCAGTGGGCGGCCGCGCCGGTGATCGCGGAGACGCATCTCCTGCATCCCGACCTGCCGCTGATCCAGACCGAGGCGGAGTGCGGCAACAAGGAGAACGACTGGAAATTCGCCGAATACCAGTGGGGGCTGGCGATGAAGTGGTTCGCGGCCGGCGTGCGGGCGAACATGGTGTGGAATCTCGTGCTGGACGAGACCGGCCTGAGCACCGGCGGCTGGGCGCAATGCTCGCCGGTGGTGGTGGATTCGAAGACCGCGGCGGTGACCTTCACGCCCTATTTTTACCTCTACAAACACTTCAGCCACTTCATCGAGCCCGGCGCGCATCTGACCGCTTCCGCGGGCACCTGGGGCGACCAGCTCGCCTTCACCAACCCCGACGGCAGCGTGGTGGTCGTGGTGGCGAACCGATCGGACAAGGCCCAGGCGCTCACGTTGAACATCGACGGCCGCCACACCGCGCCGGTGACGATTCCGGCTCGTTCGTTCAACACCTTCACGGGGCCGGCGTCGGCGCGTTGAGCGGAGGCGATGCGGTTGTGCGCATGGGAGGGCGGAGCGCCGTGTCCGCCGTCGATCTCGGTGGCGCGGACAGCGCCGCGCCCTCCAGGCGCATGAGGTGGGCGGGAGTCGGGAAAAACAAAGCCCGGCGCGCGCAGGAGGCGCGGCCGGGCCGGGGGAACAGAGTGCGCGCGGGCGGGCGCGCGGCGGAGCGGGGGAGGCTTACCAGCCGACGGAGCTGCGCTGGCCCTGCTTGGTGATCAGCTCCTCGCCTTCCCAGACGGCGAGGCCGTTCTTGGTCGTGGTGAGGCTGAGCTGGAAGGTGTAGGTGACCTGCTTGGTGCTGCCGCTTTGCACGCGGTCTTCCAGCAGCTTGCCGGAGAGCGTGTAGTAGGGGAGCAAGGTCTTTTGTTTCTCGCCCGCCATGAAGGTCTGCATGGCGCCGACGTCGGCGGCCATGGGATCCTCGACCTTGCCGTCGGGGCCCATGGTGGTGGTGGTGACGACCTTGCCGGTCTGGTTGAGGGCGATGCGGATCTTCTTGGTGAGGTTGTCGATGTCGACCTGTTGGCCGGTGTTGTTGCGGATGCGGGAGACGGCCATGACGGCGGGCAGCTCGGGGGCGCGTTCGAGCACGCCGGAGGCGAGGAGCGAGGCGACGAGTTTGTCGGCGGCGTTGTTCCAGTCCTGGATGTTGATGCGATCGAGCGAGACGACGGTGTTGGGCCCTTGGGCGTCGACGTATTTGGCGTCGTTCTTGGTGGCGCAGCCGGTGAGCAGGAGAGCCGCGGCGGCGGCGGTGGTGGCGAGGACGAGTTTCATCGAAGAGAGTGAGGCGAAAGGAAATCGGACGTGAGGGAGGCGCGGAGCGGGGCGGATCAATTCTCGCGGAGCTTGAGGCGGAAGTCGACGGCGGCGGGAGAGCTGGCGGTGGCGGCGACGGCGCGGACCTCGCGGCCCTCGAGCTGGATCTGTTTCCAGCCGCCGGTGGGGCTGGAGAGCTCCATGCCGTCCTGGCCGATCCAGTCGAACTTGTAGGTGAAGGCCTGGGGCTTGGAGCTGCGGTTTTCGAGGGTCACCTGGACCTTGAGCAGGTTGCCGGAGACCTTGTTGTCGACCACGTGGACGATGCCCACCTTGCGGCCGAGGGTGGAGTCGGTGACGACGCGCTGGTCGTTGACGTAGTTCGGCGTGGCCTGGGGCTCGGCGCGCGAGACGGTGTTGACGCTGTGGGCGCAGCCGGCGGCGAGGAGCGCGGAGGCGAGGGCGGCGGAGGCGAGGAGGAGTTTCATGCGGAAAAGAGGGCGGCGGGGCCGGGGTTATTTCTTAAGGATAAACTGGCTGACGAGGAGCGGGGAATAGGCCCCGGGGCTCTTCACGTAGACGACTTGGACGGCGGCGGGTTCCAAGGTGACGGTCTGGGTGGAGGCGCCGGCGGCGACGGTGAGCTGACGGTCGGCGGGCGTGGGAAGGCGGGCGTAGTGGAATTCCTTGGGCAGGCTGCGCCAGGTGCGGGTGTCGGCGATGTTGATGGCCATCTGGGTGACCGCGGTGGCGAGGCGGAAGAGCAGGGCGCCGGTGGGGCCGGCCTGGTCCTCCATCTGCTTTTGGAGGACGGCGTCGATGGTGGCCTTGGTGGCGGTGGCGAGGATGGTCTTGGTGAGGATGCTGGGCCACTCGTTTTTGAAATCCTGGGCGACGACGGAGTCCATCGAGGCGACGAGGGCGGTCGGGTAGGCCCCGCCTTGGCGGGTGGTCACCTGGAGCGTCGGGGCGTGGCCATAGACGGTGGAGAGCTCGGGGAGCGCCATGCCGACGTAGGAGATGCTGCTGGTGACGATGAAGAGCGGCAGGTCGATGCGGATCTGGTCGCGGTAGGGGGCGGAGCCGGTCTCGAAGATGACGTAGGTGAGGGCGGAGGGCGCCGGGTTGGCCGGGGCGGAGGCGGACTGGAGGTCGGGCTCGACGGCGACGTAGTCTTCGCGGGCATACGTGTTCTGCGGCGCGAAGTTGACGACGCGCTCCCAGCTCTTGCGGGCGCGCTCGAGATCGGAGGCATCGGTGCCCTGGTGGGTGAAGACTAGGGCGTCGAGGAAGGTGGTGAAGGGGTTGACGTAGTCGCCGTAGGGCAGGATGGCGGCGTTGAACTTGCTTTCGACGCCGGAAATGCCGGCCGCGGTGCGCGGATCGGACGTGGCGCGGTCGACGTCGTAGCTCGAGCCCTGGCGGCCCTGCTCGTCCTGCACGTCGCCGGAGCGGGCCCGGGCGGCGAGCTTTTGGGATTCCTCGATGCGCTCGGCGTTGGCGGCGACGGCGTCGCGCTGGCGTTGGAGGGCGCGGTTGAGCTCGACGCGGGCGGCGTCGGGGTCGGCGAGCTGGAGGTAGTTGAGCGCCTGATACGTGTGCAGCATCACCTTGTCGTAGGCGCGGCCGCGGTAGGGGAGGTTGGCCTGGTTGGTGAAGAGGGCGGCGGCTTCGGAGCCGGCGGAGACCTTGGCGGCGGCCTCGTAGTCGTCGATGCGGCGCGCGGCCTCGTCGAAGGCGGCGATCGAGCGGGTGAGCCAGGAGATGCGAGGGGCGATCTGCTCGGGCGTGGCGGCGTTGAGGGCCGCGTTCGTCTGGGTTTGGTTGACCGAGGCGGAGGCGGGGGCCGCGGCGGCCGGAGTGCCGGGGGCGGTGGGAAGGTTGGCGAGGGCGGCGGCGCGGAGGATGGCGCCCTGTTCGAGGCGGTAGAGGATGGCGTCCTTGTTGTCCGCGTTCTTGGCGGCGTCCTTGTCGGCCTGGGCGACGGCGGAGGCGATGTTGCCGTTGCGGAGGGCCTCGTCGCGGGACTGGGTCTGCTCGGTGTAGGTCTGGCAGCCGGTGAGGCCAAGGCAGAGCGACAGAGCGACGGACGACAGAACGACAGAGGGTATGAACCGGCGGACGCGGGAGGCGCGTGGCATGGGTGCGAAGGAGGAGGCGGACGGTGCGAGTGGAAGCGGGGAATGCCGGACGGAGGAGCGGACGGCGGAGGGACGGAAAAGAGGGCGCGGCCGGGCCGCGCCCTCGCGGAGGCGGGGTTACTGCTCGACGCGGCGGACGACGGCGCCGCGGTCGACGCCGAGGTCTTCGCCGCTGATCTCGGCCTGGGCGGTGCGGGGGGTGACGCGCTGGACGCGGACCTTGCCTACGGAGATTTCCTCGCGGCCGAGGGATGCGCCGGTGTCGGGGTCCTTGAGCTCCTCGCCGAGGGCGAAGACCTCCCAGAGCTGGCCGACGGCGATGCCGGTGCCGTCGCCGCGGTTGATGGTCACGATCTTGCCGGTCTTGGCGAGGATCCTGGCCGGGAAGGCGGAGTCGGCGACGCGTTGCGCGACCTTCTCGCCCATGCGGCGGGTGAGGGCGACGAGGAGGGAGTCGGAGAGCTCGCCGCCGGAGGAGGCGGAGTTGGCGAGCTCCTCCTCGGTGTCGAGGTTCTGCTCCTGGAAGTTGGCGGTCTCGACGAGCTTGTTGGTCTTGGTCTCGTAGAGCTTGGCGACGGTGGAGAAGCGGATGACGCGCTTGGTGGCGGTCTTGTTGATCGTCGCGAAATGGGCGGTCTGGGTGAAGTCCTGGAAGTCGTCGATGGTGACGACGAGGGTGAGGTCGGAGTCGCCGAAGGAGAAGTTTTTGCCGGAGGCGGCGTTCTCCTCGACGAGGGCGTCGGCGTCGGAGCGGGCGAGGACGGTGAACTTGCGCGTCTGCTGAAGGGCGGCGATGAGCTGGCCGTCGAGGGCCTGGCTCATGCGGTCGAGGGAGTTTTTGCGGCTCTTGCCGGCGGCGTCGGCGAGGAGGGAGGGCGTGGCTTTGATCTTGGCGACGGCGACGGCCTTGAGGGCGGGCGCGGGGGCGGCGGGG
>CAYTLL010000065.1:5685-19584 GCA_964438755.1 uncultured Akkermansia sp. | reverse complement strand
GAACTCGCTCGCTTCCATCCGCCGGCTTTCGCCCGGGTGAAGTTTCAGGTCGCGTGCGCGTCCTTCGTAGCGAATCCGGCCGCCTGTGCCGTTGACGCTGCGAATCGTGGCCGAGACCAGCTTCCGGTCGGCCCATTCGATATCGACCTCGAAGCCTCCTCGGGCGCGCAGGCCGCGGACCGAGCCGGAGGGCCAGGCCGCCGGCAGCGCGGGCAGCAGATCGATCGCGTCGAGGTGGCTTTGCATCAACATCTCCGCGACCCCGGCCACGAAGGCGAAATTGCCGTCGATCTGGAAGGGCGGGTGCGCGTCGAAGAGATTCGGATACACGCCGCCTCCGGTGACGGTCACGCCGTCGATCTGGGCTCCGACCGGGCGAAGCAGGTTGCGGACAAACACGTGCGCGCGGTCGCCGTCGCGCAGTCGCGCCCAGAGGTTGATGCGCCAGCCGAGCGCCCAGCCCGTGCTTTCGTCGCCGCGCAGCTCAAGCGACCGGCGCGCGGCGGCGAGCAGCGCGGGCGTGTCGGGCGTGATCGATCGGCCGGGGTAGACCCCGAAGAGGTGCGACGTGTGCCGGTGGTGGACGTCGGTCTCGATCAGATCGGCCGCCCATTCCTGCAACTGCCCCCGGGCGCCGATCCGGTAGGGCAGCAGCCGTTTTTCCGCCTCGGCGACGCGGCGGGTGAATTCATCGTCGATGCCCAGGACGCGCGCGGCGGAGAGAAGGTTGGCGAAGAGATCGCGGATGATGGCGAGGTCCATCGTGGCGCCGACGGCGACGGAGGCCCGGCCCCCGCCGGGCGCGCGAAAATCGATCTCGGGCGAGGTCGAGGGCGCGGTGACGAGCCGGCCTTCGCCGTCATCCACGAGCCAGTCGAGGCAGAATTCGGCGGCGCCCTTCATCAACGGCCAGGCGCGTTCGCGGAGGAAGGTTTTGTCGCGGCCGAATTCGTAGTGTTCCCAGAGGTGCTGGCAGAGCCAGGCGGCGGACATCTGCCAGTTGGCCCAGACGGGGTCGCCTTCGCCGAAGGCGCCGACCGGCGCGGTCTGGGCCCAGATGTCGCTGTTATGATGGGCCACCCAGCCGCGGGCGCCGTAGTTGACCGCGGCGGTGCGCGCGCCGTTGGCGGCGAGTCGCTCGATAAAGGAGAAGAGGGGCTCGTGGCATTCGGGAAGGTTGGCGACCTCCGCCGGCCAGTAGTTCATCTCGGTGTTGATATTGAGCGTGTAATTGGAGCTCCAGGGCGGCCGCAGGGAATCGTTCCAGATCCCCTGCAGATTGGCCGGAAGGCCGCCGGCCCGGGACGAGGCGATGAGGAGATAGCGTCCGTAGTGGAAAAGCAGGACGGCGAGGTCCGGATCGGATTCGCCGCGGGCGAAACGCGCCAGACGCGCTTCCGTGGGTTGCGTGGCGGCCTCCGAAGCAGGGCCGAGCTCCAGTCCGACGCGACGGAAGAGCGCCCGGTGGTCGGCGATGTGGCGATCCAGCAGCTCCGCGTAAGGGCGGGCCTCGGCCGCCGCGAGGGGCGGCCGGGCGGTCGCGGAGGGATCGCGGCCTTCCCGGCCGGGGGAGCGGTCGAAACCGGCGAAGCTCGTGCCCGCCGAAAGGAACAGGGTGACGGAATCGGCGCCGCGCACGGTCACCGTCGCGGCCGCGGCGGCGACCTCGCCGCCCTCGGCCAGCACGCGCACGCGGAGCTCGGCCCGCATGCCCTCGGGGACGGGGCCTTCGTCGTAGACGACGGGATTTTCCGATTTGCGGTAGCTGGGCTCGGAGTGGCTCGGGGCGCGGGCGGCCAGCACCAGTTCCCGCGATCCCTCCGTGTCCGAGGTGTGGCGCAGCGGGCTGTCGACGCTCGCGGTGAAGGAGATGCGGCGCGGCCGGTCGCAGGTCAGCCGGACGACGATCACCTGGTCGGGATGGCTGGCGAAGACCTCGCGGGTGAAGGTGGCGTCGTCGATCTTGTAGCGCGTGGTGACGACGGCGCGGTCGAGGTCGAGGGTGCGAGAGTAGGCGGACGCGGCCTCCGCGCCGGGAAAGTCGAGAAACAGGTCGCCCAGGGGTTGATAGGCCTGGGTAAAGGGGCCCTGCATTTCACGCGCGAGACGGGTGGCCAGCGCGTGGTCGCCGGCGAAGAGCGCGGCGCGGATTCGCGGCAGCGTCTCGCGGGCGCCGGGGTTGTTCCCGTCTTTCGGCGCGCCGGACCAGAGGGAGGATTCGTTGAGCTGGAGGTGTTCGCGGGCGGGGCCGCCGAAGACCATCGCGCCGAGCCGGCCGTTGCCGACGGGGAGGGCCTCCGTCCATCGGTCGGCGGGTCTTTCGTAGCGCAGGCTCAGGTCCTCGGCGGGGCAGGCCGCGGGAAGGATTGCGGAGAGGGCGAGAAGGGGGGCGGCGATTCGGGGCAGGCGCGGGCGGGGCATGGGGAGCAGGGTCGAAGTGGTCATCCCGCGAGGCGGTCCGTCTTGGCGCGGGCGAGGGCCTCGGCCAGATCGTCCACGCGCATGGGTTTGCTCACGTAGTCGTCCATGCCGGCGGCGAAGCAGGTTTCGCGATCGCCTTCCATGGCGTTTGCCGTGACGGCGATGATCCAGGGGCGGCCATGGGGCGGCGGGGCGGCGCGGAGTCGTAGCGTGGCCTGGATACCGTCGAGCTCGGGCATCTGCACGTCCATGAGCACGATGTCGTAGGGCTGGCGGGCGAGGGATTCCAGCACCTCCAGGCCGTTGCCGGCGAGGTCGGAGCGGTAGCCGAGGCGGGCGAGGACGTGTTGGGCGACGCGTTGGTTCACCGGGTTGTCCTCGGCGATCAAAATGCGTTCGGGACGGGTTTCGACGGGCACGGGCGCCGCTGAGTCGGCGCCGCGCGGCGCGAGGGCGCCCGCCTCCGGGGGCTGACGTTCGGCGGCGCGGCAGAGCGCGTCGTGAAGCTGGCCGGGCTTGGCGGGCTTGCTGAGCACGGCGGCGAAGAGATCGCGTTGCGCGGCGGACAGGTCGTGGCCGATCGAACTCAGGAGAACGAGCGGAAGGCCCGTCCGTCCAGGGAGGGCGCGGACGGCCCGGGCGAGCTCCACTCCGTCCATTCCGGGCATGTGCATGTCGAGGATCGCGAGGTCGAGGGGCGCGGGGCCGCGCAAAATCTCGAGCGCGGAGGGCGCGTCCTGCGCGACGAGGGCGATCGCGTCCCACCTGGCCGCGAGGTCGGCGAGGATGCGGCGATTGGTGGAGTTGTCGTCGACCATCAGCATGCGGAGCCCGCGTAGCGCGGCGCGCGTCGGCTGAATGCGGCGAGGTCCGGCGGGCATCCAGTCCGCCTGGATGCTGAAGAAAAAGGTGGAGCCGACGCCGGGCTCGCTTTCGAGCCACATGCGGCCGCCCATGAGCTCGGCGAGCCGGCGGCTGATCGCGAGCCCGAGCCCGGTGCCCCCGTATTTGCGTGTGGTGGACGAGTCGACCTGGGTGAAGGGTGCGAATAGGCGGCGGCGGGCCTCCTCCGATATGCCGATGCCGGTGTCGCGCACGGCGAACACGAGGTTGCGGGAACCGTCCGCCTCGACGAGGACGCGCACCGCGAGGTGGACCTCGCCGCGTTCGGTGAACTTCAGGGCGTTGCCGACCAGGTTCACGAGGATCTGGCGCAGGCGGGTGGCGTCGCCCCTGATCTCGCGGGGCGCGCCTTCGCCGATTTCAAGGAGAAGATCGAGGCCCTTGTCGGAGGCTTTCTGGGCGAAAAGGTCCAGCGCGCCTTCCACGCAATCGGCGAGGTCGAAGGGGGCCTGCTCCAGCTCGAGGCGACCGGCCTCGATCTTGGAGAAGTCGAGGATGTCGTTGATGAGGGCGAGGAGGGCCTCGCCGCTGGCGCGGATGATCTCGGTGAATTCCCGCTGGCGGGCGTCGAGCGAGGTGTCGAGGAGCAGGGAGGTCATGCCGATCACGCCGTTCATGGGCGTGCGGATCTCGTGGCTCATCATCGCGAGGAACTGGCTCTTCGCCAGATTGGCCTCCTCGGCGGCGCGGCGGGCGAGTTGTTGATCGGTGATGTCCGCGAGGGCGCCGAACCAGGTGCGCGATCCGTCCGGCAAGGGATGGACCGAGGAGCGGAGGGCGACCCAGTGGACGTCGCGCGTCGCGGTGCGCAGGGGGAAGACCCGCGTCCACGGATGCCCGGCGGAGACGGCCTCTTGCAGGGACGCGATGACGGCGGCCCGTTCGGCGCGCGGGACCAGCGTGGCGAGCCGCGCCGGCTGGCGGCGGAAGGGTTCGGGGTCGCGGCCGACGATTTCGCGAAAACCCTCGCTGAGGAGCGGGACGGTCAGCGTGCCGTCCGGGGCGGCGACAAACTGGAAGAGCACGCCGGGGGCGTGGTTGGTGAGTGCCCGGAGTCGCTGCTCGCTGGCCTGCAGCTGCTGCTCGGCGGCCTTGCGGTCGGTGATGTCGGACTGGATGCCCATGAAGCCGGTGAGCGCCCCGGACTCGTCGCGGACGGGCTGCACCTCGAGACTCACCCAGTAGGGCGCGCCGTCTTTGCGGTAGTTGACGACCTCGACGTGAAACCCGTGGAGCGTCGCAAGGCCCCGGTGCATCTCGGCGCGGGTCTCGGCCGAGGTGAGGGGGCCTTGGAGCAGGTCGCCGGGCCGGCGTCCGCGCACCTCGTCCAACGTGTAGCCGGTGAGACGGGTGAAGGCGTCGTTCGCCCACTCGAGCCTGCCCTCGCGGTCGGCGATGACGACGGCGTTGTTGGTGCGGCTGGCGACGGCGGCGAGGCGCCGCGCCTCGGCTTCGGTCGCGCGAAGGCTGGCGGTCATGCGTTCGGCGAGGGTGAGCGCGCGAGAGCGGCTGAGTCCGAGCGAGAGGATGATGCCGGCGACGAGCAGCGTGGCGACCGAGCCGGAGACGCCGACGAGGATGGGGTAACGCCGTTCGAGCAGGGCCTCGAATTTGGGCGTCGAGGTCATGACCATGGTCCAGACGCGGTTGCCTATGTCGATGGTTCGGGTCTGGTGGAAATTTCGCCCGCCCCGGGTGCCCGAGGGATCGGTCGCGACAGGGATACGGTCGGCGTCGAGGACGAGGGCTTCCGGCCGGACGCGGTCCCCGTCGAAGACTTCCACGTCGAGCAGTTCATCGGTGGTCGCCATCAGGCCGCGGAAAAGCTCGTCGATGATCAGGGGGGCGTAGACGAGTCCGACGAGGGAGTCGCGGCGCTCCGACGGCGTGGCGGCCGCGGGTTGTTTGCGGTAGATGGGAACGAGATAGAGAAAGCCGGCGCGATGGGTGGTGTCCTGGATGAGGGTTACGCGGCCGCTGAGGGCGGGGATGCCGGTGTCGACGGCGCGTTCGACCGCCTCGCGCCGGATCGGTTCGGAGCCGATGTCGTAGCCTTGCGCGGCTTCGTTGCCGGGCAGCGGGTAGACGTATTTGACGACGTAGAGATCGGACGCGGAACCCGTGGTGCGGACGGAAAAGCCAGGCGCCCCGTCGGCGCGGGCTGCGGAGACGAACGTGTCGAGCTTCTCCCGCGGAACGCGTTCGACGAAGCCCAAGGCCTGCACGCCGGGAAATTCCACGGGCAGGTCGCGGGACTCGACGTAGGCGGCGAACTCGTCGCGGGTGACTTCGGTGCTTGCCGCGTAGACGCCGCGGGCGCCCTTGAGTCCGTAGACGGGCAGATTCACCCGGCGCTGAACCTCGGCCGCGACGCGATCGGTGAGCCGGTTGAAGCGCAGCTCGGCTTCGTGGTGGTAATAGCGGGAAAACTGGAGGGCTCCCGCACAGGAAAGGGCGATGCCCACGACGAGAATCGCCGCGATGAGGAGCACGGGCGCACGGGAGTCGGCTCGTTTGGTCGAGGAGGTCGTCACATGTCTTTCGGGAGACGGAACGCCCAAGGCAGAAGCGACCGCCGCCCCGTGCAAGGGCTAAGTCGGGATGAGCCGATTCCCGGGGCGGCGTGGGCGCCAAAACGCCCCGCCATCCGGGCCCAAATCAGGCCACCCCGAGGGCCAAGTCGTCGCGGACCGTTTTCGCAAAACGGTGGTCGGCGAGATGATCGGCGAGAGGGCGCTCGACAGGCGTGGGGAAGGGACAAAAAAGGCCGCGTCCTTCGCGGACGCGGCCTGGCTGGAGCGGTGACCGGGCGGATGCGGGAGAACCCGGTGCCACCCATTCGCCGGCGGATGGACTTAGAGGTTCGCGATGATGGCGTCGGCCATGGCCTTGGTGCCGACGGAGGGCTTGCCGAAGGCGATGTCGCCGGTGCGGACACCGTCGGTGGCGACGGCCTTGCGAACGGCGGCCTCGATCTTCGCGGCGACGGCGTCGAGGCCGAAGCTGTAGCGCAGCATCATGGCGGCGGAGAGGATCTGGGCGCAGGGGTTGGCGATGCCCTTGCCGGCGATGTCGGGGGCGGTGCCGCCGGCGGGTTCGAAGAGGCCGAAGGGCTTGCCGAGCGAGTTCTTGCCGGTGCCGAGGGAGGCGCTGGAGAGCATGCCGAGGGAGCCGCAGATCACGGCCATCTCGTCGGAGAGGATGTCGCCGAACATGTTTTCGGTGAAGAGCACGTCGAACTGGTTGGGATCGCGCGCGAGCTGCATCGCGGCGTTGTCGACATACATGTGGCTGAGGGCGATGTCGGGGTGGTGCTTCGCGAAGTAGGCGGTGACGACGCGGCGCCAGAGGACGGAGGTCTCGAGCACGTTGGCCTTGTCGACCGAGCAGACCTTCTTGCCGCGGGCCTTGGCGGTGACGGCGGCGACCTCGGCGATGCGCTCGATCTCGGAGGTCTTGTAGACCATCGTGTCGATGGCCTGCTCCTCGCCGTTCTCGAGCTTCACGGTGTTCTTGGGCTGGCCGAAGTAGATGCCGCCGGTTAGCTCGCGGATGCAGACGATGTCGATGCCGTTGGGGATGCGCTCGGTCTTGAGCGGTGAGGCGTCGCGAAGATCCGGATACAGGAGGCCGGGGCGGATGTTGGCGAAGAGGTTGAAGGCCTTGCGGAGGGGGAGGAGCGCGGCGCGCTCGGGCTGCTCCTTGGGCGGGAGTTTTTCCCACTTCGGGCCGCCGACGGAGCCGAAGAGGATGGCGTCGGCCTGCTGGCAGAGGGCGAGGGTGGAGTCGGGGAGGGCCTTGCCGTGGTTGTCGATGCCGGCGCCGCCGACGTCGGCGATCTGGTAGGAGAGCGTGAGGCCCTCTTTCTTGGCGACGTGCTCGAGGACGCGGAGGGCCTCGGACATGACTTCGGGGCCGATGTAATCACCGGGCAGGACGGCAAACTTCAGGGTGGACATGGTGTGGAAAAGACGGACGGAACGACAGAGGGACGGAACGACAGAAGGATGGGGAACGCCGAAAAGCGGGAAACTTGGCGCGTCGGGGCGGGGGCGGTCAAGGGCGCGGGCGAGGGGCCGGCCCGTGAAATTATTGTCCGGAGGCGGCGGCGACGAGTTTTTGCAGGGCAGCCTTCTGGGCCGGGGTCTGGGCGTGGGGGATGAGGAGTTTCAACTCATCGCCGAGGGTGCGTCCCGGGTGGGCGGCGGCATAGGCGACGGCCGCGGCCACGAGCGGGTCCATTTCGGCCGGCGCGCCGGCGGCGGTCAGGCGGGCGATCTGCCGTTGCACGAGACTCTTTTCCTCGGGTGTCGTGGCGTAGGGCAGGAGCGCGGAGGCGTCGACCAACACGGAGCCGGGGTGCGCGGCGGAGTAGGCGGTGGCGATTTTTTCGAGGGTTTTGAGTTGTTTGGCGCTCGGATAAACTCCCGTCGCGCCGGAACCGTCCGGACCGAAGACGCGCCGCATGTCGATTTCGTCGTCGACGAAGGTCTTTTGGGTAAAGACGCGGTCGGAACCCACCCCGATGTTCGCGACGTCGGGGTCCTTGGCCGGGAGCATGACCCAGCGATCAAGCATGGCGGAGTCGACGGGGGAATCGAACCAAGGGGCGAGTTCGGCCGCGGTGGCGGGAAGGGCGCCGGCATGGGCTTGGGCGTATTTTTTCATGGCCTTCTGGGCTCGACTACCGAAGCGGTGTTCCGCGGTGCTACGAAGGCTGGCGGCGGCGCGGCGGTAGTTTTCGGGACTGCCGAGCTTGCCTTTGCATGCGTCGAGCCAGTCGGACTCGTCGAGGAGCTGGAACTCGGGGATGGCGAGCTCCGGGTGGCTCTGGAGATGCGCGCGGAGGTTTTGCAGACGCTCAAGCCAGGAGGCCATTTCGGCGATGGCGGGGTCTTTGGCGGAGGAAGCGGCTTCGGCTTCGTCCTTGGCGGCGGCGGAGCGCAGGCGGACGAGCTCGGAATCGAGGCGGGCGAGTTGATCGGCATGGCGCCGGTCGGCCTGGGACTGGCGGGCGCGGAGTTCGGCGAGTTCGCGGCCGAGGGCGCGGGCCTGTTGTTGTTCGTAGAGACCGAAGCCAAGGCCGAGGGCGATGGCGGATACGGCGAGGGTTTTTCCGAGGGAGGGCATAAGAAGCGAGGGCAGGACGGTGAGGAGCCCGGCGGCGGCCTGACCGGCGGCGAGCGAGGTGATGGTGGTGGCGAGACCGGCGGGCGCGGCTGCGACGGCGTGGCCGGAGAGGAGGGCGGCGAGGCCGGCGGCGTTGAGGGGCAGACGGCGTCGGGTGAAAAAGGCGCGGAGCCGCTCGAGAGCGCGGTGGACGCGTTTTTGCGCGGCGTCGTCGGAGACGCCGAGGGCGAGGCCGACCTCGCGCAGGCTGCGGTTTTCGAAATAGCGCAGGAGGACCGCGGCGCGTTCCTCTTCGGAAAGGCTCTGCATGGCCTCGTCGAGCAAGGGGGCGGTTTGGGTCCAGTCGATGGTCTCGGGAGCGGGGACGGCTTCGGTCGCGGCAGGGTCGGCGGAAGGGCTCTCGTGGGTGCGGCGGCGGGATTCGCGGCGGATCATGTCGATGGCGCGGCGTCGGGTGAGGGTGTAGAGCCAGGCGGAGAGAACGCGCACCGAGCCGAGGGCGTGGGCGTGGCGGGCGAGCTCGATGAACACGGTCTGCGAGACCTCCCGGGCGAGGTGATGCTCGCGCACCTGTCGAAGCGCGGCGGCGTGGACGAGGTCGACGTGGCGCGCGACGAGGGCGGAGAAGGCGGCTTCGGAGCGCGCGCGGGCGTAACGGCGAAGGAGGTCGGAGTCGCTCGGGGTCATGTCTTCACCCGATAGTCGCCGGGACGGCGCGGAATCCGACGAAAAATCGGACGGGGGGCGCCGGGCGGGGAAAACGTCGCCGAAGCGGCGGTCAAACGAAGTGCACGGGGCAGGCTGGGAGGGCATAGCCGCCGGGCGCGCCCTAGTCGGCGTTGGGGGAGGCAAGTCCGCGACGGCCGGCCCTGCGGTCCGGCCCTACCCTACGAGGTCGAGACCGAAGGTGCGGGCGAGGCGAGGAGCCTGGCCGAGAGTTGATTCGATCCGCCGGACTGATTGGCCGCGAAAGGAGGCAAAGATCGATGAGCGCAGGTAGTGTGGCAGGCGCCTATAGGCGCTCGGGAGCGCCCCGCCGGCAATTGGGCCTTTTGCGTTCTTTTGCGGCCAATAATCCGGAGAATGTAGGCGAGTGGCGAGGAGGCGTCCGGACGGGAAGCGAATCAGGCGAGGGCGAGGCCGAGGTGGCGGGCGAGGCGTTGCTCGCGGATGCCGTAGAAGGCGGCGAAGGCGCGGACGCGGGCGAGGGCGGCGGGATCGGGCTCGAAGGCGGCGCCGCGCGCGGCGAGGGAGGCGGGGCGAACGGCCGCGATCATGAGGTTCTTCGCGGTGTGCTCGGTGGAGACGAACTCGAAGACTTTCGTCCGGTAGCCGGCGACTTCGAGCAACTGCGCGCGGAGGGCGTCGGTGACGAACTCGGCCTGGCGCTCGAGGAAGATGCCGTGGCGGAGGGCGTCGGCGAGGACGTCGGGCGGGACGAGCTTCGGGCGCAGTTCCTTCTGGCAGCAGGGCGAGACGACGAGCAGGCGGGCGCCGGCGGCGTGGCCGGCGGCGAGGGCGTCGTCGGTGGCGGTGTCGCAGGCGTGGAGGGCGATGAGGGCGTCGAGTTGGCCGAGCCCGGCGGAGGTGTCGCAGGGACCAATGTTCGTATTACGAACATTGGCCGAGGAAGCGGCGACGTCGTGAACGACGGTGGGCGGGACGGGGATGTCGCCCTCGACGAAGCGGAGGCGCGGGGCGAGGCCGCAGTCGGCGGCGACGCGGTTGCAGGTGGCGACAAGGTCGGCGCGGCGCTCGACGCCGGTCACTTCGGCGCGGGCGCCAAGGAGGTCGGCGAGGGCGAAGGTGAGGTAGCCTTTGCCGGCGCCCATGTCGGCGAGGCGGAGCGGTGCGGCGGCGGCATTTTCGTCGAGGCCGGATTCGGCGAGGAGCGATTGGAGGAGCTCGGCGAATTTTTCGATCTGGCGGAATTTGTGCGCCATGCCCTCGCGGGGCTGGCCTCGTTCGTTGGTGATCCCGAGGGCGCGGAGCCAGGGGGCTTCGGGCGCGACGAGGCGGCTTTTCGTTCGGTCGTGGGATGCGGCGGGAATGGGGGGCGCGATGTCGGCGGTTTTGACGCGGAGGCGCGCGGGTTTGGCGGCGTCGGCGGATTGCTCGAGTTGCGCGGTCTGGAGCGGGGTGAAGAGGTGGGCGTCGAGGAAGGACTCGGCGAGCAGGCCCAGGAGGACGGCCTCGGCCTCGGCGGGCGGGAAGTTTTTGGTGATGTCGCGCGTCTCGTGGCGGTAAAGGAGCGAGATGTGCGGACCGGCCTTGAGGACGACGGGACGGGCGAAGACGTTGCGCAGAGTCGGGTCCTGGGCGGAGGCGCGGGGCTTGCCCAGCGTGAGCTTCACGAGGGCGTTTTGCGCGAGGGCGTCGTGGAGCAGGCTATGGAAACGGGCGAGGGCGTCGGTGGGCGGCATGGGCGGATCGCGCGGGTAGGCGCGCTCCGCCCACAGTGGGACAAATGGCGCGCGAGGAAAGCGCGGTGTGTCCCCGGCGTCCGGTCAGCGCCGCTTGGCCGGGCAGGTGGAAAGGCCGAACGGCAGGTAGGCGGGGCACCAGCCGATGGCGGCGGTGAGGAGCGGCACGAGGCCGACCAGTCCCCACCACGAGTGGAGAGCGAGGCCGATGCCAAGGGCGGCGAGGCCGATAAGGATACGGATGGCGCGATCGAGGGTGCCGACGTTTTTCATGGGAGCGAAGAGGATGCTCCGACGATAGCGAACGAGGCGGGACGCGTCCGTGACTTAGTCACATCGCGCGTGTTTTTGGGCGCGGGTCATCAGGATCGGGCGATCTCGCGCAGCCGGTCTGGGCGGAGGATGCGGACGCGCCCCCGGCCGGGCTCGACGAGGCCCTTGGCGCGCCAGGCGGCGAGGGTGCGGGAAACGACCTCGCGGGCGCTGCCGAGCTCGTCGGCGAGTTGCTGTTGGGTGCCGGAGACGAGACCGTCGTCGTCACGGCCGAGAAGGCAGGCGGCCAGGCGGGCGTCGACGCGGCGGAAGGCGACGTCCTCGAGTTTCGCGAGCACCTCGCCGAGGCGGCGGGCGATGAGGGCGAAGACGTAGCGGCGCCAGAAGGGATGGCGCTCGATCCAGGCGCGAAATTCGACGGCGGGCACGGCCCAGGCGCGGCCGGAGGCGCTGACCACGGCGGTGGCGGGGAAGCTTTGTTCGCCGATGGCGCAGGAGGCGGAAAGGACGCAGGACTCGGCGGCGTCGATCTGGTAGAGCGTGACCTCGCGTCCTTCCGCGCCGGTTTGAAAAACGCGGATGCCGCCGGCGACGGGGAAGAGAATGACCGGGCAGGCCGAGCCGGGGCGGAGGAGGACGCGGCCCTTCTCGAGCGGGGCGATTCGGGCGGCGGCGGCGAATTCCGCGCGCAGCGGGGCGGGCGCGTCGATCAGCAGGGCGGGGAGGAGCGGCGGGGTGGGGCGGGGCATGGACGGGCGGCGCGACCGGCCGGAGCGGCCGGCTTATTCGGGGGCGTTGACGAAGCGTTGGCGGACGGCGCTGGTCTCGGGCGAGTGGGCGGGGAACTTGTGGTCGTCGATCGCGCAGACGGGCATCACCTGCATGAGGGCGTTGGTGATGAAACACTCCCGGGCGGAGCGGACCTCGTCGAGGGTGAGCGGTTTTTCGTGGGCGCGCTCGGGGCCGATGAGCGCCAGCACGCGGGCGCGGGCGACGCCGGGCAGGATGCCGGCGGAGAGGGGCGGGGTGTAGGCGTGGCCGTCTTTGACGATGAAGAGGCTGCTCGCGGCGCCCTCGAGAACCTGGCCGGAAGGGGTGACGAAGAGCGCCTCGTCGGCGCCGGCGGCCTTGGCGGTCTGGCGGGCGAGGATGTTTTCCAGGTAGTTGAGGGTCTTGTGGCCGGTGAGGCGGCCGTCGCGCTCGCCCTGGCGGACGGTCATGAGCTTGAAGCCGCGCAGGTAGTCGGGCGCCGAATACGGCAGGGCGCGCGCGGTGATGAGCTCGGCGGTGCGGGCGAGTTCCTTGTAGCGGACGATCTTCACCGCGGCGGCGGGCAGACGGACGGCGGCGAGGAGGCGCATGACGCGCGTGACGAGCTCCCCGGCGGGCGGCGGGGCCTCGAGACCGAGCGCGGCGCAGGAGGCGGAGAGGCGGGCGTGGTGGGCGGCGAAGAGCAGCGGGCGTCCCTCGCGGGTGCGGATGGTCTCGAAGGCGCCCTGGCCGAATTGAAAGCCGTCGGAGAGGGCGGAGACCTTGGCTTGGGCGGCGGGGAGAAGTTGGCCGTCGAGGAGGACTTGGGGGGCGAGGGACATGGACGGAGTGCAGATTTTAGCCCACGAAACACACGAAAGAACACGAAAAGAAAACGTCGGAACTATTTGTGGGCGCTCTTCCTCGTCCCGGCCTCTGGTGTCCTTTCGTGTGTTTTGTAGGCTAATGGTTTTGCAGCGCCTGCTGCATGGCGCGGCCTTTGTGGAGGGTTTCCTCGTATTCGGAGTCGGCTTCGCTGTCCCAGGTGATGCCGCCGCCGACGTGGTAGGTGGCGAGGCCGTTGGCGCACGTGATGGTGCGGATGGCGATGGCGAGGTCGGCGTCGCCGTCGTCGCCGAGGTAGCCGAGCGCGCCGGTGTAGGCGTGGCGCGGGACGGGCTCGAGTTCGGAGATGATCTGCATGGCGCGGATCTTGGGCGCGCCGCTGATGCTGCCCCCGGGGTGGAGCGCGCGGAGGGCGTCGAAGCGGTCGAGGCCGGGGGCGAGCTCGGCGGAGACGGTGGCGACGAGGTGGTGGACGGTCGCGTAGGTCTCGAGCTCGTGACGGGCCTCGACGCGCACGCTGCCCGGCGCGGCGACGCGGCCGAGGTCGTTGCGCGCGAGGTCGACGATCATGAGGAGCTCGGCGTGGTCCTTGGCGCTGGCGAAGAGCCGGGCGCGATTCTCGGCGTCGGCGGCGGGATCGGCGAGGCGGGCGATGGTGCCCTTGATCGGGCGCGTTTCGAGGCGGCGGCCGGAGATACGGAGCAGACGTTCGGGGGTGCTGGAGACGATCTGATGGTCGCCGAAATCGAGGTAGGCGGCGTGTGGCGCGGGGCTGAGCGCGCGGAGGCGGGTGTGGAGCGCGGCGGCGGAGCCGGAGAAGGGCGCGGTGAAGCGTTGGGTGAAGTTGACCTGATAGACGTCGCCCGCGGCGATGTATTCGCGGATGCGGCGGATGGCGTCGGCGTAGGCGGCCCGGTCAAGGTCCGGGCGAAGCTCGCCGACTGTGTAACCGGCTGGGTTACGAAATGCGGGGGAAGAAGGAACAGAAGAGGGCGGGGCGGAGATTTGCGGGGGAGGGAAGTGCGAGGAGTGGGAGGGAGGGGAGGAGACGAGGGCGCGGAGGCGGGCGAGGCCGGCGGGGGTGCGGGCGACGAGGCAGGCGCGGCCGGTGGCGTGATCGAAGATCAGGGCCTCGTCGTAGACGCCGAAGGCG
>CAYTLL010000065.1:0-5585 GCA_964438755.1 uncultured Akkermansia sp. | reverse complement strand
GGCGCGGCCGGTGGCGTGATCGAAGATCAGGGCCTCGTCGTAGACGCCGAAGGCGAGCGCGGGCAGGCGCGGCGCGGTGTCGTGGTTCTTCGAATACACGCGGTCGCGCGCGGCGCCTGCCTCGTAGCCGAGCCAGCCGATGGCGCCGCCGACGAAGGGGAGGCCGGGGACGGGGTCGCAGGCGCGGGCGGCGAGGATCTCGCGGAGACGGTCGAGCGCGCCGGTGTCGCCCGTGTCGGCCTTCACCACCTCCACGGGATCGCAGGCCAGGATGCTGAAGCGGGCGCGGGGGCCCGGCAGGGCGGTGTCGAGAAAGGCGCAGCCGGGGCGGGCGGCGAAGGCGGGCCAGAGGCGGGCAGGGTCGAGCGCGGGGGACGCGGGGAGGGGCTCGACGAGGGGAGGCTGGCGCATGGGCGGCGGGAATTGGCCGCAATAAGCGTTCATCGAGGCAAGACGGGAAGCGGTGCGCAGGGACGCCGGACCACGGCGGTCACGGCGGCCCGCCTTCCAAATCAGGCCGCGGGGGACTCGGGGATGCGCATCTCGAAGGCGGGCAGGACGACGTGCACGGGGCGGCCAAGGTCGTCGACGCCGTGAAAGCTGCCTTGGGCGCGGGAGTCGCAGCCGGCGACGTGGTAGCTGTTGTAGGAGAAGCTTTCGCCGGGTTCGAGGCGCGGGGTTTCGCCGACGATCTTGTCGCCCTCGATGATCTGGCGGGTGCCGTTCGCGTGGGTGAGCACCCATTTGCGTCCGAGGAGCGTCACGGTGTGCTCGGAGGCGTTGTGGATCGTGATGAAATACACGAAGGCGTGCGGCTGGTCCGGGGGCAGACACTTCCCGCCATGGTGGTAAACCAGTTTGTCGAGGCGGGCGGTGAGGCCGGAAAGTGCGAGGGAGGCGGTCATGGATGCGAGCTGACTGCGAAAAACGAAGGCAGCGGCGGTCGCTTGGCAAGCGGGGGCCGCAGGGGGTTGAGCGGGCGGCGGGGCCACTCGCGGAACACGGGCAAGACGCCCGTGTGACTGATCAATCCACGATCAGCACCTGATCGCCGACGCGAACCTCGTCGTAGAGCGCAACCATGTCGCGGTTCGCGAGGAGCACGCAGCCGGCGCTTTGGGGGCGGCCGATCTGGTCCTCGCGGTTGGTGCCGTGGATGTAGACGTAGCGCGCGTGGGTGTCGACGACCTGGCCGGCGCAGTCGGTGCCTGCGTTGACGCCCGGTTCGAGGCCGCGGAGCCAGAGGATGCGGCTGGTGATGAGGTTGCCGTTGTCCTCGTGTTCGAGGAAATGCTTTCCGGTGGGGCGCCGGCCCTTGAAAACCATGCCGAGGGGCTGCTCGCCGCCGATGCGCTCGGCGATCTCGTGGAGGCCGCGGGGCGTTCCGAGCGAGTCCTTTACGTTGCTGGGCGGCTTGGCGGAGGTGGAGACGGGATACGCGCGCACGAGTTCGCCACGACGGAAAAATTGCAGCGTCTGCGCGGAGATGCGGACGAGGAGGATGCGGTCTGCGGGCTTGATGCCCAGCCGTTGGCAGCTTTTGTTCACCAACTCCCTATTTTCATCCATCGTGAGCACGCGTAATAATGTTGTCGGAATCGTCGGCGCCACCGGCGCGGTCGGTCAAGAGCTCGTCCGCCTCCTGCACGAGCGCAACTTCCCGATGAGCTCGCTGCGGCTTTTCGCCTCGGCGCGCTCGGCGGGCAAGACCGTCAGCCACGGCGGAAAAACCTATGTGATCGAGGAGGCCAAGGCCGGCGCGTTTGCGGGCGTCGATCTCGCCTTCTTCGCCGCGGGCGGCTCGGTCACGCGCGCGCTCGCGGCCGACGCGATCGCGAGCGGATGCACGGTGATCGACAAGAGCTCCGCCTATCGCCAGCAGGCCGACGTGCCGCTCGTGGTGCCGGAGATCAACCCCGAGGGCCTGCGCACGCACAAGGGCCTGATCGCGAATCCCAACTGCTCGACCGCGGTGATGCTCATGGGCCTCTGGCCGCTGCATCAGCTTTTCGGTCTGAAGCGCATTTTCGTCTCCACCTACCAGTCCGTGTCCGGCACGGGAGCGGAGGCGGTGAAGGAGCTGGCCGACCAGATCGCGGCGCACTCGGCGGGCCAGCCGCTGACGCACAAGGTCTATCCCTACCAGATCGCGTTCAACTGTATCCCGCAGATCGATACGTTCGGCGCCGACGGCTACACGGGCGAGGAGGAGAAGATGCGCCTCGAGAGCCGGAAGATCATGGGCCTGCCGGAGCTTCGCGTGTCCGCCACCTGCGTGCGCGTGCCGGTGGTGCGCGCGCACTCGGTCGCGGTGAGCGCGGAGTTCGAGCGTCCGGTGAACGTCGAGCAGGCGCGCGCGGCGATCGCGGTTTTCCCGGGCGCCGAGCTGATCGACGACACGGCGGCGAAGAAGTATCCGACCCCGCTCGCCTTCGCCGAGAAGGTGAAGTGTGGCGTGGGCCGTCTGCGCGTCGACACCGCCTTCGACAACGGTCTCTCCTTCTGGGTGAGCGGCGACAATCTCTGGAAGGGCGCCGCGCTCAATGCGGTGCAGAACGCCGAACTGATGTGCCGCGAGGGCTGGCTGCTGCGCGACCGCGCGGCGGCGGCCTGAGCGCCGCCTGCACGTTTCGCTTTTAAAGCAAAACACAGCCCGCGAGCCGGACCGGCTCGCGGGCTTTTGTTTTTAATGCGGGGACGGTCTTGGCGCTTCCCCCTTGGTGGCTCAGCTCCGCAGCGTGGCCAGCGCCTCGCGCCAGGCGGCGCGGGTGCCGAGCTCGAAAGTGGCGCGTTTGCCGAAGGCGAGTCGGTTGAGCGCGAGGGCGAAGCCCACGCAGGCGACCACCGTGATCGCGCCGGCGTGGAGGAAGTGGATCGGCGCGGGGATGGCGGCCGGGTCGGTCTTGTGCCAGGCGGGCCAGGCGAAGGCGAAGAGCGCGTAGAGTCCCGCGCCGAAGAGGATGGTGGCGATCACGGCGCGTGCGTCGACGTCGCGGAAAAGCAGGCCGGTGATAAAGGCGGACAGAATCGGCATGGAGAAGAGGCCGATCAGCGCCTGGATGAGCTGGATGATGCTCTCCGCGCCGGCGTAGGCGGGGACGAGCGCGATGGAGAGGAGCGAGAAGGCGACCTGGAGCCAGATGCTGAGGCGGCGGATCCCGCCCTTGGGGTTGATGTATTGCTGGTGGATGTCGCAGACGTAGAGCGCGGCGGAGGAGTTGAGCGTGGCGTTGTAGCTCGTCATGACCGCGCCGAACATCGCGGCGGCGAAGGCGCCGAGCAGCCAGGGCGGGAGGATGTTGCCCACGAGGTGCCCGTAGGCCGTGTCGTTGGGCAGTTCGCCGTAGAGCTTGTAGGCGCAGACGCCGGGGATGACGACCATCGGCGGGATGAGCAGGATGCGCACGATCATCGAGGCGTAGACGCCTTTCTTGGCCTCTTTGATCGAAGGCGCGGCGAGGGCGCGCTGGGTGATCGTCTGGTTGGTGCTCCAGTAGAAGAGCTGTGAGAAGATCATGCCGGTGAAGAGCGTGGTCCAAGGCACGGGCGAGGCGGAGTCGCCGATGAGCGTGAGTCGCTCGCGCGGGATGCCGGAGAAATCCCAGTGGATGGCGTTGAGCGAGAGGACGGCGACGAGCAGGCCCATGCCGAGCACGACGACGCCGGCGTAGGTGTCGGAGATGGCGACGGCGCGTAGGCCGCCGAAGATCGCGTAGCAGGCGCCGACCACGGCGGTGATGCTGGCGAGGGCGAGCAGCGGCACCTCGAGGCCGAACATCGTCTTTATCACCAGCGAGCTCGTGTAGAGCATGATCGGGAGGAAGATCAGGACGTCGCCGAGCAGGAAGATGCCGCCGACGGTGGCGCGGATGTGCTTGTTGTTATAACGCCGTTCGAGGAGCTCGGTGACGGTGGTGCATTTGTATTTGTAATACAGCGGCACGAAGATTTTCGCGAGAAGCAGGAGGCCGACCGCGCCGGAGAGTTCCCAGAGCACCATGATCAGCTTTTGGGGGCCGTTCATGCCGACGAGGGTGTCGGTGTTGATGTTGGTCAGCGTGATAGAGCCGGCGATGAAGACCCAGTTGAGGTTGCCGTCGGCCAGGAAATACTCGCGGGCGTCGTCGGCGGAGCGGCGGTCGGCCTTTCGGCAATGCAGCCAGGTGAGAATGGCGATGAGGGCGTTGAGGCCGAGGAAGACGGCGAGCTGGACGAGGGCGGCGGGGCTCATGAAACGAAGCGGGGTGGGGCGGGGGAGGCAGGCCGAAGCCTGTGTGTGGGGGGGGACAGGGCTAAGTCTCGGAAGGAGCGCGCCCAAGCCGCGACTGGATAAAACAGTCAGAATTCGGACGCCTGACGCCTCGCGTTTGCGCGGGCCGCCCCCCTGCAAATAAACCCTTGTCAGCTCCCCCGGGCGTTTGTTGTCCTGCGCCCTTTGGTTTGGACGCTTAGCTCAGTTGGTTAGAGCACCTCGCTTACACCGAGGGTGTCGGGGGTTCGAGTCCCTCAGCGTCCACCAGACTCCTTCATCACCCTTTCAGTCCCAACCCTCCGCAATGCGCCACACGCTCTCGATCCTCGTTGAGAACAAGTTCGGTGTTCTCGCCCGCGTGACCGGTCTCTTCTCCGGTCGCGGCTTCAATATCGATTCGCTCAACGTCGCCCCCACCCACGAGGCCCACCTTTCGCGCATCACCGTCGTCCTGAAGGGCGACGACTCCGCGCTGGATCTCGCGATCAAACAGGTCCGCAAGCTGGTGAACGTCGTCGAGGTCACCGATTTCAAGGAGGGCCAGGCCGTGCAGCGCGAGCTCGTGCTCGTGAAGGTGAAGGCTCCCGCCAAGACCCGCTCCGAGGTCATGCAGATCTGCGAGATCTTCCGCACCAAGATCGTCAACGTCGACCACAACGAGCTCATCATCGAGCTCGTCGGCGACAGCTCGAAGGTCTCGGCCTTCCTCGATCTCCTCGCGCCCTTCGGCATCGTCGAGCTCGCCCGCACCGGCACGCTGGCGCTCAAGCGTTGAGCCGTTTCCCCTTTTCGTCCAACCCCTCAAACTCTCCCAAACATGCCCGCCAAAGTATACACCGACAAAGACGCCGATCTCGGCTTCTATAAGAACAAGACCATCGCCGTTCTCGGCTACGGTTCCCAAGGCCACGCCCACGCCCTCAACCTCAAGGACTCCGGCGTGAAGGTCATCATCGGCCTCTACGAGGGCTCCAAGTCCGCCCCCGTCGCCAAGAAGCACGGCTTCAAGGTGGTCTCCACCGCCGAGGCCGTGAAGCAGGCCGACGTCATCCTCGTCGGTCTCCCCGACATGAAGCAGGCCGACGTCTACAAGTCCGACATCGAGCCCAACCTCACCAAGGGCAAGACCCTCGTCTTCTCGCACGGCCTCGCCGTTCACTTCGGCCTGATCACCGTCCCGAAGGACGTCGACGTGATCATGGTCGCCCCCAAGGGCCCCGGCCACATGGTCCGCCGCCTCTACGTCGAGGGCAAGGGCATGCCCGCCCTCATCGCGGTCTTCCAGAACAAGACCAAGAACGCCAAGAAGATCGCCCTGGCCTGGGCCAAGGGC
>CAYTLL010000064.1:15660-19745 GCA_964438755.1 uncultured Akkermansia sp. | reverse complement strand
CTCGGCGCGGCGGGCGGCCGCCTCGGCCTCGCGGGCGGCCTGCTCGGCGGCGCGCTTGGCGCGCTCCGCCTCGAGCGCGGCCTGTTCCTCGGCGAGCGCCTGATAGGCGGGATCGGAAGGATCGAGCGGCTTGCCCTGCGCGATACGGAACTTCGGGCGCGGCTTCTCCCGCGTGTTCAGGAAGAACTGGCCGCGGTTGTTTTTCTCCACCCAATAGAGATCGCCCTCGTATTCGACGTAGACGGGCGCGTCCGTGTCGTTTTCAGGGATGACAAAGCCGCACTCGACAAGCGCGCCGTTGAGATCGGCCTCGGGCTGCTCCCAGCGCTTGGCCAGGTAGTTGAGCGCGACCGACTGCCCGGGCGCGTTCTGATTCTTGCGCAGGTGCGGCTTGATCGCGTCGAAAAAGGTCGGGAGATCGTCCTCGAAGTTGTCGAGGTTTTCCCAGTTGTCGGTCTGGGAGGCCTCCTCGGCCAAGGCCTCGGGGTCGCCGTCGCGGTCGGTGTCGCGCAGCTGGCGCAGGCTGTCGGGACCGGCGGCCTTGTCGCCCGCGGTGGAGCCGGCGGGGGTGTCCGCCGACGCGGACACGTCGCCGGCGTGCTGCTTCTGCATCAGCTCGGCGCGGAGCTTGTCGGCCTCGGCCTTGGCGGCCGCGGCCACCGCCGCCTCCAAGGTCCACTCGCGTTGCGTCGGACGACGCGCGAGCCCGTGGAAGACGAGCGAGTTGTTCGGATCGGTGCGAAAGTCGATGATCTCCCATTCGTCCTTGCCGAGCTGGTTCAGGAAGCTCTCGAGCATGGTGGCGGAGGCGAAGCCGCCTTTGCCGCTGGTGATCACTTTATATTCCCAAAGGGCCATAGATGCGGGGGTGCGTAGGTTTGCGAAAAAGCGCCTGAGGAAATCCCAGCTTCCCCGACGCTTGCCCAGCCCAATCTGGCGCCGGAACGCGAGGACGAGTCCGGGCTTGCCAGCCCGCCTCGGCACGGCCTTGGGTGCGCGTCGCCCATGCGCAGGTTTTTCACCCTCACCGTGCTCTTCGCCTGGCTGCTCGCCAGCGGCGCGCAGTGGGACCTGCTGCAAGGCTTCGCCTGGGGCCGCATGATCGCGAACTACAGCCGCACGATGCCGCTGCACGAGGCGGTCCGGCTCACCTTCACGCCGGAGAACCTGTGCGACGTGTGCATTTTTGTCGCCGAGGCCAAAGCCCGTTCCCACGACGACGGGGGAACCGCCGGCCAGACGCCCGCCTCCTCCGTCGCCAAGGCCAAGGCCCCGCTCGCGCCCGCGCCCGAGCACCTGTTCGTTTTCCAAGTTCTGCCCGCGCCTAGTTGGCCGAGGGAAAACTTCCTGCCCGACGCCTGCGCGCGTCCCGCTCCGCCGACCGAGCCGCCGCGCGCGGCCTGATCGAAAACAAACCCGACACGATCCCGCCCGGGCACGCCCCGGAGCGTGTTTTTTCGCCGCGCGCGTCCGTCCGCCCGGCGAGCTCCCATCGGCCCGCGTCTCCCGCGTCCACGACCCGGCCGAACACCTTTTCCCGAGGCTCCGTCCCTATCCAAGGAGCCCTCGCAGGACGCGCATCACGATCAGGACAAGACCATGCGCACTTATTCCATTTTCGCCCTCGCCATCGCCGGCCTCGTCGCCGCCTCGAACGCCCGGGCCCACATCGGCTTCAGCGGAGACCGCAACTTCGACACACTCGTGGTCGGAGTCGCCGAAACCGCCACCAGCCGCACCGTAAGCGGCTCCTTCGGCTGGGCCGACGGCACCGACGCCGACTTCGGCGACAGCCATCGCAACACCTTCTTCCGCTTCGTCGTCGGCGACGGAGCCGGCGTGTCGATCTCGGTCGCCCGCAACGACAAGACCGTCGACCCCAGCGGCCTGACCGCCGGCTCACAAACCGGCGCGGCCGGCGTGCTTCTGCCCGCCTTCTCCCTCTACCGGATCGGCGCCGGTGTCATGCCGGCCTCCACGCATGACACCTCCGTCGCCTCGCTCGCCTACCTCGCCGGGCTCGGCGGCGTCGCCAAGGAGGGATCGTTCAACGCCCTCGGAGACTGGAAAATCTACAACGACGCCGGCGACGAGGGCGACTTCCGCTACGTCGGCAACGCCGCGGACGGCGGCTCGGCCAACTACGGCTTCGCCGGCGGCATCAACGGCGACGGATTCGCCGACGGCTTCGTGACCGGCACATTCACCAACCTCGTCGCCGGCGAATATTTCATCGTGGTCGGCGGCGCCGGCTACGACGCCCAAAACACCGAGACCGCCACCTTCGGCACGACGGGCACCGCCTACCCCGCCTACGGCATCTCGGTGTCGGTGACCGCCATCCCCGAGCCCGCCTCCGCCGCGGCGCTGGCCGGCCTGGGCGTCCTCGCCCTCTCGGCCTCACGTCGCCGCCGGGCCTGATCGACCACGTTTCGACCACGCCCCATGCCACGCCGTCGCGCCTTCACCCTCATCGAGCTCCTGGTCTCCATCGCCATCCTCGGCGTGCTCGGAGCCCTCGTCTTCGCCGCCGGCGCGGCGGCCCGCAAGCGCATGCAAAGCGCCGCCTGCCTGGGCAATCTCAGGCAGGTCGGCGCCGCCGCGCTGCTCCATGTCGCGGAAAACAAAAACCGGCTGCCCTCCATCAGCCACGCCCGCGACGAGAACGGCGGATCGCTTTCCTGGACCCGCACGCTCGAGCGTTACCTCGGCGTCGGTTTTCTCGGACGTTGCCCGGCGCAGCCCGAGCACCCCGCAAAAATCACCTACGGCTGGAACGACCTGCTCGTGACCGCCGCCGGCGAAGGCATCCCCTTCGTTTCCGCCACGACGCCCTCCTCCACGCTCATGGCCGCCGAGATCGCCGCCGACCAGACCGCGGAGCATCTCCATTTCGCCGGCTCGGCGCGAGGCGTCACCCCGGCGTTTTTCAAAACCCTCGTCAACGTCCAGTGCCATGGCACCGGAGCCAACTACCTCTTCGTCGACGGGCACGTCGCCCTCGTTCCGTGGAGCGAGGTCCAGGCGCGCTTGGCACAACGCCCCAGTCCCTTTGTGAACCCATGATCCTTCGCCACCGCCAGCCCTTTCCGATCCTGCGCCGGGCCTCTTGCCTCGCGTCCCTCTGCTGCCTTTTCCTCGTTCTCGGAGCACGGCTCCTCGCGCATGTCCACGTCGACATCGGACCGGACGCCGCCCAGCCCTCGCGGCTCGCGATGAGCGGCGCCACCGCGACGAGCGCCGTCTACGTGCCCCCGGGCGAACCGTTCAGCGGCTACCTCCCGCGCTTTCCCGGAGGCTACTACGCGAGCGAGCTCACCTTTAGCGCCGAAGACCCCGACGGTTCCCTCGCCCGCGTGGAGTTGCTCTCGGTGAGCGGCCCCGAAGGCGGCTCGCTTTCGTTTTGGGAAGTCGGCGCAACCTCACCGACCTGGACTCGCGCGACCGGCTGGACCGCCACCGCGAGCGACCGTCCCGCCATCGTGGTCTACGAGGACGGCAGCGGCTACGGGCACATCCACGGACGCGCCCTCGCTTTCACCCGGCCCGGCGCCTACACCGCCGTGTTTCGCGCCATCGACGATTCTTCGGCGCGCACGCCCAGCCTGCCCTACGCCGTCACTTTCGAGGTGCTGGCCACGCCGCAACTCGCGATCCGCGTCGAAAACGGAGTCGCCAAACTCTCCTTCGCCAGCCGCGCGGACCTGACCTACGACCTGCAAGTCTCGACCGATCTGGCCTCCTGGACCGCGGTCCCGGCGCACCGATTTGTCGCCGGCACCGGCGCGCTCGTCGAGCTGGACGACGCCCTCGCCGACCGTCCGCGCGTCTTCTATCGCCTCGTGGAATACTACTAACCGCCGCCGGCCGTCAGCTCGAGACCGATCTCTTCAGCCTTTTCCACAAATACACCTTCATCCCGAACAAGGCCGCCCGCGACCTCACGCTCGTCGCCTTCACCGCGCTCGCGTTTCTCGCTTCGCTCGCCGGCGTCGCCCTGTTCCTCGTGACGCGCCCCAAGCGCGCCGCGCCGCGCTGACGCCTTCGCACCCGGAAACGCGTCAGCGGGCAAATCGCCCCCCCGC
>CAYTLL010000064.1:0-15560 GCA_964438755.1 uncultured Akkermansia sp. | reverse complement strand
CCCCGCACGCCCGACCTCACACCGGACGTTCCCCATCATGGCGCAAAGAGCAGGCTTCTGTTTTCGCGCCATCTGCGCCTAGTTGCGGCCATCCCTGCAATGTCCGCCGCTCTCTCCGCCACGCCGCCCACGCTCCTCGGCTACAAGATCGCCGTCCTCGTCTTCATCGAGAACTCGCGCGGCGAACACCTGCTCCTGCTTCGCGCCAAAGCCCCCAACCTCGGCACCTGGTCCCCCATCGGCGGCAAACTCGAAACCGCCCTCGGCGAGTCCCCCTTCGAGTGCGCGGTCCGCGAGACGCGCGAGGAGACCGGCCACGTCGTCAGCCCCGCCGACCTGCACCTCTTCGCCATGATCGCGGAGAAGGCCTACGAGGGCGCCTCGCACTGGCTCCTCTTCCTCTTCCGTTGCACCAAGACCCTCGACACCCTCCCCGCCGCGATGGACGAGGGCCGCTTCGGCTTTTTCTCCCGCGCGCAAATCGAGGCCCTGCCCCTCCCCGAGACCGACCGCACCGCGCTCTGGCAGATCTACGACCGCCACCGCGACCGCTTCGTCGCCCTCCGCGCCGACTGCGCCCCCGACAAGCCCCTCGAAATCGTAATCGAGCAAATCACCCCCTCCGCCGACTAAGCCGCCCCGGCGCCCGCCCCGCCCGCGACCGCAAACCTTTTGCCCGCCCGATAAGTTTCCCTCAACACCGCCAGATCCCGCGTTTCGCCGCGCTAATGCAACGCGTCCCTTGGCCGCCCCTTGCCGCGATCACACTTGATTTCCCCACCCCCCGGCGAACACTCCCACGTTTTTCCCTTTCAACCCACGCCCAACCACGTGAGCAAGCAGACCTCCGCCCCCGCCGCCACCAGCACGCCGTGCGCCCTCTCCGTCGCCGTGCCCAGCCCGCACGCCAAGGCCCCGGCCAACGCCGCCCTCAGCGCCGAGCAGAAGATCGAGCTCTACCGCAAAATGGTGCGCATCCGCCGCTTCGAGGAGCGCTGCCTGCCCGTGTATAACCAGGGCAAGATCGGCGGCTTCCTCCACCTCTACATCGGCCAGGAAGCCGTCGCCGTCGGCGCCTGCTCCCTCATGGGCAAGGACGACCACGTCATCACCGCCTACCGCGACCACGGCCACGCCATCGCCGTCGGCATGGAGACCAAGCCCCTCATGGCCGAGCTCTACGGCAAGGTCACCGGCTGCTCCAAGGGCAAGGGCGGCTCGATGCACTACTTCTCCCCCGAGCACAACTACTGGGGCGGCCACGGCATCGTCGGCGGCCAGATCCCGCTCGGCACCGGCCTCGCCTACGGCGTGAAGTATCAGGGCAAAAAAGGCGCCGCCATGGCCTTCATGGGCGACGGCGCGGTCAACCAGGGCGCCGTCCACGAGGCCTACAACCTCGCCGCCCTCTGGGATCTCCCCGTCCTCTTCGTCATCGAGAACAACCGCTACTCCATGGGCACCTCCCAGGAGCGCTCCTCCGCCGGCGAGCTCGGCAAGCGCGCCGAGGCCTACGACATGAAGTGGTATCAATGCGGCGGCCACGACGTCTACGAGGTCCGCGCCACCCTCGACGAGGCCCTCAAACGCGCCCGCGAGGAATACAAACCCGCCGTCGTCGAGATCGACACCTACCGCTATCGCGGCCACTCCGTCGCCGACCCGGACAAGACCTACCGCGACCGCAAGGAGATCGAGGACTACCGCAACACCAAGGACCCGATCCAGGTGTTCCAAAACCAGCTCCTCCACGAGAAGGTCCTCACCGAGGCCATCATCGCCGAGATCGACGCCGCCGCCCGCGCCGAGGCCGAGCGCTGCGTCGAGTTCGCCGAAGCCTCCCCCTTCCCCACCGCCGACGACATCCAGAAGGACGTCTATTGGGAGACCGACCAGGCCAAGCGCACCAGCGAAGGCCGCATCTTCTTCAACAGCGTCAAGTAACCCGTCGCCCCGCCTCCGCTCCGCGAGATCTCAAATCTCAAATTTCCAATCTCAGATTCTCCAGCCACATGGCCACTCTCACCTACCGCGAAGCCATCCGCGCCGCCCTCTCCGAAGAAATCGAACGCGACCCGAACGTCGTCGTCATGGGCGAGGAAGTCGCCCAGTTCAACGGCGCCTACAAGGTCACCGAGGGCATGCTCGCGAAGTATGGCCCCAAGCGCATCGTCGACACCCCGATCTCCGAAGCCGGCTTCATCGGCATGGGCATCGGCGCCTCCATGCTCGGCATCCGCCCCGTCATGGAGCTCATGTTCTGGTCCTTCTACTCCGTCGCCTTCGACCAGATCGTGAACAACGCGGCCAACGTCCGCTACATGTCCGGCGGCCAGATCGCCTGCCCGATCGTCATCCGCGGCCCCGCCAACGGCGGCACCAACGTCGGCGCCACCCACTCCCACACCCCGGAAAACATCCTCGCCCACCACCCGGGCCTGAAGGTCGTCGTCCCCTCCAACGCCGCCGACGCCAAGGCGCTCCTCAAGACCGCCATCCGCGACAACGACCCCGTGATGTTCCTCGAGAACACCCTCCTCTACGGCATCGAGGGCGAGGTTCCGGACGGCGACATCGTCCTCCCCTTCGGCCGCGCCAACGTCGCCCGCGAAGGCAAGGACCTCACCATCGTCACCTACGGCCGCTGCGTCCTCCACTCCCTCGCCGCCGCCGACAAGCTCAAGGCCGACAAGGGTCTCAGCATCGAGGTCATCGACCTGCGCACCATCCGTCCCCTCGACGTCGACACCGTGCTCAAGTCCGTCGCCAAGACCCACCGCGTCCTCATCGTCGAGGAACAGCGTCCCTTCTGCTCGGTCGGCACCATGCTCGCCGCCACCATCCAGGAAGAGGCCTTCGACGAGCTCGACGCCCCCATCCTCCGCGTCGGCACCATCGACGCCCCCGCCATCTACGCCCCGCCGGTCGAGAAGCAGTTCCAGCTGCCCAACCCCGAGCGCGTCATCGAAGGCGTCCTCAAAGCCCTCCGCTAAAAACCGCGCCCGTGTGGCCCCGACCGCTGGTCGGGGCTTCCGTCCTCCCCCTTCCGCCCTTCTGTCGTTCTGTCCCCTGACGCTCTAACCCTCTGATTCCTCCCATGGCTCAAGTCATCACCATGCCGAAACTCAGCGACACCATGACGGTGGGCACGCTGGTCAAGTGGCTCAAAAAAGAAGGCGACGCCGTGAAATTCGGCGACCTCCTCGCCGAAATCGAGACCGACAAGGCGACCATGGAGTTCGAGTCCTTCGCGGACGGCACCATCCTCAAGATCTACGCCTCCGCCGGCAGCCAGGTCGCCATCGGCGCCCCCCTCTGCGCCGTCGGCGCCCCCGGCGAGGCCGCGCCTGACGCGCCCGCCGGCGCCCCCGCCGCCGCGCCCAAGGCCGAGGAGAAGAAGGCCGAAGCGCCCCAGACTCCGCCCCCCGCGACCACCGCCAAACCCGCCGAGTCCGTCGCCCCCGCACCGGCTCCGGCCCCCGCCCCGGCCGCTCATGCCCCCGCCGCGCCCGCCCGCGCCGCCGGCGAACGCGTGAAAGTTTCCCCGCTGGCCAAGAAGCTCGCCGCAAGCAAGGGCCTCGACCCCGCGCTCATCAAGGGATCCGGCCCCGGCGGTCGCGTCGTTCGCGCCGACGTCCTCGCCGCCGAGGCCGCCGGCACCGCCAAGGTCGGCGCCAAGCCCGCCGCCGGCGCCTCCGGCTCCGTCCCCGCCGGCTCCTCCTTCTTCAAGGGCCCGATCCAGGAAGAGCGCGCCGTCGCCGTCTCCACCATGCGCGGCGTCATCGCCAAGCGCCTCATCGAGTCCAAGACCACCGCGCCCCACTTCTACCTCGAGATCGAGGTCGACGCCGAGCCGCTCGCCGCGCTCCGCGCCCAGCTCAACGCCGGTCTCGAAAAGCAGGGCGTCAAACTCTCGGTCAACGACCTCATCCTCAAGGCCAGCGCCGAGGCGCTCCGCCGCGTCCCCGAGGTCAACGCCGCTTGGGAAGGCTCGCAGATCCGCTACTTCGGCGCCGCCCACGTCTCCTTCGCCGTGGCCCTGCCGGACGGCCTCATCACCCCGGTCGTCCGCGACGCCCACGAGAAGTCCGTCTTCCAGATCAGCGCCGAGGCCAAGGCTCTCGGCAAGCTGGCCAAGGACAAGAAGCTCAAGCCCGACCAGTTCACCGGCGGCACCTTCTGCGTCTCCAACCTCGGCATGATGGGCATCCCGAAGTTCCTCCCGATCATCAACACCCCCAACGCCGCCATCCTCGGCGTCGGCACCTCGGTGGTGAAGCCGGTCGTGAAGAACGGCCAGATCGTCGTCGGCACCACGATGACCCTCACCCTCAGCTGCGACCACCGCGTGGTGGACGGCGCCGTCGGCGCCCAGTTCCTCAACGCCCTCAAGCAACTCGTCGAGTCCCCCGCCCTCCTCCTCGTCTGAGAAAGTGGCACGGGCGTATCGCCCGTGTGCTGCTTGCCCGTCCCCGCTCTTCCCGCCCGACGCGCCTCCCCGGCCGTCGGGCTTTTTGCGTCCGGACAAGAACCGCCTTTCCTCCCTTCCGTCCCCTTCTCGCTCGCGCCGCGCTTGCCCGCGTCGCGCCCCATCGCCAGCCTCCGCCCTCCATGAGCCCTCGTTTCTCCGCGTTTGTCGTCCTCGCCGTCCTCGCCGCCCCGCTCGCCGCCCACGCCGCCGAGTCGAAACCCGCCGCCGCATCGACCGCCACGACGTCCGTCGCCTCGTCCGCCGCTTCGCTCGGTGCGTCTTTGAGCTCCGCCTTCGGCGTTCTCCTCGACTCCGCGAACAGCGGCGACCGGTCCACCCTGGGCCTGCCCGATAAGCTGGCCAAGATCCAGGCCGCCGCGAAAGCCGCCGGCAAATCCGAGCTCGTCGACCAACTCGCCGCCAAGCTCAACAGCTCCTCCGAAAGCAGTTTCACGCCCGCGCTCGGCCTCGTGAAAAGCGCCCTTTCCGACGTCCCGTGGAGCGAGGCCAAAAACCTCGCGTCCGGAGGCAAGACCGCCGTCACCGACTTCATCCGCAAGTCCACCGCGACCAAACTCCGCGCCCAGCTCCTGCCCACCGTGCAGAAGGCCGTCGCGGCCGCCGGCGTGCCCGATCAATACAAGCAACTCCTCTCCGCCGTCGGCCCCGCCGCCTCCCTCTTCGGCAAACCCGGTGTCTCCGACCTGGAGAGCTTCGTGACCGACCAGACGCTCGAGAGCGTCTACGCCTATCTCGCCAAAGAGGAGACCGCCCTGCGCGCCAATCCCGCGCTCGCCCAAAATCCCCTCGTCAAGCAGGCCTTCGCGCTGCTTTCGCCCGCCAAGTAGGCGCGCAAAGGGCCTTGCCGCCCAAAACGCCAAAGAGCACGCGATCAGCGACAGGAACCCGCCCGCAAGCGGGTTCCTGATCCCCGGCATGTTGGCCCCTTGAAAAACCCGGCCCCGGGTTTCGGAGCGGCGTCTTTTATAAGATGCCCCGATCGGCGATAAAACCTGTCTAACAACCAGGCCCTTAACCCTAAACTAATCCCACGGACGGCCGATGGACCTTTGATCGTCGTCCCATGAGACCGCCGTCGAACTCTTGCCCCGAAAACCGGCGTATCCTCCTCATCGACGACAATCCGGAGATTCACCGCGACATCATCCGCGTCCTCCAACGTCGCAGCGAAGACCCGCTTCCCGTGGTCGATCCGCGGCAGGCCGAACAATTCGGGATTCTGACCAAACCGCTCGCCGAGCTCATCCGGCCTTATGAAATCTCCTCGGCCTATCAAGGCGAGGAGGGCCTGGCCTTGGCACGCGAAGCCCTCGAGGCCGGCCACCCCTTCGTCGCGGCTTTCGTCGACTGCCGCATGCCGCCCGGCTGGGATGGGGTTCAAACCATCCGACGCCTTTGGGAGCTTTGCCCCCAGATCCAGATCACGATTTGCACCGCCTACGCGGACTACACGTGGGAACAGATCATGGAAATCCTCGGCGGCCACGACAACCTGACGATTCTGAAGAAGCCCTTCGATGTCATCGAGCTTCAGCAAATCGCCGAGGCCATGGTGCGCAGATGGAGCCGCAACAACCTCGCGGAACTGCAAATCACCCAACTGGAAAAGTTGCTGATCGAAATCCACGATCATGCGCCGCCTCATGCACAGCGGCCCAACGACCCCGAATTCGCCGCCAAAACAAATGGCGGCGGCGGGCCCGCCGGAGATCGGATCGATGTCTCGATCGAAAAATCGCGGCAATTGGTGCGCCAGCTCCAATCCCGCGCCCACGCGTCCCGTTACGCCATCGTCGGCCGGCTTGCCGCGGCGCTGCGCTCGCACCGTCTTCAGCTCGGGGCCTTCGGCCGCAGGCTCCCCGACTTTCTCTCGCTTCTGGCCGAAAAACTCCAAAGCGAGGAAATCGCCACGGTGCAGCTCCTCGGCGCGCTGCAAAGCACGCTCGATCGCCTGCATGCCGGATATCACGCGTCCCACCCCCAGCCGCACGAACGCGGCGCGACCGCGTCGCCACTTTTGCCGCGGCGTTGACCCGCGCCCGCCCGGCGACCAAGGACGCCGCCCGCCCAGGGGCTCAATCCTTCAGCTCGGCCGCGCGCTCCAGGGAGATGGGCGCGTGCTTCTGGATCTCGATCGCGCTGCGCCGCTGGCGTTCCGTGGGATGGAGCGCATCGATCAATCGCGGCGTCACGTCAACGCGGTCCGCCCCGGGATGCCGCGCCAGCTCGCGCTCGTCCCACTTCGAAACGAGCGCCGACACTCCCGCGTTTTTCCGCAACTCCGGCAAAACGTCCCCAAGCTCGGCCAGGATCTCGTCCACCGGCGCGGTGCCAAACGCCTGCTGATGGGCCTTGCGCTGCATCGCCTGCCCCTCGGCCTTCACCTTGGCCGATTCGGCGGCGTCACCGGCGGCCGAGGCGGCGTCGCGCCGTTCGCGCAGGCGTCGCAGCTGCGCCTCCTGCGCCGGCGATCCCGCGAAGGCCACCGCGACCGCGCGCGAATCGTAGACGCCGATCCGCTCTTTCGCCGGCGAGCCGGCCGCGTCCGCGGACGGAGCCTGCGCAAACGCGGCCACGACACCGGCCACCAGACTCAAAAAAGCCACGATAACTCGAGGGAAGAGAGCGTTCATCGTTTCAGGGGGGGTTAGCCTAAGCGGAAGCGAGTCTCCAGAGGCATTGTCGCCGCCAGAACGCCGCACGCCGACGCGTTTGCCAACATAGTCCCCGAGCCGGCGCCCTCAAACCTCCCCGACGCGTCGCGGAAGTTCTAAGGACCGCCAATGCCCCCCATCAGGACAGATTGTGAGGCGCCTTCGGCCCGCCCCTCCGCCCCGCGCCTCCGCCTCTGAAGTGATCGGAGATAAGGCACACGAAACCACACCCCGATCGATGTCCCGCCGCACACGCTTCCGCCCCCCAAACGCCGGATAATCGACGCCTACGCGCACGGGACGCCATCTTCCCGCTGACAAGCGATCCGTATTCTTGCTTCATCTCCCGTCCCCCCGCCGCTCCCGCCGGCCGGTCCAACGCTTTTTTCGCCCCATGCGATCACGCTCCGCCACACGCTGCCTGCTGCTCGACTCCTCGCCCGCCGACCGCGTCTGGCTGCGCCGTAAACTCGCGCTCTGCGAGGGAGTCTCCGTGGTCGGCGAAGCCGCCACCTTGCCCGAAGCGCGACATCTCATCGCCACCGTGCCACACGACCTCGTCTTCTCGGACACCCGGCTCGGCAACGGCGACGCCATGCCCCTGGCCGACGAACTCCGCCCCGGAGTCCGCATCGCGTTCATCAGCCAGCACCGCGCCGAGGCCCTTCGCGCCTTTGAGTTCAACGCCCTGGATTTTCTTTCCAAACCCGCCGGCCCGGAACGGCTGGCCGTCACCTTGGCGCGACTTCCCGACCACGCCGCACGGGGCCGGCTCAGCCTGCGCTCGACGGACTCCTTCCGCGCAAACTCGCGCCGGCTTTCGCCGCACCAAAAAATCTGCATTCGCTCCGGGGCGATGGCGCGCCTCGCCAGCCCCGGCCAGATCATCTCGATCACGGCCCAGGACAACTATTCCGAAGTGACGCTGGTCGACGGCGACCGGGTGTTCGTCCGACAAACCATGCGCGCGTGGAACGACGTTTTGCCGCCCCGGGATTTCTTTCGCGTCCACCGGACCCGCATCGTGAACCTCGCCCATGTCGTCGCCTGGCGACGCGAGGAGGGGCCGCGCTTTTTTGTCAGCCTGCGCAATCTCGCTCAACCCGTCGGCGTGAGCCGGCAACGCTGGCTCGCGCTGGCCCCTAAAATCGGCGCCCGCTAGGCAGGCAGGCGGCGAGCCCGCTTGATCGCGCCGCGCAGGACTCGCGGACTCGCTTGGCGTGCCCGACGCCCGGGCAGAGACCGGGCCCACTCAATCGCCACGCGCCCGCGGCCACGTTTCTCCAGAGACAAACCAGCCGGGCGCCACGAACCGCGCCCCGATGCCCGGTCGTCCACCCCCGTCACCCTCCGGATTAGCTCCGCACAACTAGGGTATAATATCCATTAACCACAAAAACCCGGCCATTCGCCCCACCAGCATGGATCCAGAGTTAAAACCCGCCTTTAGAAACACTCATTCAGCAGGGGTGAATCACTTATCGTCCCGGCTTACCGCACTTCCTTCGAACATCATCCACATCCGTCATCTAATACCATGAAACTCGCCATCGCCCTCCTCGGCCTCGTCTCCGCCTCGATCGCCTCCGCCTCCGCCGCCCCCAGCAGCATCCTCATCGACTCCTTCACCGGCGGCAGCAGCTTCACGCTCTCCAACAGCAGCGGCACCGCCAGCCACAACTACATCACGGGCGAAAGCTCCATCATCGGTGGCAGCCGCCAGATTCGCGTTCGCGCCGCCGGCTCCGGCTTCTACGGCTCGTCGAACATCGCCATCAACACCACCGCCGGCACCTTGACCAGCTTCGGCGGCGACTCCAACGAGCGCTACGTCCAATACGGATCCGCCATCGGCTCCCAGACCTTCACCGGCGCCGGCACCGTCGCCCCCGTGAACCTCAACCTCGATCTCAACCTCGCCGACTCCCTCGTCTTTGACGTGGACGCCATCGGCTCCACCGCCGGGATCTTGGTCACCCTCTACTCCAACGGTCTTTCCAGCGCGTTCGACGCCAGCGTTTCCGTCACCCAAACGGGCACCTACACCATCCCCCTCAGCAACTTCACCGGCCTCACGGAAAGCTTCGCGAACGACATCGACGGCATCCTCATCAACTTCCCGAGCGGCGGAGCCAACGCCGCCGCCGGCTTGACGGTGAGCGAAGTCCGCGTCCAGACCTCGGCGATTCCCGAGCCCTCCAGCTTCGCCGCCCTCGCCGGCCTCGCCGTCCTCGGTGTCGCTTCGACCCGTCGCCGTCGCGCCTGAGTCGATCCCGAACAATCAGCCAAGGCCCGCCTTCTCTCCGAAGGCGGGTTTTTTGTTTTTCACGGCGGTCGCGCGCGACACCCCATCCGCATGGCGTCGGCTTTGCGCGGACCGCCTCGGCTTTTGGCTCAGTCCGGCAAAGTCAGCAACCCCGCGCGCGCCCCGGCTTGCTCCCACAGTTGATGCAATTGGAAGGTCTGCCAGGCGCCCAACTTCTGGCCGAATTGAGCCGCGACATACAATGCCGCCGCCACGACCGCCATCGCGGCGGTCACCCAAAACGCCCAAGGGCCGGAGCCGATGAACCATTGGGCGCCACCCAAGATGGCGCTGAAGATACCGATCATCCCGGTGAAAATATAGCCATAGACGAAGACCGACCAGACCTCGGTCTCCGGCCCGTATACCCCCTCGATGAGGGTCGATCCGTCCGCCTGCGCCTCAAAATTGAGCAACAAGCGCGGAGACCACGCATGCCTGTTTTCGTCCGCGATGTGCAGCCCGACCAAACCGGGAAAGACCCGGACCACCAATCCCTGCGGCAGATCGACCAAGGCGGCGAGCACGTGCTCGCGAGCAACGACGGGGTCGGCTGCCACACGGGCGCGGAATCGGGGGCGGACGCGAAAACTGGTGAGCGGAGTGGAGCCGAGCATATCCGGGGCGAGACGATGCGGGTTCGCTTCCCACCCTACGGGTTGGACCACGCGAAACACCAGCGCGAACGCGGCCTAAACCCGCGACACGGATTTAAGTTTAATAAACGCCCCGCCCTCCCCCGATCAGGCCCCCCGATCCATAGAGCCGGGTAACAGAAGCAGCCGTTAAGAATGGAGAGCAACGGGTGCTCGGGGCGTGGCGGCATCGTTCAGCCCCAAGCCCAGGGAGGTCTCATTAGAAAAATACACGGGAATAAGGCACCGGTGTATTTCGCGCTTCTAACGCCCCATGACTGTAAAAAGATGATGATAAAACTTTAAAATAAATCCCGAAGTCACCTAGGCTATAGACCCTAAATCACATGATCAAAATCACCCAATTAGCCGTGATCGGCGTCCTATTCAGCGGCAGCGCGTTCGCCGCTTTTGTAGATGATGTGCAGGACTTTAATGGAACGGGATCCATCAACGGCGTGGCGGGCTGGAGCGCAGGCTCGGCCAATGGCGGCACGGAAGCGCTTAATGGCGGTGGAAAAGACATTCTTACCGCGCAAGGCGTGGGATCGGATAGCGGCGCCTTCATTTCTCGTAATTACGATCTGACAGGGAGCGCCGGGCTTCTGAACTTCACTTATACCATCGATTTTAGCTCCGTGAACTTCACCGGGAGCAACTTCGTCGAGTTCGACATTCGTCTCTACGATGGCTCGACCAGCCTTTTCGAGTTCAACCTCCACCGGACCAATGGCATCTACTTCAGCAACGGCCAGTCCGGAGGCTTCGGCGGCTGGGGCGCGGGCAATGTGAACAGCGGTTCGGTGAGCATCTCCTTTGTCGAGCAGTCGCTCGGGGGCAACATGTCGGTGAACGTGGCGTGGACCATCACCGGATCGTCGGTAAACACGGGCTCGAAGTCGTTTACCGCCATTCCGCACGGCTCCACCCAGACGCTCTACCTCGTCAATTGGCGCAACAGCGACATCGCCGGCTCCGCCGCGATCGACTCGGTCACGTTCGACGCGGGCAGCAACGGCGTCTCCGTCGTTCCCGAGCCCGGTTCGAGCGTGCTTGTCGCCGGCTTGGCCGCCGCGGGCTGGCTGCTTGTTGGCCGCCGAAATCGCCGGGCCTGATTCTCCTCTAGACGTCGCGGCTTGGCCGCCATCGGTGTCGCCTTATATCGGCGTCGCAAGCGCGAAGCCCAGGCGCGTCGCCGCCCCATCCATTCAAATATAAAGACGCAGCCCTTTAACGGGCTGCGTCTTTTGTATCGCAATAAATGCCCGTCGATGGGCGATGCTGGCGCTTGTGGCCGTGCGTCGTAGGCAAGGGCGACAGCCTTCCCTGCCGAGAGGGCATATCCATCCCTGCCACGAAACTCGGCCTGAGCCCTATTTGCTTGGCCTCATTGCTTTAGCAGAAAATCCGGCTCGCGATGCACCTAAACCGAGCGATGCGGAAATCGCAGATAAGCAAAACAATGTCCTTGCATTAGAGGCCTACCTCTTCAAATCCGCTTTGGGCGATCTTCGCCGTTCCTAAATCCACCTAACTCCAACGCATATGAAATCCAGCGCGCTCTTAACTCTCGGTCTCGGCATCACGGCGACCAGTCTTAACGCCACCGTATTGCTCACCATCGACGTCAGCAACCCGGCCGCGATCACGTTCAGCGCGACCGCCGGAACCAGCGACGCCACCACGTCGGTGAACGCGGTCAGCGGCTTCACCTTGATGAATTTCTTCACCGCCTCCGGCAACGTGGATTTCAGCCCGATCGGAGGCAGTCTCGCAGTCGGTGGCGTCGTCAGCAATTACGCCGCAAACGACGGTCCGCCCCCCTTCGGCAACGGAGCCAACCTGAACTTCTCCACCACCGGCGACCCGGGCAACCCGAGCTATAGCTTCATCACCGGCGTCGAAGCGTTTACGGGCTCCGTGACGATCAACATGACCGGAATGGATCTTCCCGCCGACGGCGCCACCGGTGCCATCTTCTCCGGCCGCCAGATGAACAGTTCCCTCGGCGCCCAGATCGGCACGTGGCAGGTGGTCAACGCCGGCAGCCCCATCCCCGAGCCCGCCTCCGCCGCCGCGCTGGTCGGCTTGGCCGCCATCGGTGCCGCCGTATCCCGTCGTCGCAAACGCGAAGTCTGAGCGCTTCGCAGCCCCTACGGATAGATCAAGACGCAGCTCGGAAACGAGCTGCGTTTTTTATTGTTATAAATGCCATTTGGCGGGGAGACGGCATGTTGGCGATTTTTGCCGAATCAAAATCAAAGAGTCAGGCCGAGTTTCGAGGCGCGTTTGCCCTTCGCAACCGGCTTAGTTGACTGCGGAGCGTGTCAGCTTAGTCGAATTGCATGCGCACGGCGAGCCAAGCAGCCGGCGCACCCACCTTGCGTTGCACGCGGTCCGCCAGCTCGAGCTTCCAAGGCTGCGACATCGGCCGCGTGCGCAACTGATCCTCTGTGCGACGCGCCTCGCATAAGCCGTCCCCATTGGCTACCCCTCGTGGTCGGCCATTGCCGGGGTGGCTTGAGTATCGCAAGTCTCGGCCTCGAGTAAGCTTGGCCTCGGCGGCCGGGCTTTTTTGGTGGCGCGCGATATGGGGAGCACTGATCCGTGAGTATCGGGAGCCTCAGCGGCGAGTATGCAGATACTCAAGGTTGAGAAGAACGCACCTCACGCCGAACTCGGGAGTCTCAAGCATGAGTTCCGGCAGTATCACCGCTGAGTCTTGGATCATCAAGGGAGAGATGCAGGAGTCTGACGGGTGAGACTGCGGATACTCATCATTGAGGCAGCGACACTCAACGATGAGGCATGGAGCTCGGCTCATGAGACTCCGCATACTCAACGCCGAGATGGTGGGACCTCAGACCTGAGGCTGCAGAACCTCAACCGCGAGGCTCAGGATGCTCGGCTTTGAGGATCGGAATCTCGCAGGTGCGCCTGAGTCCGCACCTACCGGGAGCCCCGCCAGTCGCTATTCACATTATCCAGCAACAATCGGCCCGCCACCGATGGCCTGGCCTTACCAAATCAATCAAGAGTCAAGGTCTGACGTCTTTGGCTCGGCCCTTAGCTTCGCGCCAGCATCCGAGGGCCGAAAATCAACAAACAGCGCCCTGACCCCATCAGCTTGGCCCAGTCACGGCACGAACGGCGCTTTTGTATTACCTGCCCTCCGTTTGAAAAACTGGCCCTGCCTCGGTGGGATCAGTCAAGAGTCAAGGGCTGACGTCTTTGGCCCGGCTTTTGGACCGACTGCCTAACCGTGCTCAACTCTGCAGCAAACCCGCCATGCCTCCATCCACTTGGCCCTGCACAAAACTTGCCCTAATTGAGCTCGTCACTGCGCAATCACCTTGCAGGATGGAAATGTCGGTTCGCTCCTTCAACCTCTGCGTCCTAACATGAAATCAAAAATCCGTCTGCTCTGCTGTCTCGCCCTCGCTTCCCTTCCGTTTGGTAAAGCATCCGCCCAAGTTGTCATGACTGTGGATTTCTCGGACTTGTCCGCTGTCAAGTTCACCGCCACCGGTGTCGCGTCCGCGATCGATTATTCCAACCAATGGAGTTTTTATGAAGGAATCGCATTGCTCAATTTCTTTACCGCTCCCGTCAACGTGCAGGATATCGCCATCGGTGCGCCGGGATCCTCGACGCTTACCGACAGTGCGAACAACGTGAGTGCGGCAACTATCTTCAGCGGTCTCTCCTCGTGGAACGATGCCCATCCGTCCTTCTATCCAAACAATGGCACCGGTTCCGATGTGACGTTGTGGGGTGATTCAAGCGCCAAAATGACTTTCTCGATTTCTGCTTCCGCGTTTTATGGGGAAGCGGTATTTGACCTAAGCAGCTCCAACTTTACGGGGGTTTTTCCGTCGGTTGGGACCACTGGCGACGTGGTCATTTGGAATGGAAACGGCACGCTCGGCACTTGGACTGTGATTCCTGAACCTTCGACTTATTCCTTCGTCGCTGGCCTTTGCGCTTTGGGACTCCTGACCCTGCGTCGCCGCGCGGGCCGGAAGATCTGATCCTACCGAAGTAAGAGAACAAGCCGCCTGATTAGGCGGCTTTTTTGTGCCCCAAAAGGAAGGGGTCACGCCGAGTTTTGTTGCAGGTTCGAACGACGCCGACGGCTGAGCTGACTGCGGAGCGTGTCGGGCACGCCCAACTGGAGACGCGCGGCAAGCCACGCCACCGATGCGCCGACCTCACGCCGCAGGCGGTCCGCCAGCTCGAGCTTCCAGGGCTGCGACATCGGCCGAGATCGTAGCTGCTCCTCTGTCCGGCGTGCTTCGCGCAGAGCCCCGACGGTGGCGTGCTCCCACACGAGCCCCCGCATCTCCCGCGCTTCGTCTCGCTCCAAGCCCGGGTTAAGCGCGAGCTGGGGGTGCTCCTTCGCCAAGGTGCGCCGCCAGCCTGCGGTCCCGATCGCCCAACCCTTCGAGAGCCCCTTGAGCCCAAGCTCCTCCCATCGCGCCTCGTCGCGTCCAGCGTCGGCGAGATAGGTTTCGTAGGCTTTACGCGCCTCGGGCTCGGAGCCGAAACGACCGCCTGCGCGCCAGCCGGCGTCGTCGATCCAGCTCTCACCGCGCACGATGTCGCCCAAGCTGCTCCAACGGTAGGCCTTCACCCGCTCGGGCGGCACGATCTTCGCGCGCACCGGATTGAGGTGGATGTAGTCGACGACCTTGCAGAGCGCCGCTCCGTTTTCGATCAAGAGCGCGCGGTAACGGCCCTGCAAGAGGTGCCCGCTCTCGATGCGGAAACGGTTAAAACGGCTGGACCAGGTGGTCTGAAGCCAGTGCATGACCTGCACGAGATTCGGCTGCGGAGTCTCGATCGCCAAGTGGTAATGATTCCGCATCAGCGCGTAGGCGTGCACGCGCCAGCCCATGCGCGCCTTCGCCTCTTTCACGGTGGCAAGAAAAGCTTTCGCCTCGCCGGGGCTGAGGAACAGATCACGGCGGTAGTTACCGCGATTGATCACGTGATAGATCGCGCCGGGAAATTCGATGCGGAGCTTACGAGCCATGGCGGGAATGGGTGGGACCAAGTGGAGGTGTTATGTCCAAAACCTCCGCCAGAACCTGCAACGAAACTCGGCCTGAACCATTCGCTTAGCCTGTTTTGTCCTCTAATTGGAGTTTCTGTCTCAATAAGCACCGCGTTTGGGTCCTTGAGCAGGACCTTTTTGACGAAATAAGCGCTCTCTGAGACGAAATAAGACCGCTCCAAGACGAAAGAAGAGGCCTCCACGACGAAAGAAGACGCCTCCGGGACCAAAGAAGACGCTTCCACGACGAAACGAGGTCGCTCCGAGCCGAAATGAACACGCTCCGAAGACAAGTGACGTCTGTTTTGAGGCTCAAAGCGGGCGAAAACGTTCAAGCGATGCCGCGCTTCCTAGAACCTTAGCCCCCGTCCGACAAGTCAGGCATTAACAAGTATCGGCCTGACCCCGTTGGCTTGGC
>CAYTLL010000063.1:13802-20355 GCA_964438755.1 uncultured Akkermansia sp. | reverse complement strand
CGGACGGGGAGGGTGACGAAGGGGAGGCCGGCTTGGACGAAGCGGCGCTGGAGCTCGAAGACGGCGTGGTTGTGCAGCCAGCGGGTGAGGCGCGTTTCGCGGGCGAAGGAGAGCTGGCCGGCGAAGAAGACGTGGCAGGGGAACTCCTCGGCGGCGGCGCGGGCGAGTCGCATGACCTCGTCGGGCAGGTCCTGGCCGATGGCGGTGTAGGCCTTGGCGGCGATACCCCGGGCGGCGGCCCAGTTCACGTAGCGATCGACCGTGGTGGCGGCGTGGGCGCGGAGGGCGTCGATCTCGTCGGCGCCCTTGAAGTTGCCGGCGTCGACCTGGCCGACGTGCAGGAAGACGAGGTTCTTGAAACCGTCGCCGAAGAGACGGGGGAGGTTGAGCACGGTGTGGAGGCCGAGACCGTTGAAGCCGTTGACCAGCACGATGGCGGTGCGGGCGGACGAGCAGGGAGCGGGGAGCGGGGTGGCGGACGCCGGAGAGATGGAGCCGGGGGCAGGGAGCGAGGAGCCAGGGGCCGGAAGAACGGAGTCGGAGACGGAGGATGCGGGCGGAGCGGAGGGGGCGGGCTCGGTCGGAAGAATGGCGTCGAGCTGGCGGAGCTGGTGGCCGACGCGGGTGTAGTGGCGCTTGATGGCGAAGGCGGCGGCGACGAGGAGGCCGGTGACGAGGAGCGTGGCCCAGCCGCCGTCGTGGAATTTGATCACGACGAGCGAAGCGAGGATGAAGCTGGTGAGGGCGAGGCCGAAGCCGTTGATCGCGATCTTGCGGCGCCAGGACGGATCGGCGCGGCGTTCGTTCCACCAGTGGCGGACCATGCCGAGCTGGGAGAGGGTGAAGGTGATGAAGACGTTGATCGAGTAGAGCACCACGAGGAGGCCGACGGAGCCGCGGGTGACGAGCATCATGGCGAGGGCGCAGCCGCCCATGAGAAGGATGCCGTTTTGCGCGACGAAGCGGTCGCTGAGGTGGGCGAAGCGCCCGGGGAACCAGCGGTCGAGCGCCATGTTGGCCAGCACGCGCGGGCCGTCGAGGAAGCCGGCCTGCGCGGCGATGAGGAGCAGCGCGGCCTCGGCGGCGAGGGCGGCGATGACGAAGCCGTGGCCGAGCGAGGGCGACCAGCCGGCGGTGATGGCTTCGAAGAGGACGGCGTTGAGGGTTTTGCCGGGCTGGTGTTCGACGCGGTAGAGCAGGTAGGCGGCGAGCAGGCCACCGACGGTGATGGCGAGCGAGGCGCCCATGTAGAGCATGGTGCGGCGACCGGTGCGGACGCGCGGCTCGCGCAAGATGGGCAGGCCGTTGCTCACCGCCTCGATGCCGGTGTAGGTGCCGGCGCCCATGCTGTAGGCTTTGAGGAGAAGCGTGAGGAGGCCGAGCCAGCCGAGTTGCGAGGCGACGGAATGGACCTCGTGGACGGTCGAGGTGGCGACGGCGGGCAGCTCGGGTGCGTGATGGGCGAGCGCGTAGACGATGACAAAGGCGTGGGTGAGGATGAAGAGCGTGAAGACGGGCACGAAGAGCATGACCGATTCCTTGACGCCGCGGAGGTTGACGAGGCTAAGGGCGCAGACTCCGCCGAGGGCGAAGGGGAGTTTCCAGGCCAGCCAGCCGGGCGGGAGCAGGCTGAAGAGGGCGTCGGCGCCGCTGGCGACGGAGATGGTGATGGTGAGAACGTAGTCGATGAGCAGCGCGGAGCCGGAGACGACGCCTGCGGCGGGCGAGAGGAGCTTGCTCGCGACGAGGTAGCCGCCGCCGCCGTTGGGGAAGAGCGAGATGATCTGCGAATAGCTGGCGCAGATCGCGACGATGGTGAGGACGGAGGCGAGGGCGACGAAGACGGCGAGCGAGTGGTGCGCGCCGAGGGCGCGGAAGGTTTCCTCGGGGCCGTAGCAGGAGGAGGAAAGGCCGTCGGAGCCTAGGCCGACCCAGGCGAAAACGGCGATGAGCGAGACCTGGTGGAAGAGGTTGCGGTCGGCGAGCGAGCGGGCGCGGCCGAGGAGGAGGGTCTTGAGAGACATGAGGGAACGGCGGACGGACGCGGAAGAGGGGAGGGAACCACTGATGAAACGACCCAACGGGCGTTTCTTTGGAGGATGAGCCGCGCGCCGGGGGCGGCGCGCGGCGGATGGGTTTCGATGGGCGGCCAAGGGCCGCGGGGGAGGGACGACGGCGGACACGGCGGTCCGCCCTCCACGCGATGTCGGTTAGTTGGCCGAGGGGTCGCGGGTCTTTTCCTTTGCCATCAGGGCGAGCAGGGTGTCGAGCAAACCGGAGCCGCCGGTGGCGCCGGTCACGGAGACGTCGGGCACGATGCGCACGCCGCGTTCGCCCACGGTCTGCATGAGCTGCATCACGGTGTAGCTGTGCGCGCCGAGCGCCTCGACGCCGGCGCGGTAGGCCTGGGCCTTGGCGTCGCCGGTGGCGCGGATCGACTCGGCCTCGCCGAGGGCGCGGAGCTTGGTGGATTCGGCTTCGCCGGCGGCTTGTTTGACGGCGGACTGGGCGCGGAGGTCGGCGATGCGCACGCCTTGGTCGGCGTCGACCATCTGCTGCTGGATGTTGGCGAGGGCGGTGGCGCGGACGAGCTCCTGGCGCTGGCGCTGCGCGAGCTCCTGCGTCTCGTAGGTCTTCTTTTCCTCCTCGGCGATTTTGCGGTCGGTCTGGGTCTTCATCAGCTCGGCGGGGGGCGTGATGTCGCCGATGAGGGTGTCGATCGCCTGCACGTCGTAGGCGGCGAGGGCGACGCGGATGTGCTCGGCGGCCTCGGTCTGGCGTTCGCTGCGGGCCTTGAGGAAATCGAGGACGGTGTGGTTCTGGGCGGAGTTGCGGAAATAGTTTCCGACGATGGGCTGCAGGGCGTGGTCGACGAGGTTCTGCATGGAGCCGAGGCGCGAGATGACCTTGGGGGCGTCGAGGGCGCCGACGTGGATGAGCTGCGAGACGTCGAGGTTGAAGGCGAAGCCGTCTTTCGAGCGCACGGTGATGGAGCTGAGGCGGTCGTCGTAGTGGTGGGCCTCGGTGCGGTTGGCCCAGTTGAGGACGATGTTGGTCGTGGGCACGAGTTCGACGCGCATGATGCGGGTGTTGATCGGGTGCTTGCCGGGATTGAGCGGCGTGATCCACACGCCCTTGTGGCCGACGTTGACGAGATCGCCGTGCTTGAAGGCGCTGCCGCTGACGTCCTCGTGGGCGAGGCCGACGTAGGAGATGACGACGCCGACGTTGCCGATGGGGATGGCGAGCATGGGCACCTGCTCGACGCGGACGAACCAGGGGTTGAGGTTCCACGAGCCGGAGAGGAGGACCTGTTCCTGCAAACCGCGGCGGCCGCCGGCCTCGAGGAAGGCGCGGGCGTTTTGGTAGTTTTCGTGGCCGGCGATGACGGGGCCGGCGATCTCGCCCGGATCGATCGGGCGGCCGTCGAGGGTGGTGACGATGCCGACCATGTCGGGCTCGACGGGGTAGACGTGGAGCTCGTCGCGCTCCATGCCGTGGTGCTGGGCGTTGTAGGCGGTGACGACCTGGAAGAGGGCGGGGTTGATGCGGTAGGTGCCGGCGGTGAGGAGGCCGAGCTGGCGGCCCTTTTCGCCGCCGCCGAGGAGGAAGCGGCGGGCGTCCTGGAAATTGTCGCAATCGACGACGCGGCCGAGGATGCGCTCGGCGGGGATGGGGGCTCCGTCGGCGGCGACGACGAGGGCGATCTCGCCGGCGGGCACGACGAGCACGGAGGCCTTGGCGACGGAGTATTGCCAGAAGCCGTAGCCGAAATGGACGCCGGGCGGGAGCGTGTCGGCCTGGTAGCCGGCCTCGTCGTCGAGGGCGATGAGGCGGCCGGCGGGGAGGCTGCGCTTGGCGAACTTTTTGATCACGACGCCGACCTGCGTCTCGCGGATCACGACGACGCCGAGCAGGAGCGGCGAGAAGACGAGCAACGCGAAGAGCAGGCCGCCGCGCTCGATCCAGCCGGAGGCGGCGAGGAGGGGCGTGGCGAGGGCGGCCGCGGCGACGAGGCCGAGGGCGAGACGCGCGGTGGCGGTGCGCGACGATTTGAGGGCGAGGCCCGCGAGCACGAGGCCGGCGAGACCGAGGACGAAGCGTGCGGCAAGCCACGCCACGCCGGAGGGCGAAACGTCGAACGAGGTCATTGAACTGTCTCCTGACGTGCCCGCGGGACGCGCCGGTATTGGCGGCGAGACATGCGGGCATGGTTAGTTGTGGGGAGACCGTGGAGACACCGCACGAGCGGGCCCCAGTGGATCACCCTTCCATTGGCCGACGAGGTTAGCTGACGGGCTTGGCGCTGGAAGGTCGCCTTGGACGCGGTCACCCGCGCCCGTTCGCCCCGTCCGTCGCGAGAGAGCGCGACGGAGAATTTGGGTCCCCCGCGCCGACGCCAAGGAAGTGGCGGCGGCTTAGGCAAGCGTATCCAAAGAACGACGACAGGATGCCGGAGCGGGGCCTCGCACGCAAGTTTCTCGCGCAGCTGGGGATTGGAAACCGTCGTGAGGCAGCGGCTTGCGTTTAAAATAGGCGGAGGGACGCCCCGGCTTTTTCGCTGCACGGATACAGGGCGCTACGGCGGCGACGGCGCGCCGCCCTCCACGGGGGCGGACTTAGCCGAAGAATTTGACGACCTTGCGGAGGGCGGCGGCGAGGGCGGTGACTTCGTCCTCGGTGTTGTAGAGATAAAAGCTCGCGCGGGCGGTGCTGGGCAGGCCGAGCTTTTTCATCAACGGCATGTTGCAGTGGTGGCCGCCGCGGAGGGCGACGCCTTGCTGATCGGCGACGGTGATGACGTCGTGCGCGTGGATGTTGTTGAACGCGAAACTCACCATGCCGGCGCGGGGCGAGCCGGCGCGGGGGCCGAGCACGCGGATGCCGGGCAGCTCGTCGAGGGCGGCGCGGGCGAGCTCGCCGAGGCGGTGGTCGTGCGCGGCGATGGCGGGGCGGCCGATGCCGTCGAGGTAATCGCAGGCGGCGGCGAGGCCGATGGCGCCGGCGATGTCGGGCGTGCCGGCCTCGAAGCGCTCGGGGGCCGGCTTGAAGGTGGAGCCGGAGAATTCGACGTTCTCGATCATGCCGCCGCCTCCTTGGTAGGGGGGCATGGCGTCGAGGAGCGCCTTGCGGCCGTAGAGGGCGCCGATGCCGGTGGGGCCGCACATCTTGTGGCCGGAGAAGGCGAGGAAATCGCAGCCGAGCGCCTGCACGTCGATGGGTTCGTGGCCGATGGACTGGGCGGCGTCGATGACGGTGACGGCGCCGACGGCGCGGGCGCGTCGGCAGAGCTCGGCGGCGGGGTTTACGACGCCGAGGGTGTTGGAGATGTGGGTGAAGGCGAAGAGCCGGGTCTTCGGGGTGAGAAACTCGTCGAGGCGGGAGAGGTCGAGGCCGTGCTCGGCGTCGGCGCCGGCGACGGGAAGGTAGCGGACGATGGCGCCGGCGCGGGCGGCGACGAGTTGCCAGGGCACCAGGTTGGAGTGGTGCTCCATCTCGGTGAGGAGGACCTCGTCGCCGGGGGCGAGATGGGCGGCGGCCCAGGAGGCGGCGACGAGGTTGATCGACTCGGTCGTGCCGCGGGTGAAGACGATCTCGGCGGGATCGGCGGCGTGGATGAAACGGGCGACGCGCGCGCGGGATTTTTCGAAGGCCTCGGTGGCGCGCATGGAGAGCGCGTGGAGGCCGCGGTGGACGTTGGCGTTGTCGCGCCGGTAGTAGGCGTCGAGGGCTTCGAGCACCTGGCGGGGCTTTTGCGAGGTGGCGCCGCTGTCGAGGTAGACGAGGGGCTTGCCGTTGACCTGTTGGTCAAGGACGGGGAAGTCGGGACGGATGTCGAGGCCGGGACGCATGCGGTCGACACGCTGCAATGGCGGATGGCGCTTGTCCAACGGCCAATGCGGATTGGCTTGGGCCCGGGTGTCGGCGGCCGGGGTGCGGGAGGGAAGGCGCAGGGAGCGGCGGCGGCGCTCGATCAAGACCCGCCGTCGAGGGCGTCGATCGCGGCCCGCCAGGCGAGCAGGGCGCAGGCGTGGCGCGCGGGAAAGCGGTGGGCGGCGACGAGGGCGGCGAGATCTCCGAGCGAGTCCAGGTCCGGTGCGTGCGAGGGTGGGCGGCCGGTCGAGACGAGGGTCTCGACGAGCGCGGCGAGGTTGCGGGCTTCGGCGACCGAACATTCGGCGAGGGCGACGGTGGCGAGGGAGGCGGAGGCTTGGGAGAGCGCGCAGCCCGCGCCGGTGAAGCCGGCGGCCTCGATCCGGGTGTCGGGGGGCAAGGCGGGCGAAGGCGCGGGGCTGCCTTCGGCGGCGGGAGCGGCAGCGAGGCGGAGTTGGAGGGTGCAGACGTCTCCGCAGGCGGGATTTTCGCGTTTCGCGACGCGTTGGGCATTCGGCAAGGGGCCGCGGTTGCGCGGGCGGCGGCGGTGCTCGTCGATGACGGCTTGGTAGAGCTCGGCGGAGGCGTCGGACATGGGTGGGACCTTGCGAAAGGAAGGGACGATGGCGGCGCGGGACGCGGAACGCAACGTGCGGGTGCTTCACCCGATGTTGGCCGA
>CAYTLL010000063.1:0-13702 GCA_964438755.1 uncultured Akkermansia sp. | reverse complement strand
TGGCGGCGCGGGACGCGGAACGCAACGTGCGGGTGCTTCACCCGATGTTGGCCGAGGTCGCGGCCGCGGCGCCGGATATGGCGGCGAAGGCGAGCGCGGGAGGCGGATGCCGGCGTGTGGGCGGGAGTTTTTAACCGCGAATGGACGCCGACAGACGCGAATGCCGAGAATCTTTTTTAACCCCGGATTCCACGGATTATAACGAATGGCGGAGTCGGTTTATCCGGGCCCATCCGTGCGATCCGCGGTCGATGCTTCGGATGCTTTTCAGGCGTGGAGCTGGAGGCGGCGGGTGAGGCGCTGGTTTTCGGCGATGGAGACCATGCCCTGTTGGACTTTGTGCCAGCCGGCCTCGCGGAGGGATTTCCAGCCTTGGCGGCGGGCGAGCTCGCGCAGGGCGACGGTGCGGACTTCGGAGGAAAGCATGTCCACGACCTCGTCGGTGATGAGGAAGAACTCATAGACGGCGATGCGGCCGCGTTCGCCGGTGCCGCGGCACTCGGGGCAGCCGCGGCCGCGCAGGGCGTGGACGGACTCGGGCGGCAGGTTCAGGGCGACGGACATCTCGGCGCGGATATCGGGGGAAATGTTGTCGTCGGGCGCGGCGCAGCGCGAACAGACGCGGCGGGCGAGGCGCTGGGCGACGCTGCACACGAGAGAGGAGCCGATGACCCAGGGCTCGACGCCCATGTCGATGAGCCGGGTGATCGCGCCGATGCTGTCGTTCGTATGAAGCGTGGAGAGGACGAGGTGGCCGGTCTGCGCGGAACGCATGGCCACGTCGGCGGTCTCGCGATCGCGGATCTCGCCCACGAGGATGACGTCGGGGTCGTGGCGGAGGACGGAGCGCAGGCCGGAGGCGAAGTCGAGGCCGAGCTCGGCGCGGGTCTGGATCTGGGAGACGCCGTCGAGCTTGTATTCGACGGGGTCCTCGAGGGTGACGATCTTGCGGCGGCCGTCGCGGGCCTGGGCGAGGAGGGCGTAGAGCGTAGTGGTTTTTCCGCTACCGGTGGGGCCGGTGATGAGGGCGAGGCCCTGGGGGAGCCCGGCAAGCTCCTCCATGAGGGCGCGTTGCGGGGGCTCCATGCCGAGGCGGCCGAGGTCGAGGAGGAGTTTGTCGCGGCCGAGGACGCGGAGACAGACGGTCTCGCCGTGGGGGGTGGGGATGAGGGAGACGCGGAGGTCGTAGTGGGCGCCGCCTCGGCTCATGGCGATGCGGCCGTCGTGGGGGACGCGGCGCTCGGTGATGTCGAGGTCGGCCATCACCTTCAGGCGAGAAATGAGGGCGGCGTAGTGGGTGCGCAGACCTTCGGGGGTGGGGACGTCCTGGAGGAGACCGTCGATGCGGTAGCGGAGTTTGACGGTGTCGGCGAAAGGCTCGAGGTGGATGTCGGTCGCCTCGAGGCGGAGGGCTTCGGAGAGGATCTGGTCGACGAAGTGGATGATGGTGGGATCCTCGGGGGCGTCGGCGCCCTGGACATCGAAGACGATCTCGCCGGCGTCGCCCGGAGCGGGGGCGCGTTCGGTGCGAAGGCGCTGGATGGTGTCGGCCCCGAGGCCGTAGTGGCGGCGGACGAAGTCGCGAAGGGCGGCGGGGCCGCAGAGGCGCGGGCGGACGCGGAGGCCGAGGAGGAGGCGCAGCCGGCCGAGCTCGGCGAGGGAAGGCGGCTCGGCGAAGGCGGCGACGAGGGAGCCGTCCTCGAGGGCGAGCGGGGCGAAGCGGTGTTCGAGGGCGAGGGCGGAGGGGACGCGGTCGAGGACCTCGCGGGGGATGGCGGTGGAGTCGGCGGCGAGGTCGACGAAATCGAGGCCCTGAGCCTCGGCGGCGGCGCGGTAGACGAGCGCCTCGGGGGCTGCGGCGAGGTCGACGAGGGCGCGGTGGAGGGGGATTTTTTGCAACTCGGCGCGGCGGCGTGCGGTGTCGAGCCTGGCGGGATCGACGGGAGCGAGACGGAGCAGGGCGTCGAGGAAGGGATCGGGCGACGTCATGGTGGACGGATTTTTTAACCGCGAATGGACGCTAAGGGACGCGAATGCGGAAGGATCGGTTTTTTGACCGCGTAGTCGGGCGGTTGTTTTTATTCGCGGCGAACGGGCGGCTATTTGACGGGAAGGGCGGGGAGCTTGACGGGTTTGTTGAAGGGGAGGGTGAAGCGGGCCTCGTCGCGGGCGAGTTCGGCGGAGTCGGCGTCGAAGGAGAGCAGTTTCCAGCCCTCGGCGACGGGGTCGCCGGGGGAGAGCGTGACGACGCGGTCGTCGACCGCGAGGTAGGCGATGGAGGCGGCGCCGGAGGGGAAGGCGGCGAAGCCGCGGTAGGAGGCGGCGACGAGCTTGGGCGGGGGCGGCGCGGGCTTGGGCGGCGCGGGGGGCGTGGGCGGCGGCGGGGGCGGTTTGAAAAAATCGGTCGCGAAGAGACTGCGGCCGGAGTCGGTCTGGGCGCGGCCCTCGTTGAAGAACGCGAAGGTATCGGCGTGGCCGCGGGCGAGCCGCCTGGCCTCGGGGGCGGGGGCCTCGGGGGCGGGGGCGCCGGGCGCGGCAGGCTGCGGGCGCGCGAGGGCGAGGAGCACGACGAGCGGCACGGGGAGGACGAGGGCGGCGCGGAGCACGCGGAGGCGAGGGGTGCTCATGGCGCGGGGGCGGCGGGCGCCGGTTCGGGGGGGAGCAGGGCGGAGACGACCACGGTGGCGGAGGCGAGGTCGGGCTCGCGGACGCCGTCCTTGCGGAGGACGAGGTGCTCGAGGAGAAGGCGCGGGTCGTCCTTGTCCGCGCCGAGGGCGAGGAGCTCGACGAAGGCCTGGACGTGGGCGCTGTCGCCGGTGACGCGGGCGGCGAAGAGGATTTCCTCGGCGAGGACGGGTTCGGTTTTTTCGGCGCGGATCTCGCGGACGGCGGGGACGGGGAGCGCCTCGTAGGCGGCGACCTGGGCGGCGAGGGCGCGTTCGGCGACCTCGCGGGCGAGGGCGAGCTGGGCCCAGCGGTGGCGGGGGCGGGCTGGGCTCTCGGAGTTGTCGGCGAGGACCTCGAGCGCGCTGGGGGCGAGCTTCACCTTGGCGGCGGCGGCGCGGGCGAGGAGGCTTTCGGCGACGGCGGCGCGTTCGCGTTCGAACTCGATCAGGGTGAAGGGCCGGGCGGCGGCCTCGCGCACGAGGGCGTCGTCGGCGAGCCGGCGGGAGAAGGCGGCGTAGTCGCGGAGGGTGGCGGCCTCGGCGAGGACTTGTTCGCGACGGGCGGCGAGGGCGGAGGCGTCGGTGTCGAAGCCGTCGCGGGCTAGGGTGGCGCGAAGCGAGGCGGCCTCGGCGGCGAGGGCGTGTTCGCGGGCGCCGAGGACGCGAACCTGGTTCCACGCGAGCACGAGGAGGACGAGGGCGGGCAGGAGCAGCCACCGGAAGACGCGGGGTGAGGCGAGCTTGGTCACGGTCACGGCGCGGGGGTGGAAAACAGGCCGCCGGCGGGGGCGGAGTTGACTGAGGAGACGGCGGGCGCGCCCTCGAAGGGCGGGGCTTCGAGCTGGAGGGCGTAGGCGGCGCCCGAGGCGGCGAAGACCGACTGGTCGGCGAGCTCGGGGCGGCGGGCGCGAGGCGGGAGGATGTCGACGGAGGCGAAGGTGGAGGCGGCGCGGAGCTCGGCGAGGAGGGCGTCGACGCGGGCGAGGGGATCGGAGGCGCCGGGGCGGAAGCTGAGCTCGACGACGAGGCCGCTGGGGCGGGCGAGGCAGCCGGCGAGGAGCTGGGTCTCGGGCGCGGCGGAGGGCGTGCCCTGGGGGAGCGAGCCGTTTTGGTAGGTCTCGGCGTCGGCGACGAGGGCGAACCAGAAATCGGCCTCGGTGCGGCGTTCGCGGATCTGGCGGGTGCCGAGGAGGAAATCGCGGGTGCGCTTTTGCAGGTAGAGGGCGGGCAGGGCCCGCCGGTAGGCGGCGTCGCGTTCGGCGCGGGCGGCGACGAGGGCGGGCGCGGCGTCGCGGGCGGATCGCAGCCCGGCGAGTTCCGTTTCGCGGGCGCGGAGGCGCGCGTGGCGGTTTTGGAAGGCGAAGGCGACGATGACGAAGGCGAGGGCGGCGAGGCCGAGCGCGGCGGCGTGGAGGACGCCGGTGAGCAACTCGCCGCGACGGGCGGCGCGGGTGGCGACCGGGGCGAGATTGGGGGCGACGGGGCCGAGCCCGAGGGCGAGGGCGGCGGCGCCGTAGACGAGCACGCCGTCGTCGAGCGCGAGGGTTTCGGAGGCCGCGGAGGAGGACGCGGGGGCTTGGTCGACGGGGATGATGGGCCAGCCGGAGGCGGGGCGGCCGGCGGTGGCGAGGGCTTGGGCGAGCGGTTCGCGGGCGCGGCCCGCGGAGAGGCCGGCGCCGCTCAGCCAGCGCGGGGCGTCGAGGAAGGTTTCGGGGGCGTTGCCGGTTTCGCGGGCGTGATCGCGGAGGAGGGATTCGACGGCGAGGCGGAGGCCCTTGAGGCGGGCGGCGAGGCGCGGGGTGGCCTCGTTGACGGCCTCGGCGCCGTCGCGGGCGAGGCGGGCGCGGGCTTCGGCGGCGGGACGGCCGAGGTCGGAGGCGAGCGCGTCGACGAACGGGTCCACGCCCCAGTCGAGATCGGCGGCGAAGAGCGGCTGGTCGTCCTCGACCACGACGAGGAGGCCTTCGGTGGCGCCGAGCTCGACGAGGACGGCGAGAGGCGGGCGGACGGGCAGGGTGGTGAAGGCGGCGGCGAGGGCGAGGTCGGCGCCGACGACGCGTTCGACGCGTTCGGGGGAGAGGCCGGCGCGGGCGAGGAGGTCGGCGACGTCGGCCTCGCGGGCGACACTGAGCCAGACGGGGTTGGGGCGATCGGGGCCGGGGCGAAGGGCGCGGGCGTCGAAGAGGTTGGCGGCGCTGTCGGCGGCGCGGCCGCCGAGGGTCCGGGCGAGCTCGGCGGGGGCGCGGGATTCGCCGGGGCGGAGGCGGAGGAGCTGGGAGTGGGTGCGGCCGGGCGGGAGGACGAGGACGGCGGGCGCGGCGGCGGGCAGGGTGGCGAGGAGGGCGCGGAGGCGGACCGCCATCTCGGCGGGGCCGAGCAATCCGTCGGCGCGGAGGTCGGCGGAGAGGGCGCGCTCGACGCGGAGCGGGTCGCCGGGGGAGCGGCGGGCGAGGAGGACGCGGGCGCCGCGGGGGCCGATCTCGAGGGCCAGGCGCGGTCCGCCCGCCAAGGCGCGCGCGAGGCGCGTGCCGAGTGGGAAGCGGCGGAGGGCGGCGAGGGCGGAGGACGGCATCAAGAGCGGGGAGCGGCGAACGAGGAGCGGGGAGCCTGGCGCGGCGGAACGGATTACGGAGCGGTGGGCGCGGGCGAGGCCGGGGCGGGGGTCGGAGCCGGATTTTCGGCGGCCGGGGTGGCCGGGGCGGGCGTTGCGGGAGGCGCGGACGCGGACGGTGTTGTCGCCGAGGCCGGGGTGGCGGCGGTGGCGGTTTGTTGCGCGCCGTAGCGGATGAATTCGCCGCTCTCGGAGAGGAGGGTGGCGGTCACGAAGATGAGGAGGTAGCGCGGGCGGCTGATCTCGGTCTTGGTGCGGAAGGCGGCGCCGATGAGCGGGAGTTTGCCGAGGATCGGCACGGATTCGGTGAAGGTGGTCTGCTCGTTCTGGATGACGCCGCCCATGACGACGGTCTCGCCGGACTGCACGACGACGCGGGTGGAGATCTCCTGGTCGCGGGAGCGGGGGAGCTTGATGTCGAAGGTGCTGGCGACGCGGCCGTTGGCGTCGAGGTCGCTGATGGTGGCGAAGGTGACGAGCTCGACGTTTTGCGAGACGGCGGGGCGGAGGGCGAGGAGGATGCCGCGGCCGTCGCCGCCGATGCTGGCGAGGACGTCGAGGGAGACGCCGGCGGTGAGCTTGGTGGGCTTGCCCTTGGGGACGAGCGAGGAGGTGGAGCGGTTTTCGAGGATGGTCTGGGAGGTCGAGTATTCCTCGTAGAAGTATTGGGTCTGGCCGTCGCGGATGGTGGCGGGGCGGTTGTTGACGACGGTGAGGCGCGGGGCGCTGAGGGTCTGGCTCTCGCCGGATTGCTCGATGGCGTTGAGGGTGGCGGTGAGGGACTCGTCGCTGAGGACGTTGGTGAAGGTCTTTTGGAGGCCGTAGCCGACGTCGACGTTGAGGCCGGTGAAATCGGTGGCGGAGCGGGGGACGGTGGAGGGGCGGCCGGTCTCCCAGTTGAGGCCGAGGCGCTGGTAGGCGGATTCGGAGATGGTGATGAAGCGCGCCTCGATGAGGACTTGTTGGATGGGGCGGTCGAACTCGCGGATGATGTCCTCGAGGGTCTGGAGCTGGGAACGGGTGCCGGTGGCGACGATGATGTTGCGCTCGTAGTCGATGAAATACTTGGAGCCGCCGAAGAACTGCTTGATCGCCTCGTCGATGGACGGGGCGGAGGGCGTGCCGTCGCGGACGAAGTCCTCCATCTTGCGTTGGGAGGTGACGGTCTCGCGGTCCTTGTCCTTGACGCGGGTCTCGTTGACCTCGGCGGGGCTGAACTGGGCGGGGAGCAGGAAGCCGCGGCGGAGGCGGTAGAAGCGGGTTTCCTCGAAGCCGCGTTTGGCGGCGTCCTTGGCGTCGACGATCCAGACGAGGTTTTCGCCGATCTCGAAGTGGAGGTCCATCTGGCGGGCGACGTGGTCGAGGAACTGGCGGACGGGGACGTCGCGGAGGTTGACGGAGAGCTTGCGCTGGAACTGCGGGAGACTGCGGTCGGCGACGAAGTTGAGGCCGGTGCTTTTGCCGACGGTGAAGATGATGTTCTCCAAGGTGAGGTCGTCGGCCTGGAGGGTCATGGGCTGCTGGAGGGCGGTCTCGGCCACGGTGGGCTTGTGCTCGTCGAGGCCGACGAGGGGCGCGCTGCGCTCGATGGTGCGGCCGTAGGGACCCGGGATGTCGGAGGCCTTTTGGACGTCGTCGAGGGCGGTGCGGAGGCTGCGGGGGAGATCGAGGCTGCGCGGATCCTGGTCGAGCAGGTCGCCGAGCTGGTTGGCGAAGCGGGAGTCCTTGGACTCGATCTGGCGCAGCTCGGCCTCGAGGGCGCGGTCGCGGCGGCGTTGGCCCTCGGTGAGGGTCCAGGCGCGGACGCGTTCGACCGCGGGGTCGTCGGGGGCGATGCGCTTGAGTTCGGCGGCCTTGGTCTCGGCCTCGGTCCAGTTGCCGGAGCGGGCGAGGGAGAGAATCTCCCGGATCTGTTTGTCGTAGGCGGTGCTGACGGGCGGAGGGGGCGGCTCGGCGGAGGCGGGTTTTTCGGCGGCGGGGGTGGTGCGGTTCTGGCAGCCGGGCAGGACGAGGGCGGAGAGGCCGAGCGCGAGGGGGAGGGCGAGAAAGCGAAGACGGGCCATGGAAGTCGGAGACGATGGGACGCGGAGGGCGGATACGGGCACGACGGAAAACGAGAGAAGCGAACGGCCCGGGAGCCGCGCGGCCTCGCGCACGAGGCGAGAAACTCGGCGCGCGGCAAGGAGCGTAAACACTATTTGCCTGCGACCCGCCGGAGCGAGGCGAGTTCGAGAGGATTTGATAAATTTTTACCGCGCGAAAGACGCGTGGGGATCGGGGACCGAGACGGCGCCGAAGCGAGGTCCGCCGCAAGCGGTCCGAGCGTGGGGATGACCTCCTCTAGGGCCGGCGCGGTTGCAGCCAGGTGAGGGCGGGACGGGAGAGCGTGTCGGCGAGGGTTTTTTCGTCGGCCCAGCGGGCGAGTCCGGCGCTTTCGTCGCCGTCGAGGAGGGCGATGAACTCGAGTTTTTCCCGGCCGGCGGGTGTGAGCGCGTGGCGGACGACCTCGAGGGCGGGCAGGGTGCGGCGTCCGAGGATGTCGACGAGGGGCAGGTCGACGTAGCCGGCGACGGAGCGGTAGACGAGCTCGGTGCAGACGAGCTTGTCGGCGCTGAAGAAATCGAAGTCGAAATCGTAGGGCTTGCCGGCGTGGTCGAAGGCGCGGGCGATGATCTCGCGGCGCGCGGCGTCGTCGACGCGAGGGCGGAGCACGGCGACGCCGTCGGCCTCGCCGACCGAGTGCTCGGCGGAGGTGAAGACGACGCCCTCGCTCATGGCCTCGATGACGGCGTGCGGGTGACCGAGCGCGTCGGGCGAGGCGAAGGCGGCGAGTTTTTTCGCGACGCGGGGGTCGTCGGCGACGCCGAGCGCGCGCAAGTCGTCCGTGGTGCCGACGTAGAGGGCGGCGTGGGGCCAGTAGCCGGGGAGGAAGGCGTTGGAGAGATACCAGTTGCGACGCTCGATGAGGATGTCGCCTGGGCGGAGGCGGGAGCGGAGTTCCTCGAACTGCGCGTGGCTGATGAGCGCATGTCCCTCGCGCGGGGCGCGGAGGCGGGCGTCGCCGATGAGCGTGGAGACCCAGGAGCTGGCGCGGTAGAAACCTGCGCCGGCGAGATCGCGGACCTCGTCGGCGCGGGCGGCGAGTTTTTGGCGCAGCCAGCCGGTTTCGGCGGAGGCGAGGCGAAGAAGGGCGGCGTCGAGGGCGGGGCGGAAATTGTCGGGCGCGGGCTCGGCGCTGGACCAGGCGGCGGAGGCGAGCGCGAGGGCGAGCAGGCGGCGGTATTCGCGGCTGACGAGGGCGGCGGCGAGGGTGTCGTAGGTGTCGGGCGGGAGGTTCCAGCGCGGCTCGGCCTCGTTGAGCTTTTTCTGCGCGAGCGGCTTGCCGTCGAAGGCGGCGACGAAGCGCGCGGCGAGATCGTAGGAGAGGACGAGGGCGACGGCGTGCAGGCGGGCGGCGCGTTCGCGCGCGGGGCCGGGGTAGAGCTGGCCGTGGCGTTCGTAGGTCCAGGCGGTGCGGAGCGTGGCGTCGCGCAGGGCGAGAAAACCGACGACCATGCGGCGGATCTCGTCGTCGTCGGCCTGGCGGTAGTAGCTGCGTGTGCCGGACTCGAGGCCGGCCTCGAAGGCGCGGAAGTTTTTTTCGAGATCGGCGATGCCGGCGATGACGCCGGAGAGGGCGCGCTCGTCGCGGTCGAGATCGGCGGCGAGGCGTTCGGGGTCGAGCTGGTGGAGCGCGGGAGAGTCGGTGCGGCGCCACTCGAGCGGGTGGTCGTGCCAGATCCAGGCCGATGCGCCGACGACGAGGGCGGCGCAGGCGGCGGCGAGGATGATCGTGACCCAGGCGGGCGGGCGGACGAGACGGAGGCGGCGGGGCGCGGGGGAGGCGTCGGCGCGGGCGGGGCGCGCGGCGGGTTGTCCGGCCCACTCGGCGGCGAATTTTTCCAACAACTCCGCGATGGCGGCGTGTTCGGCGCGGAGGGCGGCGGCGCGCTCGCGGTCGAAGAGCAGGCGGAGCTCGGCAAACCAGGCGCGGGCGCGGCCGCGTTGCACGCGAAGCCAGCGCACGCCGAAGAGGGCGGAGGCGGGGGCGAGCGCGGAGAGCAGGACGACGACCCAAGGCTGGAAATACGCGGCGGCGGCGAGGGCGAGCAGCGCATACCAGCCGAGGAGGAGCGCGGCGCCGAAGAGGAGCCGCCAGAGCGCGAGGGTGGCGCGATCGCCGCGGCCGAGGAGCGCGGCGACGAGGCGCGAGACGCCGAAGGGGACGAGATGAAGGGCGAGTCCCCAGAGGGCGAAGGCGCCGCCGGCCCAGGCGCCAAAGGCGTCGCGGGAGAGGCGGAGCGCGAGACGCGGACCGCGCTCGTGGAGGAGGCGCGCGCCGGCGTCGAGACCGAGCGCGTGGAGGGCGGCGGCGTGGGCGGAGACGCGGGCGGCGGCGGCGCGGGCGCGTTCGGGCTCGGCGCGGTGGAAGTGGTTGAGCGCGTCGGCGACCTGCTTGCGAACGCGCAGGGCGGCGAGGCCGGCGGTGGCGCGGTGCGACTGGCGGGGCAGGAGCCACTCGACGTCGTCGAGGAGGTTTTCCCAGGCGGGGTCGTCGAGGTCGATCAAGTCGCGGCGGAGGCGGCGATCGAGCTCGGGCGTGAGCGCGCGCATGGCGGCGTGCTCGTCGCCACCGTGCTCGGCGAGCCAGGCGGAGGCGTCGACCGGTTCGCCGACGCGGATCCAGACGGCGGAGCGGAATTTCTCCTTTCGCTCGTAGTTGAGCGCGACGGGGACGACGCGGAGGGTTTTCGCGCCGGCGGCGACGGCCTGCGACGCGAGCCGGGCGGCGCCGGATTTGACCTGGGCTAGGCGCGGGGCGTCGTGGGTTTTTCCCTCGGGGAAGATGCCGACGACGGCGTCGGAGCCGGATTCGGCGAGGGTGCGGGCGGCGGCGGCGAGGGAGTCGAGGTTGCGTTTGACCGCCTTGGGATCGTCGGCGCCGCGGTAGGCGGGGATCATGCCGGCGGCGCGTAACAGATTTCCGAATACGGGGACCTCGAAGAGCGGGGCCTTGGCGAGGAGGCGGACGGGGCGCTTGGCGGCTACGCCGAGGAGGACGGGGTCGATGAGGGAGTTGGGGTGGTTGGCGACGAGCAGGAGCGGGCCCTCGGCGGGCATGCGTTCGGCGCCCTCGATCTCGATGCGCGGGTAGTAGAAGCGGACGAGCCCGCGGGCGAACCAGCGTCCGAGGGCGGCGAGGGGATCGAGGAGCGACATCGGGTGGGCGGCGGGTTGCGCGCGAGCGAAGGCGGGTGGCTGCGGCGCGGCAAAAGAAAAGCCCGGGCGGCGGAAGCCGACCGGGCGGGGTGAAAGCGCGCACTTGTGCGCCGGGGGATTGCCGGCCCAGCTCGCATCGAGCGGCATAGCCTGCGTTTTGGCCTCCGAGGCGAGGCGGTCGAAAAAGCTCAGCGGGCCTTATACCATCGCCACCCGCTGGCCGAAAGGGGGTGGGCGCGTTGATCAGTCTGCGGACCAGATTTCGATCAGCTTGTCGCCGTCGAATTCGAAATGATGCCCCACAATGTCGCCCTCGACGGTGAAGGTCCAGCGCTCGCCCTTGGCCATGTCGAGGGTGTTAAGGAAAACGCCCGGCTCGTGCAGCGTGGCGCGAAAGTCGGCGGGCGTTTTTTCGCGAGAGAGCGCCTCTTGGTCGATCGCGGCCTCGATGGCGGGCAGGCGGCGCTCCAGCTTTTCGAGCGCGGCCTTCGCGCGGCGCTTCATCTCGGCTTTGGTGAAACTCATCTCCGGAGCGTCGTCATCGGAAAGGGAGTCGCTTACGGTCACGGACAAGGTGTCGCAGCCGAAGAGCGGGCGACCGAGCTCGATCTCGCCTTCGAGGTCGCCTTCGCCCTCCAGCTTGAGGCGCTTGAGGGTCTTGGGATCGATGAACGGAGCGTCGGGTCTGGAGACGCGGCGGGGCTTGGTCGATTCGGGCATCGGGTAACCCAGCGTGTGGGGAGCTTCGACGAGCGCATTGCGCACGATCTCAAAACTGCGTCGTGTCCATTCCGGCGTGTCAGGCGAGTTTTGTAGTTCGGCAGCCAGCTCGCGGGCACGGATCAAATCGGCGGCTCGGGATTTTCATCGATGCCTTTGCCTTGCTCATCGCAGGTGTAGAGGCTCCCGCCGCCAGCGAAACCGTTGATACGCACGCCGGTCCATTTTTTGGCTTTGGCCAACTTAAGTATCTCGGGGATGCATAGCATCCCTTCGCCGTTTTTTTCTCTAACACCGCTCACAAAGGCATGGCCTTTGTATAAGTCGTAATCGGGCACGTTGGAGTAGACGGGTTCGTTGTAGCCGCGTCTGGCAGAGATACCCGCTATCGCGTCCTTCGTGATCAAGCCAGCGTTGCGTAGATCGCGCAACGCATGCATGGCCTGCAACCGCCCGCGGACCTTATCGGCCTTCATCGCACGGAGAGCGCCTGCGACTACGGTTCGGGCGTCGCTGGAAAGCTCCGCCACGATGGCCCCGGTAAACTTGTTTTTGATCACGACTCCGCAGGTGGCGGGGACGAAGGGCAGGAAGCCGACGACGGCGGACCAGTGGCCTTGGCTGAGCTCGTCGATGGTGATGGCCCATTCAGCGCCGGGATTCGCAATGGAAACGGCAGCCTTGTAGAGTTCGAGAACGACCGCGCCCACCTCGTGGGATTGGGCGCGGACGGCGCTAAGGCGCCCGCTGGCGAAAAGCTCGCCGCCGTAGCCGTCGTTGATGACTTGGCCCTGCAGGGTCGGATGCAGCGAAAAGCTCACCAACTGCTCAAATAGCCCCGTCGCCGCGGCGAGCGGATCGAGCTCCCGGCCGATGGTGATCACAAGCCGGCCGGAAGCGTCGACATCGCGCTCCACCTCGTCGCCGTCCCCGATCTGGACCATACCGCCGCAATTTTTGAAGGCATCGCGAAGAATCATGCCGAGCTGCACGCCGTCTCCTGCGGACGCCGGACGTTTGTAGAGGAGCTTGTAGAACTCCTCGATCTCCGCGAGGTCGCGGGCGGGCTTGGGCACCGCGGGATTGCCGGCTAGGCTTGCGCCAAGCGGCACGGCCTGCACCTCCGCTTCAGAGACGATGCGGTCGCCGACGCGCAGCACAAAGCTGTTCTTGCCCGCCCGCATCGCCCGCAGCGATTGCCCCGGCGGCAGCTCGACGGCATCGTCGAGCGTCACGAGGTAGCGCATGGGCTGGCCGGCGCGTTGGGGGCCCACGACGTAGAAGTAGCGCGGACTGAAGGTGAGCGGGGAGAGCAGCTGCTCGGCTCCATTTTCCGTCAGGCTCACGGCCAGATCGGCCGGCGCTTCGCCCAGCCCGTCGATGCGCAGCACGGCGGGACCGGCGCCTCCGCCCTCCGGGCCCGTGCCGTGGTGGATCGCCGCCACGCGCAGCGGGGCCTGCGCCATCGCCGCCGGCTGGTTTCCGTCCGGGATGCGCGCAAGCAGGATCGCCGCCTCGTCCCAGCCTCGTTCCCCGGCGGGATTGGCCGTGGTGACGGCGCGCAGGATCACGGTGGCGGGGCCGCGGGCCGGAATGCGGAAGCTCCGCGTAAACTCGATCTCAAAGCGGGCGCTTTGCCAGGGGCGGTGCAGGCTGCCCGTGGACGGCAGATCGGGCAGATTCGCGATGCCGGACACGGTGCGCCCATTGGCCTCGAACACGAGGGCTCGGGTGCGGGCCAGCGCTTCGGCGAGACTTTCGGAGAGAGGATCGAAGACCGTGCCCGACACGTTTAAAAGGAGTTCGTCGCCGGCCTGACTGAGCACGGCGGAGTCGACCCGCAGCTTCACCGCCGGCCGGGGCGAAACGCCGTCGAGCAAGCCGCCGACCGCGTGGGTTTCGCCGGTCTCGGGATCGCGTTCCACCAACTCGGTTCGTGTCACGTAGAGCGTTTTACTCTCTGTCAGCGTTAGCCCGCGGCACTCTGCCTCCAGCCCAATCGATACCTGTCCTGGAGAAAGCCCTTGGATATAAATCCTCCAGTCAGGCAGTGCGTTTCCCGAGGGGGTTTTTCGCCGAAGGCAAAGTCCAAGCAAATTTTGCCCGCTCGCGATCTCGCGCCAATCCGCGTTGGTGTATGCGCCCCCGGCACCGCTGCCGACTGGAGCCACGGCCAGTATGCGCACCCGATCGGCCTGTTCGGCCGGCGCGACCAGACACAAGGAGCTCGTTTCAGAATGCGCGATCACGCTCCCGCTCACGGACACCAAGCCGAGGTCCGTCGGGATGAAGGCATGCGAAACGTGGGATCGAAAGATTCGGGTGGTAAGAAATTGGTTTGGAGCGATCTCAGGGCGAGGAGACGCGGACGCGGAGGAACTGGCGAGGGGCGTCGGGATGGAGGGGAAGGGAGACGGAGAGTTCCTCGACGAGGCCGTCGCCGTCG
>CAYTLL010000062.1:14828-21305 GCA_964438755.1 uncultured Akkermansia sp. | reverse complement strand
CTCGTCTCCGTGCATTCGGACCTCGTCTCCCCATCTTCGAATCCGATCTCCGCGACTTTGGACCTCCACTGCACGGCCTTCGATACCGTCTGCGCACAGGCGACCACCGGTTTCACGGATTTGGACGCCTGCGAGGCCTGAATACCGCCTCATTGAAGCCGAAGTGGGCCTTCCGACGTCGCGAGAGCATCCTACCCGGAGGAAGTCGCGCCAAAATCCGCCTTTGCTTGGGCAAGGCGCGGGCAGCCGACACGCGGCGGCGGCGCTAACGTCGCTCCCGCATCCCGCCCGCGATGAGCTTTTCCTGCCCGCACTTCGACCCGGTGAACGACTATTGCGAACGCGTCCAGGAGCGCTGCGTGTGCGGCCGCCCCGGCTGCGTGCTCGCGCGCAACTCCACCTTCGCCATCCCGCCCGCCATCCGCCTCGTCGATCCCGACGCGACGCCACCCGGCACGCTGCTCGACACCCGCGCCGACGACTCCGACGGCGCCGACGCCCAACACGCGCGCGACTGACGCGCGCCCGCGCGGGGCTGAGCCCGCCGACCCTCAGTCCACGTCGACCGCCTTGCCGCCCTCGCGCTTATCGTAGCTGCGGAAGGCGAACATCGTTTCGCTCTCCAGGATGCCCTCGGTCTTGATCACCTGGTCGGTGATCACCGACTCGATGCGGTCGAGATCCTCGCACTTGATCATCACGAGCAGATCGTGCCGGCCCGACACGGAATAGACCTCCGACACGTCGGGGATCTCCAGCAGGTTCTCGGCGATCCCGGTCACTCGCTTGCGGTCGGTCTTCAACAATACAATCGCGGTAGGCATGGGGACGTGGGTGCGTGTCCCTGACTAAGCCCGATCGCGCCGCTCCGCCACCTCGTTTTGCGGCGACACCCGCGCCCGGCGTCGATCCGCACCGTTCTCGCCAAAAGCAAAACGCGTCCCCCTCGGCGGGGGACGCGTTTCAAAATTGGTGCGCCATGTCGGAGTCGAACCGACCTCTCATGCTTGGGAAGCACACATAATAGCCGATATACTAATGGCGCGGAAAAGAACGTGGCAGAGACCTAGCCGCCGCTTCGCGCCGCGCAACAGCGTTTTGCTCCGACGCTCAGAATCCCGCCGTTCGCGGCCCGGCCTCTCGCACCGGCACGCCGAGTTCGGCGACGCCTTTGAGCAGCTCCGCCACCCAGGGATCGCCGGCGATCTCCGACCACTCGCGGTTGGTCGAGATCCGCACGAAGGCCTGCGCCTCGTCGCGTCGCACGCCCCGCTCGAAAAACACGTTCAACTGGTCGCGCCAGGAAAGCGGATTGAAGGCGCGGAAGGGCGTTCCCGCCACGAGGTGCCAGAACCACACCCGCTGCGGGAAATCGCCGTGATGGAACACCCGCTGCTCCGCCTCGTCGACGATCCGTCCGTCCGGCAGCGGCAGGGCGAGCCGCGCGGTCTGCGCGCCGTCCATCGTCCAACCCGAGCCCGGCCAGCAGGACTCCGGCGTATGCGCCGCCACCGTGCTCACCGAAGTCTGTCCCGGCGCCCACCACGCCACGTAAACCGTCACCTGCGTCAGCCCCTCGGGGCCGTGCCGCTGGTAGCTGCGCTCCAAGAGGTGGTCCGTCTGCAGCGCGTCGAAAAAGTAGAACAGGTCCCCGCGGGTCTCGACCGTCCATCCCGCGGGCGCGCGCTCCGGAACGATCCGGGCCAGGTTCGGAACCGGTCCCGTCGCCGTCGCACGCCCTTCCGTGCGCGCCGCGACATAGCCCAGCCACAGCGCCGCCAAGGTCAGGCAAACCAGCGCGCCCACGGCCGCCGGCCAAGCAGCGCGGCGCGGCGCGGCGTCGGGACGGGCCGCGAGAGCCGCCCGCTCGTCCGCGATCGGGCGGCTCTCTCGCGCCAGTTCCCGGGCCTCCAGCGAAGTCGCCAGCCACGCGAGCAAGGCCGTCGTGATCCCGAGCACGGCGAAACCCAGCCCGTCATGCCAGGCGCCGGTGATGTCCAAGCCCGAACGCGCGAGAAGCGTCAGCGCGAGGGAACGCAGGAAATTCGTCGCCAGCGCGAGCGGCCCCGCCACCAGCACGAGCGCCGCGCGTCGCCCCGGCGAACGCAACATCAGCGCCGACAGAACGAGACCGGCGAGCACGCAGGACACGAGGCTGCGCACGCCGCTGCAGGCTTCCTCGACGCCGACGGAGGCCATGCCGAGGTGGATGACGTTGCCCGATCGCATGGCCGGGACGCCGAAGAGCCGCAGCGTCTCGACCACGCCCGAGGTGACCAGCTCCTGCAGGGACACGGTGAGTCGCGTATACGCGCCCGGCGGCAAGGGAGCGCTCAGCAAAATGACCGCGGGAATGATCCAGGCCGCCCAGCCCGGACGGATCCAACGAACCCCGCGCCCGGCCGAGATCGCGCCGGCGATGATCACCGCCGAGGCCGCGCCGATCGACAGAAGAAAAAGCGTCGGACCGGCGGGCCAGCCCATCGCCACGGCATACACGGTCGCGAAAAACGAAGACGCGCCGAGCAGGAGACCGAAACCCGCGACCACGGCGGACTGCGCCCCGCATCCCAGGCCCGCGCCGGATACACCCGCGCCCTCCATCGCCTTCCGCCAAAGCAGAAAGACCACCGGCAGGGCGAAGAAACCGTGCGAGAGGTCCGGATTGACCCGCCACTCGGGCAGGAGCCGCGCCGCCCAGGCCAGCAAGCCCAGCAAGGCCAGTCCGCAGGCCGCGCCCGCCATCCGCTCCGCGCGCGACCAAGCCCGGGCCCGGCCCACGACGTGTCGGATGTGTCGGCTCAACTCCATGCGTTCGGAAAGCGCCGACTATTTCCCCGCCTCCCGGCAAAGCAATCAGTCAGGGTCCCTCGGACGTGCGGAAGATTTCGCATGCCGGCCGGTGAAGCGGCTCCACAGGAGAAACACCCCATACGCGGCGGCCGCCACCGCGAGCCAGGCGAGTTCCAGCGCGAGGATCCAGAGCATCCACGCCCTGAACGGAGCCCACTCGTCGATATACCAGGACATCGCGGCCAAGAGCGCCGTGGCCGCCAGTAGCAGCCCCGCGACCAAGCGATATTGGGCGGCTTGGTAACGCGGATCCTCTTCCCACATGTAGCCGGGGATAAAAGCGGCGCGCCCCGCCCGCAACGACGGACGCCGATCAGCGGCGGGCGAAGACGAAGCGCGGGCGGCCGCGGAGATCGGCGCGAGCCTCGCCCTCGCGGAGCCCTGCGGACGTGATCGTGGCGAGTAAGGCCTCGTGCTGGGCCACGCCGGTCTCGAGCGCGAGCAGGCCGCCGGGCGCGAGCCGCGAGGCGGCGCCGGCGATGATCGTTTTCAAATCCGCCAGGCCGGCGTCGAGCGCCACGAGGGCGGAGCGCGGGTCGTGCAGGCGCACCTCGGGCTCCGCTTCCGCCACCTCGGCGTCGGTCAGGTAGGGAGGGTTGCTCACGATCACCTCGAAGCGGGCGTCGGCGGGCAGCGCGGAGAACCAGTCCGACTTTAAAAACGAGACGCGCTCGGCGAGGCCGGCCGCGGCGGCGTTTTCACGGGCGAGCGCGAGTGCCTCGTCGCTCGCGTCGAGGGCGGTGACCTGCGCGGCGGGCCAGGCCTTGGCGAGGGCGAGCGCGAGGGCGCCGGTGCCGGTGCCGAGGTCGAGCACGCGGAGCGCGTCGGCCGGCGCCTCGGGCGAGGGCTTGGCGCGTTCGAGGACGAGCTCGAGGAGCTCCTCGGTCTCGGGCCGCGGCACGAGCGCGCGTTTGTCGCTCTTCAAGGTGAGCCCGCCCCACTCCACCGTGCCGAGGATGTGTTGGAGCGGCTCGCGCTGGGCGCGGCGTTTCACGAGCGGGCGGATCTTCTCCAGCTCGGGCTCGGTGAGGAGACGCTCGAACTGGATGTAGAGCTGCATGCGCTTCAGCCCGAGCGCGTGCCCGACGATCTGCTCGGCGTTGAGCCGCGGCGACTCGACGCCCTTCGCGGCGAAGAAGTCGGTCGTCTTGGTGATTATCTCGAGCAGCGACAACATGAGGAACCGCTAAAGAACGCTAAAGCTCGCTAAAGGAAAGCCTGCCTTGGAGGACCGGCGTATCGGTTTCTTTAACGTCCTTTAGCGAAATTTAGCGGTTTCCAATTGCTAGTCCTCGTCGTCGTCGCCGGAGGCGGCGCGCTTCATGTCGTAGGGCTGGCCGGTGAGCTCGGCCAGCTTGCGCTCGAGGTCGGCCTTTTGCAGGGCCTCGATCACGGGCTCGACCGCGCCCTCCATCACCTGCGGCAGGCTGTAGAGCGTGAGGCCGATGCGGTGGTCGGTGAGCCGGTTTTGCGGGAAGTTGTAGGTGCGGATGCGCTCGCTGCGGTCGCCGGTGCCGATCTGGCCTTTGCGCTGGGCGGCGTATTTGGCGGCCTCGTCGTCCTGCTTCTTTTGCAAGAGGCGGGCGCGAAGCACGGCCATTGCGCTGGCCTTGTTTTTGATCTGCGAGCGGCCGTCGGCGCAGAAGACCATCAGGCCGGTCGGCTTGTGGATGATGCGCACGGCGGAGTCGGTGGTGTTGACGCCCTGGCCGCCGGGGCCGCTGGCGCGTTGCACGGTGATCTCGAGGTCCTGCGGGTCGATCTGCACGTCGACCTCCTCGGCCTCGGGCAGCACGGCGACGGTGACGGTGGAGGTGTGGATGCGGCCGTTGGCCTCGGTGCTCGGGATGCGTTGCACGCGATGCACGCCGCTCTCGAACTTGAGCTGCTTGTAGACGTCCTGCCCGCGCACGAGGAAACTCACCTCGCGGAAGCCGCCGCGCTCGGAGATCGAGCTGCCCATCGGCTCGACCGTCCAGCGGCGCGTGTCGCAGTAACGTTGATACATACGGGCGAGCGTGGCGGCGAAGAGCGCGGCCTCCTCGCCGCCGGTGCCGGCGCGGATCTCGAAGACCGTGTTGCGCGAGTCGGTGGGCTCGGGCGGGATCATCTGGCGGAGCACGGAGGCGTGCAGTTCCTCGACGCGTTTCTCGAGGCCGGGGAGCTCGGCCTCGGCGAGCTCGCGCAGCTCGGCGTCGCCGGAGGAATCGCGGAGCAGCGCCTTCATCTCGGCGATGTCGGCGTGGGCTTTTTCCAGCGCGGTGTGGTCGGCGAGGAGCGCGCCGAGGCGCTGGTGTTCGCGGGTGACCTCGGCGGCGGCGCGGGCGTTGGTGTAGAACGAGGGCGAGCGCATCTGCGCGTCGAGCTCGTCGAGCCGGCGGCGGAACGGGGTGATGTCGGGCAAAGTGACCATGGAAGCAGAAGGCGAGAACGACGGAGCGACAGAAGGACGGAACGACGGTGGGACGGAGCGACAGAGATACGGACGCACGCGCGTTGCGGATTGCGCGGAGGGCGGCTTGCGGCTTGCGTTGCAGGCACGATGCCGCGAGCGGGGACGGGTTGTCCCGCTAACGGTGTTGATCCGCCATGGCCACGACTCTCTTCACGCAGAACATCATCGCTTGCATCTGGGACTTCGACAAGACGCTTATCCCGGAATACATGCAGTCGCCGCTTTTCCGGCGCTACGGCATCGATGAGAACACGTTTTGGCACGAGACGAACAACCTCGTGAGCCACTACCGCAAGCGCGGCTACCACCTCTCTCCCGAGATCGCCTACCTCAACCACCTGCTCACCTACGTGCTGGCGGGCAAGATGCCCAAGCTGAGCAACAAGATCCTCCGCGAGTGCGGCGCGGAGATTAAATTCTACCCCGGCCTGCCCGATTTTTTCCGCGTCGCGCAGGGTTACGTGACCGAGAAGGAGGCTTATCGGAAACACGACATCCGGCTCGAGCACTACATCGTGAGCACGGGCCTCGCCGAGATGGTGCGCGGCAGCGCGATCGCTCCCTTTGTGGAGAACATCTGGGGCTGCGAGTTCATCGAGAACCCGCTCCAGCCCGGTTTCCTGAACCAACAGGACTTCGGTCTCGAGGCGGAGGCGCTGATCGCGCAGATCGGCCTGGTCATAGACAACACGACCAAGACCCGTGCCCTCTTCGAGATCAACAAGGGCACGAACAAGAACCCCGCGATCGACGTGAACGCCAGCGTCGCGCCCGAGGATCGCCGCGTGCCGTTCCAAAACATGATCTACATCGCGGACGGCCCGAGCGACGTGCCGAGCTTTTCCGTGACGAAGAAGGGCGGCGGCAAGGCCTATGGCGTCTACAATCCGGCGCGTTCGGACGAGTTCGCCCAAAACGACCGCCTGCGCGCCTCGGGACGCATCGACCACTACGGCCCGGCCGACTACCGGGCGGAGAGCAGCACCGCGCAATGGCTGCGCCTGCAGATCCACAGCATCTGCGACCGCATCGTGGCCGACCGCGAAAGCGCCGTCGCCAGCCGCGCGGCCAAGCCGCCGCGCCACCTCAACATGACGCCCGAGGAGGAGGCCGCCCTGCGCACCGCCGCCGAGGCCGCCAAGGCGCCGAAGCAGCAGAGCTTTTTGTGA
>CAYTLL010000062.1:11651-14728 GCA_964438755.1 uncultured Akkermansia sp. | reverse complement strand
CCTGCGCACCGCCGCCGAGGCCGCCAAGGCGCCGAAGCAGCAGAGCTTTTTGTGAAGTAGATACTTATGAGCCCTGCCTTGCTCCGGCGACAAATGTAATACAACGTATTACATCATGGTCAAAACCATCACCAAAGTCGGCAATTCCCAAGGCGTGATATTTGACAGCGCGCTCATGGAGCTGGCGCGTTTGAAGGTGGGCGACGCGGTGGACGTCGTGGTGCACGACAGCGGCACGATCACGCTCACGCCTATCCGCCCGGTTATCACGCCTGAGCTCGCGACGGAGACGGCGGAGAAAGTCATCCGCGATTACGACGAGGTCTTCCGACGCCTGTCATGAGCAAACCCTTCGCCCATCTCACGGTGGCGGCCGTCGAGGCCATCCACGGCACGGCGCTCCGCGCGCACGGCGGGGGATCCGGGCTGCGGGATCGTGGCATGCTGGAATCCGCGGTCGCGGCGCCGCAGGCCACGGCCTTTGGCGAACCGGTGTTCGTGGACCCGGTGGAGATCGCGGCGGCCTATCTGTTTTATCTCTGCCGCAACCATCCGTTCGTCGACGGCAACAAGCGCGTGGCACTCGGCGCCTGCCTGGTGTTCCTGCGTTGTAACAGCTTGGTGGATACGCCGCCACGGAGCCCGGCGGAGATCGACGCCTGGGAGGCGCTGGTGCTCGACGTGGCGGCGTCGCGGTTGGATCGCGACGCAACGACTAGCCGGCTGCGGGGGCTGCTGAAGCCCTCGGCTTGATGGAGGGCGGGCCCTCCCCGTGCCCGCCGCCGTTACGCAAGGAAGGCGCGGACAGAGCCGCGCTCTCCAGGCATTAGGACTGAATGGGGCGCGCGTGGCTCAGCTCTCGGCGCGCTTTTGCGCGTCGGCCTCGATCAGGGCCTTCACGCGGTCGAGCTCGGCCTTCACCGCCGCCTTCACGGCGGGGAGCTCGGCGGCGCTCTTCACGGCGGATTTCGCGAAGACGTAGAACTTCATCTTCGGCTCCGTGCCCGAGCCGCGCGCGGCGAAGGTGTAACCGTTGGCCAGCGTCACGAGGTAGAGGTCCTGCTTCGGCACGAGCTCGCCGTCGCTGTCGCGGATGTCCTGACGGCCGAAGTCCTCGAACTTCGTCACGGCGACGTCGCCGAAGGCCTTGGGGGAATCGGAGCGATAGGTGTCGAGGATGCGCTTGATCTTCGCGGCGCCGCTCGCGCCTTCGTAGTAGAGGTTGATCACGCCCTCGAGGAAGTAGCCGGTGCGGAGGTAGATCTCGTCGAGGAACTCGGGGACGGTCAGTCCGCGGCTCTTCACGTGGGCGCAGACCTCGGCGAGCATGAGGCAGGCGGAGTTGCCGTCCTTGTCGCGCACGAGGTCGTTGGCGAGGTAGCCGTAGCTCTCCTCGGTGCCGAAGAGGTAGAAGGTGGAGAACTCCTGGAGGAGGCGGGCGCGGCTGGCGAAGGGCGTGGCGTTGTAGTCGAGGGCGACGCCGTGCTTGGCGAGGTAGCCGGCCTTGAGCTGGTCCTCGTAGCCGCGGATCTTGGCGGCGATCCACTTGAAGCCGGTGAGGGTGTTGACGACCTTCACGCCGTGCGAGCGGGCGATCTCGTCCTGGAGCGCGGTGGTGACGAAGGTCTTCACCAGCGCGGCGCGGTCGGTGCCGGCCTGGGGGATGACGCCGGTCTCCTTGTAGCGGGAAATCCGATACTCGGTGAGCAGCGCGCCGATCTGGTTGCCGGTGAGGAGGTGCATCTTGCCGTCCTTGCCGCGGACGGCGGCGCCCATGCGGTCGCAGTCCGGGTCGGTGGCCATGACGAGGTCGAGGCCCTTCTCGTCGGCGAGCTTCACCGCGAGGGCGAGCGCCTCGGCGTTCTCGGGGTTGGGCGACTTGACGGTCGGGAAGCGCGGATCATGCACGGCCTGGCTCGGCTCCTCGTGCAGCTCCACGCCGGTCTCCTTGAGCAGCGGCACGGACATGATGTTGCCCACGCCGTGGATCGAGGTGAAGGCGACCTTGAGCGCGGCGCTCTTGAAAACGGAGGGATCGATGACCGCGGTGGCGGCGGCTTTGCGGTAGGCGGCGTCGGCGGAGTCGCCGAGCGTGACGACGCGGGAGATGTCCTGCTCGAGGAAGGCGGCGAGCTCGGCGAGCGGCACCTGGTTCACCTCGGTGACGATGCCCTTGTCGTGCGGGGCGACGACCTGCGCGCCATCGTCGAAGTAGGCCTTGAAGCCATTGTCGTGGGGCGGGTTGTGGCTGGCGGTGATGACGACGCCGCAGTTGGCGCCGAGCCAGCGCACGGTGAAGCTGAGCTGGGGCGTGGAGCGCGGGCCGGCGAAGATGTAGGCCTGGCCGCCGAGGCGGGACCAGGTGGAGGCGGCGAGCTCGCAAAAATGGCGCGAGAAGTGGCGGACGTCGTGCGCGATGACCAGCGAGGGCAGGCGCGAGTCGCCCTGCGCCTTCAGGTAGGCGGCGGTGTGACGGAAGAGGCCGATGGTCGCGCGGACGAGGGTGTAGTCGTTGAGGATGTTGCTGCCGATGGCGGCGTGCTCCGGCGTGCCCATCGGGCCGACCTTACCCTGCTCGGCGGCGGTGGAGACGCGGCCGATGGTGCGTCCGCGCATGCCGCCGGTGCCGAACTCGAGGTCGCGGTAGAAACGATCGTTCAGCTCGGCCCACTGCGCGCCGGCGACGAGTTCCTCGAGCGACGCCGTGGCCCAGGCGGGCAGACCGGCGGAGAGCCAGGTCTCGAGGTTTTTAAGGGCGGAGGGCAGAAGCTGGCCGGCGGCGGCCGCGGTTTGCAGGGAGGCGAGGAGACTCATGCGGAAAGATTGAAGGTGGGAGATACGAGCTCAGGAGCCCACGGAATACACGGAATGAATACGCGGAGTAATCGGATTGGACTGACCACGAAACACACGAAAGACACGAAGAGAAGCCCTACGGCCGGGCTGCTTCGGCTTTCGTGCATTTCGTGTGTTTCGTGGTTCCAATGGCTTTACGTGCCACCCGTATGTTTCGCGGGCGACAGGATCAGGCAAGGATCGTGCCGGCCGCGATGGCGGGCTTCGGCGAGCGGGCGGCC
>CAYTLL010000062.1:0-11551 GCA_964438755.1 uncultured Akkermansia sp. | reverse complement strand
GGATCAGGCAAGGATCGTGCCGGCCGCGATGGCGGGCTTCGGCGAGCGGGCGGCCCACGAGGCGGCGAAGCTGTCCTCGTCGTAGCCGAAGAGCGGCGACACCTCGAAGGCGAAGGGCGGCAGGCCGCTGGCGTCGGCGGGAACGGCGGCGCCGTGCGCGTTGGTCCAGCGAACAAACTGGCGGAGCTGGTCGTCGGCGCAGGTCTTGGGCGAGTCGATGCCCTCGGCGTTCTTCACCGGCGAGAAGTCGTCGGCGCGGTCGGTCTCGATGATGACGGGATTCTTCGCGAAGGGCAGCGCGTCGAAGACGAACATCTCGAACTTCACGCCGTTGGGTTTCTCGGGCTTCAGCGCGTTGCCCGCGGCGTCGACGCAGGGGATCTTCTTGTCCGCGCGGTGGAAGGGCAGCGCGTCGGCGCCGGTGGCCATGCGACGGATGAAGCCGCGGTCGAGCAGGTGGATCGCGATCGAGCCGGCGACGAAGCGGAGCTTGCCGGTCGCGGGATCGATCTCCTCCTGCATGGCCTTCGGCAGGTCGGAGTATTCGATGACGACAGTGTTGCCGCGCTGGGTGCAGAAGTGGCCGACTTTTTCACCGGGGTAGGCCTTGGGCAGCATCTTGCTGCTCATCTCCGAGCGGGTCTTGAGGTGCCAGCCGACGAAGGCGGGGTCGATGAAACGCACGAGCGGGTTGTCGACCTGGAAGTAGCTGAGGATGTCGATGCCTTCGCGCTCCATCAGCGAGACAGCGCCGCTGCGCTCAAGGGCGCGGAGCGAGCCGCCGTGGCCGTCGGGCGACATCGCGATGCGGTGCTTTTCCTCGAGGAGGATTTTGCCATCGAAACCCACCGCGGGCATGCGGCCCTGACGGAAGAAATGCACATGCTCGCGGTCGAGGCCGAAGAACGCGTTCTCCTGGAAAAACGCCTCGGTCGCGGCGTGGTTGATGTGACTGGTCATGATGAACCAGTGCAGGGGCTTGCCGTAGCGCAGACCGGCGGCGCGGATCTTCTCCGCGAACACCTGGAACAGGCTCTTCTTGAGCACGGGAGTGACCGGATAGGTGCCCTTGGGGCCGTCGTAGCCGAGGCGCGTGCCTTGGCCGCCGGCCACCACGAAAGCCGCCACGCGACCGGCGCGCAGGGCCTCCTCGCCGAGGCGCTTGGCCTCGGCCCAGGCCACGGCGTCGCCGCCGTTTTTCGGCAAGGGATGGTAGGGGGCGGGCGACAGATCGGACAGGTCGACGCCGGCGGCGGCGCTCTTTTGGACCAGCGTGCGGTTGAGCTCCGCGATTTCGGCTAGATCGATCTCCTTCGCGTCGGCGAGCAGTTCCGCCTGCTGCGCGGGATTCAGCGCCTCGAAATGGGCGAACACGTGGCCTTGGCCGGCCTGTTCAAACGCTGCGACAAGAGGATGCGTGGCCATGGTGGATAAAGAGAGCCGCGAGTGAAGGGCTCCGCGCAAGACGCGGGCAACGCCTTTTCACGTTTGCCGTCGACCAAGCGGACGCTCCCCGGCCCGCCACCGAGGGGGCGCCGCCGGATTTTCCCGATCTTTTGCCAAAAAATGAGCGCCCGGGCCGCGCCGCACGCGCGAAGAGGGAGGCCCGCAGGCTTGCCATTCCCCATGGCTCCTTGGTCACTGGGACTTCGCCGATGCCGTCTCCTCTCTCCGCCTTTCTGCCGCCCGACTTCGACGCCCGCCGCCCCGTCGCGCTCATCGCCGGCCAAGGGCGCTACCCCGCGCTCGTCGCCGAGAGCGTCCGGGCCGCCGGGGTTCCGGTGCGCCTGATCGCGATGGAGGACGAGACCGCGCCGGAGTTGCAGGCGACCTTCCCGGAATCCGACCGCGCCCTGATCAAAGTCGGCCAGATCGGCGCGATGCTGAAGGCGTTGAAAAAGTTCGGCGCCGGTTACGCGATCATGGCCGGCCAGGTCTCGCCCCGCCGGCTTTTCTCGGGCCTGCATCCCGACCTCAAGGCCCTGACGATCCTCGCCACGCTCAAGCGTCGCAACGCCGAGACCATCTTCGGCGCGATCGCGAAGGAGATCGAGGAGATCGACGTGCGTCTGCTCGACGCGCGCGCCTTCATCGACGCCCACCTCGCCTCGCCCGGGCAGATGACGAAACGGAAGCTCGGCATCGACTCCGACTACGTGGAGCACGGCCTGCACATCGCCCGTGAATGCGCCCGGCTCGACATCGGCCAGGGCTGTGTCGTGCGCAAGGGCACCGTCCTCGCCGTCGAGGCCTACGAGGGCACCGACGAGATGATCCGCCGCGCCGGCACCCTGAAGACCGACGAGTGTCTCTACGTCAAAACCGTGAAGGCCCGCCAAGATTACCGCTTCGACGTGCCCTGCTTCGGCCTGCGCACGCTCGAGAGCCTCGACACCGCCCAGATCCGCGCCGCCGTGCTCGAGGCCGGCCGAGTCATCCTCATCGACAAACCCGCCGTCCTCGCGCGCGCCGACCAACTCGGCATCGCGCTCTTCGGCGCCGAATAAGCTCCACCGGCGCTCGCGAAGCGCCCGCCTCCCCGCAAGCTCACCTTCCCTTCCCGCCCATGGCCTCGCCCGCTGTTCTTCCCGTCGCCGTCAAAGGCGTCATGCCCACCGCCAACGGCTGCGCCGTGTTCCTCGGCGACGACGCCAAGACCTTCGTGATCTACGTCGACCACGCCGTGGGCAACGCGATCCAGATGTCGCTCAACGGCGAAAAAAAGGAACGTCCGCTGACCCACGACTTGATCGGCCACATCCTCGCGGGCCTCGGCGCCACGCTCGAGCACGTGGTCATCAACGACGTCAACGAGGGCACCTTCTACGCCCGAATTCTCCTGAAGATGAAAAACGAGCTCGGGCAAAAGATCGTCGAGCTCGACGCCCGCCCGAGCGACAGCACCGTGCTCGCCCTCGCCCACGGCCGCCCCATTCTCGTCGCCAAAAAGGTCTACGACGCCGTCGAAGACATGAGCGAGATCCTCGAGCGCGTGCTCAATCAACAGGCGGCAAGCGCCGAGGAGCAGTCCGAAAGCTCCGAGGAAGGTGACGAGGACGACGATTCGTCTTCGGACGACGAGGACGACGACAAGAAGTGAGGCCGGGCGACGACGCGCCCCGCCCCTTTTCGCGTTTGATCGAAGAGAGCGGCTTCACGCCGAGTCGTCTGACTTAAACCGGCGGACACGGAGGTCCGCCCTCCAAGGAAAGCGCCTCCACGCCATGCCCGCCGCCGCACCCTCGCCGCTCGCTCACTCCTCCAGCTCGACGTTCCAGTAGGCGAGATCGAGGAAATCCTTCCAGCGCTCGCGCTGCTGGTTGTTGAGCACAAGGGAAATCACCGGACGCCACTTCGGGCGCACCGGCTTGCAGACCAAGCGCATGTGGGCCTCGTGCGGGAGCCGGTTGGCCTTGCGCGAATTGCACTTGATACAGGAGCACACGATGTTCTCCCAAGTCGTCTTCCCCCCGCGATCGCGCGGGATGACGTGGTCGAGGTTGAGCTCCTCGCGCGGGAAAATCTTTCCACAATACTGGCAGGTGTCCTTGTCGCGGGCGAAGACGTTGTTGCGCGTGAGCTTCAGTTCCTTGCTCGGCAGCTTGTCGAAGAAGGTGAGCAGGATCACGCGCGGCAGGCGGATCGTCGTGCGCGGCGTGTGAACGGTGTCCACGGCCTCGAGCGGCGGGTTCGCCTTCGAGAAGTCCATCCAGTCGAGGAACGAAAAGACCCGGAAGTCATCCCGATGATGATGCACCACCGCGGCGTGCCCCCGGGCGAGCAGGGCGAAGGCGCGCTTGGCGCAGATCACGTTGATCGCCTGCCACAGGCGATTCAGCACCAACACCGGCTGATCTAGGACGGCCTCCATGTTGGGCCCTATCGGCTAGGGTTCGCCCCCCCGCCTGTCAAGGGTCGCCGTCGTGAAGAGCGCGTCACGGCGCCGTGCCCGCGGCGCCCGGGACGTCGAAAGGCTGGCGTCCCGGCCAGCAGCCCGCGTGACGGATCAACCGTCGATGGGGTCGCGACCGACCAGCAGGATGTTGCCCCAACTGGTGCGCAGCTTAACGGCCTCGCCCCCGCCGTTGAAATCTGCGAGCAGCGATGATTGGTTGAAAGAGCCGTTCCGGATCACCGGTTCGAGCCCGCGGGTCCGGACTTTTCCTAGCAAACGCGTGGCCGCGTCGACGGTCAGCGGAAGATTGCGATCCACGTTGAGCGTGATCGTTCCGGCGGAAGTGCGCACGTCTATGTCCTTGGGCAACGGATGGGTAAGTCCGAGGACGATGTCGGAGTCGTCCGCATCGATCTTGAGCGTGTCCAAGGCCTGCTGCACCTCGATCCCGCCGTTGGCGGTGTTCAGCTTGGCCGCGCCATGAAGTTTTCCGGTGAGGATGCCACCGCTGGCGGTGCGTAGGTCGCTGCTACCGCTCACCTCGCCCACCGTGATGCTTCCGGTGGTGGTCCGGCCGACAAAGTCGCCCGACACCGAGCCCACGAAATACGAACCGCCTTCACCGCGAAGATCGAGGGAACCTCGATAGTCGCCGACCGTCACGCCCGCGGCGACGGAGCGCACCTCCAGCTTAGTGCCGGCCGGCACCTCGACCTTCACCACGATGACCATTTGCAGCGTGGGATCGGAATCGAAAACCACCGGACGCGAATCGCGAAGGCTCATCTCGACGCGATTCCCAGCCATCTTGTAGCGGGGCTCCATGCTAGCGAAGGCCGACTCGATATCCCGCTTGAACGGCGCCAGCAAATCAGGCGTCAAACGCTCCAAAATGCCGCGCTCGCCCTTCGCCGCGTTGGGATCCTGCACACGCAGATCGACGACGAAGCGAAGCGATCCGCCCTGCGGCGCATTGACGACCTCGATGAGTCCGCGGGTCACCCGCAGCGCCACCGTCTCAGGCGTCTCGACGAAACTCTTTTCGAAACGACGCTCCAAATCCTGCGCGCGCCCATGAGACGCGGACATCGTGACCAAAAGGAATAGAAACACCCACTTACACATCAGCGGTTTGTTAAAAAACCGTTAACCAAAAACAAGCCCATATGCATCTAGGTGGTGAAGATATTTATAGTATCCCCGGGATTCCTGATGCTTGTTTTTGCAGAAATCCCTCAACCAAACCCCGATGCAACCGCCTAGATACAGGGTCACACCTTGGCACCGTTATCACACTTAAAATGCACTCGCTTGCGCAACTCGGCCAAGGTGCGCTGCGAAGAACGCTGGGCGTTTTCCATGTCGGGGACGCCGGGCCCCACCCGCAGCGTGCCATGATCCGAGCGCTCCGGCAGGTGCTCGTCCTGCGCCAGTCCTCCGATCAGCAAAAGCTGCTCGGCACGCGTTCCCAAACGCGCCCCGGGAAAACCCGTGTTGCGCGCCAGCCAGAGAAAAAAACGAGCCGGAGGAGTATTTGCGTCGCCTGCCATGTCGCACAGGTTGCGGGGCGCGCGCCTCGCGCGTCAATCGTCGCCATGCAAGTAGCCTTCCCCATCCGTCGTCTTTTCCTCGTCTGGGCCGCCGGCCTCGCCCTGCTGCCGCTGGCAGGCTGCGACAAGGAGGCCGCATCCCGGGACGCCGTGTCGCCGGCGATCGTCGCGCCACCAGCCTCGTCGCCGACGGCCGAAACCGCCGCCCCGGCGGATCTTTCTCCCGACCCCGATGGCAAGGTTCGCCTCAGTGAGGATGAGTGGCGGACACGCCTCACGCCCGAACAATTCAAGATCCTCCGTGGTGCCGCCACCGAACGTCCCTTCTCCTGTCCGCTCTGGAAAATTTCCGACCAGCCCGGCGTCTACCACTGCGCCGGTTGCGGCCTCGCGCTTTTCGACTCCGCCGACAAATTCGACTCGGGCACCGGCTGGCCCAGCTTTAGCCGCCCCGTCGGCCCGGATCGGATCGTCGAGGAAGCCGACCACTCCTACGGCATGGCGCGCGTCGAGACCCTGTGCTTCCGCTGCGGAGGCCATCTCGGCCATGTCTTCGACGACGGCCCGCCGCCGGCCGGACGGCGCTACTGCATCAACGGCTCCGTGCTGCGTTTCGTCCCGACTCCCGCCCACCCCGCCAAAGCCCAGCCTTGAGCCCGTTCCCCGGCGTCGGCAATCTCCCCGTCTCTCCTCCGCCGTCCTCGTTTCCAGCTTCGCATGTCCAACGCCACCAAAGCCGCAGCCGATCCCGTGAAACAATTCTCCGTCTTCACCGAGAATCGGGTTGGCCGCCTCTCCGATCTCACCTCGCTCTTCAAGGCGAACGATGTCCACATCGTGGCGCTCACGGTCCTGGACTTTACCGACACCACGATCCTCCGCCTAGTCGTCGATGACAACGACAAGGCCCGCGAGCTCATGGTGAACAACGATTTCCCCTACGCGGAATGCGACGTGGTCGCGGTCGAGATCAAAGACGAAGCGGACCTTAAGGAAGTGCTCGCCGCCCTGCTCGAGGCCGAGATCAACATCCACTACGTCTACAGCTTCATCAAGCGCCCCGAGGGCCGAGCCGCCCTCGTCCTCAACATCGAGGATCCCGACGTGGCCGCGCAGTCGCTCAACAACCACGGTTTCAAGGTCCTCACCCAGTCCGACATCGCGCGCTGAGCCCGCGCGCGCCGGATTCCGGGTAACCCCCCCGGCGCGCCGGCCAAGCCGGAGCGGACAGACCCAAGCCGACATCCGGTGAGAGCATCCTATGTGGACGCGCGGGCGCGACTCCGCCCCTACCCTATTTTTTGCGCTTCGCCGGCTTGGAGACCGCTCGCGGCACGATCACGACCGGACAGGACGCCTTGCGCAGCACCGCATGCGTCGTGCCGCCGACCATCAGATCATAAAGCGCGGTGTGGCCGTGCGAACCCAGCACGATGGCGTCCACCTTGCGCTTCGCCGCCAGTTCGAGAATCCGGTCGGAGGCGGGCCCGTTCGTGAGCGCGGCGCCCACCTCCAGTCCGCGCGCCGTCAGTTCGTCCTCGAGATGTTCCAACTGATGGCGGGCGCCCTTCTCGGCGATCTCGATCGTTTCCTGCACCATCTCGGCGCCGATGCCGAACTCGGTCGTGACGATGGGCGGCATGAGGCTGTGATGCAGGATGACCTGCGCGCCCGATGCCTTGGCGAGTTCCACGGCCGTTTCGATCACGGCTCGCGTGGCGGAGGAGAAATCAACCGAAACCAACAGCGTTTTCATGGCGGGGACGGGATTTAGGGTTGGTCTGCGAACAACGCGTTTTTCCAACGCGGAAAGCATGGCCTCGTTCATGGCCGAAGGCAACCCCGACCGAAGACGGCGCCCCGCCCCTCCTTCCCGCGCCCCCTGCCCTAGACGCGCGCCCTCTTTCGGCCTGGTTTTCGCCGCAGCATGGCCGCGACCTCCTCGCGTCCATCCACCCGCAGCAGCCACGCGATCCCGAAATACACCGCCGCGCCCAGCGGGATCACCACCGCCAGCTCCGCCGCGTCCATCAGGGCGCCCACGAGGGCGTCGCCGCGCGCCGCGACGCCGAACCAGGCGACCGAGCCCGCCTCGGTCCACAGCCGGGCGCCCCGCACCCCGAATTGATGCTCCCATGCCCAGGCCGCGCCCGCCACGACCAGCGCCATCACGGCGCTCGCGCCGAGCACCTTGGTCAGGTGCGAGGCCAGATGCCGGAAGGCCAACCCCTCGTGCTCCCGCGCGAGATGGGTCTGCAGGTAGGCCGCCTGGAGCATCACCGCGACCGTGGAACCGAGCGCCAGGCCGGTCGCGCCAAACCAGCGCATCAACAGCAGGCTCACCCCGACGTTGGCCAGAAAGCTCCACCACGCCGCGCGCACCGGCGTGCGGGTGTCCTTGCGCGCATAGAAGGCCCGCAGCGCTAGGCTCACGAAGGCGAGAAAAGGCAGCGCGAGCGCGCTCGCCGCCAGCACGGGAGCCATCATCGCGGTGTGCGCGGCCGAAAAAGCGCCGCGCTGAAACAACGCCCGCGTCAGCGGCTCGGAAAGCGCCATCATCCCCGCCGCCGCGGGCACGTTGATGAGCAAGATCAGGCGCATCCCCTTGCGGTAGTCCTCCGCGAGCAGATCGATGCGCCCCTCCGCCGCGTGCTGCGCGATCTTGGGGAACACCACCGTCGACACCGCGAGGGCGAAGACACCGATCGGCAACTCCATCACCCGCGTGGACAGGTTGAGCAGGGTGGCCGCGGCGTCGTCGAGCGACAGCCCCAGCAGGCGCGACATCGTCGTGTTCACCAGATAGATCGCCGACCCGAACAGCGTGGGCACCATCAGGCGCGCGATCTGCCGCACCCCCTCGCTGCGCGCCGGCGCCCAACGCGGCCGCCAGCCCAGACGCGCCAGCGCCAGCGCCGGCACGAGCATCTGCAAAAAGCCGCCGAGCAGCACGCCCGCGCAGAGCCACCGCATGCTGGCTTCGCCGCCTCCTCCCGCGATCCGCACGCCCAGCGCGAGCAACCCCATCATCGAGAGATTCAGCCACACCGGATTCAGGGCCGGCTCGAGGAATCGGTCCCGCGTTTGCAACGCCGCGCTGAAGACCGCCGCGAGGCACACCATCACCAGATAAGGGAACAGGATCACGCCCAGCCTCGCTCCGGTCGTCCAACGCGCGACCGTCGCCGGCTCCCAGCCCGCCGCCAGCAGGCGCGGCCCCCACCAGGCGTGCGCCGCCAGCAGGATCATCGCGAACGCCGTGATCAGGGTGGTCGCCATGAAGATCCAGGTCGCCACCTCGTTCACCAAACCCAGCGCGCCGGTATGGCCGCGCTTTTTCGTCTCCTCCTGCAAGGTCGGCACGAAGGCCGCCGTCAAAGCGCCCTCGCCCAGCAGGCGCCGGAAAAGATTCGGCATGGTGAACGCCGTCACGAAGGCCGACGCCAGGGCGTTCGCCCCGAAAACCGCCGTCACCGCCATCTCTCGCCCCAGCCCGAGCACGCGCGACAGCATGGTCACTCCCGACACGATCCCGATGTTGCGCAGCGCTCGGCCCATGAAAATTGGAAAACGGGACCGTCGCGCGCCCGCCTCCGGCTTACAAGCCCGCAACGGCCCCGCGCCCGATTCCTCGCCCGACGGCTCACGGCCCGTTTTCAAAACGCGCAAGCCGCTCGCGTCCAACGCGGCCTGAGCTTACGCTTGCACTTACCAAAACCGCGCCTTCGTCTGATCGATTCACAGAATGAAACTAATCGACCTCAACCGTGAGGGAGGCATCGGGTCCAGTTGCACCCTGCTCCAGATCGGTGAACTCCACATCCTTATCGACAGCGGCCTGCATCCGAAGTTGAGCGGGCGCGCCGCGATGCCCGATTTCGCCAAGCTCGCCGGGGTAAAGCTGGATCTTCTCATCCTCACCCACTGCCACCTCGACCACCTCGGCACCCTGCCCGTCGCCATGCGCGAGCACCCGCACGCGCCCTGCCTCATGTCGCTTTCCAGCCGCATGATCGTCGAGCGCATGCTCCACAACTCGGCCAACGTGATGAAGCGCCAGCTCGCGGAGGGCCAGACCAAGGACGCCCCCCACTTCACCCACGACGACATCGACAAGATCGCGCCGCGCTTCACCGGAGTCGCGTTCAACCACCCGAAGAAATTCTCCAACGGCAAGGACGAGGTCGAGATCACCCTCCATCCCGCCGGCCACGTCGCCGGCGCCTGCGCCGTCGAGATCCGCCACAAGCACCGCCACATCTTCGTCACCGGCGACGTGCTTTTCGAGGACCAGCGCGTCGTCAAAGGCGCCCGCTTCCCCGCCGGCCACTTCGACACCCTGATCACCGAGACCACCCGCGGCTCCACCGAGCGTCCCGAGGGCAAGGAGCGCATCAACGAGGTCGCCCGTCTCATCGACACCATCAACGAGACGATCCAGAACGGCGGCTCCGTCCTCATCCCCGTCTTCGCGCTCGGGCGCATGCAGGAGCTGCTCGCGATTTTCCACGACGCCCGCCGCTTCGGAAAACTCGTCGAGGCGCCCATCTTCACCTCCGGCCTCGGCCTCGATCTCTGCGACTACTTCGACGAGATCGCCCGCAAGACCAAGCACGTGCAGTTCAGCCGCGGCATCCTCCGCGACCTGAAGACCAAGCCCCTGCCCCGCAAGCTCGAGCCCGGCGTCGACCCCAAGCAGCGCGCCATCTATCTCATCAGCTCGGGCATGCTCGTCGAGAACACGCCCAGCTACACGCTCGCCTCCGGTCTACTCGGCCACGCGCGCAACGTCATCGCCTTCGTCGGCTACTGCGATCCCGACACGCCCGGCGGCAAGCTCCAGCAGTCCAAGCACGGCGACACCTTCCTCTTCGACACCATCCACGTGAAGACGAAGATCGCCGCCAAGGTGGAGAAGTTCGAGCTCTCCGGCCACGCCGACCGCGAGGAACTGCTCCAGTTCGCCGTCCAAACCCAGGCCCGCAGCATCGTCCTCGCCCACGGCGAGCCCGCCGCTCGCGCCTGGTTCCAACGCGAACTCGAGGCCCGCATGCCCAACACCAAGGTCATCGATCCCGTCCCCGGCCAAGCCTACCAAGTCTGAACCCGGCCGGGGCGCCCCGCCTCGCCGCCCGGCCGCCGCCTCGCCCCGAAAGGGGAACGAAGGCCGGCCCGAAAAGAAAAACCCGGCCGCGTGAGCGGGCCGGGTTTTTCTTTTTCGAACGAACTCGCGAAGCGCGGGCGAACGCCGCGCGCCTCGCGCGGAGAGATCACTCCTCCGCGGCCTCGTCGGCCTCGATCGCCGACGACGCGCGCCGCTTGGTGCGAGGCTTGGCCGTGCCGCCCGCGGCCTTGGCCGAGGGCTTGCGGGCGCCGGAGCGCGCGGGCTTTTTGGCCGGAGCGGCCGAGGCCGCCTCACCGCCCTCGCCTTCGCCGGCGGCCGGCGCGGTCGCCTCCGCGGCGGGCGCGGCCGAGACCTCGGCCGGCGGAGCATCCACAGCAGGCGCGGCCTCGGTCCGAGACGTCGGCGCGGATGCCGGAGAAGCCTCGACGGGCGCGGAAACCGCCTGCGCCGGGACCGGGGTCCCGACCGGAGCCGCGTCGGGCACGGGCGGCATTTCGCGCGGCACGGGGCGGAACACACCCGGCTCCGCCGCGGGGGCGGACGCGGCGGAGCCCGAGGTCTCCTGCGCCGGAGCCTCGGACGAGCCTCCGGAGGAGCCGGCGGCGCGATCGCGCGGACCGGCCTCGCGGCCGTTGATCCAGAGGCCACCGCCGTTGTCCTTGTTTACCCAATACACGAGGTTGCCGATCGCCACCTGCGGGGCCTTCTCCTCGCGCGTGGCCGGCGGGGTGAGGCCGAGCGCGGCGAGCGCGGCCCGCAGCGCGGGCTCCTCCACCTTGAAATATTTCGCCAGATAGGCGCTCGATCCCGAGTAGCCGGGACCGCGGCGGTTGCGCCGCATCTGCGGACGGATCGCGTCGAGCAGAGCCGGGCCCTCCGGCAACACGCCCGGCGTCGCCGGCGCGGCGGCGGACGCGGGCGCCCCGCCCTCGCCCGCCGCGGAATCCTCGGCGCCCGGCTCCGGGGCGACGGGCGAGGGAG
>CAYTLL010000061.1:0-24005 GCA_964438755.1 uncultured Akkermansia sp. | reverse complement strand
TCCGCCCGCGCTCTCGGCCAAGCGATGCGCAGCCATCATCTCGCGGGCTAATTCACACCGGAGGCCGCCGCTTTTAGTCGCGCCACCCCACCTCTTCCCGGCTCGCCGTCGCGCCGTTTTTGTCGGAAACATCCGCTGCGATCATTGTCGACGCCTTCGCGCCGAAAGGATCGCTCCGACCAAGACCCGACCAACGTTCCCCCCCCCACGACCCGCATGAACACCCGCCGCAGTTTCCTGAAGTCCATCCCCGTCACCCTCGGCGCCTGCGCCCTCGCCCCGCGCATCCTCGCCGCCGACGCACCCGCCCCCGTCGAGGAATCCGATCCCGCCGCCGCCGCGCTCGGCTACAAGAAAGACGCCAGCACCGTCGACACCGCGAAATACGCCCAATTCAAGACCGGCAGCGCCTGCGCCAACTGCGCCCTCTTCGCCGGCAAGGCGGGCGACTCGGCCGGCCCCTGCATGGCTCTCGCCAACCGCCCCGTCTCCGCAAAGGGATGGTGCATGGTCTGGGCGAAAAAGCCCTGACCACGCCCACGCGAGCGACACCCGCCGCGCCAAGCGCGCAACGGCCTCCCCGAACTCCGCGCGACCCGGGTTTTCATCCCGGCTTCGCCCCCGTCCCGGCCCCGGAAAAGGCCGGGATTTTTCGCGCCCGTCCGCCTCGCCCGGCGTAGTCTTCACACAACTACACGAAAAGACGAAAACACCGCTTGCATTTTAATCATCGATTACTTTACCTACATATCTAACATAACTCATCTCCGACTCGTCCGCACGCGGAACCCGCTTTACCGACCATCGCTCGATAAGCGGCCGACCCAGAGGCACCCCGATCTGGTTCCGTGGACGAGTCCTTCCCGCGGCCGATCCCCTGACCGGCGCGCACCATTCACCGACGTGACCACACGAGGCTCCGCCATCGGCGGGGGCATTTTCCGCTCGTTTCCGTCCCATGTCGTCCGTCGTCGCCTCCCCTTCCCTGCTCGTCGTTTCCTCCGCCGCCCGGCGGATCCGCTTCGCCCGCCCGCTCGCGCGCCTTGCCCTCGGGCTGCTCGGCCCCGCCCTCGCCTCCGCGCAAAGCGGTTCCACCTGGACCGGTGCCGGCGGCGACAATCTTTGGGCAAACCCCGCCAACTGGAGCGCCGGCGTGCCCGCCTCCGTCGACGCCACCGCCGACCTCGGCCGGATCGACCTCGGCGCCGACCTCGCCCTCACGCTCGCCGACGTGACGCTGAACCACCTTATCGTCGGCGACCTCGTGCCCGGCGGCGGATCCTGGTATCTCACCGACCCTCTATTCAGCTATTCGCTCACCCTCGCCGGCGTCTCGCCCACCATCACCGTCGGCGACCTCGGCGCGGGCGCGATCTCGCTCAATTCCGGCGCCGGCGCCCTCCCCCTTCACGCCAGCTCCGGTTTCACCAAAGACGGCCCGGGCCGCCTCGAACTCTCCGCCAACAACGCCCTCGGCGGCACGATCCTCGTGAAGGAAGGCACGCTGGGCGGCGCCAACGCCTCCGCCCTCAACTCCGCGGCCTCGGTCGAACTCGCCGGCGGCCACCTCTCCTTCGGCTCCGGCACCTTCACCTTCAGTCCCGCCGTCCACGTCGCCGCCGACGCCACGATCGCCTTCGGCAACAACAGCAAGACCCTGACCGGTCCGATCAGCGGAAGCGACGGCAAGGTCCTCACGATCAACCAAAGCGGCGGCGCGTCCTCGACGATCTCGCTCGCCGGCAACCTCGGCGGCTTCAACGGCGAACTCGTGCTCGGCAGCCGCTACTTCCGACTCGATACCGCCTACGCCACGTCATTCGCCACCTCCGGTTCAAACGCCGTCTGGACGATCAACGCCGGCGCGACCGGCGCCGCCAGCGGCGACGGCGGCCTCTTCTACCGCAACGGCACCAACGCCACCGTCACCTTCGCCCTCGGCGCGCTCCAAGGTTCCGGCGTCCTCCGCGGCGGCGCCGCCGCCGGCACCGGCACCGTCGTCTACGAAGTCGGCGCGCTCGGCCGCGATTCCCGCTTCACCGGCCTGATCCTCGACGGCGCCGCCGGCTCGACCGCCTTCACCAAAACCGGCCTGACCAAAGTCGGCTCCGGCACGCTCACGCTCTCCGGCGCCAACGCCTACACCGGAGCCACCACCGTCTCCGCCGGCGCGCTCGTCGTGAACGGCGACCAAAGCGCCGCCACCGGCGCGCTCACCGTGGCCGCCGGCGCCACCCTCGGCGGCGCGGGCAAGCTCGGCTCCGCCGCCACGGTCCATGGCATCCTCGCCCCCGGCGACGCCGCCACGCCCGCCATTCTCACGACCAAAACGAATCTCGTGCTCTCCGCCTCCGCCACGCTGCGGCTTCGCGTCCAGGCGGACGCCCACGACGGCCTCTCGCTGGTCAACCCCGACGCCAACGGCGCGACCTCCCGCTCACTCTCGCTCGGCGGAAAACTTCGCCTCGAGGTCGCCGGCGACGCGCCGCCCGGCGCGCGCACGCTCGTGAATCTCGGCGCGAATGTCCTCCGCTCCGGCGACTTCGCTTCCGCCGAACTGATCGTCGGCCCGGACGCACTCGCCCTCCAGTCCTCCTCCGGCGGCGTATGGAGCGGAGAACTCGCCGGACGCACCTACGTCTTCGATTCCACGACCGGCGTCTTTTCCATCGTCACCGCCACCGCGCCCGTCGCGATTGAAGCCTGGCGGCAAACCCACTTCGGCGCCACGGCCGCGACCGGCGACGCCGCCGACACCGCGGATCCCGACCACGACGGCCTGCCCAATCTTCTCGAATACGCCACGGGCGGGGATCCGCTCGCGGCAAACCCCTCGCCGCTGATTCCCGCCCTCGACTCCGGCCGGCTCGCGCTGCGCTTCCCCGTGCGATCCGATCCGAACCTGCTCTACGCGGTCGAGGCCTCCGACGATCTCGCCGTCTGGGCCGCCATCTTCAACGCAGACGGCGCGACGCTCGCCACCGGCGGCGTCACCACCCGCACCGTCGTCGACACCGTCGCGCTCTCGGCGCACCCGCGCCGCTTCCTGCGCCTCGTCGTCACGATCGCGCCCTGAAACGCGCCTCCCGCGCTCCCTGCGTTCCCCGCACGCCGCGTCTCGCACCCGTGCGATCGCGTCCTCGCGCGCACCGCCCGTCCCGCCCCCCTCCGCCGTTCCTCTTTCGCCACCGCCGCCCATGCACCCGTCGATCTCCTCCCGCGCGCCTCGCGCCGCCGCCTTCACGCTCATCGAGCTCCTCACCGTCATCGCCATCATCGCGATCCTAGCCGCGATCCTGATTCCGACCATATCCAAGATCCGCAAGACCGCTCGTGCCACGCAATGCGCCAACAACGTCCGCCAGTGGGGCCAGGCCATCCAGCTCTACGCTCAGGAAAACAAGGGCGCCTACACGGCCAAGGGCTGGGCCGCGGCCACCACCGACACGAGCGAGAATCCCTACACGCGCTACTTCTCGCACCACACCTCGCAGCGCGCGCTCCGCGTCTGCCCCTTGCGCCCGGACCACGCGACGCTGCTCGACACGACCAGCGTCACCTACGTGCTCGCCCGGCCTCGCCTCAACGCCACCAGCGCCGCCAACGGCACGCTCGCGCCGGAGACCGCCGTCCCGCTGGGCCGAGCCACGAGCCCGTCGCAGTTGCTGCTCCTGCTCGACCGGGCCGACCCCGCGGGCAGCAGCACCTTCAGTAATCTCACGGACCTCAACTCCGCGGTGCGACCGCTCTTTCAAAACCCGACCACGTCGCCGCACGAGGGCGGGGGCATCAACGCCGTCTTCGCCGACGGCCACGTCGCCCGCGTGGTGTGGGCCGCGGGCTCCCCCGGCTCGCTCGTCACCCACGGCGATCAGTGGACACGCCTCAATTGAGGCGCGTCGACGGCGTTCTCGCGCGTTTCCGTCACGCTCCGCGCGCCTAAAACGTCGCCATGCGACCTCCCCGCCCGAATTCATCGTGTTAGACATCGCCGGGACGATATATCGCCGACCTTGAGCGTCGTCTCCGCAACTTCGGGCGCGGCACCAAGAGACTCGCGGGACAATGCGCCAGAGGTCCGGGCCGCATGCGTCTCACCGACGTTCGTCGGAAAAGCGCGGCGATTCAGGCCTCCGCCCTGCGCTCCGCCGCCCGACACCACGCGGCGAAACCGCCCGCCAGGGAGCGCACGCGACCGTAGCCCATGCGTCTCAAGCTGTCGGCCGCGAGCGCGGACCGGTTTCCGCCGGCGCAATAAAGCACGATCGACGCCCCCGTGTCGGGTGACACTTGCTCGATGCGCCCCTCGAGAATCCCGCGCGACAGGTGGCAAGCGCCGGGGATGGCCCCGCGCGCATGCTCCTCGGTCTCGCGAATGTCGATCAGCAGCGGCTTTTCGCCCGCCTCCAGCTCGGCCTGCAACTCGGCGCCCGACACCTCCCTGATCCGCGACTTCGCGTCCTCCACCAGTCGCTCGAAACGAGAGGGGGGGCTCGCCCACGCCTCCGGAGCGAGGATCCGCTCCGCCACCGAGCGGGCGTGCGCGCGGATCTCCGCCGCGGAACCGCATTCCCAGAGGACGCCGCGCAAGGGCGCGCCGAGCGTGTGCAACCACGGAATGACGCCGCCGCGGTAGCGCTTCACCCGTCCCTCCGGCGTCGCCGCCACGCCGAGCGCGAGCGGGTCGTGGTCGAGAAGGCCGCGCGCCAGCAGGTTCACGAAAAGCGGATGCTGATACTTCGAGTAATCGGTGCGCGGCCCGGTGCAGTTGACCAGTTTCGCCGCGTGCCGTTCTTCGTCGCGCTCCGCCCCGCGGGGCCGCCAGACCACGCGCAGCCCCGTGTCGGTCTCCTCAAGATGCTGAAAGCGTCCCGCCAGATACTCGAGCCGTCCCGCGTCGACCAAGGCCTGTAAACGCGCCGCCACCTCGGGGGCGATCCGGTGGCGATGCACCTCCCAATACGGCCTCACATGCCGCAGGAATCGCGCGCGCTCCTCCCAGTCGAGCGCCGCCCAAAGGCGAGCGGAGTGCGGACGGAGCGCGTTGATCACGCCGCGCCAATCGAGACCGGACTCCGCCGCGCGACGGACCTCCGCACGGACGCGCGCCACCAACGCGCGAACCGTGCCCGGCGCCGGCTCCCGCGCGAGAAAGTCGGGGTAGTCGGGCCCGGACCGATGAGGCAAAGGACGCAGACCGCGGCGAGAAAGGCAGGTGATGCGGCCGCGGTGTCCGCGCTCCGCGAGCTGGATGACGATGTCGATCGCGGTGAGGCCCTGTCCCGCGATCAACACCTCGGCGTCGGCATCGATCCCGTCGATCACGCCCGGCGACCACGGCACATGGACGTAGCGTCGTCCGCGAAACACCCTTCGTCCCGAGCGCACGGGATACTCGCCCGGCAAATTCCCCAAGGCCAACACCACCTGGTCCGCCACGAGGGTCGTATCATCGGAGAAAAACACCCGCGCGGCCCCACCCGCCGGCAGCTCGTCGATGTCGACCACTTCCCCCACCCTCACCGTGAAGGACACGGTCGGATCGGCCTGCTGCCGCTCCTCCGTGAGCACGTAGCCGAGGTAGTCTCCGTATAGGCAACGCGGCAGAAAATCCTCCGCGCCGACCGTCTTGGGAAAGCCCGCCCGGCCCAGACGCTCGCGGACCCACTCCAGAAAATGATCCGGCTGATCGGGAAACGCGCTCATGCGCCCCGCCGGCACGTTGAGCAGATGGACGCAGGCGTGGGTGGCGTAGGCCACGCCGCGCCCGATCGGAGGCTGGCGCTCGACCAGCGTGATGATCATGCCGGACGGCGCCTGGCGAAGGAGATGCACCGCCACGAGCGTGCCCGAAAGCCCACCGCCGACGATGACGACGCGTTGAGGTGCGGAGGGTTTCGACATGGTCGCGAGGGAATTCGGGTTCAGGTGCGGAAGGTCACGAAGAGCGGACTCGTCCACACCTTCGCGTCGTCGCGTTCCCGGGCGAAAAGATAGAGGGCTCGGTGCCTGTGCGGGCCGTTGGCCGGAGGAATCGTCGCGACTCCCGCCAGCCGCGACGGAAGCGGGCCGAAGGAGAGACGCTCGGCGGCGAGAAAAAGTTCCTCCCCGCCGAGCTCCCAACGTAGTCCTCCGTCCGAAGCGGCGATCAGGTCCGCGCCCGAGAACTCGCGCGTCGCGCCCGGCGTCACCGGATCGGGATTCCGCGCCCGCGCGTCGCCGGTCTTGTTGTAGGCGTCGATTTCGAAACGCAGCGACACCCGCGCCGCCGCCAGGTCGTCCACCACGAGTTCGAGGTGGTCGGCGTCGCCGTAGGTGTCGGTGCGGATCTCGAAGCGCCCGGGCGCCGTCTCGCGCACCGTTTCCTCCGGATGCTCCAGCCCGAAGGCGGCCCAACGCAGCACGCGCGCGCCGGAGACCTCGACCACGGCGCGCCATTCGGCCCAGCGGTAGCGGTCCCGGATACGCGCTCCGCCCCAGCGAACGCGGAAGCGGTTACGCTCGTGACCGAGCTCGGCGTGAAGGTCGCGCACGTGCCAGAGCACGCCCTGGTCGTCGCGCAGCTCGACGCGTTCCCACGCCTCCCCGAACAAACGATAGGAGATCTCCAGGGGCCCCTCGTGGTCAAACGCGTCCCCTTGCCGATGAGGCCCCGCGGAGAGCAGCGCCACCGCTCGCCCGCCGCTCGTCGCCCAGGTATGGCGCGCGCGCAGCGCGCGGGCGACCGCGCCGGAACTCAGCTCGTCCGCGAGCACGCCGGTGAGCCCGCCGGCGACACCGAAGGATCCGACGCCCGGCGCGCCGCCTCCCGGACGCCCCCGGTGCTCGTCGCCCGCCGCGGAAGCCCCGACCCGGAGCCCGCGGGCGAGCGCGTCGCGATAAAACCAATCGAAGTGTCCCCACGAGGAGGCGACCTCGACGAGGCGCTCGAGCGCCGGATCGTGCCACTCGTGCAAGGCGCGCCGTCCCCCCACGTGCGGGATGAGCAGCGCGCGGTCGCCCTCGGCGAGATCGCGGTAGGCATCGTGCAAGTGCGCCGCGGTGGGTAGTCCCGCGTCCTGATGGCGCCCGGGCGGCGTGTCCTCGTTCCAGTCGAAAACGCGCAGGCTGCGTCCGTCGGCGCCGAGCGGGAACCGCACCTCCTCGCCGAGAAAAATGACATTGCGATCGCCGCCGACCGCGCTGGCGCCGCACCACTCGGTGCCGGGGAAACAGAGGAAGCGCCCCTCGGCGTGAAGGTCGCGGCAGACGTCGACGGCGGCGGCCCAGCGGTCGACGCGCACGTTGAAATCGTTCGCCGTGTAGCCGGCGACATCGAGCGCGGCCGCGTCGCGCGCGAAGCGAAGCACGGTCTCGGTCGTGTTCACCCCGACCGTGTCCTGCGAATGGATGTGCAGATCGGCGAACAGCGCCCGCGGGGTCGGCGCCGCCGCGTCGATCGTGACGCGCGCCCGGGCAAAAGGCTCGGGCACGAGCAATTCGTAGTCGCCCTCCTCCGGCAGGCGCAGCTCGGCCCGCGCCCAGGCTCCGTCGGAAGAAACGATGAGCGAACGCGGCGCGGACGGAGCCGCGCCCTCCAGATGATCTAGATCGGAGGGCGGCGCTCCGTCGCCGCCGCGCGATGACCAGACAAGCGGCAAGGCCAGATAGACGGAACCGTTGCGCCGGACTTCCAAGGCTTCAGGCGGCGCGATCTCCGCGGAGGCGAGATTTCCCCACGCGTCCTCGACGCGATAAACGACCGGGAAAGGAACGCCCGGCCGCACGAGCCGAGGCGTGATCAGCCTCGCCTGCGTCGCGAGGTTGGGCACGACGCGAAGCGCGAGGTCGCCCGGCACCGCGGCGAATCGCGAGGCGCCGACCGTGTCGACGAAGACCCGGAAGCGAAACGCGTCCTCCACGAAGGTCTGAGCCCGCGTGCCCGGGCCGCCGTGGCGCCGGTCGCCGAGGCGCAGGACGATGCGGTCGCCCGGCTTCAGGTAGCCGTCGACCACGTCGACGATCACCGCCTTTTGATAGGGTCTCTCGTGACCCTTTTGATCGAAGCGAACCTTGAGCGAACGCACGGTCGCCTCGCTCTCGCCGGGAAACGCGGGCCGGGGCTCGTATTCGGCGGAGACGTGGTCGGCCGCGCCGGGATCACTGGTCTGGAAGGGCGCCCAGTCGGAATAGAATTTGAAGACGAGTTTCAGCCATCCCCCGTCGGCGAAGCCGGCCGCGCCCACCTCGTAGGTGACGAGCAGCTCCAGCCATGCGCCCGCCCGCACCTCGCGATGCGAGATCGTGGCGCGGCCGAGGAAGGGCAGCGTTTCCAGGTAGGCGGCGAGCGCGGAGGGATGACTCATGGGAGGCGGTGGTCGGGGTTATTTGCCCTCGCGTCCCTCGACCCAGGTTTTGACCACGAGGGTGACGAGCGCGATGGAGGTAAGGATGGAGGCGACCGCGAAGGCCCCGGTCGCGGCGCGGTCGTTGGAGAGAAGCTCGATGTGGAGCGTGAGCGTGTTCGTTTCCCCGCGCACCGCGCCCGACACGACCGCGACGGAGCCGAACTCGCCGAGCGCGCGGGCGAAGGACAACGTGACGCCGTAGAGCAGCGCCCAGCGGATGTTCGGCAGGGTGACGCGAAGAAAAGTCTGCCAGCCGCCGGCGCCGAGCGTCACCGCCGCGTGCTCCTCCTGCACCCCTTGGGCGAGGACGAGCGGGAGCACCTCGCGAAACACGTAGGGCAAGGTGACCATCGTCGTGACGATGACGATGGCCGCGACGTTGAAGGCCAGGGAGACGCCGTGCTCGTCGAGCCAGGGCCCGAGCAGCCCCTGCATCCCGAAGACGAAAAGATAGGCGACGCCGAAGATGATCGGAGAGACCGACAGCGGCAGCTCGATCACGCTGGTGAGCAGGCGGCGGCCGCGAAACTCGAACTTCCCGATCACCCAGGCGGCGGCCAGTCCGAAGGCCGTGCTGGCCGGCACCGCCACGCCCGCGGCGAGAAGCGTGAGTCCGACGGCGTGGCGCGTCTCCGGCGTGGACAGATGGCTCCAGTAGGCCGCGAAGCCTTCGCGCAGCGCGTAGGAAAACACCGCCGCGAGCGGAAGAAGGATGAGCAGACCGACGGAGCCCGCACCGAGCAGCACCAGCGCCAGACGGGCCGGGTGGCCGCGGATCGGAAGCCGGGTCTGACCGGAGGCGGAGCCGGCGGATCGAAAGCTGGCGACACTCATCCGTGGAAGCGGCGATGAAGCCGGGTTTGCAGCAGGTTCATTCCGACGAGAAAGAGCAGCGCGAAGGCGAGGATGACGGTCGCGAGCGCGGCGGCGCCGGGGTAGTCGAACTCGTCCATCCGCACGTAGGTGAGCAGCGCCGTGATCTCGGTCTGGAAAGGCAGGTTTCCGGCGATGAAGACGACCGCGCCGAACTCGCCCAGGCTGCGCACCAAGGACAGCGCGGCGCCGGAGAGCAGGGCGGGAAAAATCTCCGGCAGAACCACATGGCGGAAGGTGGCGAGCGGTCCCGCGCCCAACGTGGCGGCGGCCTCCTCGAGCGAGGGCTCCAGATCGGCCAGCACCGGCTGCACGGTGCGCACGACGAAGGGCAGGCTCGTGAACGTCATCGCGAGCACGATGCCCGGGAAGGCGTAGGCGATTTTTATCCCGAAAGGCGCGAAGAGCGCGCCCACCGGACCGCCCGGCGCGGTGAGCGCGGCGAGCGCGATGCCCGCGACCGCGGTGGGCAGCGCGAAAGGCAGGTCGATCGCCGAGTCGAGCAGGCGCCGGCCGGGAAACTCGTAGCGGACGAGGATCCAGGCCGCGAGGCCGCCCAGCAGCACGTCGAGCCCGGTGGCGACGCCGGCGGCGAGCAAGGTGACACGGTAGGTCGCGAGCGCGCGCGGGTCGCTGATGTAGGCCCAGTAGTCCGCCCACGAGAGCCCGGCGGCCTTGAGCACGAGCGCGCCCAGCGGCAACACGACGGCGAAACTGGCGACGAGCACGGTGCCGCCCAAGGCGGGGCCGAAGCCGGGAAGAACGCGACGGGACATGGCGGAGCGGAAGGGAAACGAATGAAGGCAGGGACGGACCGCCGGGCGTTCGGCGAACGCGGCGGAAGCGAGCCCGGCGGGCCCGCCCTACCCGCGGGGCTCAGTTGATCCGCTCGGCGGCGACTTCCTTGAGCAAGGTGTCCACCAAGGCGCCGTTATCGAAGAAGGTCTTCGCGGCCTTTTCCCAACCGCCAAAGACGGCGCCGACCTCGAGGATCTTCACCGGCGTGAGGCGGGCGGCGTGGCGGGAGGCCACCTCGACGTCGCGCGGCCGGTAGAAGTTGGCCGCGATGATCTCCTGCGCCCCGGGCGTGTAGAGGAACTTCAGGTAGGCGTCGGCGACCCCGGCGGTGCCGCGCTTTTTCGCCACCTTGTCGACCACCGCGACGGGAAACTCGGAAAGGATGCTGACCGAGGGCGTGACCACCTCGTAGCGCGGGTCTTTGGCGAGCGAGAGCGTCTCGGCCTCGAAGGTGACGAGGACGTCGCCGATCTCGCGCTCGGTGAAGGTCGAGGTGGCGGTGCGGCCGCCGGACTCGAAGACGACGACGTTGGCCAGGACCTGCTTGAGGAAGGCGCGCGCCTTCGCCTCGTCGCCGCCCGCGGCGTCGAGGGCGGCGGCGTAGTAGGCGAGGACGGCGTAGCGACCGTTGCCGCCGGTCTTCGGATTGACCTGCACGATGTCCACGCCGGGTTTGGCGAGGTCGGCCCAGTCGCGGATGCCCTTCGGGTTGCCTTTGCGGACCAGGATCGAGTGGACGCTGTAGTAGGGCGAGGCGGCGTGGGGATAGCGCGCGGCCCAGTCGGCGGCGACGAACGTGTTGTCGGCGAGGAGCTGGACGTCGGTGACCTGGTTGAAGGTGACGACGTCGGCCTTGAGGCCCTCGAGGATGGAGCGGGCCTGGCGGGAGGAGCCGGCGTGCGATTGCTTCACGGCGACGGCCTCGCCGCGGGAGGCCTTGTAGGCCGGTTCGAAGGCGGCGTTGAGCGCGACGAAGAGCTCGCGGGAGATGTCGTAGGACGCGTTCAGGATCTCGGCGGCGCGCGCGACGGGCGAGGCGGCGAGGCCGAGAAGGGCGAGGGAGACGGAGAGGAGACGGATGGATTTCATGAGGACGAGGACGGGGCGACGGCCTCCGCGCGGAAGCGGTGGGCGTAGTCGCAGGACGGATACTCGGCCATGAAGTGGTCTTCTCTGGCGAAAATGGAGGTGGGGGTTGGAATCAAACCAACTCATACGGCGATTGCGGCGCCGGGCCTTCTCACTTGGCTACCCCACCGGGGCGGGCGCGCACGGGCGCGCCCAGGATGGAAAAAAGAACAGGATCGCGCCGAAGCGGCGCGGGGCGGCTCAGATGCCGCGGCCCGGATCGGTGACGGCCGGGACGGCGTCGTCGGCGACGACGTCGCGCTCGGTGAAGCGGCCCTCCTTCGGGAAGAGTCGGATGTGGCGGAAGACGACATAGACCTCCTCGCCGGCCCGAAGGCCGAGCTCGGCGAGCCGGGCGCGGGAGACCTCGGCGTCGATGGTTTCGAAATTATCGAGACGTTGCAGCGCGACGCGGCCGAAGTTGCCGGCGGAGAAGACGTGCTCCACGCGCACGCGGATGCCGTGCTCGCCCTTGTAGTCGCGCTGGATATCGACGTCGTGCGGGCGCACGTAGAGGACATCGGGGCCCGCACCGGGAAGCGGATGCCCGAGGGCGCCGAAGCGGTTCACGTTGCCGAGGAACTCGATCACGAAGGGCGAGGCCGGCTGGTCGTAGACCTGCTGCGGGGTGCCGACCTGCTCGATCTTGGCGTTGTTCATGACCACGACCTGGTCGGCGAGCTCGAGGGCCTCCTCCTGGTCGTGGGTGACGAAGATGGTGGTGACGCCGATCTCGCGCTGGAAGTGGCGGAGCCAGCGGCGGAGGTCCTTGCGCACGCGGGCGTCGAGGGCGCCGAAGGGCTCGTCGAGAAGAAGGACCTTGGGGTTGACCGCGAGGGCGCGGGCGAGCGCGACGCGCTGGCGCTGGCCGCCGGAGAGCTGGGTGGGAAAACGGCCGCCGAGCTCCTCGAGCTGGATGAGTTTGAGCAGCTCCTTCACGCGGGCGTCGATCTGATCCCTCGAGGGACGCTCCTTGCGGGACTTCACGGTGAGACCGAAGGCGATGTTCTGGGCCACGGTCATGTGGCGGAAGAGCGCGTAGTGCTGGAAGACGAAGCCGACGCCGCGCTTGCCCGCGGGGGTGTCGGTGACGTCGTTGCCGTGGAAGTCGATGCGACCGGAGCCGGCGTCGGCGAACTCGAGGCCGGCGATGATGCGCAACAGCGTGGTCTTGCCCGAACCGGAGGGACCGAGGAGGGCCACCAGCTTGCCGGTGGGCACCTCGAGGGAGACGTCGGCGAGGGCGGTATAGGCGCCGAAGGTCTTGGTGATGTTGCGGGCGATGATGGACATGACGGGAGCCGAATTTTAACCGCTAAAGAGCGCTAAAAGGCGCTAAAACGGAATGATCGGAGGCTTGATTTGGCGGGCTTTAGCGAGGTTTGGCGGTTTCCAAAGACAGGACTCAGGCGGTGCGGCGGGCGTGGGCCCACTCGACGACGGACTTGAGGACGAGGGTGACGAGCGCGAGAAGGGCGAGCAGGGAGGCGGCGGCGAAGGCGCCGACGAACTGGTATTCGTTGTAGAGGATCTCGACGTGGAGCGGCAGGGTGTTGGTCTCGCCGCGGATGTGTCCCGAGACGACGGATACGGCGCCGAATTCGCCCATCGCGCGGGCGTTGCAGAGGATGACGCCGTAGAAAAGACCCCACTTGATGTTGGGCAGCGTGACCTTCCAGAAGGTTTTCCAACCGGAGGCGCCGAGGGTGATGGCGGCGTATTCCTCGTCGTTGCCCTGCTGCTGCATGAGCGGGATGAGCTCGCGGGCGACGAACGGAAAGGTGACGAAGATCGTGGCGAGCACGATTCCGGGGACGGCGAAGATGATTTTGAAATCCTGCTCGACGAGCCAGGCCTGGAGCGCGGGAAACCAGGGATGCTCGGCGTCGAGATAGTGCCCATACCAGCCCTGGGCGCCGAAAAGCAGGACGTAGATCAGGCCCGAGATGACGGGCGAGACGGCGAAAGGCAGGTCGATGAGGGTGATGAGCAGGCTCTTGCCCGGGAACTTGAACTTCGCGATGCACCAGGCGGCGGCGACGCCGAAGACGAGATTGGCCGGGACGGCGATCGCGGCGGTGAGGAGCGTGAGCTTGAGCGCATGCAGCGCGTCGGCGTCGCCGAGCGCGGCGAAGTAGGCGCCGACGCCGCGGCGCAGGGCCTCGGTGAACACCGCCACGAGCGGGAGCAGGAGGAACAGGGCGAGAAAGCCGAGCGCGACCGCGGTGAGCGCGTAGCGAACCCAAGCGGCGTCGCGGGTGGCGAGCGGCCGGTGGGCGTGACCGGCGGCGCGGTTGAGGGAGGAGACGGCGGAGGCCATGGAGATTTAAAATCTGAAATTGGAGATTTGAGATTCCGAGGTCCTCAGACCGTGGCGTGGCGGCGGCTCCATTTCTGGAGCAGGTTGATGACGAGCAGGAGCGTGAAGGAGGCGACCAGCATCACGACGGCGATGGCGGTGGCGCCGGCGTAGTCGTATTGCTCGAGCTTGGTGATGATGAGCAGAGGGGAGATCTCGGTGCGCATGGGCATGTTGCCCGAGATGAAGACGACCGAGCCGTATTCCCCGAGCGCGCGGGCGAAGGCCATGGCGAAGCCGGTGAGAAGCGCGGGCAGGAGCTGAGGGAAGATGACGCGGCGGATCGTCTGCCAGCGATTGGCGCCGAGCGAGGCGGAGGCCTCCTCGAACTCGGGCTCGAGCTCCTCGATGATCGGCTGGAGCGTGCGGACGACAAAGGGCAGGCCGATGAAGGTGAGCGCGACGAAGACGCCGAGCTCGGTGAAGGCCACCTTCACGCCCAGGTGCGAGAGCGGGGCGCCGAGCCAGCCACCCGGAGAACTGTCGGAAGGCGGGGCGTAAAGCGCGGTGAGCGCGATGCCGGCGACGGCGGTGGGCAGCGCGAACGGCAGGTCGACGAGGGCGTCGACGACGCGGCGCCCGGGAAAGGGATAACGCACCAGCACCCAGGCGACGATCAGCCCGAAGAAGCAGTTGACCAACGCGGCGGCGAGCGAGGCGAAGAAGCTGATCCGGTAGGAGGCGACCACGCGCGGCGAGGCGACGGCCTCCCAAAAGCCGGTCCACGACATGCCCGCGGTCTTGATGAAGGCGGCCGCGAGCGGAAGCAGAACGATCAGGCTCAGGTAGGTGAGCGTGAGACCGAGCGACAATCCGAAGCCGGGTATGACGGAGCGGTGGGTGCGGGACATGGGATGCGGAGAGAGTGGCGCGAAATGCGGAAGGCCGCGGGCGGCGAATAAATAGACGAGCGGGTCAGAGATTCTGGGCGTAGGCGAGGAAGACGCGGTATTCGTCGAGGATGGTGTCGAGCGCGGTCACCATGGCGTCGACCTGCTTGTCGATCGGCGCGAGGGCGGGCGTCTCGAAAATGAGATCGAAGGGACGAGGACGCTGGCCGGCGGGCGCGGAAAGCACGCCGTCGAAGCAGGCCTCGATCTTGCCATCGCGGGCGAGGAAGCCGTCGATTTTGGAGCGGCGGTCGCGCGGGATGACGTAACTGGCGGAGCGAAGGGCGGGCTCGAGCAGGGCCTCGTTGAGCACGTGTCCGCGCGTGTAGCCGTAGATGCCCTCGCAGGTGTCGTCCGCGTGGAGCGTGATGATGCCGTCGAAGCGGGTTCGGGTGAGCTCGCGCTCCACGGCGCGGACCTCGGGCTGGGTGGAGCCGCGCCAGAACTGGCGGTTGAGATCCAAGCCGGCGCCGTTGGCGCGGGTGTCGCGCGCGTAGCCGACGGGATTGAGCAGAGGATACACGGCGAGCTCGTAGCCGGTGGCGCGGGTGGGCTCGGAGGCGAGACGTTCGAGGAAGGCGATCGGGGCGAGCACGCTGGCGGGCTCGTCGCCGTGAAGGCCCCCGAAAATCGCGAGCCGGATCGGATCGTGCGAGGCGGAGGGCGGACCGCTGAACACGACGCGCGGGATGCTGTAGGGGGCGTCCTCGAAGTCGAAGACGCCCGCGAAGGAGGTTTGCACCAGGGGCCCCCACTCGCCGAGCGCGACCAGAGGCTCGATCAACGCGCGAAGATCGCGCGCCGGCCGGGTGGTCGGAGTTTTGGCGAGGTGGGTCATGGGAGGGAGAGGCGGTGGCGCGGACTTCCAGCCTGCTTTTCGGAGGCAGGCTGGAAGCCCGCGCTACCTGGCGTTTATTTCTTCAGGTAGATCTGGTCGAAGCTGCCGCCGTCGTCGAAGTGGTCCTTCTGAGCCTTGGTCCAGCCGCCGAAGGCCTCGTCGATGGTGAAGAGCTTAACCGGGGCGAACCGAGCGGCGTATTTGGCGGCGGCCGCCTCGGAGGTCGGGCGGTAGAAGTGCTTGCCCGCGATCTCCTGGCCTTCGTCGGAGTAGAGATACTCGAGGTAGGCCTTGGCGATCTCGGTGGTGCCCTTCTTCTTCGCGACCTTGTCGACGACGGTCACGGGCGGCTCGGCGAGGATGCTGAGCGAGGGCGTGACGATCTCGAACTTGTCGGCGCCGAACTCCTTGAGCGCGAGGTAGGCCTCGTTTTCCCAGGCGAGCAGGACGTCGCCGATGCCGCGCTGCACGAAGGTCGTGGTGGAGCCGCGGGCGCCGCTGTCGAGGACGGGCACGTTCTTGAAGAGTTTTTCGACGAAGGCCTTCGCGGTCTCGTCGGAGCCGCCCTGCTTGCGCTTGGCGTATTCCCAGGCCGCGAGGTAATTCCAGCGGGCGCCGCCGGAGGTCTTCGGGTTGGGCGTGATGACGGAGACGCCGGACTTCACGAGGTCGTCCCAGTCCTTGACCGCCTTCGGGTTCCCCTTGCGGACGAGGAACACGATCGTGGAGGTGTAGGGGGAGGAGTTGTGCGGGAGGCGCTTTTGCCAATCGGCGGGCAACGAGCGCCCGTTCTTGGCGATGGCGTCGATGTCGCCGGCGAGGGCGAGGGTGACGACGTCGGCCTGGAGGCCGTCGATCACGGAGCGGGCCTGCTTGCCGGAGCCGCCGTGGGACTGCTTCACGGCGACGTCGTCGCCGGTCTTGGCCTTCCAGTGCCTGGCGAAGGCGGCGTTGTATTCGACGTAGAGCTCGCGGGTCGGATCGTAGGAGACGTTGAGGAGCTCGACGGTCTTGGCGGTCGCGGCGCCGGCGAGCGCGAGCGCGGCGGCGAGGGCGGAGATGAATTGTAGTTTCATGACGAATACCTTTCGGGTTCGTGGTTCAGGTTGGGCGGGCGGATCAGAAGGAGAGCTGGACGCGGCCGATGATGGTTTGCTCGTCGCCGCCGACGACGGCGCCGGACGCGGGGCTGGCGCCGGAATCGAGCTCAAACTCGTTGTGGAAGTAGTTCAGGCCGACGCGGACCGCCTTGGCGGGATACCAGTTCACGCCGACGCCGTAGGTGGTGATGCCGGAGGCGCTGGTGTCGCGGTTGGCGAGACGGGTCGCGGAGGTGCCGGTGAAAACCTCGTCGTCGATGTCGAGCTGGGCGACGCGGGCGACGACCTCGAAGGCGCCCCAGGTGCCGGCGGAGGGGTTGAAGACGGTCTTGGGCGTCACGCCCTTGTAGGACGCGTCCTCGCCGGTGAGCACGTAGCCGGCGGAGACGTTCCAGCCGGTGTTCTGGATCTCATGCACGGGCTGCGTGGCGTTGCGGCGGACGTCGATGGTGGAGCCGACGTATTCGGCGAGGACGCCGAAGGGGCCGTAGTAGTAGTAGGCCTGCGGCGAGATCGTGGTGCCCTTGCCGTCGGCGAGGACGCTGGTCTCGTAGGTGAAGAAAGTCTGCTGGCCGTCGGTGCGATACTGGCCGGCGCGGCCGCTGGCGGTGTCGTAGTTGCCCTGGCCGGCGGCGATGCCGAAGCCGAGGCCCTTGAGGGCGGACTCCTTGTCGTTGACGAAGGGCGTGGCGAAGAGGCGGGCGGCGACGGACTTGTCGCTGTCGAAGTCGGTGGTGGCCTGCGTGGTGTTGCCGCCGTCGGGCACGCCGTTGAAGACGCCGAGCTGGTAGGAGAGCCCGCCCTGGAAGAAGGCGCCTTCGGCCTGGACGCCGACGTCGCGATTGGGCGTGAGGCCGGTGGCGACGGAGCGCTCGTTGAAGAAGGCGACCGGGTCGGACTGGAGCTGCTCGAGGCCGATGGGCGTCTTGAATTTTCCGATACGGACGCCGAACTCGGGAACGATCGCGGTGTGGATGTTGGCGTCGAGGACCTGCACCGAGGAGCCGGTGCCGAACTCGGGCTGGACGACGTAGCTGTAGCGCTCGGCGAACTTGCCCTCGAAAATGAGACGGGCGCGGCGGAGGAGGAAGGAGTCGTTCGTTCCCGCGGGATTGGTCTCGTCGAGGTAGAAACGGCCGTCGGCCTGGACGAGGCCGCGCAGGCGGATCGAGTTGGCGCCGTCGGCGGAGCTGAGCTCGAGGCGGCCGTCGGAGAAGTTCAACTTGGGCTGCTTCTTGGCCTCGGCGACGGCGGCCTCGTCCTTGAGCTCTTGATTGCGCTCGAGGACGCGCAGTTTCTGGTCGAGGAGGCGGATCTGCTCGCGGAGCGCGGCGATGTCGTCCGACGAGGCGGCGGGCGCGGCCGGAGCGGCGGACTGGGCCTGCGCGGTGAAAGGCGCGAGGGCGATGGCGGTGAGCGCGGCGGCGTAGGTGGCCGCGCGGAGGGTGCGGGAGGACTTCATGGCGTGACGGGGGTTGCTTGGTGCGGATCGCGGAAGCTCCCGTGGTCGGGTCGCGGCGAGAAGTGGTTGATGCGGAGATCGCCTCCGCCAGGCGGCGGTGGGCGAAAAGGGATGAAAAAGGCGCGAACGCGGCAGGTTACTCGTCTCGGACGTTGCCGGAGAGGCGGGTCTTTTCGGTGCGCTCGATCTGGGTGACCTTGCCGTCGTGGACGACGATCTGGACGACGCCGAAGCGCAGGCCCTCGACCTTGGCGCGCACGATGGCGAGCCAGTCGGGCAGATGGAGGGAGGCGGAGGAAACGGCGGGAGAAACGGGAGAGCTCATGGGAAACGGGCGCCGACGCGGGGCGCGCTGAGGATCAAATGGTGTAATCGGGAAGGAGTTCGGAGAGCAGGCCCTCGACCGGCGCGAGCCGGCGGGCGTCGGAGGCGGAGGCACGGGAGGAAACGCGACGGGCGCGGGCGCCGGATTTGACCGGTTGGCCGCGGGCGGGACCGCGCGGAGCGGCGAAGGGAAGCGGGAGGGAATCGCGGCGGAGTTTGCGCAGCGTGACCTCCACGACATCGGCGAGGGAGTAGCGGTCCAGGATGCCGGCGATGGCGTTGCGCACATCGAGCATGAGCATCCGGAGCCCGCAGTGCTCCTCGTCCGGGCAACTACACTTTTCGTAAGCGGTGTGGCTGACGCAGCCGATCGGCGCGAGCGGCCCGTCGATGAAGCGCACGACGGCGCCGATCGTGATCTCGGAGGCGGGCCGGGCGAGACGGTAGCCGCCGAACTTGCCGCGCTGGGCGACGACGAAACCGGCCGCCTTCAACTCCTGCATGATCTGCTCGAGAAACTTCGCCGGGATGAGCTCCTTGTCCGAAAGCTCGGTAACCTGCACCAACTCGCGCCCCACCTCGGCGGCGATGCCGAGGTCGATCAGGGAGCGGAGGGCGTATTCGCCTTTCTTGGAGAGCTTCATGGCGGTGAGTTAATCCCGACAAAACTACTAGGATTAAGCGGCGCAAGCTCTTTTCCCACTTAATGAGTAGGAATTAAATAAGCCTAGAGCTCCACTCGCCATCCATCATACGCAAAGCCCTGGACCTCAGGTCCCAAAGAATCCCCGTAGGTATGATGAACGGCATGCGCAAGGTGCGTGAGAAAGGTGCGTTTTGCGCCGATCAACGCGGCCTGTTCGCGTGCTTCGGCGATGCTCATATGCGTGGGATGCGGCATGGGGCGCAGGCCATCGAGCACGAGCAGGTCGGCGCCGTGGGCCAACTCGCGGGCCGCCGGGGGGACGGTCTTGCAATCGGTGTAGTAGGCGAAACGCGCCCCACTGCCCCGCTCGGTGAAGACCAAACCCAACGTCTCGACGCGCCCGTGCGGCAAGGGACTGCTCTCGATCACCCCCTCGGGCAGCTCGAGGCGGGCGGGCATGCGCCGCACGTCAAAGCGCGCATAGCCGTCGGGCTTCTCGCCACGCGGAGCGAACGCATACGGAAAAATGGCCCGCACCCGCTCCTCTCCCTCCTCGGAGCAATACACCGGCAAGGCGCCGTCGGCGCGTCCGTCGCAGTAACGCCGAAGGTCATCCATTCCAAGGATATGATCCGCATGGCCATGGGTCAGAAAAAACAGGTCGATCGCATGCAGACCGGCACGCAGGGCCTGAATGCGAAACTCGGGGGTGGCGTCGACCTGGATGCGGAGGCCGTTCATCACCACATGAATGGAGGCGCGCAGGCGTTGATCGCGGGGATCGGGCGAACGGCAAACGGCGCAGTCGCAAGCCAGCATAGGCACGCCGTGCGAGGTGCCGGTGCCGAGGAAGTGGATCTCCATGAAGGGAAAGGAAGCGTCGGGGAATGCGTCGTGTCGAGGCGTGGCCAAGCGGGAGAGGCACAAAGAAGCCGCGCCGCGGAAGAGTTTTCGGTTTTTCTTCGAAAACGGCGTTGACAGTTGCCGGCCAAATCTGCCCCTTCGTCCCTCCGTTTTTTGGTTTCCTAGCTCAATGGTAGAGCAGTTGACTCTTAATCAATTGGTTCAGGGTTCGAGTCCCTGGGGAACCACCACTTTCCGGCCTGCTTGCGAAACAAGCAGGCCTGTTCTTTCCGACATCCGAAGACAGCTAGGACGGCTTTAGCCGCCGGTGTAGCTCAACGGTAGAGCACCTGTTTTGTAAACAGGCGGTTGCGGGTTCGAATCCAGTCGCCGGCTCCAGCCCAAGCACGCCCTGTCCCCCCTTTTGTTTTTCACTGCCCGATGGTGTAATGGTAGCACAGCAGATTCTGACTCTGCTTGTTAAGGTTCGAGTCCTTATCGGGCAGCCACTTCTCCCCCACCCTTTTTTCGCCCACGACGATTTCCGTCGTGGGCTTTTTGTTTTTCGCGCCCTCACCCGCGTCGCTTTTCCGCGTGGAAAAGGCCACCCGACGGGTGCATCCGGTCGGGACGTGGGCGCGCGATCCCACGGCCCGTTGAGACCGTGGTCCCATGGCGAGGCCCTATGGTCGCGGGCTGACTGACGCCAAGCGCTTGCCCGGCGTCACACGCCTCGGCGACACCTCCCGCTGAAGCGCCCGACCGCGAAAAGGTGACGACTTCCGGTCCTCAAATACCCAGCGCTTTTTGCCGGTAATGTTCGTCGGGGCGTCCGGCGATGCGCTCCACCTGGGCGGGTGTGAGGAAAACCGGCTCCGCGCCTCCGGAGGCCGCCGCGGCGCCGACGAAGATCTCCGCGGCCTTCACCGCCATAAGCGTCGCGGCGAGCACGGCCTCCGGCGTCGCGCCGAGCGCGACAAGACCGTGGTTCTCCAGCAAGATGACGCGCGGCGGACGCGAGAGACGCCGGATGTAGTCCTCGACCGCGGCCTTGATCGCCTGCGAGAGCTTCAGGCCCGGATCCGTGTAGGGGACAAAGACGCTCTCGACCCCGCAGCACACGATCTCGTCGGGAAAAAGACGACGCGCCGCGAACGTGCGCGCGTGCTTCGAGCAGAGGAGCGCGTTGACCGCGATCGGGTGCGTGTGGCCGACGTAGTTCACGCCGGGCAGCGTGAGCAGGTAGGCGTGAAAGATCGCCTCGACCGAGGGCTTTTTCATCTCGGGAGAGACGCGCGCGGCGAAGAGGGCCTCGTCGACGGCGGCGTCGCTCATGCCGGCGGCCGAGAGCAGCGGGATGAGTTTATCGAAGCGGCAGGTGGCGGTGCCCGAGACGGAAAGCGTGGCAAGGTTCGAACCTGATGCCTTGACCGTGAAAGTCTCGGCATCGTGGCGCTGGGAGGTGTTGCCCTCGCCCAAGATGGCGAGCCGGCGCTCTTCGCGGCCGAGTTGGTGGGAGAGGTCGAGGAGGGCGTCGAGGGACATGTCGTGAATGTCGGGGATGAGTTTTTAACCACGAAACGCACGAAAGCCCAGGAAGCCGGAAGAGAACTTAGGGCGCTCGTCCGATTTCGTGTCTTTCATGTGTTTCGTGGTTCTATTCCGCGGTTCCGCCTAGAACGCCTTGCCGTCGGCCTTGGTGCCGCAAAGCGAGACCTCGAGGCCGAGCTCGGCGGCGAGGGCGGCCTTGGTGTAGAGCGCGAGGTCGGCCTCCTTCGCGCTGTTCGCGTAGGCGACTTGGATGTGGTTGCTCTTGTGGCGGGCCATCATCTGGTCGCGGCTCACGCCGTAGGTGACCGCGTGCATGATCGGCCACTGGTAGGTGGTCTCTTTCCAACGACGCTCGGTCTCGGCCTCAGGCAGGCTGATGACCTTGGCGCGGCCGAGGTCCATCTTGAGTTTCCCGTTCTCGACGAAGACGCGGCTCCAGACGAGTTCGCCGGGCTTGGCGACGCCGCGAAGCGTGCCGCCGCCGAGACGGAAATACATGCCGGGCTGGCGATGCGAGTCGCTGCCCGCCCAACCGCCGACGTGGTGGTCGGCGGGGGCGCTGCCGGAGATGAGGAACACCCAGACATACTCGTCGGTGGTGCCGGACTTGTCCCAATCCCCCCAACGGAGGTCATGCAGCGTGTTGGCGCGCGGCTGGCCGAGGGCCTTGTGCACCCGATCAGTGAAGAGGCCGTCGAGACCGGCGCACTCGTCGACCTCGTTGAAGTGCGGGATGGGCTCGCCGCCGCGGATGACGGAGCCGTCGGCGCGCGTCACAGGCGGGCGCTCGGTGGAGTTGAGCGTGCCCTCGACGAGGTCGGAGGCGGGCAGCAGGTCCTTGAGGCCCTGCTGGTATTGGATGCCGATGGTCTCGCAGCCGAACTCGTCGGCGATGCGCACGGCGGCGATGTAGGTTTTGCACTGGAGCAAGACCTGGCGCTCGGTGAGCTCGGTCGCCTCGTCGGTGCCGAAGTGGAATTTCAGCCCCTTCTTCTTATACCAGGCGAACACCGCCTTCGCCTCGGCGTCGGAGACCTGGGTGGCGGCGTAGTAGAGCGCGGATTGGGAGAGGCGCTCCTTGTAGACCCCGGTCGGGAAGAGGAGTTCGTCGGGGATGATGGCGTTATACATGCCCATGCAGCCCTCGTCGAAGACGCCCATGATGGATTTTCTAACGCGCAGATCCGCGGCGATCTTGGCCGCGGTGACGCGCGCCTTCGGCGGGAGGGCGGCCTTGGCGAGCGGCTTCACGTGGGCGGTCTTGTGCTTGACCACACCGGTCTTGAGCCAGCTCTCGAGCCCCCCGAGGAAAAGCGCGTCGTCGAAATTTTCGCTCCACAGCGTGGCGTAGCGAACGCCGGCCTTGGTGAGGGAGCCGTTGAGGTTGAGCATGCCGACCAGGCCGGGCCAGGTGCCCGACCAGTTGGCGACATTGAGGATCGGACCGCGGTGCGAGATGAGTCCGTGCAGGAGGTGGTGCGAATACTGCCAGACGCACTCGGCGACGATGAGCGGCGCGGTCGGGTCGATGTCGGCGAACACCTCCATGCCCTCCTTCTGCGATCCGATGAAACCGTGCTTCACGTCCTTTTTGTAGGGATGGGCGCGGACGAGCTTGTAGCCGAAGGACGCGACGACCTCGGCGAGCCGCTTTTCCATCGCGGCCTGGGCGGGCCAGCACTTTTCATTGGCGGACTGGCGAAGGTCGCCGTTGGCGACGAGATAGACGGAATTTTTGGGAAGCTTTTTTGCAGGCATGGGGAGCGAGGCGGCGCGCGCGGGCGCCAAGGGGTTTGTCGATAATCGACCCGAACACATTACCATAATCGACAGAGCCGTGAATGGAGGATAGCGACCCGGGCATGGATAATCTAGACCGCTCGGAAGACGCCTCCTTGCTCGCCGCGCAGGTCGCGGAGAGCCGGACTTTTTTTCTCCAGCTCTCGGGCCCCTGGCGGGAGCGCGTGAGTGTCGCGCTCGGCGGCTGGGAGCTTTGCCGCCCGGATTATCACGTGGCGCGCGACCGCTATCCCTACGTCGTGCTCGAGTTGGTGGTCGGCGGACGCGGACGCGTGTCGCTCGACGGAAGCGAGCACCGCCTCGAGGCGGGTGTCTGCTTCGCCAGCGGGCAAAAGACCGCCTGCCGCATCGAAACGACGCCCGACGAACCGCTCGAAAAGTTTTTCTTCGCGCTGGCGGGCGCGGGGGTGACGCGCGCGCTCACGCAGGCGGGCCTGCTCCACGGGCGCGCCCGGCGGGTGGCGGCGCTGGGGGAACTGCGAGAACTCGCGGAAGACGTAACGCGGGAAGGCCGCCGCCACGGCGCGGCCGCGCCGGCGATCTGCGCGCGGCTCGCCGAAGTGATGTTGCTCAAGATCGGCGAGGAGCCGGCGAGGGCCGCGAGCGCTCGTTTCGGAGCCGGCGCGGAGGGAGCGAGGGAAAACTTCGAGCGTTGCCGCGCCCTCGTCGACCAGCACGCGGCGGCGTGGACCGGCCTGGGGGACATCGCGGCCGCGGCGAAGCTGGACGGCTCAAGCGTTTGCCGACTTTTCCGCCGTTTCCTCGGGGTGAGCCCGCACCAATACCTGCGTCGCAGAAAAATGGCGTTGGCGGCGGCATTCCTGCTCGAACGCGGCGGTCGGGTGCAAGATGTGGCCGCGCGAGTGGGAATGGACGATCCCTTTCATTTTTCGCGCGTTTTCCGGGCGGTTCATGGCGTTTCGCCGAGCGCGTTGTTGCTAGCGCGGCGTTGAGCCGACCTAAGTTCCTTTTGCTAAGGAAAATGGTCGGGGTGGAGAGATTCGAA
>CAYTLL010000060.1:8325-24848 GCA_964438755.1 uncultured Akkermansia sp. | reverse complement strand
AAACCCTCCCCGACGCCCGCCCGGCAAGCGCCGAGTCGGAGGGCCGCGCTCAGGCGAGGCCGCCGCCCTTCAGGCGCTCCTGCACCTCTCGCATGCCGCGCGTGAGCGGCAGCTCCACCCCGCCCGCCAGCACGACCGCCGCCGGAGCGTCCCCGTGCGCCGGCCGCACCGCCCGCACCAACGCGAGCCGCACGATCGCCCCGCGGTTTATCCGCATGAAATCGTTCGCCGGCAGCGACTCCTCGAGCGCGCCCATCGTCTCACGCAGGATGTGATTGCCCGCCGCGGTGTGCAGGATCGCGTAGTTGCCCGCGGCCTCGATCCACTCGATCTCGGCCGCGCCCACCACGCTGACGCGGTTCGAGCCGCGCACCACGAAACGCCGCTCCGCCGGAGGCTCGGGCGGACGCGCCGCCGCCTCCCGCATCGCCCGGCGCTCGCGCACCCGCGCCAGGGCCCGCGCCAGCCGCGGCGGCGCCACCGGCTTCAAAAGATAATCCAGCGCGCAGGCCTCGAAGGCGCGCACCGCGTGCTCGTCGAAAGCCGTCACGAACACGATCGCCGGGGCGTAGTCCTCCGGCAGCCCGCGCAACACGTCGAAGCCGTCCAGACCCGGCATTTGCACGTCGAGCAGGAGCAGGTCGGGACGAAACAGCTTGGCCGCCTCGATCGCCGAGGCGCCGTCGGCGCATTCGGAGACGATCGCGAGGTCGGGCTCGGCCTCGAGCAGGCGGCGCAGGCGAACGCGGGCGGCGCGCTCGTCGTCGACCATCAGGACACGGAGGGGGGCGCTGTCTTTCATGCGGCGGTTCGGAAAGGCAGATCGAGCGCGACGGCGCAGCCGCGCTCGCCCGCGGCGCGCAGCTCCATCGAGGCATGGCGCCCGTGCAGGGCGCGCAGGCGGGCGCGCGTGTTGGCGAGGCCCACGCCCTCGCGCGCCGGGGCTCCCGCGCGCAGCCCCACGCCGTCGTCGGAGACCTCGATCCGCAGGCGGTCGGCCTCGCGACGCGCCCGGATCCGCACGGTGCCGCCCTGCGGCAGCGGCTCCAACCCGTGCTTCACCGCGTTCTCGATCAAGGGCTGGAGGATAAAGGCGGGCACGAGCGCGTCTCGCGTCTCGGGAGCGAGGTCCACCTCGCATTTCACCCGCTCCTCGAAGCGAGCCTGCATGATCGCGACATAGGCGTCCACGAGGCGCATCTCCTCCCGCAGCGGCAGCTCGCGCTCGCCGGAGGTCTCCAGCGTGAGCCGCAGCAGATCGCCGAGCGCGGTGATCACCGCGTCCGCGCGGTCGGGCTCCGTATGCACCAGGCCGGAGATGGTGTTGAGCGTGTTGAAGAGAAAATGCGGTTGCAGCTGCATGCGCAGCGCCTCGAGCCGGGCGTTGGCCAGGCTCGCCTCGCGCTCCTTCGCCCGGCGGTAGAAAAAGGCCGCGTGCGCCGCGCTCGCCAGGACCAGATAGGCCGAAAGCACGCGCCCCAGGACGCGTTCCAAGCTGCCCGGATCGCCCGGACCGCCGCCCGGTCCGCGGGAAGGTTTGAAGAAAGGCTTCTCCCCGGGGGGCATCGGAGGCGGCGAATCGCGGTTCGGGCCGTCCCCGTCGTCCATCGACATGCCCGGGCCCGGCCCGGGGCCATGATCGTCGAAACGAGGACCGAAGCGGGGGAACCGTTTCTCCATCGGACCGCCGAAACGCTCCAGGCCCGGGCCAGGCCGGATATCGAGAAACTTGGCCCATCCCCAGGCCAGCAGGGTGATCGAGGCCAGCACCACGACATGCGCCGCGAGTCTCCCGACCCAGCCTTCGCGCTCGAAGGGATGCCGGTTGACGAAGCGGAAAAGCAACGGCGCCGCCAAGGTCCAGGGCAGCCAGTCGCGCACCGGCGCCTGCATCGCCTCGATCCAGGACAAGGGGGTGTTCGCCACGACCGCGAAGGCGACCACGAAGGCCAAGGCCACCCAGACCGCCAGCGCGATCAGCCAGCCGAGCAAAAGAGGACGCAGGGGAACGAAAAACTTCATGGCGAGGCGGCCGCCGCGGCCGAGGGGTCCACCATCACGTCCACGAACTCGCCGGGGCGCAAGGCGAGCCCCGCCGGTAAGGATAAATACACCCGCAGGCCGAGCTCGGGGGACCCGGCGCGATCAAGCAGCGCGAGCTGCGTCGCGGGCACCGGCTCGAGCACGCGCCCCACCGCCAGCACCTTCGCCTCGCCCGCGCTTCCGTCCGGCCGGCGGCTGCGCACCTCGACCGCCATGCCGGCCCGCGGCTCGAGCGCCAAGGGCTGGCGCAGCCAGCCCACCAGACGGGCCGGCGCCGACGCGGCGATCTCGAGCAAGGGCTCGCCCGGTTTCACCACCTCGCCCGCGCGGCGAAACACGCGCGTCACCACGCCGTCCATGGGCGCGAGAAGCGGTTCGGGAGCGAGCCGCTCCTCGGCGAGACGCAGTTTCGCCTCGGCCGCGCGCAAGGCGGCGGCCAGGGCCGCGTCGGCGCCGGGCGCGCCGGACTCCGCCGACGTGGCGGGCGCCAGGGCCGCCACCAGCCGCTCCTGCTCCGCGACCTGGGCGACGAGACGCTCGCGCAGCAGGCGCGCGTTGTCGTAGGCCTCCTCGGTCGCGACGGAACGGGCGCGCAACGAGGTCTGGCGCGCGAAATCGGTCTCCGCCTGCAACAACTCCACGCGAAGCGCGGCCAGCGCGGTGCGCTCGCGCATCCACTCGAGGCGCAGACGTTCGGCGTCGAGCGCGAGACGTCGGCCGGCTATCACCGGCTCGCGGCCGACCCGCAGCGCGTCGAGTTCGGCGCGCAGCGCCGCGAGCTCGGCCGCGACGACGGACGGCGACTCGGCCCGCACCCGGCCGAGCACCTCGCCGGCGCGCACCTCGCGCATCGGCTCGGCGTCGAGCTCGAGCACCGTCCCGCCGCGCGCGGAACGGAGCTCCGCCTGGGCCAGCTCCGCCTCCGCGGTGAGCGCGGGCGCGACGGCCGACCCGCGCCAGAGCAAGGCGACCGCGGCGATGCAGGCCGCGAAGGCGAGCGGAGGCAGGAACTCGATGCGAAACACCCGCCAGCGTTGGCCCGGAGGCGTCGGGATGGGCGGAAGAGGCTGAAGCGATGAGTCGGACACGGCGAAAAGGAGACGAACGGCGGGCGGGGCTCAGACCTCGGATTCCTGCGCGGCCTCGACGCCGTGAAGATCGGCCACGCCGCCCAGCGCGCCGAGCTCGCGCAAGAGTTCACCGGCGCGGGACGAGTCGCGCAGGAGGAGGTGATAGGAAAGATCGGAGGCGGCGCCGTCCTCCAGGACGCGTTGACGGGCCAGACGCACCCGCCGTCCGTGGCGCGCGAGCAGGCGATCCAGCTCGGCGATCTCGGCCGCGGACCGGGTCCAGCGCAGGCGGAGGATGAAATCGTAGCGCCAGCGGCTGCCGAAGTGGACCATCCGGGCGTAGATCATGATGGCCGCGACGATCAGGCCGCCGAGCACCGCGGTGGCGAATTTCTGCGTGCCGCAGGCCATCCCGGCGACGAGGCCGGCGAGCACGTGCGCGGTGTCGAGCGTGTCGCGGAGCACGTTGCGAAAACGCACGATCGCGAAGACCGCCATGAGCCCGAAGGCGGCCACGAGGTTGTGCGCCAGCACGAGCATGACGAGCGCGACGATGACCGGCAGGAGCAGCAAGGAGACGACGAAGGAGCGCGAGTAGGACAGGCTGTCGTGCGTCGCCATGTAGACCCAGGCCAGGAGCTGGCCGAGCGCGAACGCGAGGAGCAGCGCGAGCGCGATGGTGCCGAGGGGCGTGGGGGCGAGCGCGTGGTCGCCGCGGAAAAAGCTGTCGAGCATGGCGAAGGGATCGAAAAGGGAGCGGCGTCAGGCGCCGAGAAACCCGGCGAAATCGCCGAGGGCGGCGCGCGCGGACGCGCTGCGCGGCGGATGCCGGGAGGGAACCGCGCCGCTCAACGCGAGGCCGTCGGCGTATTTGGCGGCGCTTTCCTGCCGCAGGGAAAAACGGCCGACGAGGTCGTGCATCCAGCCGGGAAACCGGTCGGTGAATTTGATCTCGAGGACCACGGTCTCCGGAAAAACCCGGGCGGCGTCGCGAAACGCGGTCTGGAGCCGGGCGCTGGAAACGGGTTCGCAGCGAATCGCGCGATCGAAGGTGACGCGCAGCGAGTCGTCGCCCGCGTTGATCCAGGCCTCGCGCTCGTAGGCGATATGCGCGGCGGGCCGGGCGGCGAGGCGGCGCGCAAGCTCGCAGAACGCGACGAGATCGTCGAGCGCGCGGGGCGAGGGGCTGGCGAGGTGATCCGACCGCGGGTGCTCGCCCGAAAGCAAAGCGGCGACGGCGTCGCGACGGACGAAGGCGCGGCGCTTGCGGATGCAGCGGTCCTCGCGGCGTTTGATCTCGAGGGAGACGGGCGCGAGCGGACTGTCGTCGTAGTAGCGGACGCGCAGTTTGAAGCGATTGCGCTCGCCGTGGAGCGTGGCGCGACAGAGCGCGTAGTCGGACGAGTCCAGATACAGGCTGTGCACCGGATAGACCGGGAGCTCGGGGCTGGCGCCATGATCGTCGGGTTCGAGATGCATGCGCAGCACGCGGCGGATGGCGTGCGCGGCGCGCTCGTCGACGTGATACTTCAGCTCGAAGCGGCGGGTCTGGAGGCGGTCGTTGAACATGGCTCGGCCCGGACGGCTTCAGGGAACGAGGACGACGCGGGCGAAGAAGCGCTCGGCGCCGGCGGTGGGAAGCTCGACGGATTTCGCGCCGTCGGCGGTGGCAAGGACGTAGGTGGCGGTGGTCCAGGTGACGAGATCGGGACTGGTGCGAACCTCGTAGTAATGGCCGGCGACGCCGGACCACGCGACGGTGAGCGCGGGCGAACCGGAGGCGGTGGAAAGCGCGGTCGTGGTGATGGCGAAGACGGAGGCGCTGCTCTGCGGATCGGTGCCGGCGAGGAACTCGGCCTGGTTGCTCTGGCCGTCGCCGTCGCTGTCGAGCGTGGCGTCGTTGGTCGAAGAGCCGACCGTGAGACCGTGGGCGGTTTCCCAGGCGTCGGGGATGCCGTCGGCGTCGGTGTCGGTCGCGCTCAGGATGTCGATCGCGGCGGAGTTGCCGACGTAGGTGGTCGCGTAGGTCGAGGTCAGGATGGCGTCGTCGGCCGCGGTGGCGACGGCGAGGTAGCCGAGGAATTCTCCGGCGGCGAAAGACGCGGTGGTCGGCGTGGTGGTGAGCGCGACGGAGGTGGCGAAGGGCAGCGTGAGGCCGGTGTTGGCGGTGCCGAAGGAGGCGGCGTTGTAGGACCAGGTCCAGTTGGCGGAGGTGTTGCCATCGCTCGCGCCGGTGCGGCGCCAGGAGTCGGGCGTGTTGGCGACCGTGCCGCGCGTGCCGGCAACGAGGCCTGCGCCGGACCACTGGCCGAGCGAGAGCGGGGCGACGGTGGTGGAGTTGACCGTGAGGGAGAGCGAGGCGAGCTCGGTGGCGGTCCAGCCGAAGGCGACGAAGTCGCGCAGGGTGTTGGTGGAGTCGAAAAGCATGACCCAGCCGCGCGGGGTGGTGTTGGTCCAGGCGATGGCGTTGCCGAAGTAGACGCGGCCGGTGCTGGCGGATTCGGAGACGCGGAGGAGCGCGCCGGAAGCCATGCTGGCGGGGAGCGAGTAGGTGGCGGTGTTGCGCGAGGCGACGGCCGTGGTGCTGTCGCCGATGATGGCGAACCAGCCGGTGGTGTTGACCGTGGAGCCGGAGACGTTTTGCAGCTCGAACTGGTCTTCGCCCTCGTCGGTGAGCTCGGTGATCAGGACGGGCGAGACGGCGGAGTTTACACGCGCGGCGGAGATGGCGGAGGTGCCGGCGAAGGTCTGCACGAGGCGGCCGCCGGCGTCGCGGGCGGAGACGAGGACGGGGAAATTTTTCCCGGCGTAGGCCGAGGCGGGGAGGTATTCCCAGGTGAAGTGGTCGAGCGAACCGTGGGCGGCGACGGTGAGGGTCAGCGTGGCGGTGGAGGACGCGGTGGCGTTGGCCGCGCCGATGGTCACGGAGCTCGTGCCGGCGGCGGTGGGCGTGCCGGAGATGAGGCCGGTGGCGGTGTCGATCAAGAGGCCTGCGGGCAGGCCGGCGGCGGAGTAGCTCGTGGGGGATTTGGTCGCGACGATCTTGTAGGAGAACGCGTCGCCGACGATGCCGGTGGCGGCGAGGGCGGAGGTGATCGAGGGCGGGTCTCCCGCGCCGGGGGAACCGTATTGGACGGCGGAGGGCGCCCAGTTGACGCTGTCGCCCCAGGAGCGGGCGGCGGTTGTGACGGCGTCGCGGATGGTGAGCGAGTAGCCGGTGCTCGCGCTCGCGGTGGTGGGATACCAGTCGGGCGAGTAGGTGAAGCGAAGGACGTTGATCAGATACGGAAACGGCAGCGTGAGGGCGATCTCCTCGCCGGAGTTGTCGAGCGCGCCGGAGAAGGAGCCGGCGGCGAGGGCGTTGACCGCGGCGGTGGAGGTGTAGCGCGCGAGGTAGGTGGAGCGTTTTTTGCAGACGACGACGTAGGCGCCGGGCGCGAGGGTGGCGCCGCTCGCGAAAGTGTAGTCGATGCCGGAGGTGAAGCGGACGCCGGAGAGGTCGAGCGTGACGGTGGAGCTGATGTTCTGGAGCTCGACATACTCGTAGTCGCCGCCGCCGGTGGGCGCATACATGACCTCGGTGATGCGGAGGTAGTCGCGGAGGTTGGTGTAGGCCGTGGGCGCGGCGGTGGCGTTGGAAAGGCCGGGGGTGGGCAGGGCGAAGTTGGCCCAGGTGGTGCCGCCATCGGTGGCGCGGCCGGTGGAGTAGTCGGCGAACTGGGCGGAGATATCTGCGCGGTCGATGACGGCGGCGTTGGCCCCGACGAGCCAGAGGTCGTCGGAGTAGGCGTTGAGCCCGAAGCCGAGGAGATCCGACTCGACGGCGGTAAAGCCGGAGGCGGCGATGTAGCTGAGCGCGGGGAAGGTGTAGCGCGTCGGGTAGGTCGCGATGTTGTCGGTGATGACGAGGCCGCCGAGCGGGACGATGACGGCGGAGGGATTGTAGATCTCGACGAAGTCGGCGGTGAGGCGGAAATCGATGTTGCCGGCCCACTCGTTGAGACGGAGCGCGGAGGCGTAGGTGGTGCTGGTGCCGAGAGTGAGGGCGGCGCCGTTGGCGGCGGCGGGCGTGGGCGTGGTGAGGCCCCAGGTGTTGGCCGAGGTGGAGAGGCGCGAGATGGATTTGTCGGCGAGCTGCGGGCCGAAGGTCACGGTGTCGAGCACGGCAGCCGAGGCGTCGGCGAGGGTGACGGTGTCCCCGTCGGTATCGAGGGCAAAGCCGAGGGTGTCGGAGGTGAGGAGGAGGTAGGCGCCGGCGGCGAGCGTGGTGCCGGAGGGGAAGGTGTAGGTGTGCGCCTCGCCGTCGTAGAGGGTGTAGCCGGCGAGCGAGACGGCGGTGGCGCCGGAGTTGTAGAGCTCGACGAGGTCGGGGTAGGCGGAGCTGACGGCGTAGGCGCTGGTGTTGAGCGCGAGGATCTCGTTGAGGCGAACGGTGCCGGAGGGCGCCGAGGTGAGCGTGCCCGCGCCGGTGGTGGCGGCGGTGGGCGTGATCTTCGCGGAACCGATGAGGCCGAGGAGGTAGGCCTGGCGGTTGGTCATGAAGGTCTTGATCGCGGTGCGGGCGGCGAGCGCGGTGGAGTTGGTCGCGGGCATCCAGTCGGCGAGGTGGTTGTCCACGAACTGGTAGAAGGGCGGGTAGCTGTTGGAGCTGGTGTCGGCGTCGCAGAAGGAGCCGAAGAGCTCGCGGATGGCGGTGAGGTATTTGGCGCGGAAGGCGGCGTTGCCGGCCTGCGAGGTGGTGCCGAGGAGGGGCTGGAGGGGCTCCATGGCCACGGCGCCGGTCATGCCGGCGGAACCGGCCTCGGAGGCGTCGTAGAGGGTGATGAAGTTGTAGGCCTTGGTGGACTCGCCGGAGCCGAAGGTGGTGTCCATGTCATGGGGAACCAGATACATCCTCGTGTTCGTGCCGTTGTTGACGAAGACGGCGGCGTAGTCGTCGTCCTCGCCGTTGGAGATGTTTTCCTCGGCGTTGGGCATGATCGTCATGACCGCGAGCCAGCGGGCGAGGTAGTCGAGGTCCACGACGGTGGAGAGCGTGGCGAGCTCGGCGTCGGTGAAGGCCACGCCGTTCCACGTGCCGGAGGCGACGTTGCCGGCGGTGGCGCCGGTGAAGTGCGAGGCGCTGAGGTTTTGCCAGACGGTGGTGAAGTTGACGACGTCGGACCAGTCGTTGGCGGCGGAGTCGGTTTGTTTGTCCCAGCCGGAGTAGGTGCCGTCTGGCGTGGTGGGCGCGGTGTAGAGCGAGGACCAGTTGGTGATGGAGATCTTGCGGTAGATCTGCGCGGAGACGGCCTCGGGGAAGTGGTTGCTGGCGTAGTCGGAGTTGAAATCCTCGACGCGGCAGAGGCGGCCGTAGTCGGCGGTGGAGCCGGAGGTGACCGCGTATTCCACACCCTGGCGGCGGACCTCGATCGGCATGGCGTCGGCGGCGACGAGGCCGGCGGCGCGCTGGAGCTTGTGGGCGAGGAACTGGAGCGGGGCGCCGCGCGGGCCGATGAGGAAGGAGGAGACGCCGTCCCAGCGGTCGTCGTGCGGCATGTTCACGCGCAGGGGCTTGATGGTGTAGTTGCGCGAGGAGTTGCCGCGCATGCGCATCTCGGAGCGGTAGCGGATCGTCGTGTCGTCGCCGTGGGTGGCGACAAGGGTGAGCGCGAAGGTGCGGTCGCTGGAGGTGCTGGCCGAGGTGAAGGCGGCGTTTTCGGCGGCGGTAAGGATAAGCCGATACGCGGGCGCGGTGCCGGTGATGACCTCGTTGTCCACCTGGTAGGCGCAGTTGGTGGTCTGGCCCTCGGAGTTGGGCGCGGGCCAGGTGCGGGTGAGCGAGCCGTCGCTCGCGGAGACGTAGAACTCGACGATGGCGAGGGCGGTCTTGGCGGCGAGGGTGGCGGAGAAGCGGCCGGTGCCCTCGTTGGTCATCGCGACGGATTGGAAGGCGCCGGGCGAGGTCGAGGTGGCGTCGCGCCACCAGAGCGTGGCGGAAAGCGAGGAGACGGCTGACTCGTCGGCGAGCTGGCAGGAGATGGTGACGACCTCGGTGCTCTTCGGCACGGCGGGCGAGTGCTTCACCGAGGAGATGAGCGGGGCGACATTGGAGACGCGGAGGGTGTTAGCCGCGCCGGGCGTGCCGCCGACGGCGGTGGAGGCGCCCCAGTTCTGGCCGGAATCGACGGCGAGGAGGGGATTGCGACGTTCGAGCGAGCAGCCGCCGCCATTGGACTGGGTGATCCAGGACCAGCCGCCGAGGGAGTCGCGCGTGCGGGTGGCCCAGTCGCCCTCGTCGGCGTAGGTGACGCGGTCCACGCGGTCGAAGCCACCGGCGCCGTCGGGCGAGGAGAGCGTCACGTCCTCGCCGTTGTTCGAGAGCTTGTCGCCGGTTTCCCAAGGGCCGACGACGAGCGAGGAGGAGAGCCCGGAATGCGCGGCGACGAGGGCGGTGGGGTTGGCCGCCACGACGAGGTAGCCGCCGGCGGCGAGCGTCGTGCCGGAGGGTAAAACGTAATCGACGCCGGTCCGGAGCGCCCAACCGGAGAGGTCGACGGCGGTGGCGTCGGGGTTGTGGATCTCGATGAACTCGAGCGAAGTGTCCTCGGGGTAACCGGTGCCCGGGCGATACATGATCTCGTTGATCACCGGGGCGGCGGACGCGGAGCCCGCGGCGGCGAAGGCGACGGCGGACAACAGGGCGGGCACCGCAATACGGCGCAAAAACAGCGGGGTAGGCATGGCTGGAAGGCCGTTTTCTGGCCCCGGTCGCGACGCCGCCTCCACCCCTCAGGGATGAAAACGGGGAAAAATGTGACGAAAACGGCACAAACGTCACCGGCGCTTTTCCGTTCGCTTTCAGCCCTTTCGCCGCCGTCATTACGCGTTTTCCGTCCGCCGTGCTCTCCGCCCTTGGCCAAGCCACTCTCCGCAGCATCGCCGAAACCGGCGACTTCGCCCGCTTCACCGCGCGGGGCTTCGCCTCGGCCGTGGGCTCCCGCCGTCTTGGCCGCCGCCTGGTTCGCTCCGTCTACGAGCAAGGGGTGCGATGCCTGCCCGTGATCCTGATCGTGGGTCTGTTCACCGGGTTGGTCCTCGGCCTTCAGGGCTACCACACGCTGCGTGATTTCAGCGCGGCGGCCATGCTCGGGCCGCTCGTCGCCAACAGCCTCGTCCGCGAACTCGCGCCGGTCCTCGCCGCGCTGATGCTTGTCGGCCAGGCCGGCTCCGCGCTCGTCGCCGAACTCGGCATCCAGCGCAACTCCGAGCAGATCGACGCGCTCGAGACGATGGGCATCGACCCCTACGGTTTCCTCGTCGCGCCCCGCCTGCTCGGCGCGCTGATCGTCTACCCGATCATGACGGCGTTCTTCGCGCTGGTCGGGCTCGTCGGAGGCTGGTTGTCCGGCTCGGTGCTGCTTCCCCTGCCCTCCGGCGTCTACTGGGCCTCGGTGGATCGTTCGATCGACCTCGGTGACGTGGGCCAATCGCTGGTGAAGGCGCTCGTCTTCGGGGCGCTCACGGTCGCGCTCTGCTGCCACAACGGCTTCAACGCCCACCGCCGTTCCGGCTCCACAGGCGCGCGCGCCGTCTCCGCCTCCACCACCCGCGCGGTCGTGTTCTCCAGCATCGGCGTGCTCGCCGCGGACTACCTGATCACCTCGCTGCTGGTCTGAGCCCCGCTTCGCCCCCCGAGCCCACGCGCCACGATGTCCGCCCTGACCGATTCCTCCGCCCCGCTGCTCGCCACCCGTTCGCTGCAAAAGCGTTTCGGCGAACGCGTCGTGCTCGCCGACGTCACGTTCGAGGTCCCGCGAGGCCGCGTGCTCGCCATCGTGGGCAAATCCGGCACCGGCAAATCCGTGCTGCTCAAGTGCCTCGCGGGCGTCCTCCCGCCGGACGACGGCTCGGTGCTTTTCGACGGCCAGCCGCTCTCCCGCGACGACGACGCGGCCCTCGCCGCCTTCCGCAAACGCTGCTCCTACCTGTTTCAGGGCAACGCCCTCCTCGACTCGCTCACCGCCTGGGAAAACGTCGCGCTGCCGCTCGAGCAAACCACCCTGCTCCCCAAGCCCGAGATCCGCGTCCGCGTGGCCGACGCGCTCCGCCGCCTCGAGCTGGAGAGCGACGCCCGCCGCTACCCCTCGCAGCTTTCCGGCGGCATGCAAAAACGCCTCGCCCTGGCCCGCGCCCTCGTGACGCGCCCCGAGCTCGTGCTCTTCGACGAGCCGACCGCCGGTCTCGACCCGCTGCGCCGCAACGCCGTCTTCACGCTCATCGCCCACGCGCGGCGCGAGTTCGGCTTCACCGCCGTCGTCGTCACCCACGACCTGCCCGAGGCGCTCGCGGCCTGCGACCAGCTCGCGTTCCTCGACCAAGGGCGTATCCACTTTTCCGGCACGCCGGCCGATTTCGAGGCCACCACCGATCCCGTAGTCGCGGCGTTCCGCGACAGCACCGAGGCCCTCGCCCGCTCCGTCGCGCAGCTTCGCGCGGGAGGCCCCCTGGAAACCGACACCGACCTCGGCTGAGGTCGACCGACCGCCTTTCAAAACCGCAAACGTCCGATCCGCCCGCCGCCATGCAGCCCGCCCCCGTCAAATACACCCGCCTCGACCTCGCGGTCGGCTCCTTCGTCCTCGCCGGACTCGTCGCGCTCGCCTGGCTCGCGCTCAAGATCGGCGGCGGCGCCTTCGTGGGCCGTGACACCACCACGGTGCGCGCGCGCTTCGCCAATCTCGGCGGCCTCGCCCCCGGCGCGAGCGTGATGGTTTCCGGCGTTGCGGTCGGCAAGGTGGAGAAGGTCGAACTCGACGAACGCTACGCCGCCATCGCCACGCTCCGGGTCCGCAAGGACCTGAAACTGCCCTCCGACACCATGGCCGCGATCCGCAGCAGCGGCCTGATCGGCGACAAGTTTGTCGCGTTGAACCCCGGCGCGGACGACGCGCTCCTCCAGCCCGGCGAGCTCATCACCGACACCGAGAGCGCGGTCGACCTGGAGTCGCTCATCAGCCGCTTCGCCTTCGGCGGGGTGAAGTCGGAGGAGAAAAAGCCGCAGTAGCCGCCGCCCCCGCCGGAGAGCCGCGGGCGCTCACCGCGCCGGCTCTTCGGCAAGCTCCACGCTCACCTCGGTGTTGAGCGTGCCATCGGCCGCCGGCGCCTCCGGAAGCAGGCCGACGCTGACGCCGACGAACTCGCCGTCCTGGTTAGCCTCGCCGATCGACACGGTGGCCTCCGTGCCGGATAGGACCGTGACGCGGGGCGCGGATAAAACATCCGTCCCCTTCATCGAGGACAGGCGACTCAGGACGCGCTCCACTTCGCTCGGCGCCCAGACCTCGCCATGCTGGAGCGTGTGGGCCGCGCCCGAAACGAGATGATCGAGCCCCAGCTCCGCCACCGCCTCTTCCGGCAGGGCGACCAGCTTCGATTTATAGTCGAGCTGATGCGGTCCCTTTTGCGTGGGCCCGAGATTCTCCGGCGTCACAAACGCGAACAAACGCTTCCCGTCTTTGGTGAGCGAGCCGCCGGTCACGATCACCTCGCCCGGCTTGGTCTCGGCGCGCAGCCGTGAACTCACCGCGTCGAGCTTGTGCGGCATCATGGGCCGGCGGAGGTCGGCCAAACGCCGCGCGGCTTTCTCCAGCTCCTTTGCGCGCGTCTCCAAATCGGCCTCGGCCTTGGCCAGACGATCGCGCAGCTCCGCGTTCTCCGCCCGCAAGGCGGCCGTCCCGGCCTCGCGCGCCGGCTCCGCCGCGATGATCGGCGCGGCCGCCGGCACGCTCGGGCTCGCCGCCTTTTCCGGCTCGTCCGACCGCATCAGCTGATAGGTCGCGAGCCCGGCCAGACCGGCGACGACCAGAGGCAGGGCGACGGTTTTGAGGTTGGTCATAAAAAACAGCCCGGACAGGAAACCGCCGTGCGCGGCGGCGCCCGCCGCGGTCACGCCCGCGAGCACCGCCGAAGGCACGCCGGAAGGCGCGGCCGCCACGCCATGCGCGCCGAGCGCCACGCCCAACGCCTCGGCGGTCGAACGCACCCCTCGTCGCGAAAGCACGGCGCGAAGCTTTTCCAAGGCGCGCTCGGTGCGCATGCGCGCGGCGTTTTCGCCCACGCCCAGGGCGAGGCCGACCTCCGCGTAGCCGCGTTGCTGAAAGAAACGCAAGACCACCGCGATCCGGTCCCGCTCCCGCAGCGCGGCCAGGGCCTGGTCGAGACACGGCGAGACGCGCGCCCACTCGTCCCCGGCCGGTCCCGCCGCGGCCTCGTCCGCCTCCGCGACGCGCGCCAGACGATCCTCCCTCGCACGGCGCCGAAAATCCGCCTCGCGCAGTTTGGCCGACGAGAGCCGCGTGCTGCGGAAAAGCCAGGCCGCCAGCGCCGGGTGATCCGCCAGCGCCCCGGCCTTTCGGGCGAGCGCGAGGAAAACGCTCTGCGTCACCTCCTGCGCCCGATGATGGTCGCCGACCTGGCGCAGCGCCGCGGAGTAGACCAGATCCGCGTGGCGGCGCACCAGGTCCGAGAACGCCGCTTGATCGCGGTTCAAAACATAACGGCGGAGCAGAGTTCGGTCGTCCATGGCGGGCGGGTTCACAGGCTTACACCCGCCCAACGCCCGAATCGCACAAAAATCCGCCCGCACCGTCATCCAGCGCCGGCCGTCGCGAACGGCCGCGAAAAAGCCCGCTCCCCGATCACGGGAAAGCGGGCTTGTTTTCGCGGACGCTCCGCCCGGGGAAACGACGGTCAGATCACCGTCTCGCCGGTCTGACCGCCCTGCGTGGCGGGCTTGGACGCGGTGTCGGCGTTGGGCTTCACCATCTCGCCGCTGAGGTCGCGATGGATGGCCGGGCCCTCGGCCTTCTTGGGCAGCTCGCTGTGCGCGGCGGTCGCGGTGGCCACGGCGATGGCGGCGGCCGCGGGCAGAACGGTGCGCAACGGGGACGCGGCGGCGACCTCCTCGGCGGCGCGCTCGGCGGAACGCTCCGCGGCGGCGATGGACTTGTGGTGATCGGCATGCATGCCCTCCTCGAGGATCGACTGCGGCACATCCTTCAAACCCCAGATGAGGCCGGTGTAGGAGAGCAGCTTGAGGCCGTAGTAGGTCGGGTCGATTTCCCACCAGTAGAAGCCGTTGCGCGTGCAGCTTTGGTAGCGGTGGTGGTTGTTATGCCAGCCCTCGCCGAGGCAGATGATCGCGAGGATAAAACTGTTGCGCGAATCGTCCTCGGTCTTGAAGCGGCGTTTGCCCATGAGGTGCGCCATCGAGTTGATGCAAGCGGTGCCGTGGAAGAGCGCGGTGGTGCTCACGAAGAAGCCCCAGACCAGCATCTGCCAGCCGTTGGTGCCGAGGCCGGGCGCCCAGCGCTCGAGCGCCGCGCCGAGACCGAACATCGCGAACGCGTAGAGGATCGGCACCACGAGGTCGAAGCGGTTGAGCCAGACGAGCTCGGGGAACTTGGCCAAATCCTTCACCTTCGAGTAGTCGGTGGGGAAGTTGCGGCGCGAGGTGATCCAGCCGATGTGCGACCAGAGGAAACCATGCACGTGCGGGGAGTGCGCGTCCTCCGGATCGTCCGAGTGCTGGTGGTGGTGGCGGTGATGGTAGGCCCACCAGAGGCCGCCACGCTGGACCGTGGTGCCGCCCCAAAGCGCGAGCAGGAACTGGCCGAAGCGCGAGGTGGAGTAGGTCTTGTGCGAGAAGTAGCGGTGATAGATGCCCGTCACCGCGAACATGCGGAGGAAGTAGAGGGCGACCGCCGACCACGCGGCAAAGGCGCTGACGCCCACCCAAAGGATGCCGAAGCAACCCAGATGCAGGATCACGAAGGGCATGACGCGCACCCAGTCGACCCTGTCGGGCTCGTTGCGCATTTTCTCTGCACCTTCCGGGCAGTAATCGGAATCCACCCACTGCACGACGGCGGTCTGAAGGCGGCGGAACACTGAAGGACGAACTGAATTATCGGACACGGGACAATAGGGACGAAGTTATTTAACGCTCTGAAAACTGAACAGGGGGCCGAGTTTTCTCCTCTCCACCGAGCATGCAAGCGGTGTTTCTCGGGCCAAAGTTCGGCACGTGGATATACCCAGTCGCTCCACCGCGCATAGCCCCACACGGGTTGACGCCACCAAGACTGGCCGCGCCGGAATAGGCCTATTCATACTGAGAAACATACCTTCGTTGTGAACACCTTAATACCTGATACAGTGATAAATCATATACGCGAAACGAAGAGTTCCCTCGTCCGATAAAAAATCGCGGCTCGTCGTTCCCCCGCCCCCCCGGCCGCGCGCAGGCGTCGTTTTGGGCGCTTTCCCCGGTCCCTCGGCGGGGGCTTTGCTGCTCCTCGCCGCGCTGGGGCAGATCCCTCCGCTCTCCGCCGCCACCTTCGTCTGGGACGGCGGCCACCCCGCGCAAGAACGTCTGTCCGACAACCAAAACTGGAACCCCAACGGCGCCCCGCCCAACGACGGCACGGCCGATCTGGTTTTCACCGGCGCGGTGCGGCTCAACCCGATCGTGGACACCGCCTGGTCGGTAAACTCGATCACGTTTAATTACCTCGCGGGCGCATTCAACCTGAACGGCGGCTTCAGCCTCACGATCCAAGGCAACGCCGTCGCCGCCGCGATCGCCAACGTCGACGCCGACACGCAGACGATTTCCGCGCCCTTGATCACCGGCGCCAGCCAGACCTGGAGCGCCAACGCCGGCTCGCTCCTCATCTCCGGCGCCGTCGCCAATAATTACGCGCTCACCGTCGCAGGCGTCGCCCACACCACGATCTCCGGCGCGATCTCCGGCTCCGGCTCTCTCACCAAGACCGGCGCCGGCACCCTCATCCTCTCCGGCGCCAACACCTACTCCGGCGGCACCACCGTTTCCGCAGGCACCCTCCAGGGCTCCACCGCCTCGCTTCAGGGCAACATCTCCACCGCCTCCGGCTCTTCCCTCGTCTTCGACCAGTCCTCCAGCGGCACCTTCTCCGGCGTCCTCTCCGGCTCGGGCTCCTTGACCAAATCCGGCTCCGGCGTCGTCACCCTCTCCGGCTCCAACACCTTCTCCGGCGGCGCCACGGTCTCCGCCGGCACGCTTCGCCTTTCCGGCGGCTCCGCCCTTTCCGACACCGGCGCCGTCGTCCTCGCCGACGTCTCCGGCGCCACCCTCGATCTCGCCGGCTCCTCCGAAACCATCGGCTCCCTCTCCGGCGGCGGCTCCAACGGCGGCAACGTCACCCTCGGTTCCGGCGGCGCCCTCTCCGTCGGCTCTTCCAACACCTCCACCACCTTTGCCGGCGTCATCTCCGGCTCCGGCTCCCTCACCAAGACCGGCTCCGGCTCCCTCACGCTCACCGGCTCCAACTCCTACTCCGGCGGCACCACCGTTTCCGCAGGCACCCTCCAGGGCTCCACCGCCTC
>CAYTLL010000060.1:0-8225 GCA_964438755.1 uncultured Akkermansia sp. | reverse complement strand
GGCGTCGTCACCCTCTCCGGCTCCAACACCTTCTCCGGCGGCGCCACGGTCTCCGGTGGCGGTCTCGCCCTCGGCGCGAACAACGCCCTCTCCGCGTCCAGCGCCCTCGCCCTCGCCTCCGGCACCACCCTCTCGCTCGGCGGCGCCTACTCCGCGCGCGTCGCGTCGCTCGGCTACGCCGACGCCACCCTCGACTTCGGCACGAGCGGCACCGCCAACGCCTTTCTTTTCGGCTCCGCCGGCTCCGCCTCCGGCACCCTCACCGTCCTGAACTGGACCTCCGGCTCCGACACTTTCGCCTTCGCCTCGGGAGCCTCCGTCGCGGACGAGTTCATCGAAAACATCTACTTCTCCGGCGTCGGCTCCGGCGTCCGCGGCGCCACCGGCGTATCCGTATCCGGATACACCGGGACCTGGGACACCATCGTCGCCTCCTCCGCCACTTTCGACACCTGGAACGGCGCCGGAGCCAACGACAACCTGGGCGCCAACGCCAACTGGAGCGACGGCTCCGCCCCCGTCTCCGGCGCCACCACCAAGATCGCGTTCTCCGGCTCCACCCGCGTCACGCCGAACCTCACCTCCGACCTCACGCTCAACAGCCTCAAATTCGACTCCGGCGCGGGCGCCTCCTTCACCCTGGCCACCAACAGCGGCAAGACCCTCACCTTCGCCGGCTCCGTCCCGAGCCTCATCCAGGCCTCCGGCTCCGCGCAGACGGTCGCCGTGCCCGTCGCCCTCACGAAAAATACCTTCGTCGAGATCGGCGGAGCCGGAAATCTGGTCCTCTCCGGCGTCGTCTCCGGCACGGGCGGCTTCACCGTGCTCGGGTCCGGCGCCGGCGAGGTCGTGCTGTCCGGCGCCAACACCTACTCAGGCAACACCGCGATCAACGCCGGCACCGTCGTCCTCCAAAATTCCGCCGCTCTCGGTGACGTTTCCTCCGGCACCAGCGTCGCCTCCGGAGCCACCTTGCGCCTCGAGAACAACGTCGCCGTCGGCTCCGAAGCCCTCGCCCTCTCCGGCACCCTCCGCCAGGCCTCCGGCAACAACAGCTACGCCGGCGCCATCTCCGGCTCGGGCGGTCTCGTCGTTTCCGGCGGCCAGCTCACCCTCTCCGGCGCCTCCGCCAACACCTACTCCGGCGACACCACCGTCTCCGCCGGCACCCTCGTCCTCGGCAAATCCGCCGGCGTCACCGCCGTCTCCGGCAACATCACCGTCGGCTCCGGTTCCGGCTCCGCCAACCTCACCCTCTCCTCCTCAAACCAGATCGCCGACTCCTCCCGCGTCACTCTCTCCTCCGGCGGCACCCCCGTTTTCAACCTCGCCAACAACCACGAGACCCTCGGCTCCCTCTCCTCCTCCAACCCCGCCTCCTCCGTCTCCCTCGGCTCCGCCACCCTCTCCACCGGCTCCGACAACTCCTCCTCCACCTTCTCCGGCGTCATCTCCGGCTCCGGCGGCCTCTCCAAACTGGGCTCCGGCACCTTCACCCTCTCCGGCTCCAACTCCTACTCAGGCACCACCACGATCAACGCCGGCACCGTCGTCCTCCAAAATTCCGCCGCTCTCGGCGCCACCACCGGCGGCACCAGCGTCGCCTCCGGCGCCACGCTTCAGCTGGAGAACAACATCGCCGTCGGCTCCGAAGCCCTCGCCCTCTCCGGCACCCTCCGCCAAGCCTCCGGCAACAACAGCTACGCCGGCGCCATCTCCGGCTCGGGCGGTCTCGTCGTTTCCGGCGGCCAGCTCACCCTCTCCGGCGCCTCCGCCAACACCTACTCCGGCGACACCACCGTCTCCGCCGGCACCCTCGTCCTCGGCAAATCCGCCGGCGTCACCGCCGTCTCCGGCAACATCACCGTCGGCTCCGGTTCCGGCTCCGCCAACCTCACCCTCTCCTCCTCAAACCAGATCGCCGACTCCTCCCGCGTCACTCTCTCCTCCGGCGGCACCCCCGTTTTCAACCTCGCCAACAACCACGAGACCCTCGGCTCCCTCTCCTCCTCCAACCCCGCCTCCTCCGTCTCCCTCGGCTCCGCCACCCTCTCCACCGGCTCCGACAACTCCTCCTCCACCTTCGCCGGCATCATCTCCGGCTCCGGCGGCCTCTCCAAACTGGGCTCCGGCACTTTCACCCTCTCCGGCTCCAACTCCTACTCAGGCAACACCTCCGTCTCCTCAGGCACCCTCGCCCTCGGCGCCTCGAACCGCATCTCCGACAGCTCCGCCCTCGCCCTCGCCGGCGGCACCCTCGCCCTCGGCGGCATTTACTCCGAGCGCGTCGGCAATCTCTCCTATACCGACGGCTCCGTCGTCGACCTGGGCGCGGTCGGCTCCGCCAACCATCTGCTCTTCGCCGACGACGCCGCGTCCGCCGGCACGCTCACCGTCCGCAACTGGACCTCCGGCTCCGACACCTTCGGCGTCGCCACCAACGCCGTCGCCCAGTCCTTCCTCGACAACATCTTCTTCGACGGCATCGGCGTCGGCATCGGCGCCGAGATCGGTTCCCTCGTATCGGTATCCGGATACGGAAGCTTCTACGAGATCCGCCCCATCGCCACCTTCTCCTGGGTCGGCGGCAACTCCGGCGGCTCGTCCCCGGTCAACGGATGGAGCAAGGGCGACAACTGGTCCGGCGGCATCGCGCCCGGCGTCGGCGCCGACAAGGCCCTCGTCTTCGGCGGCTCCGTCGACCTGGCCAACGACATGAACGGCGCCTACATCGTGCGCAGCATCCGCTACGATTCCAGCGCCGGCGCCTTCGTCACCACATCCTCCACCGGAGACACCCTCACCCTCCGCGGCGGCGGCGTCTACAACGACTCCACCGCCACCCAGACGCTCAACGTCCCCGTCGCCCTCGGAGCCAGCCAGACCTGGACCGCCGCCAACGGCGCCCTCTCCCTCACCGGCGCCACCCTCCTGCTCGGGACCAATACCCTCACCGTCACCGGCGCCGCCAACACCTCCATCTCCGCCGTCGTCTCCGGCACCGGCTCCGCCGCCCTCGTCAAAAACGGCGCGGGCACCCTCGCCCTCTCCGGCGCCAACACCTACTCCGGCACGACCACCGTCTCCGCCGGCACCCTCCTGGCCTCGCACGCCTCCGCCCTCGGCTCCACCGCCGCCGGCACCGTGGTCAACAGCGGCGGCACACTCGCCCTCTCCGGCGGCGTCACCATCGGGGCCGAATCCCTTTCCCTATCCGGCTCCGGCGCGGGCGGCCTCGGCGCCCTGCGCAACGTCTCCGGCGCCAACTCCTACGCCGGCGCCATCACCCTCGCCGGCGACGCCACGATCACCTCCGCGGCCGGCTCGCTCAGCCTCACCGGCACGATCGCCGCCGGCGGCAACGCCCTCGCCGTCGACGGCGCCGGCGATCTCGTCATCGCCTCGACGATCTCCGACGCGACCGCTCTCGCCAAGAGCGGCTCCGGCACCCTCGCCTTCACCGCCGACCAGACGTTCTCCGGCGAGATCACACTCGGCGGCGGCACGCTCTCCCTCGTCGACGCCGACCTCGGCGTGGCCACCTTGCGCGTCACCGCCGCCTCCGTCCTCGATTTTTCCGGCTCCTCCACCCTCACCGTCGGCCAGCTCGTCCTCGAGCTCGGCGCGGGACAAACGCTTTCCGTCACCAGCTGGCAGGAGGTCTCCGATTTCTTCCTCGTCTCGAATTTCCTCGGCGCCACCCGCGACACCACCGGCCAGGCGCCGATGAACCAGATCGTCTTCGCCACCTTCTCCGGCGACAACACCCGCTGGAAATCCGGCGCGGGCGAAGTCACCCCCGTCCCCGAACCCGCGACCTACGGCGCGCTCGCCCTCGGCGGCCTCGCCGCCTGGTCCGCCCTGCGCCGCCGTCGCCGCGTCTGACCGCACGGGCGAAAGCGCGGACGACCGGCCAAAAAATATCTGATCCCGGGGCTGTAAGCCGGATTATGTCCCCCGGCGCCTTGCGACGCCGGATCGACGGTCATTTCTCTCCACGCCCGTCTCGCGACGAACGGGTTCCTCGGTGCCGCGCCCGCCGGTTGCCCGACGCACGCGACCTCTGGAATGCGGCATACCCGCGACTAATGGACGAGCCGCCCAGTCGCCTATTTTGCCTTGCACCGGACGGGGTTTACCCTGCCGCCGACCTCGCGGCCGGCGCGGTGGGCTCTTACCCCACCTTTTCACCCTTACCCATGGGTTTCCCCTCGGGCGGTATCTTCTCTGTGGCACTGTCCGTCGACGCGCATTGAAACGCGCCGCCTGGACTTGGCGCTCGCGCGCCTTGTCCAGCGTCCTGCCCTGCGGTGTCCGGACTTTCCTCTCCGACCGAGTCTCTGCCTGGCGCCGCGTTTCCGCGGCGCCGTGGGATGCGAAAGAACATCGGAGCGACCATCCGCCCCGGGATCAGCCCGCCACCCAATCGCCCCTCGCGCCGCCGCACAACCGCCAATTCACCGATCCGGCGCGAACCGCGAATGGACGCGAATAAACGCGAATTCAAAAACCTTACAGGAGCCGGCCCCTCGGTATTCTATTCGCGTCCCTTCGCGTCTATTCGCGGTTAAGAACCCGCTTCCTTCGCCCGTCGCCCCGCGAGCATCGCCACGGTATTCTCGATCCGCGCCGCCCGCGTCTCCGGCTTCTTCGCCTCGCCGATCCACTTCAAATACTCGCGCCTGTGCGACGCCGTGCAGCCGGCGAAAAACTCCGCCAGCCCCGCCCCCGCCAAAGCCGCGCCCAGATCCGAAGGCGTGTCATCGGCCTCCATGAAATCTATTCGCGTCCCTTCGCGTTCATTCGCGGTTAAAATCTCCGGACATGCGCCGCTTCAGTTCGAATCCCAATACAGCACGCGCCCGCACTGGTCGCAGGTGCCGAGCTTGAGCGGATCCGCGCTGCGCGATCCCGACTCCGCCTCGCTGGAAACCTTGAGGTGGCAGCCTCCGCACTTGCCGCCGCGCAGCGGCACCACGACCGGCCACTGGCGCGTCGCCACCCGCTCGTAGACGCGCATCGACAGCTCCGGCACGCCCGAGCGCGAAGCCGTCGCCGCCGCCTTCGCCTCGGCCAGCTCGGCCGCGAGATTCTTGTCCCGCTCCGCCAGGGTCGCCAGGCGAGCCTCGTGATGGGAGATGTTGGTCTTAAGCGCCGCCTCGGCCGCGGCGAAACGCTTCTTCGCCTCGTCGATCTGGAACATCACCCCGAGCTCCTGCTCCTCGAGCGCGCCGACCGCGGCGACCGTCGTGTCGATTTCCTTCCCGAGCGCCTGATACTCGTCGTTCTTCTTCACCGAGAGCTGCTGCGTGCGATACTTCGCGAGCTTCGTCTCGGCCGATCCGATCTCGGTCTCGAGGAGCTTTTTCTTCGTCTCGAGTTCGCGCAGTTCCTGTTTCGCGGCCTCGATCGCGGCCTTCTCGGCGGCGATTTCCTTCTCCACCCGAGCCCGGTCGCCGGGGACGGCGGCGAGCTGCTGCTCGAGCTGGCGACGACGGGCGTCGCGATCCTGCACCACGAGCAACTGGGTCAATACGGCGTGCGGCATGGGCTTCTGCATGCCGCGCGGCCACGCCGTTTCAACGCCCGATTGCGCCCCGCCCCAAGCCCGCCCCCTTCGCGGCCGGCGCCCGCTCTCCGGCCCGAACGCGTCGCCCGAGCCCGGACGTCTGCGCCGCGCCCAGCTGTCTGCGCTCAGATGTAATACATCTCGCCGCCCGATTTCGCGGCGAGTTTTTCCAAGGTGATCTCGCGGCACTTCGCCTCGAGCACGCCGCGCACCTCGCGCCAGGCCTGCGCCACGCGTTTGCCCGACTGGCCCTCGACGGCCGAGCCGAGCTCGAGCACGTCGCCCTCGATGAGGGCCACGATGTCGAAAAGGGTGATTTCCGCCGGGGAGCGCGCCAACGCGTAGCCGCCCTGCTTGCCGCGCCGGCTGCTCACGAGACCGCCGTTGCGCAGCTCGCCGAGGATCTGGACGAGGTAGGTCGCCGGCACCGCCTCGATCTTCGCCAGTTCCTCGATATGCGCGAGCTCCTCGCGCCCGTGCAAACGGGCTAGCTGGACGAGGACACGGCAGGCGTAATCGACTTTGACGGAGAGTTTCACGTGGGAACAGGCGGGGAAAGCGTCCGCACCGTGGCGCCCCGCCCGCCCCTCCGCAAGCCCGGGCGTGGGCGGCTATCGCACCACGCTCACGAATTCCTTCGTCACGCCGCCCTTGACCTGCAACCGCGGAAACCCGACCGCCCTTGCCCCCCCTACGCGCGTGTCCGCGCCGCGCCAAAAACAAACCACGCCGGCCGCACCACGCGGTCCACCGACATGGGCCGCCACACGATGCCGCCCTCCAGCCACTCAAATCCCGGCCACGCCAGGACCGCCTCCGGCATCCTTCACGCCCCCTGCCACAGCGCGTGCGGCAACGACCAGCCCGGCGCCGCCAACTCCGCGTTCAGGACCGCGCGCATTTTTACTACCACCTCCACCCGCTCGTCGCGCCTCACCATCCGCTTTCGAACATGATCTGGAGAAACGTCAGCACCGCGGCTTAGCCAAACTTCTGCCCGGGCTCGTTACACCCTTCGCGCACGATCGAGGGACCGCGACGCCACAACACGTTCAAGATCGCCAACTCCGCCTCGATATGCGCGCGGACTTTTCGGGGCCATGCGCCCATGCCCACTATGTTTTCCACATCGGCCAAGAAACACTTCGCAGGACGACGGCCCCGCCCCGTCCGGTTCACTCGTCGCTCACGAAGGTCACGCCCGCGTCTCCGTCCGGTGACATCGTCACCGGGCCTTTTCCGCTCCGTCGCTTGCGCCACGCGCCCGTCGCATTCGCCCCGAAAGCTTTGCAATGCCCGCATTGCGCCACCCCCGCGCGATTTCTCTGGGTGGATGGCGAACCGTTTTCGCGACCACCCGCCGACCTCGCTCGCGCCATGCAAACCCGCCTCCACACCCTCGGCCTCGACGACAGGGCCTCGCGCGGCCCGCGCCTCGAGCAAGGCCGCCACATGCGCGAAGCCACCGCCACCGAGAAAGCCGCCGGCATAGGCCAGATCGGCAACCAATCCCTCCCCATCTAGGTCGCCCCCGTCGGCGATTCCCTCGATCCCGTCGCCGACGGATACACCCTCACCGGCGACTGAAACGTCGTCCAAGGTCGCTTCAGCCTTCGCTATCGCATCACCGATCCCGTCGCGCATTTCCGCGCCCGCCAACTCGACCCCGCCGCCCTCCAAACCGCCGCCACCCACGCCGGCCTCCCCGCCGAACGCGTCCGCGCCATCCTCGACTACTCCCGCCTCGACTGACCGCGCCCCCCTTCAGCCCGGCCTTTCATGGCCGACGTTCCTCGCCCGTCCGCCTCCTTTCGCAGGCGGGCTTTTTGCGTTCCTTTGGCAGCTCGCAACCCTTTATCCACGTTCGGATTAACCATCGCCAAAATCCGCGCAGAAAACCCTTGGCCAGCCCCCCCTTTTCCGATGCCCTTTTTCTTTCGATTTAACCTCCGCGTAACCCGCCCCTTTTCGCCCTCACATGCCCGACGCCCAAGACCCGGTCCCGCCGTCCGTTCCGCACGAGTATAACCCGCTCCCGGCCGCCGCCAGCGCCTCCGAATACGACGCGTCCAAGCTCGGCAAACTCGAGGGCCTCGAGGCCGTCCGGAAAAAGCCGGGCATGTATATCGGCGGCACCGACGAACGCGCCCTCCACCACTGCGTCTCCGAGGTCCTCGACAACTCCGTCGACGAACACCTCGCCGGCCACTGCAAAAAAATCGACGTCGCCATCCACGTCGACGGCTCCATCTCCATCCGCGACGACGGCCGCGGCATCCCCGTCGACATCCATCCCCAATACGGCATCCCCGGCGTCGAGATGGTGCTCACCACCCTCCACTCCGGCGGCAAGTATGGCCAGGGTGGATACAAGTTCTCCGGCGGCACCCACGGCGTCGGCGCCAAGTGCGTCAACGCCGTCTCCGAGTGGTTCGAGGTCGAGGTCTCCCGCAACGGCTCCGTCCACCACATGAAGTTCGAGCGCGGCAAGACCATGAAGAAGCTCGAGGTCATCGGCAAAGCCCGCGGCACCGGCACGCTCATCACCTTCAAGCCCGACGCCGAGATCTTCCGCGAGACGACGGTCTTCAAGGCCGACACCATCGCCCAGCGCCTGCGCGAGCTGGCCTTCCTCAATTCCGGCCTCGAGATCGCC
>CAYTLL010000059.1:0-27110 GCA_964438755.1 uncultured Akkermansia sp. | reverse complement strand
CCTTCTCCCTCCCCGAACGCCTCTCCCTTCTCTCCCCCGGCTCCGGCACCGACGCCCTCCTCCAACTCGACTTCCTCGGCGACTCCCTCACCGACGCCGAGGTCCTCTCCCTCCCCGCCGCCCTCACCCTCCGCGCCAACGGCTCCTTCTCCCCGCCCTCGCCCAACCCCCGCTCCTTCCAGTTATCCGTCTCCCCGGCCACCGGCTCCCTCTCCGGCTCCTTCCTCCTGCGCGATCAGGTCAACCCGCCCCCGGCCAAGCCCGTCACCCGCAAGGTCACCCTCTCCGGCACCCTCCGCCAAGGCCCCTCCGGTTCCTCCGACACCCTCGGACACGCCCATCTCCTCTTCGATCCCGTCCCGGGCGATTCCGGACCCAACTCCGACGCAAAGATCTCCTCCGAACTCATCCTCTCCGGCCCCTGACTTCGCTGGACCGCCGTCGTCGCGCCGTTTCTTCGCCGACCTCACGTTTCCCTCGGCTTTTAAGCGGCCTCGAACTCGACGCCCGTCCGGAAGCCACCTGCCCATTACCCCTCCTAATTACTTATAGCAAAATCCCACGCCGGCTTTGCAAACCTCCGGCAACCCCTGCAGGGACTAGGGTTTAATTTCTAGTCCATGTCACTTCGCCCCCTGCTTCAAAAACTGCGACCGCTCACGGCCCTGCTCGCGGTCTCGGTCGCGCCCGCGCTCTTCGCCGACCTCAAGTTCACCCCCACCGGCCAGTTGACCGGCGGCACCTATAACTACGCCAACGGCCTCTCGGCCGACGGCTCCACCCTCGTCGGCCGCGGCAACTCGTCCGCCGTCGGTTACGAACAGGGCTATGTCTGGACCGCCAACGGTGGCATGCAGGGCATCGGCGACCTCGCGGGCGGCCCCGCCGGCGCGGGGAGCGCCGCGCGCGCCGTCTCCGCCGACGGCTCGGTCGTCGTCGGCTACGGCACCGCCGCCGGGCGCCCGATCCCCACCGGCGGCAGCACCGCCCAGACCCAGGAGGCCTTCCGCGGGACCGAAGCGGGCGGCATGGTGAGCCTCGGTATTCTGCCCGGTTCCTACCTCGGCACCGACGCCCTCGCCGTCTCCTCCGACGGGTCGGTCGTCGTCGGCGTGGGCTACAACGCCTCCAGCTTCCCCGAAGCGTTCCGCTGGACCCAAGGCGGCGGTCTTCAATCCCTCGGCTTCATGGCCGGCGGCAACCAGAGCACCGCCACCGGAGTCTCGGGTGACGGCTCCGTGGTCGTGGGCTTTGGCAACACGACCGGCGTCTTCACCGGAGCCTATCGCTGGACCCAGGCGTCCGGCATGACCTACCTCGGCGATCTCGAGGGCGGCTCGGTCGAAAGCGCGGCCAACGCCGTTTCGGCCGACGGCTCCACCGTGGTCGGCTATGGCAAAAGCGCGGAAGGCAAGGTCGCCTTCCGCTGGACCCAGGCCGGCGGCATGCAGTCCATCGGCTACCTGCCCTCCAACTTCATCCAAAGCGAGGCGCTCGCCGTGTCCGCCGACGGCTCCGTGATCGTCGGCACCTCCGCCACCAGCACCGGCCCGCAGGCCTTCGTCTGGGACGCCGTCAACGGCATGCGCAGCCTCCGCACGCTCCTCACCCAGGCCGGCAAGGCCTCCGGCTGGAGCATCACCGTCGCCAACGGCGTTTCCGCCGACGGCACCAAGGTCTCCGGCCAGGGCACCAACTCCTTCGGCCAGCAAGAAGGCTGGTTGCTCGACCTCAACGCCCCGCCGGCCCCGCCCGCCACCGTCGCCCTCGTCTGGACAGAGAGCCTCGTCGACTCGTCGTTCCGCACCCAGCCCACCCTGCGCCTCGGTTACGACAACGGCGTGGTCGCCCAGGACCTCGCCTACCAGACCGGCTCCGGCGGCGGCTTCAACGGCGTCGAATACGCCCACGGTCGCATCCTCGTTCCCAACCAGGGCGCCGGCTCCGGCACCCGCACCCACGTCAGCCCCTACGGTCCGCTCCTCGTCACCAACATCAACGCCTACGATCTCGACGCCACGGCGACCCACATCATCCAGGCCAACGGAACCCCCCAGCAGATCATCCGCGCCAACCCCTCGCTGACCGCCACCGGCTCGAACGGCATCACCGACCGCACCTTCGGCATCGCCCCCACCAACTCCGGCCAGTCCCTGTCCGTCGAACACTTCACCAACGCCGTCCAGGCCGTGGGTGATGTCTTCTACTTCAGCACCACGACCTCCAGCCCCAACGGGCTCTACAAGGTCAACGCCGACGGCACCGGCCTCGCCCCCGTCCTCACCGCCGCCGACGCCACCGCCCCCGCCATCTACGACTTCGAGGTCGTCGGAGACTACATCTACTACGGCAACATCACCGACAACACGATCGAGCGCGTGAACACCGACGGCACGGGACGCGTCACCCTCGTCACCGGAGCCAGCTTCCCCAACGGCATCGATGTCACCGACGAAGCCATCTACTGGAGCGAGTTCACCACCGGCCTCATCCGCCGCTGCGATCTCTCCGGCGGCAACGTCGCCACCCTGATCGAGGGCCGCACCGGTCTGCGCGGCGTCGCCGTCGTCCCCGTGTCGGTCTTCGCCGGCCCCCTGCCCCAGTCGATCGTCGTGAGCGGGCTGACCTTCAGCTACACCGGCGCGATCAACACCCCCGTCACCCTCACCGGCACCGCCACCTCGGGTCTGCCCGTGAGCTACGAGATCGTGTCCGGCCCGGCCACCGTTTCCGGCAACACCGTCAGCTTCACCGGCCCGGGCTCCGTCGTCCTCCGCGCCTCGCAGGCCGGCGACGCCAATTACGCCCCCGCCGCCATCGTCAGCACGATCCGCTCCGCCCCGCGCCTGGCCCAGACCATCACCTTCGCCGCGCTGCCGGACCTCGTCTACTCCGGTTCGTCGCTGACCTTCACCCCGACCGCCACCGCCTCCTCCGGACTCACGGTCGCCTTCTCCATCACCGCCGGCGGCGCCATCGCCACGCGTGATTCGGCTTCCGGCCTCGTCACCATCACCGGCACGGGCACCGTGACCCTCCGCGCGACCCAGGCCGGCACCACCACCTACGCTCCCGCGACCGCCGTCGAGCGCACCTTCACCGTCTCCGCCTCGGGCGGCCCCGCCCCCGTCGCGCAAACGATCCGCTTCGAATCTCTCGACGACCTCGTCTACGACGCGGCCAATCCCACCGTCTCGCTCTCCGCGACCGCCAGCTCCGGTCTTCCGGTTTCCTTCACGGTGGGCTCCGGCCCCGCCAGCATCGAGGGCTCCACCCTGACCATCCTCGGCGTCGGCGACATCACCGTCATCGCCACCCAGGCCGGCGACGCCGGCCACCTGCCCGCCTCCCCCGTCGAGCGCAGCTTCAAGGTCACCGAACCCTCCACCGGCGGCGGTGGTGGTGGCGGCACCGGCGGCGGCGGTTCCGGCGGCGGCGAAGGCGGCGGCGAAACCGAAAGCCCCCAGGCCATCGACTTCCCCCGCCCGGCCAATCGCGTCTACGCCTCCGCGCCCCTTTCCTTCGCGCCCGCCGCGACGGCCAGCTCCGGCCTTCCCGTCGTCTTCACCGTCGTCTCCGGACCCGCGACCTACGACCCCGAGACCGGCCTCGTCACCGTCACCGGCGCCGGTTTCGTCACCCTGCTCGCCAGCCAGCCCGGCGACGCCTCCTTCGAGAACGCCGAATCCGTCTCCCGCACCTTCGCCGTCACCTCCTCCACCCCGCAGGCCTCCGACATCATCGGCGCCTGGAAACTCCTCGGGGAGGAAAACGACGACGTCCTCATCGTCTTCAACGGCGACGGCACCTACTACCTCGCCGAGCTCGGCGAAGCCGACGACTTCGGCGAAAGCGGCCTCGAATACGGCACCTACGCCTGGAATCCCGTGACCGGCGTCTTCACCGCCACCCCCTCGCTCGACCAAAACGGCGACTGGGGCCTCTCCAACCCGACGGGCGCCATCTCCCTTCTCCTCGCCGGCGACCAGCTCTTCTTCGAGGAAGCCGGCGAAGACGAGGGCGGCGGCCACCTCCTCGCCCGCATCTCAGCCACCCCCGACTCCGCCCTGGTCGGCGCCTGGAAGGTCAAGACCGAGACCGGCGAAGCGATCGTCATCTTCCTGCCCGACGGCACCTACTTCCAGGTCGAGCGCGGCGCCGATGACGACAGCGGCCACGAGGGCATGGAGCACGGCACCTACACGTGGGATCCCGTCACCGGCACCCTCGTCACCACCCCGGGATTCGACGACAACGGCGACTGGGGCCTCTCCGACCCCGAGGGCGAGATCAAGATCACCGTCACCGGCAACACCCTCTCCGTCACCGACGGCTCCGGCTCGGGCAAGGCCACCCGCGTCGACAAACCCTCCGGCTCCTCGCTCAAGAGCCAGTCGATCAAGTTCGATCCGCCCTCCAAGCTCGCCTTCACCACGAGCCCCGTCGCCCTCGTCGCCACCGCCAGCTCCAAGCTGCCCGTCACCTTCGAGGTGCTCGAAGGTCCCGCCACCCTCGGCGAAGACGGCACGAGCCTCCTCCTCGCCGGCGTCGGCCGCGTGAAGGTCCGCGCCACCCAGCCGGGCGACGCCACCTTCTCCGCCGCCAGCCGCACCCGCGACATCGACGTCGCCAAGGGCGCCCAGACCATCACGTTCACCGGCGTTCCGGCCAAGCTGCCGCTCAGCACCACGCCCGTCGTCCTCGCCGCCACCGCCAGCTCCGGCCTCCCGGTCGAGTTCACCGTCACCGGCCCAGCCACCCTCGGCGAAGACGGTGTCACGCTCACCTTTGACGGCCCCGGCGCCGTGAAGATCACCGCCAATCAGTTCGGCGACGACTTCTTCGCCCCCGCCAAAGCCGTCGACCGCGTGATCAAGGTCGAAAACCCGGCGCTCGTCCTCGGCAACCTCACCCAGACCTACACCGGCTTCCCGCTGACCGTCACCGTGAGCGGCGCGCCCGAAGGCCTCGCCGACCGCGTCTATGTCACCTACACCGGCCCGGGTCGCGGCAAGTCGCCCGAAGCCCCCGTCTTCCCCGGCAAATACGACGTCGCCGTCTCCTTCGGCGCCGAGGGAGCCGTCGTGAAGACCGGCAAGCTCGAGATCAAGAAGGCCGTCCTCACCGTCGGCGTGGAAAACGCCACCCGCTTCGTCGGCCAGGCCAACCCCGCCTTCACCCTGACCTACTCGGGCTTCGTCGGCCCGGACACCGAGGACGAGACCGCCGCCATCGCCGCTATCGCCACGCCGCCGACCGCCTCCACCAAGGCCGGCCTGGCCAGCCCCGCCGGCGGCTACGACATCCTCCTCGCCGGCGGCAAGGACGAGACCTACGAGCTCCGCCTTCTCAAACCCGCCGGCCAGCTCTCCGTCCTCGGCTTCGGCGGCGACTACGAGGCCCTGCTGCTCGACAACGACACCGGCCTGCCCGTCGGCAAACTGTCCCTCGTCGTCGCCAAAAACGGCCTCGGCTACACCGGCAGGCTCGCCCTCGCCCGCGAGGTCGAGTCCGTCATCGTCGCCAGCGTCCCCCCGCCCGCCTCCGGTTCTCCCGCCACCATCGGCGGCACCGTGCTCTCGCCCTCCGAGGATGCCTCGCACGCCGACGCCACCTGGTCGCGTTCCACCGAGGGCGTCGACGCCCTCTCGCTCTATTTCACCGTGAGCGCGGACGGCACCCTCGCCGGCTCGCTTGACCGCAACGGCGAGGCCTTCGCCCAGCTCTCCGGCGGCCGTATCATCCACGTGCCCGCCGCCAAGCAGACCGTGCCTTGGGGCGGTCAATACAGCCTGCGCCTCCTCTCCGGCTCGCCCGTTCTCGAAGGCGACTCGCTGGATTTCCCGACCTTGAACGGCCAGGCCTCCGCCTCCATCGCGGCCAACACCGGCGTCCTCACGCTCTCCGGACGCCTCGCCGACGGCTCACTCGTCACCGCCAGCCTCAAACCCTGGCGCATCCCGGCCGAGACCGAGGGCGACCTGCCCGCCGCCGGCTACGCCCTCTGGACCACGCCCTACGGCAAACGCGCCGAGTCCTTCCTCGCCGGCCCGCTCGACCTCGCCCCCGACCAGGAAGCCCGCCGCTACGCCATCGCCGAGGGCGCGCTCACCTGGACGAAAGCGGCGCAACCAGAGCTCCCCGCCAAGGCCGACGCCAACTACCGCGACGGCTTCGGCCCGCTTTCGGTCCCCGTGACGCTCGATCCGTGGCTCGCGCCCTCCACCAAGGCGCCCATCGCCACCCTCGCCCAGCGCCTCGGCCTCGCCGACACCGCCACCAGCTCGGGCATGTTCGAGATCGCCCACGGCCCCGAAAGCCTCGACTTCGGCAACGACGTCGAAGGCCTGCCGCTCGCCGCCTCGCTCTCCGCCAAGGGCGTCGTGAGCGCCGCCGCCAACACCACCGCGTGGAAGATCACCAAGATCGACGCCGCGAAGGGCGTTTTCTCCGGCTCCTTCACGCTCCACTACACCGTCTCCGCCGCCACCTCCACCAACCCCGAGGCGACGAAGAACGTGACCAAGACCGTCACCTTCACCGGCCAGCTCCGCCAGCCGGTCGACGCCGAGGATGATCTCATCGGCACGGGCGGCTTCCTCCTCCGCTCCCCGAATTCCGAATCCACCGAGGAGCTTCCGGGCGAGATCCTCCTCCGCCGCGCGCCCTTGCCCTGAGCCGCCCCGGCGACCTTTCGCCTCCCCCTCAAACGCCGACGCGCCCCCGCGTCGGCGTTTTTTTGCGCGTCTCCCGCGGCCCTCGCTCCGACCGCGACACCGTAGCCGCATCGCTCTTCCACGCGATTTCCCATGGCCACCCGCGCCGCGAACCGGCTTTCTGGGCGCCACATCCACCCGAAGGCTTTCGCCCCCCCGCGCCCATGCGTCCATCGCCCTCGCTTCCACACCTTCGCAACGGCCTCGCGACCGCCCTTCTCTGCCTGACGCTCGTCAACATCGCCCGGCCCGCCTCCCTCGCCATCACCTGGCAAGGCGGCGCAAGCGGATCCTGGCAAGACGCCGCGAATTGGTCCCCGGCCCTCACGCCCGGCGGTCCCGGCGGCGAGGAGCACGCCGTGACCATCGCCGCCGCCTCCGTCTCCCTCGCGGAAGACTCGACGGTGGCGTCCCTCGCCCTCGATGGCGTCGCGCTCTCCGGCCCGCGCACGCTCACCTGTAGTTACACCGGCATTACATTCTCCGGGGGAAACACCTTCGCTCCCGGGCTCCGGATCGTGGCCCTGCAGGATGTGGGCTTCGCCAACGCCGAATCCTCGCTGACCAACCACGGGACGCTCCTGCTGGGCAAAGTCGGAGGCCTCGTCACGGAGATCGGCGCCGCCCCCCTTGATCCAGTCGGCACGCTGATCAACGCCTTCGACGGCGTCCTCCGCTTCAATCCAAACACGGTCACCCCTCTTCAGTTCGACGACGGCACCTCCGGGGTCTTCGTCGAGCCGGTCGGCGTCGGCGGCGATACCCCCTTTGGCCTGTTCAATCTCGGCACGATCCTCGTCGACGAGTCCCGCGGCGTGACCGTCAACGCGCCGCTCCTCCAGCACTCCGCCGCCCGGCTGGTCGTCGGCCCGTCCGCCTCCATCTCGTTTGGGCGCGGCGGCTCGATCGCGGGCGACGTCCAGCTGGATGCCTCCGCCCAGGTTTGGCTGGGCGGCACGACAGGCCCCTACGGCGAACCGCTGGAGCGCTACCTCCTCGACCAGACCCGCGTTTCCGGCGGAGGCGTCGTCCAGGCCAACCAAGTGATCCTCTCCGGCTCGCTCGGCTCCGGCCCGCTGCGCGCCGACGGCTGCGAGATCGAGCAGGCGTTCAACAACCACGGCGATCTCGTCCTCGGTTATTGCACCCTCCGCGGCGGCTTCGTGAACCACCCCGGAGCCCGCCTTCGCTGGCTCTATGGGACGACGCTCGCCATTCCTTCGCGTCTCACCAATCGCGGCACGCTCCAGTTCGACCGCGGCGGCGCCTTCTACGGATCCGGCTTCGCGGGCTACAGCGCCACGATCGAAAACGCCCCCGGCGGCCTCATCCGCTTCGATCCCGCCGGACCAGGACGCGTCTGGTCGGGCATCGGCACACCGCCTTTCAAAATCGAAAACGCCGGCACCGTTCTCGCCGACAACCTGCCGACCCTCGGATACCCTCTTCCCAACTTCCTCTCGGTCCCGCTGCTCAACACCGGCCTCATCCGCGTCACCGCCGGCTCCGCCCTCGCCGTCAACCCGGTGACCTTTTCCCAGACCGCGGGCGAAACGCGGATCGAGGACGCCGAGCTCGTCGGAAGCGACACCGTCCCCCTCGCCTTCGCAGGCGGCCTGCTCCGCGCCACTGGCAAAATAAGCGGCCACGTCGCGCTCGGCGCCGGCTCCGCCCTCGAAATCGGCTCCGCCCAGACCGCCGGCACCCTCCGCGTCACCCGCTCCCTCGTCCTCTCCCCAGGCTCCGAGCTCCGCCTCGACCTCCTCGCCACGGACGCCGGCGCCTGCGACCAGCTCCTCGTCACCGGCGCGCTCCAACTCGACGGCCGGCTCCGCCTCCGCCTCGCGCCCGGCCTCGCCGCCACGCTCACGCCGGAGACCACGTTCACCCTCGCGAGCGCCGCGACCGTCACGGGCGCCTTCGCCCACCTCCACGACGGTCGCGTCTGGACGACCGATGGCTCCGGCAGTTTTCAAGTCACCACAACCCTCTCCTCGCTCGTCCTCGCCGACTACCGCCCCGCGTCCACCGCGCTCGAGGGCTGGCAACACCGCTTCTGGCCCGACTCCGCAGATCCGACCGTCGACGGCCGCCCCGACGCCGACCCCGACGCCGACGGTCTTCCCAACCTCCTCGAATACGCCCTCGGCCACGACCCCACCGTCCCGCAATCGACTCCGTGGTGCGACATGCAGGTCGACGCCGCGCTCCTCCGCCTCACCTTCACGCCCCGCGCCACCGCCGGCCTCATCTACGCGATCCAGAGCTCGGGCGACCTGGAAAACTGGCAAACCGCGCCCCTTCCCGACCTGGTCCCCGACGCCCCCTTCACCTACGTCGACACCAGCGACCTCGCCGCGGGGGAAAGCCGTTTCCTCCGCCTCGTCGTCGCCCCCGCCCCCGACGTCGCCCCGGAATAGCCCCCCGCCCGACAGCCGAGGCGATCCACGCCGCGCCCCCCGCCGCCTATCACGCCCGGGGCCCCTCCCTGCCGCGCCCCACGCGCCGGAAAGAAACCCGCGCCCGCGTTGAACCTTTCGCGTGTTCGTCCATTCCACCCTAGGCGCCGCATCCGCTTCCGGCGCCCGGATGCCCCGCCCCGCCCCCGATCCCTCGCCCGAACTCGCCGCCCACGTCGCCGCCGCCCGCGCCGGCGACGCCTCCGCCTGGCGCGCCCTCCTCGCCCGCTATCAGACCCCGCTCTTCGCCTACGCCCACGAACTCCTCCGCCACGAGACCGCCGCCCTCGACGTCGTGCAGGACACCTTCATCGCCGCCCACCGGCACCTCGGCTCCCTCCGCGACGACGCCCGCTTCGGCTCCTGGCTCTTCGGCATAGCCCACCAAAAAATCGTCCAACACTGGCGCCGCGCCGGCCGCGAGGAACCGCTCGACGTCGACACCCTCGCCGCCACGCCCGACGACACCGCGCCCGACCCGCGCGACGGCCTCCTCCGCTCCGAACAAGCCTCCGCCCTCCTCGCCCTCGTCGACGAACTTCCCCCGGCCCAGCGCGCCGTCTTCCTGCTCCACACGCTCGAGGAGTTTTCCCTCGAAACCATCGCCGAGATCACCGGCGCCCCGCTCGGCACCGTGAAATCCCGCCTCTTCCACGCCCGCCGCGCCCTCCGGGAGCGCCTGGCCCCGGCCCCCGCCCGCCCATGAACACGCCCCGCACCCCGCGCGAAATCCTCCTCGCCCGCCACGCCGCCTCCGCCCGCGCGGCCCTCGACGCGCAACGAGACGCCCTCCTCTCTCGCTTCGCCGCCGATGCCGCGTCCGCTTCCGAGGCCCCCGATCGGCCGCTCGTCCGTCCATCGCTCGTCACCAGCCTCCGCGATCTGTTCGCCGTCCTTCACCGCGAACTCTTCGCCCCCTACCGCCGCTCTTGGAGCGCACTCGCCTGCGTCTGGCTCGCGATCCTCGCGTTTCAGCAACTCGACCGCCTTTCCGCGCCGCCCCTCGCGCCCGCCCGCCTCGCCTCCTCCGCGCCCGCCGCCGACACCGCGCTCCTTGCCCTCTGGCTCGAACAACGCCGCCAACTCGCCGCTCTCGCCGCCGACTCCGGCATGGGCGATCCGCTCGTCTCGCCCGCGCGCGCCCCGACGCGTGAAAAAGTGCCCACTCCCGCCGGCTCGCGCCCCCTCGGCGTCCTCTCTCCGCCCCGTCTCGCCATCGCCTGATTTCCCCGCCATGTCCCTTCGCGCTCTTTATCCCACGTTTTCGCGAATCATCCCCGCGTGCCCCGCTCATCTGAAAAACGCCGCGCGCCGCGCTCTGCACCTGATCCTGCTCCGCTGGTGGACCTGGCGCCTCACCCGCCGCCTCCTCTTTGCCGGCGCCGCCTTCGCGACTCTTCTCGCCGCCGTCTTCGTGGTCGAAAACTGGCGCGGCCGCCGCGCCTTCGACGCCGTGGCCCGCGAAGCCGCCTCGATGGGACTTTCCTTCAATCTCCGCGACCACGCCCAGCCGCCGGTTCCTGACGATCAAAACCTCGCCAAAACCGCCCTCCTCGACGCCCCGAACGAATCCGTCGCGATCGGCAAATTCTGGAGCGAACTTTCCTGGCGCTTTCAGCTCCTCCGCATCCCCCCCCCGCCCGAAACTTATAACCGCGCATACACGTTGCCCGACGCCGGCCGGCCCGACCCGCTGACCGGCACACCCGCCGATCTGGCCGCCTTCCGGGCCGCGGTCGACCAGGTGTCGGAGGCGCGCGACCACGAGAGCATGGACGCCTTCCTCGCTCGCACCGCCCCGCTGCTGGCCGAGCTCGGAGCCGAGGCCGCCCGCCGCCCCTATCTCATCTATGAACGCGACTGGGACGACCCGATGAACATCATCGTGCCCGAAGTCGGCCCGATGCGCGACATCGCCCGCGCCGCCTCGATCCAGGCCCTCGTCGCCCTCTCCGACGGCCGCCCGGCCGCGGCCGCCGACGCGCTCGCGCTTCCACTGCGCCTGCGCACCGCCGTCCAGCGCGACCCCACGCTGATTTCCAATCTCACCGCCGTCGCCATGGACTCCATCGCCCTCGCCGTCCTCTGGCAGGGCCTCACCACGCACGCCTGGACCGCCGCCGAGCTCGACCGCTTTGCTACGCTCCTGGCCGATGACCGCACACTGGAAAGTCTCCGCCGAGCCTGCGCCGCCGAGACCGCGTGGAGCGTCTCCATCCCGCTTCAACTCCCCAAAACCATCGAGTATTATCCCTCGACTTTCGGCAACGACCAGGAGGCCCGCCTTTTCTACCTCCTCGCGCACTGGGCCCCCTATGGCTGGCTTCAGCAAAACGCCGCCGGCTCCGCCCGCATCCATCTCCACGAATCGCTGCCGTGCATCGACCTCGGGGCCGCCCGCATCTACCCGGATCGCACGCGCCCCCTCGACCAGCGCCCGCGCGCCGAGTTCCCCCCCTACGACGTGCTCACGCGCCTCACTCAGCCCAGCCTGCAAGGTGTCTTCAAAAACGTCGGCGTGGGCAAAACCCGCCACGACCTCGCCCGCCTCGCCGTCGCCCTGGAAAAACACCTCCTCGCCCGCGGCGCCTACCCCGACTCGCTCGCCCCCGTCCTCGCCACCGATCCCGCGCTCGCCGCGCTCCACGATCCCTTCGACGGGCAACCCTACCGCTACCGTCGCGACACCGACGGCGGCTTTACCCTCTGGGGCGTCGGCCAAAATCTCCGCGACGACGGCGGCGCCTTCCCCGACGCCTCCACCGCCCAGGGCTCCAAGCGTTACGAAACCGGCGACCTCGTCTGGCGCGTGCCCGGCCGCTGAGCCGGGCGCGAGGCGAGGCCGCCCTCAGCGCGCCCGATACCGCAGCACCGGCGCGGCCTTCCCCTCGCTCGTCACGTAGATTTCCCGCCCGTCCGCGCCGAAACACACCGCCTCCGCCTGCGCCAGCCCGTGCGGCGCCAGCCGCCTCGGCTCCCGCGCCAGCGCCGCCGACCAGGCCTCGTCACCATTTTTCGGATACACCAGAACGTCGCCATACGTGACGATCACCGCCGCCGAGCCGTCCGCCGCGAAATCCATCCCCGTCGGCTGGGCCCGATACGCGCCGCTCGGCCTGGGCAAAAGCGCCTCCACGCCTTCCGCGGCGGGGAACGACGCGATCTCGCCGGCCTTATCCATCGGCGGCATCGGCCGCCCCGCCGGCGCCGCGCGCAGCGGCAGCGCATACAGCCCGTGCGGCGTCGTCCGCTTCGCCAGCAGATACACGCGCTCCGCCTTCGCATCCACCGCCACCGCCTCCACGTCGCGCGGCCCGTCGGGATAGATCACCGGGATCTTCCACGCCACCTTAGCCACGAGCTCCGTCCGCGGAACCAGCCGCGCCGGATCGGGCTCCTCCACGACGAGCAGCGAACACTCGCCGCGGCCCGCCTTGTTGTCGCCCGTGTCCGCGATCAGGAGCCACGCCTTCCCGTCCAGCTCGAAGGAGGCGAGATCCTCCCAGTCGTGGTTTTTCACGCCCGCGATCCGCAAGCGCCCGCGCGAGGCCCCGTCCGCCAGGATCGCCTCGAGCACGGGCTCGCCGCCGCTGTCACCGTGCGTCCACAACATCCCGGACGCCCGCAGCGAGGCCGCCAGGCCGCTCGCCTCGCGCTGCCCCGCCGGCAAGTTGCCCGCCCGCTCCGGCCCCGACCACGCCGCCTCCGCTTTTCCGGTCGCGAAGACCCAGGCGAAAGCGCAAAGGACGAGGGCGGAACGGTTCATGCCGCCAAGACGAAGCACGGCCTCGCCTCCGGGCGAGCCGCATTCCACCGGACTTTCCCGAGAAGCCGCCGGCGCGCCGGGCTTTTGCTTTCCCCCCCGCCCCGGATTCCTCCACTTTCCTGCGATATGCGCCGCCTCGCCCGAACGGCCTTCGCCGCCCTTTCGCTTCTCGTCTCCCTGCGGACGGGCGCCGCCACCCTGCCTCCGCGGCTGATCGCCCCGCTCCCCGATCTCACGCTCACGCCAGAGGCGGGCGCGCCCGTGATCGCCCTCGCCCCGCATTTCGAGGATCCCGAGGTCCCCGGCCCCGCCGTCCGCGTCGCCATCCGTCTCGGCGTGGAAACCCGCCACATCGACCTCGCGCTCCTGCCCGACGCCGCGCCCCGCACCGTGGCCAACTTCCTCGCCTACGTCGACGCCGGGCGCTACGCGGCCAATTTTTTCCACCGCTCCGTCCGGAACTTCGTCATCCAGAACGGCGGCTTCCGCTTCGTAAACGACACCACCTTCGACTACGTCGCGACCTCCGACCCGGTGCCGAACGAGCCCGGCGTCTCCAACACCCGCGGCACCGTCGCCATGGCCAAGCTCGGCGACAATCCCGACAGCGCCACCAGCCAGTGGTTCATCAACCTCGGCGACAACTCCTCCAATCTCGACGCCCAGAACGGCGGCTTCACCGTCTTCGCCCGCGTGCTCGGCGACGGTATGACCGTGGCCGACGCGATCGCCGCGCTGCCCGCCTACGACGCCACTCCGGCCCCCTTCTATCTGCCGTGGAACGAGCTCCCGCTCACCGCCGCCTACCTCGCCCGCCCCTCCTTCGTCGAAACCTCCGTCGCGCGCGTCGCCCCGCTCGCCTTCTCCGTCTCGGTCGACGACCCCGCCCTGCTCGGCGCCACGCTCGACGGGACCTCCCTCGCGCTCCTCGCCGCCTCCGACCGCGCCGGAACCACCACCGTCCGCGTCACCGCGACCGATCTCGAGGGCGGCGTGTTCACCGCCTCCTTCCAGGTCACCGTCATGATCGGGCAAACCATCACGTTCGCCGCCTTGGACGATCTCGCGTTCGGCGCCACGCTGCCGCTCCAGCGCACGCTCGTCGCCGAGGCCGACTCCGGCCTCCCCGTCTCGTTCGAGCTCGTCTCCGGCCCCGCCACGCTTTCCGGTTCAACCCTCACCCTGCTTCAACCCGGCGAAGTCACTCTCCGCGCCACCCAGGCGGGTGACGCCACCCACCTGCCCGCCGCGCCCGTCGAGCGTCGTTTCACCGTTCGTCCCTTCGCCAACGGCTCCCTCGCGCTCGAAGGGCTTTCCAAGGTGTTCAACGGCGGCCCTCAAACCGTCGCCGCCACGCCCACCCCGTCGTGGGCGAGCCACACGATCACCTACGCCGGATCCACCGCGGCCCCGACCAACGCCGGCTCCTACGCCGTGGTCGCGACCATCGACGATCCGCGCGTCGACGGCACCCCGTCCGCCGAGGGCACGCTCACCATCGCGCGCCGCGCCCTCACGCTGACCGCCCGGGGCTCCATGCTCCAGGGCTCGCTCGCAGCGCCCGTCCTCGAACTCGTCTCCATCCCCGACGAAAGCCCGCTCTATCTGCCCGCCGACCCCGTCCTGCGCTGCGCGGCGAAGGCAGCCAGCGCGCCCGGAACCTACCCCATCACCCTCGACCCGATCGAGACCGCGAACTACGACCTAGCCCTCGTTCCGGGCACCTTCGTCGTCGCGCCTCTCGCCGCGACCTACGAGGCGGCGAGTTCCGCCTTCGGATTCGCCCGCATCACCGTCTCGCGCAACCGGCGCGACTACACCGGCGTGCTCGAACTCGTCGACGAGGCCCGGCCCGTCGCGATCCGCGGCTCGCTCCGCTTCAGCCCCGACCACGACGCGGCCTATGTCGAGTGGACGAGGCCGGAAAATTCGTCCTCCCACCCCCGCGCGCTCCACACGTTCCGGCTCTCCATCGGCCCCGAGGCCGCCGCACGGTTCCTGCGGACCAATCCCACCAACACGCAGGACTTCGGGGCCGTCCCCGCCCCGCGCCGCCGCGCTCCGTCCGGCGAAAACCTCCCCGCCTGGGCCGGCGCCTACGGACTCCTCCTCGACGATCTCGTCGCCGCGCCCTCGCCCACCGCCTACCCCGACGCGCTCGGCATCGGCCACGCCACCGCCAAGATCGACAAGACCGGCGCCCTCGCCCTCCGCGGCCGGCTCGGCGACGCCCGCGTCTTCACCGCCGCTATTCCGCTCTCCGACGACGCCGGCCACCGCTTTTTCGTCCGTCCCTACGGCCTTCGCAACGGCGGCTATTTCTTCGGCCTCGTCTTCACCCGACCCCACCCCGCTCTGACCGGCCGGCGGCTCCTGGAGCCCTACGGCGAGCAGGCCTCCGGGAACGAACAAACCTTTCTCGCCTGGGCCCCTCCCCAAGGCCCGCAAGCCGTCTACGGCGGCGCCTACGACGAACGTTTCCTCGTCGCGGAACTCGACCCGTGGCTGCCCCCGGCCGCCGCCAAACGCGCCACCGCCACCCGTCCCGCCCAGCCGGCCGTCACGCTCGCGCAACGCCTCGGCCTCGCTCCCGCGTCCGACACGGGACTCGCGGCGCTCGGCCTGGATTACTTCGCGTTGGAAGGGACCGACCTCACCGCGGCGCAAATCGAGCTGCTCCCCGCCGCGCTGAGCCTGAGCCCCGCCGGAAAAGCCCTGCCCCTCGACGGCCGGAAGGAAGGCTTCAAGTTCTCCATCGATTCCGCCACCGGCGCCTTCTCCGGCTCCTTCGTCGTCTCCGACCAGGTGCCGTCCACGCGAAACCCCGGGACGACGCGCCTCGTCTCGCGAAAGATCCCCTTCACCGGAATGCTGCGCCAAATCCCGTCCCCCGCCCCCTCCGGCACGATCCTCGGCGCGGGCCAGTTCGTGGTCTCCCCGCTCGACGGCTCCGAACAACAAAGCGCCCCGGCCACCGGCGAATTGCGCCTCACCGTCCCCTGATCCCCCCCGCCGGCACGCCTCCGCCCCGCCGACCGCATCGCCCCGATCCCGCCACCCCGGCCCCATCCTTTATCACGCCATGTTTCCCCTCCGTCGACTGTCGTTCGCCGCCGCGGCCCTTCTCTTCCTGAGCCAGCCCTTGCGCGCGGCCGTCCCCGCCCTCGCCACGGCGCTCGACACCCCCGCGCTCGCGTGGAACACCGGCGGCGCCAGCGCCTGGAGCGCCCAAAGCGGCGTCACCGCCGACGGCGTCGACGCCGCCCGCGCCACCGGCTTGTCGGGCGCGGAATCCGAGGCCTGGCTCGAAACCACGGTCAACGCTCCCGGATTTCTCTCCTGGAGATGGCGTCTCGACGCGGCCGAGGACGCCGCCTCGAACCTGGAACTTTACGTGGGCGACGAACTCGCTCCGCGCGACGCCCTCTACGTTTCCACCGGCTGGACCGCCTCCCAAATCACGCTCGACGGCTCCGGGCCGGTCACCGTCCGCTGGCGGCTTCACCGCCTCGTCGAGGCCGACTCCGCTTCGCCCGACGCCGCCTACCTCGATCAAGTCTCGTATGTCCCCTTCGGCCCGCCGGTCCTCCAGTCGCCCGCCGACCTGACCGCGCGAGGCTTCACCGCCGCCTGGAGCACGGTGGACCAGGCGCTTTCCTACGCCGTCGAGTGGTCCCTTACCGCCGATTTTGCCGAATCCGTGCTCGGCAACCCCGTCTCGGCGCCCGCCACGAGCCTCGCCGTCGACGGGCTCTCCCCCGCGACGCTTTATTATTACCGCGTCATCGCCTACGGCCCGGACTCGCTTTCGGTCGCCTCCACCACCCGCAGCCTCACCACGCCCGGGATCACCCGCCCCGCCAACGACGCCTTCGCCCAGGCCGTCGCGCTCGCCGGCCCGACCGGCTCCGTCTCCGCCGACACGCGCGAATCCACCACCGAAACCGACGAGCCCGCCGCGCATCAGGCCTCGGTCTGGTATCGATGGACCGCCCCCGCCTCCGGTCTCTGGCGCTTCCAGACCACCGTCGCGGACGACTCCGCGCCGCTTCCCTACGTCTACACCGGAAACACCTTGGCCGACCTCGATCTTGTCGCGGCCGGCGCGCCCGGCGACTCCGCCGGATCCGCCTTCGTGGAATTCGAGGCCTCCGCCGGCGTCTCCTACCGCATCGCCCTGGACGCCACTTTCTCCACGCCGGCCGCCGCCACCCTCGCCTGGCAAAGCCTCGCCCTTTATACGCCTCCGGCCAACGACGCCTTCGCCTCCGCCTCCCCCCTCTCCGGCCTGAGCGGTTCCGTCGACGCCACCAACCTCCACGCCAGCGCCGAAGCCGGCGAAACCGCCTCCGCCCGCCACTCCGTCTGGTTCAGCTGGCAAGCCCCCGCCTCCGGCACCCTCACCCTGGACGCCGCCGGCTCCGCCATACCCGCCACGCTTTCCGTCTGGTCGGGCTCCACCCTCTCCGGCCTCTCGCTTCTGGCCACCGATTCCGCGACCTCGCCGGCCGCCAGCCGCGTTTCCCTGTCCGTGACCAAAAACGTCACCTACCGCATCTCTCTGGATGGCCAGAACGAGGCCCAGGGCACGCTCCGCCTGGCTTGGAGCCTCGCCGTTCCGGTCGCCACGCAAACCATCGCCCCGCCCGCCGTCCTCGACCTCCCCGTCGACGCGCCGCCCTTCGAGATCGATGCCACGACCAGCTCCGGGCTGCCCCTCGTCTTCAGCTTGCTCTCCGGCCCCGCCACCTTGTCCGGCGCCACCCTGTCCCTGACCGGCCAGCCCGGCGTGATCGTCCTCCGAGCCAACCAGGCCGGCGACGACACCTATCTCGCCGCCGAGCTGGACTTCCAGCTGACCGTGCACGCGCCGCCCGCCAACGACCAGGCCTCCGCCGCCGCGCTCTTCGGCGGCGCCGCCGGCCAGATCGACGCCGACCTCCGCTACGCCACCGCCGAGCCCGACGAGGATTATCCCGCCCGCCGCTCCGTGTGGTATCGCTGGACCGCGACCGCCCTCGGCGTCCTCACCTTGGACAGCGCGGCGAGCGCCACCCCCGTCACGCTCGCCGTCTTCACCCAGACCGGCCAGGAACGACTTCCCGTCGTCTCCGACACCCGCGCCGGCGTCCGTCCGCATCTCGAAGTCCCGGTCACCCCCGGCGCCACCTACCTCGTCGCGCTCGACACCTTGGAAGAGCCCGCCGGCGCCGCGCGCCTGACCTGGAGCTTCGCCGCTCCTTCGCTGTCCCAGAGCATCGACTTTCCGGAGCTCTCCGACCTCGACGTCGCCGCGCCCGCCCGTCTCCTCGACGCCAGCTCCAGTTCCGGCCTGCCCGTTTCCTTCACCCTCGTCTCCGGCCCCGCCACGCTCAGCGGCGACAGCCTCTCGCTGACCGGCCAGCCCGGCGTCGTCACCCTCCGCGCCACCCAGCCGGGCGACGCCTATTACCAGCCCGCGCCCGCGATCCAGCGTTCCTTCACCGTCATCGCGCCTCCCGCCAACGACCGCGCCTCCGACGCCCAGGTCCTCGCCGGCGCCGCGGGTTCGCTCAACGCCGATCTGCGCTACGCCACCGCCGATTCCGACGACACCTATCCCGCGCACCGCTCGCTCTGGTATCGCTGGACCGCGACCGCCACCGGCGTCCTCGTTTTGGATACGGCCGACAGCGCCATCCCCGCCACCCTCGCCGTCTTCACGCTCGCGAACGGGGAGCTCGTCGCCGCAGACGCCGACACCCGTCCCGGCGTCCGTCCTCGCCTCGAGCTTGCGGCCGCCCCGGGGACCACCTTTGTCATCGCCCTCGACACGCTCGAGGAGGACGCCGGCGTCGCCCGGCTCGCGTGGAGCTTCACCGCGCCCTCGCTGACCCAGACCATCGATTTCCCCGCGCCTCCCGATATCGGCGTCTCCGGCGGCCCCGTCTATCTCGACGCGCAAGCCAGCTCCGGACTGCCCGTTTCCTACACCCTGGTGTCCGGCCCGGCCACCCTCGACACCGGACGGCTCGATCTCACCGGGCAGGCCGGCAAGGTCGTCGTCCTCGCCTCCCAAGCGGGCGATGCTCGCTATCTGCCGGCCACGGACGTGGTCGCCTCCTTCACCGTCGTCGCGCCCCCCGTCAACGACAAGGCCGCCTCGGCCGCGCGCATCTCCGGCGCCTCCGGCTCCGCCACCGGCTCGAACATCGAGGCCACGGGCGAAAACGGCGACCCGTTCCCGGCCAACCACTCCGTCTGGTGGCGCTGGACCGCCCCGTCCACCGGTGTCTGGACCGTTGATACCGCGGGCGGCGCCCGTCCCGTCACGCTCACCATCCTCGCCGGTTCCACACCCGGCGCGCTCCAGATCGTCGCGTCGGACACGCGCTCCGACGCCTACGGCCGGCTCTCCGTCCCCGTCTACCAAGGCGCCACCTACTGGATCGCCGTCGATGTCCTCGGCGACGAAACGGGCTCGGTGCGCCTGGCCTGGTCGCTCGCCGCCCCCTCGCTGCAACAGACGATCACCTTCGACCAGGCTCTGCCCGATTTGATCGCCGGCGACCCGGCCCCGCTGCTCATGCCCACGGCCAGTTCGGGACTTCTCGTCACCATCACCGTGGTCTCCGGCCCCGCCCAGATCGTCGACGGGGTCCTCGCCCTGACCGACAAACCGGGCGTCGTGACCCTTCGCGCGTCCCAGCCCGGCGACGCCTACTACCTCGCGGCCGCTCCCGTCACCCGTTCCTTCAAAGTCGCCGACACGCCGGCTCTTTCGATCACGCTGTCCGGCCTCCGACAGCGCTACGACGGCACCCCTCGCGCCGTCACGGCCCTCGTCACGCCCTCGCCCCGCCTCCGCGAGCTCGTGGTGACCTACAACGGCTCGACCGAACCTCCGGTCAAGGCGGGCACCTACAGCGTCGTCGCCACGGCGGACAAGACCCGGGTCGCCGCAAAACTCGTCGTCGAGAAGGCGCCGCTGACCGTCACCGCCGACGACCAGCGCAAATTCGCCGGCGAGGCCAACCCGCCGCTCACGTTCTCCTGCTCCGGCTTCGTTTTCGGCGAAGGCCCCGCCGTGCTCTCCCGACAGCCCCGCGCCGCCACCTCCGCAGGGACCTCGAGCCCGGGCGGCTCCTACGCCATCAAGGTCTCCGGCGGCGCCGCAGCCGACTACTCCTTCACCTACGTCCCCGGTATCCTCATCGTGGATACCTTCGCCGGCCGCTACGAGGCCCTGCTCCTCGACGCCTCCTCTCTCCCCGCCGGCAAGCTTGAGTTCACGGTCGCCTCGTCCGGACGCGCCTTCACCGGCCGCCTCGTGCTCGCCCGGGAAACCGCCGCCCTCGCGTTCAAAGGCAAACTCGACCTGAACTCCGCCCTCGAAACCGCCGGGGCCTCCCTCGTGGTCGGCGCCTACGCCCTCGATTTCGCCCTCGCCCTCGACGGACGCTTCACCGCCAACCTCGATCTCGGCTCCGCCACCCTCGCCTCCGCCACCGCCGGCAGACGCGTTTTCGTGCCCCCCTCCTCGCCCAAGATCACATGGAGCGGGGCGCACACCGCGGTGCTCGCGCCTGCCCCGGAGGCGCCGGACGACGCCCCGCGCGCCTCCGGCCACGCCACCGCCGCCATCGACACCAAGGGCAAGCTCAAGCTTGTCGGACGCCTCGCCGACACCACGCCGTTCACCTCCACCCTGTCCCCGGACGTCGACGGCGCCTACCGCCTCTTTGCCCTTCCCTACGCCAAGCGCGCGAACAGTTTCCTCGCCGGCGGATTCGCCCTTGTAGCGCACCCAGGCTCCGGACTCTTCGCCGGACGCCGCTACCTGCCTGCCTCGGACGAAGGATCGCTGGTCTGGCGCAAAGCCCCCGCGACCTCCGATAAGTCTTATCGCGCCGGCTTCGGCCCGCTCGCGCTGCCGCTCACCCTCGACCCTTGGCTGCGCCCCGCGGAAGCTCAGCCGCTCGCGCTCCGTTTCGGTCCGGAAGACATCGATCTGGGCGATCTCGCGGCGGCCCTCCCCTCCGCCGGCCTGCTCGCCCCGGGCGGCACCTTTTCCGTCGCCGCCCCGGTCACCACGCCCGCCAACCAGGCCGGCTTCACCCTCAAGTTCACCCCGGCCACCGGCGCTTTCAGCGGCAAATTCACCCTGTCCGACCAGATCGCGCCCTCGCTCGCCAAGCCCGAGCGGCGCACGGTCGCCTTCTACGGCGTCCTCCGCACGCCCCCCGAGTCCGCGCCGGAGACCGGCGCGCGGCTCGGCGCGGGCTCCTTCCTGCTCTCGCCGCTCTCCGATTCGGAGTCCACCGAACGCGTCTCGGGCGAAATTCGTCTCGAGAAACCTTGAGCCCCGCCCGTCGTCTCGACCCTCGCGCGGGCGCCGGTTCGATGCCCGCAAGACCTTCCGACTCGCTCCGATTTCAAGATGTCGATCCCTGATCACGCCATCCGCCCCGTCCTCTCCATCCTGGCCATTATCCTCGGCGTGTTGGCGTGTCCCGAGGCGATGCGCGCGCAGGACACCGCCGCCGTGGCGCTCTCCCTGAAAAACCTCGAACGCACCTACGCCGGCGCGGCCGCCATCATCGACCCCGCGAGCGACATCGAGATAAGCCCCGGCGTCGCGGACGACTATTCCTTCAAGATCACCTACGCCGGCAAAAGCACGCCGCCGAAAAACGCCGGCTCCTACTCCGTCAAGGTCGTCGCCACGTCCAAGAGCCTCCCCGCGCTTTCCGCCACCGCCTCCGGCACGCTCGTCATCGCCAAGGCCCCGCTTTCCGTCGCGGCGCTCGACCAGCTCCGTCACTTCGGCGTCGCCAACCCCGTCCTGACCCTTTCTTACGCCGGCTTCGTCGCGAACGAAACGGTCAAGGTCCTGGATCGCCGCCCCGTCGGCTCCACCCTCGCCAAATCATCCAGCCCCGCCGGCGACTACGAAATCGCCGTCACCGGCGGCGCGGACAACAACTACGAGATCGTCGCGCGCACCCCGGGCACGCTCACCATCGTTCCGGCTTTTCCCGGGACCTACGAGGCCCTGATCTTCGATTTCGCCGAATACAACACCCCGGTCGGCAAGCTCAGCCTCACCCTGCCCTCGCGCGGCGCGGCGTTCACCGGCCGCCTTGAACTGGGCCGGGAGGGCGCGCCTCTCTCCCTTTCCGGCAAACTCGTGCCGGATCTCGAACTCCTGGGCGCCACGGGCTCCGCCTCCCGCCGCACCTCCGCCGGCGACACTTACCGCGTCGGAGTGACGGTCGACGAGCGCGGCGTCTACGCCGCGCTGTATGTCACCGAGAACGGCACCTCGGACGAGGTGTTTCTCTTCGACCTCCCGCCGCTGGTCCGGCTCGCCGCCTATGGCAAATCCTCGCCCTGCCCCGCCGCCGGGACCCACACCTTCGTGCTCGCCAACCCCAGCTCGGTGCAGGACCTGCTCTTCCCCGGCGGCTCGGGTTTCTCCACCGCGCCGATCTCCGTCGGCGGCGCGCTGAAGCTGTCCGGCCGCCTCGCCGACGGATCCAAACTGACCGCATCCGTCCTGCCCGACGCCGATCTGGGCTACCGCCTCTTCATCCGCCCCTACGGATCCCGCCCGCGGAGTTTCGTGTCGGGCGACTTCACCCTGAAGCCCCACCCCGACGCCGATCGCGCGGGACGCTACTGCGTGCCGGCCTCGGCCGCCGAAACCGTCTATTGGCTCAAGGCGCCCAAACCCTCGGGTTCCGCCGACGCCCTTTTCCCGGACGGCTTCAGCGTCGAGACCCACGCCCTGCTCGACCCCTGGACGCCGCCCTCCAAGGCCAAGCCGGCCACCACCTCCTCGCCCGCCCTGCCCGCCGTGACGCTGGCCCAACGACTCGCACTCGCGGACGACCCCGCGGCCTCCGGCCTTTCCCTGCTTAGTCACGGCATCGAGGACCTTGGCGCCTCCGGATACGAACTGCCCGCCATCCTCGAATTCACCTCCGCGAACAAGGCTCTGCCCGTCCTGGCCGCCCCGCCCGCCAACCCTCGTTCGTGGAAGATCGCCACGACCGCCGCCGACGGCCGCTTCAGCGGAAGCTTCAAGCTCAGGGACGAGGTCGCCGGCACGACCGACGCCTCCGTCATGAAGATCAAGACGCGGACCCTCACCTTCCAAGGGATTCTGCGTCAGGCGCCCCAGGACGATCCCGTGATCGGCGCCGGCTATTTCCTCCTTCCCCCGCTGCCCGACTCCGTCCCCGCCACGACGATGTCCGCGAATCTGCTCCTGGAACGCCCCGGCATCTGAGCCGCGCGGCGATCTTGGCCGCCTTCTCCGCCCGACCAAACGGAAGCGGACGCCACCCAACTGCGAATAGACCGCCAAAGGGACCTGGCGCGGCGGGGTCGCGCTCCCGCTTTAACGCCTGCGTCCGCCCCGCGCTCGACTCGCTTCCTCGACTCTGCTTCATCCGCGGGTTCCTACCCCGCATGGACTTCAACTATGGTTGGTTCGCCCTCGTTTTGGGCATCGCTTTCGGCCTGATCCCCCCCCGCTGGCTCTACAAGGAGGGATGCCGCCACCTCACCTTGATCGAGGCGCGCAGTTCCTCCCTGCGACGAAGCGGCTCTTCCGGACGCCGCCGCCGCAGTTGGTGGAAGCTTTCGCTGATCTGGCTGGACCCCTTTCGCGGCTACGCCAGCGGACACCTCAGCGCCGTCGGCCTGCTGACCATGTCCGACAGCCTCCAAGGCGCCACCCTCCTTCCCCTCTTCGTCCAGTGCGCCCTCGTCGCCGCCGCCCTTGTTATCCAGATGGAAGCCGGACGACAGGAGGCCGGCAAACTTCTCGCCCCGGTCCCCTTCCTTCTCGGTTTCACCACCGGGCTTTATCTCGATTTCGGCATAGTCGGCGGCGCGATCGCCCTGCTCGCCGTCGCGACCATGCTCGGCACCCACAGCTTCATGTGGGGCTATCTGGTCGCGGGCGCCGCCGCCTCCGTGATCGGCTTCGCCTTCCTCGGCCCTTCGCCCGCCCTGATCGTCTTCGCCCTCACCGCCTGCGCCCCCGCCCCCTACGCCTTTCTCCGCCGCGCGGTTCTCGTGATGCCCTTCCGCGGCTGAGGCCTGGACCGGACCGAAATCACCGCGTCAAGGTCCGCAGCCGCCAGCCCAGCAGCGCCGCCGCGCAGGCCAGCCCCGCCGCGAGCGCGCCCCAGATCCCCTCCAGCCCCGCGCCACCCCGCACGCCGAACCACCAGCCGGCCGGCAGGGCCAGCAGCCAGTAGGCGACGAAGGAGGCCGCGAGCGGCGCGCGCACGTCGGTCAACCCGCGTAGGGCTCCGGCGAATACCACTTGCAGGCCGTCGAAAAGCTGGAACACCGCGGCGACCACCAGCACCCGCGCCGCCAGCGCCACCACCGCCCCGTCCGGGGTGAAGGCCGCCGCCACCCGGTCCCCCGCCAGCACGAAGGCCAGCGTGGAAAGCGCCGCCGTCGCGCAGGCGAGAACCGTCGCGCCGACGGCCAGCGGTCTCACCCGGTCCCGCCTGCCCGCGCCCACCGCCTCCCCCGTGCGCATGCCGAGCGCGATCGAAAGACCCAACGGGACCATGAAGGTCAGCGCCGCGCAGGAGATCGCGATCTGGTGCGCCGCCAACGACACCGTCCCCAGCCAGCCGGCCATCACCGCGGCCGCCGAAAAGGCCCCGCCCTCGAAGAACAAGGCCGCGCCCATGGGGACGCCCAGCGCCAGCATCTCGCGCGCCCGCCCGCGCGTGATCCGCGCCGCCCGCGCCGCCTCGACCGCCACCGCGAAGGCCGCCACCCGGCGCAGCCTCCAGCGCAAGGCCGCCACCACCGCGCACCGCGCCAGCAGGGTCGCCACCCCCGCGCCCGTCAGCCCCAGCGCGGGGAACCCGAGGCGCCCGAAAATAAACACCCAGTTCAGCCCCACGTTCAGCAGCGCGCCGCCCAGCATGATGAGCAAGGGATCCCAGGGCCGCCCCATCGCCTCGGAAAACTGCCGGTCCGCCTGAAACAACATAGAGGGCAAGAGCGAGGCCGCGATCAGAACATAGAAGGGCCCCATCGCCGCCACCACTTCCGCCGGCTGCCCGAAACGATCCGCCGCCGACAGGCCGAGCGCCATCGTCCCCGCCAGCGCCAGCCCCGCCACCCACGCCAGCCAGCGCGCATGCCGGAGCCATACCCCCGCCTCGGCAGGACTGCCCGCGCCCTGCGCCCGCGCCACCAGCACCGAGCCCGGCTGCAACAATCCGATGCTCCCGATGAATATGACGCCGAACACCGCCCCGGTGAAGGAAGCCGCCGCCAGCTCCACCGTCCCCACCCGCCCGATCATCATCGAGTCCGTGATGCCCATCAGCATCTGGCTCACCTGCCCCAGCATGATGGGCAGGGCCAGCGCCAGCGTGGGCCGCAACTCGTGTATCCATTTAACCATGACATCGTTGCCTCCGGACCGGCCCCGGCGGCGAAAAAGTCCGCCACGCTCCCCCGGCCGCCCCCCCCGCGCAAGGCTTTGCTCCGATCCACCCCCTCCGACGCCAAAAACACCGCCTCCGACCCTCCCTTCCGCTTCTCCTTCCCTTGCATCGGCATCGGGGATTTCCCCGCATCCTCCGCCGGTCGCTTTCCCGTTGTCGCCGGCCGGCCGCCGGCACATTCTCCCGCCTTCGCTGTCTTTTTCCGTCCACCCTCCTCCATGAAGCTCACGCGCCTCCTCGCCGTCGCCGGCCTCCTGCCCGGCTTCGCCGCCGCCCTGCTCGCCCAATCCTCCGTCGTCACGGAGCGCTCCACCGAGCCGCCCGCCACCACCGTGGAGACGCGCACCGTCGTCACCTCCGACGGCAAGACCGTCACCGAGAAGCTCACCACCACCACGCAGCGCGAGCGCGAGACCGTCGCCAAGACCTACGTCGCCGGCATCGTCGTCTCGCAACGCGCCGACTGCGATTGCCAGTGCGGCGGCGACCAGATCGCCCAGCTCGAGGATCTCCTCACCGCCCGCCTCGCCGACCTCGGCTTCCAACTCGTCTCCCGCGAGCTCGTCGTCTCCAACCTGCGCGACTTCGTCCCCGCCGGCGCCCCCGCCGAGGCCGACTCCGCCAAGGCCGCCCGCGCCGCCGAGGCCGCCTTCATCGACCAGTCCAGCGCCGTGCGCCTCGCCCAAAACCTCGGAGCCGACTACCTCGTCCACGCCTCCATCGTCTCCTGCACCAAGGCCAAACGCTCCGTCAGCGCCTACGGCCAGAAGCTCGAGAACACCGACTACACCCTCCGCGTCGCCTACAAGGTCCTCGACGCCCAGGGCGGCGGCGCCCTCACCGGCGACGTCGTCAAGGCCGTCCGCTCCGAACAGGCCAACGCCCACGCCGCCTCCGACGCCGGCGGCGTCTCCCAGGATCTCCTCGACGACGCGTCGCAGCAGATCGTCGCCTCCCTCCGCGCCCGCCGCGACGCCGGCCGCATCGCCGCCGCCAAACCCGCCGCCAAGGCCGTCGCCATCACCCTCAACGTCGAGGCCGCCGACCTCTACATCCCCGACGTCCGCGTGAGCGCCGACAACGTCGTCACCGTCGGCGACGCCAAGTTCAAGGTCGTCCCGCTCGCCGCCACCGCCGAGGTCGACGGCGTCGCCGTCGGCACCGCCCCCGGCAAGATCAGCCTCAAGCCCGGCTTCTCCCGCCTCCGCCTCACCCGCGAGGGCTTCCAGCCTTGGGAACGCACCATCAACGCCTCCGAGGGCCAGGTGCTCGCCATCGCCATGACCATGAGCGAGGACGGCCTCCGCCGCTTCCGCGAATCCACCGCCTTCCTCAACGCCCTCCGCAACGGCGCCAAGCTCACCGACGCCGAGGTCAAGGTCCTAGAAGGCCAGGCCAAGGCCCTCGAAAACTCCTTCTTCCGCGTCGATACCAAGGAGAACTTCCGCTTCATCCTCCCCGAGCGCTACCGCGAGGTTCCGGTCAACCAGCAGAACACCGTGATCAACAACTGATCCCTCCCGACTCCGCTCCTCGCGCGTCCTCCGCCCCCGCTCCCCGCACCTTCCGTCCTCTTCTGAAATCTCAAATCATGAATTTGAAATTCCGCTCCGCCGCCGTCCTCGTCGCCGCGCTCTCCGCCGTCCTCCCGCTCTCCGCGCAGGACGCCGCCCCGGCCCCCGCGCCCGCCCCCGCC
>CAYTLL010000058.1:0-27165 GCA_964438755.1 uncultured Akkermansia sp. | reverse complement strand
CCCTGCGTTAAACTCGTCGGCAGTTTCGACGAACTCGTCTCCACCCCGTTTTCCGGCGCGGTCAACGCGCTCTGCTGGCCACGCACGCTTTCGGGCAATTTTGACGAAATCGCCGCTATCGTCGGTCCACTCGACGAGATCACCACGGTCGACGACGAGTCGCTGCTCGAACTTCCCCTCAGTTCCGCCGGACGCATCGCGCGCGATATCCTCCTCGCCGACCAAAAACTCCTGCGCGACGCCGGCCTCGATCCTTCGCTCGATCTCATCCCCGCCTACCCGCGCGAGGCCGCGCCCGGCCCGGTGCCGATCGACGTCTACGACTTCCACGCCGACAGCGCCAACACTCTCGCCGACACTTTTCTTTGCAGCTACACCGTCGCCTCCTCCGAAGGCGTGGCCAACGACGAGTCCATCCGTCGTATCGACATCCCTGAGACACGCGCCGAGCTTCTCCGCATCTACGGCGGCGCCGACGACGCCGGTTTCGCCGCGTGGATCTCCGCGCATTGCTACGATCTGCACTACGCCGCCCGGCCCGGCGCGCACATCTACTCCTTCGGTTTCGGCAATCTCTGGCGCATCGCCACCCAATGCCCCGGCAGTCCCGTTCCGCCCTGCGTCCACCGCGCGCCCGCCACGAAGCCAGGCCAGCCCCCGCGCATGCTGCTGATCAGCTGACGATGCCCGCCGCGCCCTCCGCTCCCACCGACGGTCTGCATCCGCGCAACCGCCACCACGGGCGCTATGATTTTCCCGCGCTTATTCGCGCGCACCCGCCGCTCGCCCGCCACCTCGTGGCCCACCCCGTCGAGGGCGACACGGTCAACTTCGCCGATCCCGCCGCCGTCCTCGCGCTCAATCGCGCCCTTCTAGCCCACCACTACGGCCTCGACCGCTATGAGCTCCCGTCCGGCGCGCTTTGCCCGCCCATCCCCGGCCGCGCCGACTACCTCCACCATCTCGCCGACCTGCTCGCCGAAACCACGCCCGACCGCCAGCCGCCGCGCGGACCCGCGGTGCGCATCCTCGATCTCGGCGTCGGCGCCAACTGCATCTACCCGCTCCTCGGCGCGCGCGAATACGGCTGGTCCTTCATCGGCGCCGACATCTCGCCCGCCTCGCTAGACTCAGCCCGCCGTCTCGTCGCCGCGCACGCCCACGTCGGCGTCGCGGATTTGATCGAGCTGCGCCACCAACCCGATCCGCGCACGCTCTTCGCCCACGTCACCGCGCCCGGAGAAACCTTTGCCGCTTCGCTCTGCAACCCGCCCTTCCACGCCTCCGCCTCCGAGGCCGCCGCCGGCACCACGCGCAAGCTTCGCAATCTCGCCGCCGGTCGCAGCCATCGCAGCGCCGGCCAACCCGCGCTCAACTTCGGCGGCCAAGCCAACGAACTCTGGTGCGAGGGCGGCGAGCTCGGGTTCCTGCGCCGCATGATCGCCGAGAGCGCCGCACGCCCGACGCTCTGCCACTGGTTCACCAGCCTCGTAGCGAAAAGCGCCCACCTACCCGAACTCGAAAAGGCCCTCGCCTCCGCTCGCGCGACCGAGCTTCGCGTCATCCCCATGCGCCACGGTCAAAAGCATAGCCGCATCCTCGCTTGGCGCTTCGATTCCACCGGCCCCCGCACCGGATAAATTCCGAAAACGCCCCGCCGCCTCGTCACTTCGCGAATCGCGTTAAGTTCGTCACGGCCCGTTCACACGCGCCCCCCCCATGAAAATCACCGAAATCGCATTCACCGGCTATCCCGTCACCGACATGGCCCGCGCCCGCCGCTTCTACGAAGGCGTGCTCGGCCTCTCCGTCTCCCGTGTCTGGGGCGACAAAGAAAATCCCCGGTGGGTCGAATACGACCTAGGCGCCAACTGCCTCGCCCTCGCCACCGGCGCGGGCGACCAGTGGCCGCCCGCCAACGCCGGACCCGCCGTCGCCCTCGAGGTCGAGGACTTTCCGGGCGCCATCGCCGAGTTGAAGTCCGCCGGCGTGAAGTTCTTTTGGCCGCCCCAGGAAAGCCCCGGCTGCCACATGGCCGTCGTGCTCGATCCCGACGAAAACCGCGTCGTGATCCACCACCGCAAGGCCGCCGCCTCCGCCTGAGCCTGAGCGGAGCAAACGCGCCCGCGCATCGTTTCCGGCGCGGCGACTTTGCCCGCACCTCTTCCGGCACGGATCGTCCGCGCAGCCATCGACCGCGAAAACCCGCGCGACTAGATGTCCCCCCCTTCGGGCGAGATCTTTTTCCGCGCCGGCTTCTTCTGCTTGTTGGGCTTGGGCTCCGGGGCGCTCTTTTTCGCCTCGGAACGCGCATGTCCGACCAATCGCCAGACGCTCACTTCGCCGCCTTCGCCGGTGCTGAAGATCCTGCGCCGGCCGTCGTGCTCATACACGATCACCAGCGCCTTGTTCCAACCCGGGGTGGGGTCGGCGCCGAGCCATTGGGGCTTCGCCCAAAACACCGTCTCCGGATCGCGCAGCAAATCGTTCACCCGATAGGTCACGTCGGCGAATTTGTCCCCCGAACCATAGACGGCCGAGATCACCAGCAGATGCTCGGTGATGTTGTCGCGTGGCGTCGCGGTCTTGGCCGGACGGGCGGGACGCGGTTCGGGGTGATGGGACGGACGGGTGGCGCAACCGGCGGACAGGGACAAGGCGGCCGCGAGGCAAAGCAGGGGTAGGCGTCGCATGGTGGCCATCGTCGTAACCCTATTCTCCGATCTGGCAAAGCCTAAGCGCGGGGCGCCGCACGCGTGAAAAAGCGTCCGCGCCTCCGTTTTCGACGCGCCAATCTCCGGCGGTAAAATAAAGATCCGACGCCCGCGGCCGATACTCTGATGTCGCTCCCGCAAAGCCGGCGCTCATCCCTCCGTAAATCTTTTCTATCGCATGAACTTCCCGACCACGCGCGCCGCCGCCGCCCTCGCCCTTATTTCGTGCGGTTACGTCGGACTCCGCGCCCAGACTCCGGCGCTCCGCAGCGAAGACACCTTTTCCTACGGCGCCGGCAGCATCGTCGGCCAAAACGGCGGCACCGGCTGGTCCGGGGCCTGGACCATGCCCTACGGCTCGGGCGGCGCGGGCGGTCCGCTCAACGTCAACGCGTCGGGCGTCGTGGTCTTCGGCGGAGTCAACGGTTTCACCGGCATCCAGTCGATGGGCCGCGTGTTCGACCGCACCTACTCGTCCGCCACCACCGCCTACGCCTACATCGCCTTCGAGGCCAGGATCGGCACGCAGTATGGAGGCGGCACGCCCAGCTTCCGGCTCTTCGACTCGACCGGCCTGACCGGCGGACTCGGCAGCAACGGCGGCACCGGGCTCGACGGCAACTACTCCATCCTCGACTCGTCGCTCCAGCTCGCGGGCGCCTCCGCCAACTCCGGCGCGTCGATGAACTCCACCCTCCACCTGCTCTACCGCGTCGACTACCGGAACAACACCTCGAGCCTGTGGACCAGCGCCACCGCGTTCGACATGGCCAACCCGCCGTCGGTCGGCGCCAGCGCCACCGCGTCGCTCGCACCGTCGTTCAACCGCTTCGAATTTCTCGTCCGCGGACTCTCGTCTTTCGACAATCTGCGCGTCTACGAAGTCACGCTCGCATCCACCATTCCCGAACCCGGATCCGCCGCGACGGTCGCGAGTCTCGCCGCCTGCGGCTGGGTCCTCACGCGCCGCCGCCGGCGCTGACCGCGGAACGGCCGCGGCCTTCGCAGCCCTCCCCGCGGCTACTTCGCCACGTCGAGCGCGAAGGGCTGGAACCACTCCTCGCCGCGCAACTTGAACTGGGCCCAGACCAGGTAGCGGCCCTCGCGCGGGATCATCACGTCGAAGGCGAAGGCCGGCCGCGCCCCGTCCTTGAGCGGAGGCGGCGGCGAAAGCCCGTCCAAAGGCGCCGGCGCCTCGCCCGGCTCCACCCGCGGATGCAGATGCGCGAAGCCGCTCCGCTCCGCGTCGAACGCCGTCGTGTGGACGTAGGCGCCCATCACCGGTTCCAGCGGCACCGGCGCGCCGTCCTTCGCCCGGATGGAAAACACCAGCGTCCCCGCGACGCCGGCCTTCACCGCCGCGCCCTTCTCGGACTTCAGGGCAAGCAGATATCCGTCGCGCCCGAACTCCTCGCCCAGGGCCGGCGCGCGCCAGGCCTCGGCGGCCGCGGACGTCGAGGCGATCTCCGCGCCCGTCGCCGTGTAGTCGGCAAACGCATACAACCCGCGCCCTGTCGCCGCGGGCGTGAAATCCGCGAAAACCCGATACACCCCGCCGACCGCCGGCCGGTGCGCGAACACCCACTCGCCCGGGGCGGCCCCCGGCTCCGGGTGGACGTGGCGGTAGTCGCGAAGGCTCGAATCGACCACGAGCAGGTGCAGCTTGCGCGTGTGCACCGTGAGCAGATCCGCCGGCCCGATCGGCTTCCCCCCCGCGGTCGCGAGGGTGAGGACGAAACGCGTCTCGCGCCCGGCCGACGGCGTCAAGCCGTCCTCCGTGCGCAACTCCACCTTCACCGGCGAACGCGTCGCGACCACGGGGATAAACTGCGGGTTCGCCGGGTCGCACATCTCGAGCGCGTTGGCGCCCGAAACGCGAAAATCCATGTGGTGCAGGTTCGTGCCCGTGGGCAGCAGCCGGAACCCCGCATACAAGGCCAGCGCCGCGCCAGTGATCCACGCCACGCTCCGCCAGTTCACCCCGTCGCTTTTCATGCCGTTTTCCGAGTTCATCCGCTTGGTCCGAGGTCGATATCAGCGCCGCATCTTTTCCACGAACTCCTTGGGCGACCACTGCGAACCGTCAGCGCGCCACGCGATCTTGCCCGACTCGTCGATCAACAGCGTCGCGAGCGTGTGTTTGATGATCGGCACCGCCGACTCCGTCTGGCCGTCCAGCTCGGCCAGCACGCCGAACTGCTTGAGCAGATCCTTGATCGCGCTCTCCGGTCCGGTGAGAAACGAGAAGTTCGACGTGTCGATGCCTCGAGCCGTCGCGTATTCGCGCAGCACCCCCGGCGTGTCGTATTCCGGATCGAGCGTGATCGAGACCAGCTCCAGATTCGCCACGCCCGCCGCTTTCGCCAGACGCTGGGTCTCCATCATCTTCGACGTCGAGAGCGGGCACATCGTCGCGATCGGACAACGGCTGTAGATGAAGTTCAGCATGATCTGCCTGCCCCGCCACCGTCCCGCCTCCGCCACCTTTCCGTTTTGATCGTAGAGCGCGAAGTCGGGCAGGTTCTCGCCCACCTCGCGGTAGGCGGCCCGCCCGCGGATGCCGGTGTCCTCGCGCAGCTGCGACGCGGCCTTTTGCACGGCGCCTTCGGCCACCGCGTCCCGCCACCATACGCCCTCCAACCGAAAACGTCCCTCGCCCGCCTCCACCAAGGTCGCGCGCAGGGACGCGCCCTCCTTGGCCAGCGCCAGATCCCCGGGCCCCACCTCGAACTCCATGGTCATCCGCGGCATATAGCCCGGGATCTCGTCGTGCTCGACCAGCAAGGTCCCTCGCTCGGCGATCACCGAGACCACGAGGCCGGAAAGCGGGCGTCCCCGCGGAGCGGAGCCCTTCGCATCCGATTCGCCTTTAGCCCCTTGAGCCTCTCTCCCGCATCCCGCCACGCCCAGCGTCAGGCCGCAGGCCAAGGCTCCGATGATCCAGGCGCGAGTGATCCGTCGATTCATGCTCCACCGTTCCGCCCCGGGGAAACGTTTGTCAAAGGCATTGCGGACTCTAGCGTCCTCCGTTCCTTCCGCGATTCACCTCCGTCCATGGCCACGTCCGCGACCACCCTTCCCGCCCCCGCATCCGCGCCTTCGCCGGCAGCCGCCTATCGCCCCGGCCTCGCGTGGTTCAGCGCCGCCGCCGCCTGCTGGGTTTTCTTCGTGGTCACGATGGGCGCCTTCACCACCAGCATCGGCGCAGGCATGGCGTTCCCCGACTGGCCGCTTTCCAACGGCTCGATCAATCCGGAGGGCTGGCTGCGCGACATCTACATGTTCGCCGAGCACTCGCACCGCCTCTTCGGCATGGGCATGGGACTGCTCGCCATCTCGACCGCGGTCTGGCTGCAACGGGTCGAATCCCGCCGCTGGGTGCGACGCCTCGGGTGGACCGCGCTGGCCATCGTCGTGATCCAGGGCCTGATCGGCGGAAAACGCGTCCTGCTCAACTCCATCGCGGTGCCGGGCTTCGACCTCACGCTTGGCCAGATGCTTACCATCCCGCACGGCATCCTCGCCCAGATCTACGTGAGCGTGCTCTTCGCCATCGCGGCCTCCCTCTCCCGTCCCTGGATCGCCGGCGCCGAACGCACCGTGCCCGCCGGCCTCCGTCGCGCCGCCGCGGGGCTCGTCCTGCTCGTCCTCGCCCAGTTGGTGATCGCCGCCGTCATGCGGCACAACATGGCGGGCCTCGCCATCCCCACCTTTCCGCACAGCACCCCCGAGGGCGGCTGGTTGCCCGCCTCGTCGGATTTCCGCGTCGTCATCCATTTCGTCCACCGCGTCATGGCCCTGGTCCTCGCCTTCGCCATCGTCGCGCTTTCGGTCGCGGTCATCCGCCGTCCGGACGTCTCCGCCGGCCTGCGTCGTCTCGCGGCGGCGCTCCTGATTCTCCTCGTCGTCCAGGTCTCGCTTGGCGCCGCGACCGTGCTCAGCCTGCGCGATCCCTACTTCACCACCGGCCACGTGATCGTCGGCGCGCTCCTCCTCGCCACGTCCTTCCTCCTCGCCTTCTGGATGCATCGTCCCCTCCGCGCCGCCACCCCGGCCGCCGCCGCATGAGCGCCGACACCTCCGCCGCCGGCGCCGCCCCGGCCCCCTCGTCCTTCCGCGACATCGTCGAGCTCACCAAGCCGCGGCTCAGCTTCCTGTCCGTGCTCACCACGCTCGTCGGCTACGCCGCCGCCAAGCCCGGCTGGCACGGCTCCGAATTTTTCTTCCTCTGCGTCGGCACCTGCGCCTGCGCCGGGGGCGTCGCCGCGCTCAACCAATGGATGGAGCGCGACACCGACGCGCGGATGAACCGCACCGCGGACCGCCCGCTGCCCTCCGGACGCCTGCCCGCCGGCAACGCCTTCGTCCTCGGCTGGGCGCTCTGCGCCTTCGGGCTCGGCTGCCTGATGGGCAAGGTCACCGGACTCGCCGCCTTCTTCGCCCTCGCCACCATCGTCAGCTACCTCGCGCTCTACACGCCGGCCAAGCGCTCCTCGCGCTGGTCCACCGAGATCGGAGCCGTCGCCGGCGCCTTTCCCCCGCTCATCGGCTGGGGCGCCGCCGAGGGCGGACGGGTCGAGGTCGACGCCCTGGGCTGGATCCTCTTCGGCATCCTCTTCACCTGGCAGATCCCGCACTTCATGGCCGTCGCCTGGACCTATCGCCACGACTACGCCCGCGTGAACTTTCCCATGCTCACCACCCGCGATCCCGACGGCGGCGCCGTCGCCCGCTGGTCCTTGGTCAACACCATCGCGGTCGTGGCGCTCAGTCTGCTGCCGAGCTTTCTCGGGCTGACCACCCCGGGCTACGCGGTGTTCAGCGCGCTGCTCGGCGCCTGGTTCCTCACCCGCGCCGCCGCCTTCCTGCGGCCCGACACCCGCGACGCCATGGCGCGCAAACTCTTCCTCTGCTCCGTCGGCTGGCTGCCTCTCCAACTCGGCGCCCTCGTGATCGACCGAGTCTGGTTCATCGCCCCCTGACCCTGAGCCTGCCCCGTTGCCATTCACCGCTCTCCCGCTTCGCCAGATGACCCTCAACGACATCCCCGCGCTCAACGCCGGCCTCAACGCCCTCGCCACCGTCTTGATGACCGCCGGCTTCGTTTTCATCAAATCCGGCAACAAGCACGCCCACCGCGCCTGCATGCTTTCCGCGGGCGTCGTCTCCGCGATCTTTCTCGTCGGTTACCTTACCCACAAGGCCCTCAAGGGCGCGCACGCCGGCGCGGGCGAGGCGATCCACACCCAGTTCGGCGGCGAAGGTGCGATCCGCGCGGTCTACTACGTCATGCTCCTCACGCACGTGCTGCTGGCGATGAGCATCGCCTACCTCGTGCCGCGCACCTTCGCCCTCGCGATCAAGGGCGACCACGAGCGCCACAAGAAGTGGGCCCGCGTCGTGTTTCCCATCTGGTATTACGTCAGCGTGACGGGCGTGCTCGTCTACTTCTTCCTCTATCAGTGGTGGCCGGCGAAATGAGGTTGAGGTAGGGCGGAACCGCTGGGCCCGCCGCGTAGAAGCGGCAAATGCTGAACGGCACGGCGGCGGGCCCAGCGGTCCCGCCCTACCCCAGCCGCGCCGCCGCGCGGATGTCGGCCTCGAATCGCCCCACGACCGAATCCCAGGTAAGCCCCAGGGCCGTGGTCCGCGCCGACGCCCGGATCTCGGGCCACCCCGCCCGCGCGTCCAAGGCCCGGCCCGCCGCGGCGTGAAACGCCTCGGGATCCCCGAACGAGGCGGCAAATCCGTTTCCGCCTTCGCGCACGTGCTCGCGCGTCGCCGCGTAGTCGTAGGCGACCGCCACCAGCCCGCTCGCCAGCGCCTCCGTGACCACGTTGCCGAAGGTCTCCGTGACGCTGGGGAACAAAAACAAGTCGCCCGAGGCGTAATGCGCCGCGAGCTCGGCCCCGCGCCTCATGCCGGCGTAGTGGAAATCCGGATGCGCCTTCTGCAGCGCCTCCTTCGCCGGGCCGTCGCCCACCAGCACGAAGCGCAGCCGCGGCTCGCGACGGCGCAGCCGCAGAAAGGCCTCGACCGCCAGGCCGAGGTTTTTCTCCGCCGCGATCCTCCCCACGTAAAGCGCCACCGGGGCCTCCGGTCCCGCCCCCCAGCTCGCGCGCAGCGCCTCGTCGCGCCGCGCCGGATCGAACAAGACGGTGTCCACGCCCCGCGCCATCACCGCGAGCCCGCGAAACCGTTCCGCCGCCAGCTCCGCCACCATCTGGCGCGTCGGGGCCAGCGTGCACCGGGTGCGGTTATGGAACCAGCGCAGATAGGCCAGCGTCGCGTCCCGCAGGGCGGCCACGCCGTAATGGCCGCCGTAGGCGTGAAAGTTGGTGTGAAAGCTCGAGGTCACCGGCAGCCCCAGCCGACCCGCCGCCGCGAGCGACGCCAGGCCGAGCGGACCTTCCGTCGCCACGTGGACGACATCCGGACGCCACTCGCGCCAACGCGCCTCCAACCGCATCGCCACCGGCAGGCCGATGCGCAGAGCGTTGTAGAACGGGATCGCGACGCCCGGCACCACGAAATCATCGGCCGGACTCGCCGCCGGCTCGTGTTTCTGCCGCGGCCGCACCACCTCCACCACGTTGCCCCGGGCGCGCAAGCCGCCGACGATCCGGCTCAAGGTCATCGCCACCCCGTTCACCTCGGGCGGATAGGTCTCGGTGACGAGGGCGACGCGCATGAAAAAGACACCCTATCGGGTAACCGCGAATAAACGCGAACGGACACGAATCAGCCCACCGGAGGAATGACCGATAGCTCGCCGTGGATCACAGCCAAGACCACCGGACGCACCCACCGATGCGCCGGCGTCGGATTCGCGTCCATTCGTGTGCATTCGCGTTTAAGAAATCCGCGTCACTCGATCCCGAGTTGTTTGCGGCCGGCATCGGAGATCATCTGCGGCGTCCACTGCGGGTCCCAGACGATGTGCACCTTCGCCTCCTTCACGCCGGGCAGCGAGGCCACGCGCTGGCGGGCGTCCTCCGCGATCACCGGTCCCATCCCGCAGCCGGGGGCCGTGAGGGTCATCTTGACCTCCACCTTGCGCTCCCCCGCGCCGAGTTCCTCGACGTCGAGGTCGTAGATCAACCCGAGGTCGACGATGTTCACCGGGATCTCCGGATCGAAGCAGCCCTTGAGCGCATCCCAGACCGCGGCCTCGGAAAACTCCCCGTCCACCGCGGCGCCGGCGCCGGCCTCGCGCTCCAGTTTTTCAAGATCGAGCCCCGCGATCGCCGCCGCGTGCTCACGGGCGATGCGAAAAAGCCCGTGGTCGGTGCGCACCGTGACGTTGCCGCCGAGCGTCTGCACGATGTGCACGCCCTCGCCCGCCTGAAGCGTCGCGGGGGTGCCGGCGGGGATGATCGTCGCGGGAACGTCTTCGAGAAGTCGCGTGGTGCTCATGTCGTCGCCAAAGCCAGCCTATCGCACGCGCAGGTCAAGCGGCAGGCGCGCATAGACGCCCCGCGGATCGTTGTAACGGCCGAGCTGCTTCACCTGCGCCTCCGCAGCGCGCACCACCAGCCCGACCGGGCCGCGCACCGAGGAGGCGAGCCGCGTCTCCGGGCTGATGCGTTCGTCGAAGAGATCCGCCAAGGCCTCCGAAAGGGGCCGGGTTCCCGGATATTCGTAAAGCGCCGGCTCGCCCTCGATCTTGGCCAGCTTCGCCGCGTGGGCGATGGCGTCGCCGAGGCCGCCGATCTCGTCCGCGAGGTTGAGCCGCACGGCCTGGCTGCCGGACCAAACACGCCCTTGGGCGATGCGGTGGACCTCCTCCTTGTCGATTCCCCGCCCTTCCGAAACGCGCACGAGAAACTCGTCGTAGGTGTGGTCCACGAGACGCTGGAAAACCGCCAGCTCCGCCGGCGTCTTCGGCCGCGCCGAGGTCATCAGCCCGGCTTTCTCGCTGGTCTGCACGCGATCCCAGGTGATGCCGATCGTCTCGCCCAGTTTCTGGAGGTCGAACTGCACGCCGAAGACGCCGATCGAGCCCGTGATGGTCGTGGGCTGGACGAAAATCCGTTCCCCGAAACTCGAGATCCAATAGCCGCCCGAGGCGGCGTAGCTGCCCATCGAGACCACGACCGGCTTCGTCTCGCGCAGCAGCCGGAGCTCGCGCAGCATCTCCTCCGAGGCTCCGGCCGAGCCGCCGGGACTGTTCACGCGCAACACCACCGCCGCGATCGTGTCGTCCTCCCGGAGGGCGCGCAGCTCGCGCGCGTAGGCCCCGCCGCCGATCTCGCCGTCGGCGCCCTCGCCGTCGACGATCTCGCCCTCGGCGTAGACCACCGCGATCTTCGTGTCTCCGTCACGATCGTGGATCTGTTTCAAATAGTCCGCGAAGGCCACCTGCGTGAACGGTTCGCCCGCGTCGACGCCCGTATCCGCGCGCAGTTGCTCGATCATCTGGTCGCGGTAGCCCAGCGAGGAAACAAGGCCGGACTTATGCGCGGACTCCGGCGAGATCAGGCCCTCCGTATCGACGAGCGCCTGCAATTCCTCGGACTTCAGGCCGCGGGCGGTGGCGATGTCGTCGCGCACCCCCGTCCAGAGATCGCCGAGCAAAACCGTGAGCTGCTCGCGATTTTCCGGGCTGAGGTCCCGGCGCACGAAGGGCTCGATCGCCCCCTTGTATTTGCCCGAACGCGTCACCTGCACGCCGACGCCCCATTTCTCGAAGGCGCCGCCATAGAACATCGGTTCGCTCGCCAGGCCCGGCATCACCACGAGGCCGAAGGGATTCAGCATGATCTCCCGACCCGCCGAGGCCAGATACAGCTCGGGCGTGCCCGCCTCGTCGAAGTAGGCCTTCACCGGCTTCCCCGCCGACTGCACTTCGCCGAGCGCCGCGCGCAGCTCCGCCAGCGCGGCGAAGCCCGTGCCATAGCCGTCGGCCGCGAAGGCCCCCGTGACAAACACGCCGCGGATCCGGCTGTCCTGCGCCGCGTGGCGCAGGCCCTGGACCGCCTTGCGCAGCGAGAGCACCCGCGGCGCGTCGCCGGAAAGCAAGGACGCGAGGCCGCCCGCCTCCACCGCCGGAGGGGCGTCCGTGAGGTTCGTGCCGTCCAGATTCAGCACGAGATAGGAGCCGTCGGGAACCTGCATCACGCCGGCCGGCTCCCCCATCGACGCCAAAATGGCGAAGCCGCCGAAAACCAGGATGACCGAGGTCACCGCGAACGCGAAAAGCGCCAGCAAGGTGCCGATGAACGAGGCGAAAAACGCTTTCATTTAAAAAGTCCGGCCACCCTACCCTCCGCGGCCCGTCCGGCGAGCCCTCTTTGGAAAACGCTTCGCGCCGGCCCTCCGCGCTTTGCATGCCTCCTGCTTCGCGCTTCATTCATCGCATGGACCAGCCCTCCCTCCTGACGACGCATCGCAAGGCGCTCACGATCAACCTCGACGACACCAAATACGGCACCTTCGCCGAGATCGGGGCCGGCCAGGAGGTCGCGCGTGTGTTCTTCCAGGCGGGCGGCGCCGCCGGCACCATCGCCAAGTCCATGTCGGCCTACGACATGACCTTCAGCGACGCCATCTACGGCAAGGCCCCGCGCTACGTGTCGCGCGAGCGCCTGCACACCATGCTCGACCACGAATACGAGCTGCTCATCACGCGTCTGAGCGAAAAACGCGGCGCCACCACCCGGTTCTTCGTCTTCGCCGACACCGTAGCCGCCAAGTCCTACAAGGGAAACAACGAGTGCCACGGCTGGATGGGCATCCGCTTCCAGGCCGAGCCCGGCTCCGAGCCCAGCGACGTCGTCCTCCACGTGCGCATGTGGGACAAGGACAACCTCCGCCAGCAGGAGGCCATCGGCATCGTCGGCACCAACCTCATCTACGCCGCGCTCTACCTGCGCGACGACCTGGAGAAATTCATCGCCTCCCTCGCCGACAACGTGGGCTCCGATCGCATAGAGGTCGACATGCTCAAGTTCTCCGGCCCGGCCTTCCCGGGTGTGGACAACCGCATCATGTCGCTCCACCTCGTGCGCCACGCCCTGACCAACGCCGTCATGTTCGGCCCCGGCGGCGAAGTCCTCCAGCCCTCCGAGGTGCTCTACAAGAAGGCCATTCTCGTCGAACGCGGCAGCTTCCGGCCCGTGACCCACGTCAACGTCGACATGCTCAACTGCGCCACCGCGCAGTTCATGCAGGAGCCCGCCGTGCAGGGGAAGGAGATGGTCGTGCTCATGGAGATCACGATGAACAACCTCCTCGCCGGCGGCGCGCTCGACCCGCGGGATTTCCTTTCCCGCGTCGACCTGCTCGGCGACATCGGCTGCACCGTATTGATTTCCAACTACAGCGAGTATTACCGCCTCACCACCTACTTCCGCCGCTACACGAAGGAGATGATCGGCGTGACGATGGGCATCAACAACCTCCTCGAGATCTTCAACGAGAAGTATTACGAGCATCTCGAGGGCGGCATCCTCGAGAACTTCGGCCGTCTCTTCCGCCACAGCGTGCGCCTCTACGTCTACCCGATGCAGCAGGCCGCCTACGAACGCTACCTCGCCACCGGCCACCCCGCGACGACCGCGCCCTTCGCCCCGCCCGCCTCTTCGCCCTTCGCCAAGGACGTGCTCATCACCGCGCGCAACGTCCAGGTCTCCCCGCACCTGCGCAACCTCTACGAGCACCTGCTCGAGAACCACTACCTCGAATGCATCGTGGGCTTCGACCGCGAGATCCTGGCGATCTTCTCGCGCGATGTGCTCGAGCGCATCCACGCCAAGGATGCGAGCTGGGAAAAAATGGTCCCCGCGCCCGTCGCCGCCGCGATCAAGAGGCGCGGCCTCTTCGGCTGCGCCCCGGTCGTCTGAGCCGCGCGCCGGGACGCAGGGCGGTCCGCCAAGCTCAGACGAGGCGCTTGAGCGTGGGCCCGTCCACCCACTCCGCCGGCATCGTCGTGGTCAGCGGACGGTTTGGCAGGCCGTGTTCGTTGCGGAGCACCTGGCCGATCAAAAGCTCGACCGCGCGCGCCCCGAGCGATCGGGGCTGGAGATCCAAACCGGCCGCGGGAAAGGTGCAGTTGATCAGGTTCAGGCAGCAGAAGCCGTGCGTCTCCGGCACGCGCGCCCCGGCTTTTTCCATCAGGGCTTTGATGTCCGGCAAATGGGTGATCACGACATCGCAGTCCGCGCTCTTGAACCAGGCCAGAAACGCGGCGACATCCCACCTCCCGCCCGGGACGTAGCGAACCGTGTAAGGGGAAAGGCAACGCATTCCCGAGGCCTCCGCGAAGTGGCCGCGAAACACCTCGTAGCCCGCCTCCCAACGGTGCAGCAAACGCGAGTCGTGCGCGTCCTGGACGACGAAGGCTGGCCGCCGGTAACCCATGTCGGCCAGCCGTTGTAAGGTCAGAAAAATCGCCCGGTAATGGTCAGGGCAGATGGCGTGCGGCGCCGGGGACCCGATGAGATAGTCGGCGTAGATGCCCGCGAAATCCGCCATGTCGAAACGCGAAAAATCGGGGGTGGACATCGGCAAGAACAACACCCCGCGCACACCCCGGGCCTTGAGCACCTGGAGCAGCCGCTCGGACGACAACTCCGCCCCGAATGAATCGATTTTGAATCCGAGCTCCTCCGCCCGGACCGACGCCCCGGTCACGAGCTCCTTGTGGTAGCGATCCCCCCCCGCGGATCGACGATTCGCGCCGTCCAGATCGAGCGCGGCCAGGGTGCCCCGGAACGTGTCGACACGCGAGCGACGCAGCTCCGACATGACTTCGCCCACCAAGGCGTTTCGCCGATAGCCCAGTTCCCGCGCCGCGTTTTCCACCTTGGCGCGCGTCGTCGCCTTCACGCGGGGAAACCCCCGCAAGGCCTCGGAAACCGTGGTCTCCGAGAGGCCAAGATGCCGGGCGATGTGGCGCATCAATATTTTTCGGGGCATGCGGACAAAAGCTATCCATCAAATTCGCACCATACGATTCCTAGGCTCTAGGCGCGGAATCGATCCATTGCCATCAAGGAAATTTCCCCGATTCAGCGCCCTTGCCCTTGGCCCGGCCGATGGCTTCCGCGCCGCCCGCCGAATATCCACTACGACCACGCCCAACCACACTCGAGACCGCCCGCGGTCGATTTCCATCAACGTCCTCCGGCCGAGCATTCGCCGATCTCGGCCCAACACATCGCTCCCGTTGCTTTCCATGATTTTCAAATTCCTCCACCACGTCGCCGCCCTGCTCCTCGCCGCCGCTTGCGCCCGGAGCGCGATCCACTCCGGCGTGCCGTGGCATGACCAGAACAACCAAGCCGTCAGCGCCCACGGCGCCGGCATCCTCAACGACGGAGACCGCTTCTACCTCTTCGGCGAATTCAAACAGGACCACGGCAACGCCTTCGCCGGCGTCAGCTGCTATTCCTCGACGGATCTCGTGAATTGGAAATTCGAGACCATCGCGCTGCCCGTCCAGCCCGACGGCCGCCTCGGCCCCGACCGCGTGGGCGAACGCCCCAAGGTGATGAAGTGCCCGAAAACCGGCGAGTTCGTCATGTTCCTGCACACCGACAACAGCGCCTACAAGGACCAGGCCGTCGGCTACGCCACCAGCCCTACGATAAATGGCACCTACGCTTTTCGTGGCCCGCTCCTCTTCGACGGCAAGCCGATCAAAAAATGGGACATGGGCGTCTTCCAGGATGACGACGGCACCGGCTACCTCATCACCCACTCGGGAAATCTCTACGCGCTCGCCGACGACTACAAATCCGTGACACGCCAGATCGTCAAAGACATGACCCCCGCCTGCGAGGCCCCGGTGATCTTCAAGCGCGACGGTCTTTACTACTGGCTCGGCTCCGGCCTCACCGGCTGGGAGCGCAACGACAACTATTACTTCACCGCCAAATCCCTGGAAGGCCCGTGGGAAAGCCGCGGCGTCTTCGCGCCCCAGGGCACGCTCACCTGGAATTCCCAAACCACCTTCGTCCTCCCGATCATCGGCTCCGAAACCACCACCTGGATGTTCATGGGCGACCGCTGGGCCCACCCGCGCCAAAACTCCGCCGCCACCTACGTCTGGCAACCACTCCGGTTCGACGCCGACGGCAAACTCTCCCTGCCCGAGTTCCATCCCAGCTGGGACATCGACCTCCGCACCGGCCGCTGGTCGCCCGCTCCATCCGAAGGTAAAACCATTCCCATCGCCGAGTTTTTCCGCGCCCAACCTTCCCCCGACTGGAAGCCCTACACCGACTCCAAGGGCTTCAGCGATCTCCGCTCCAAGGTCAAAGGCGCCACCCTCACCATCCCGTTCACCGGTTCTCAAATCGGCCTCTACGGCGTGGCCCGCTCCGACGGCGGCTTCGGCGAAATCCAAATCAAGGACCGCGCCGGCAAAGTCGTCCTGAGCTCAGTCGTCGAGACCTACTGCCTCTACCCCGAAGCCTCGTTGAAATTCCTCAGCCCCAAATTCCCCCGCGGCGACTACACCCTCACCGTCACCGTGCTCGGCGAGCATTTTTATTGGGTCGGGAAAAAGGCCTCCTACGGCAGCAGCGACGACTACGTCTCCGTGCAAAAAGTCCTCCTCACGGAGTAACCGATTCCGGACCACCCGAAATCTCGCCGCCCCGCCCGACTTTTTCACCATGTTCCGCCACCTCTGGCCAGCCGCTCTCTGGCTCCTTTGCTGCCCGTTCACCGCCCGCGCCGCCGATCCGACCCCTCCGGCCGCCAAGCCCGTGCCGACCCTCGCCGACGTCCCTTACGGCGCCCACCCCCGGCAGGTGCTGGACTTTTACCGCGCCGATTCGGCCACACGGACGCCCGTGCTGCTCTACCTCCACGGAGGCGCGTGGACGAACGGTGACAAGACCAGCATCTCCCGCCGCGATTTTCCCCGCTTGCTGGCCGCCGGCATTTCCGTCGTCTCGATCAACTACCGCTACGTCTACCAGGCCAAAGAGGCGCACATCACCCCCCCGGTCGCCTGGCCCATGGCCGACACCGCCCGCGCGCTCCAATTCGTCCGGTCCAAGGCCGCCGAGTGGAACATCGATCCTCGTCGTGCCGCAGGCTCCGGCAATTCCGCCGGCGCCTGCTCCATCCTCTGGCTCGCGCTCCACGACGACCTCGCCGATCCCGCGTCCTCCGATCCCGTCGCCCGCGAGTCCACCCGCCTGCTTTGCGCCGCTCTCGATGCCGCGCAAACCTCGCTCGACCCGGTCCAGATGCGCGAATGGACGCCAAACAGCCGCTACGGCGCCCACGCCTTCGGCCTGCCCATCGCCAAGGACTTCGCCAAAAACGAGGCCCTCTTCGAAGACTTCGTCCGCCGCCGCGACGAGATTCTTCCCTGGATCAAACAATACTCCCCCATCGAGCAAGCCACCCCCGACGATCCGCCCATTTATCTCTCCTACGACAACCGCCCCGGCCTCGGTCGGCCCCAAAAAGATCCCACCCACAGCGCCAACTTTGGCGTCAAACTCAAGGAACGCCTCGACGCTATCGGCGTGCCCTGCGAAATCGCCTGCCCCGGCGCCCCCGCGCACGAGCACGACAGCATCGAGTCCTACCTGATTGCGAAGCTCCTCCCAGATCCCGGACCCGCGCAGACTGTCACCAACCCCGAAACCCGTCGCCTCTCCGTCGCCGACGGCACGACCGTCAGCACCGCCGCCGTCCAGTTCGTCATCGACACGCTCGAAAACATCGACGTGCGGATCAAGGAGCCCCGTCTCAAAACGAAGAAGATCGGGGACCTTCGGTTCTCCCACGTTTCGGTAAACGGCGCCCCGGCGACCGCTCCGTGAACGACGTCGCCTCTTCCACGCGCCGCGATCCTCAGCGCTCTCCGGTTCTTGTCCGGCTCTCGCCCGCCGCTCTGTCGGCGCCATCCCGCCTCCCCTTGGCTAGCTCGGTAGCCGGGTAGCCGCACATCACGACCATCCCGGCGAATACGCCGTCATCCGCTCCTCCGTTCCCGCAAGTTCCCCCCCACGCCATGCCCCTCCTCCGCCATCTGTTTCTCCTCCTTTGGGTAGTGTTCGTCTGCCATGCATCGTTCGCCGCCCCCATCTCAGTCTACCCAGTCCGTGCCGAGGGCTTCACGCAGACTCTGAACGGCGACTGGTCGTTCAAATACATCCCCTCGCTCGATGCCGGCACCGACGCCGGCTTCACTGCCACGGAGTTTGATGTCTCCGCCTGGAAAACCATCGCCGTGCCGTCCAACTGGGAACTTCAGGGCTTCGCCGAACCGCGCTATGATGGAAAACTCGCGGACGGCCTGGGCCTGTATCGCCGCACGTTTCGCGTGCCTGCGGCCTGGCTCGGCGGTCGCCGCGTGTGTCTCCGCTTCGAGGGCGTGGCCTGGGGATTCGAAGCCTGGGTCAACGGTCGCAAGGTGGGCGAGTCCCTGGCCGGCGCCTTCAATCCCCACACCTTCGACATCACCGACGCGCTGCAATCCGGCGCAGCCGACAACGTGCTCGCGGTGAAGGTCACCACCAAGCCGCCCGTGTGGCAGTTCGACCAGCACGACGACTGGTCGTTGTCCGGCCTGCATCGCGATGTGACGGTGTTTTCCGTTCCGGCCGTGCATATCGAGGACGTCACGATACGCACCAAGACCGCGGGCGACGACACGGCTGACGTCTCGGTCTCCGTCCTGGTCAACACACCCGAAGGCGAACTCACCGGAAAGCTGCTCGCGCCAGACGGGAAACCCGTGGGCGAGTTTGTCATTCCCCGGGCGTCCGACGGACGAGCCGAGACCGTCGTGCACGTTGTCCAGGCCCGGCTCTGGACCGCGGAGACGCCTTCGCTTTACCGCCTTCAACTTTCGCTCTCGGCCCGCGGACAAGTGCTGCAATCCATCGAAGAACGTATCGGCCTGCGCGAGATTTCCATCGTGGACGCCGTGCTCCGGCTGAACGGACGCCCGATCAAACTGCGCGGCGTTGACCATCACGACATCGATCCCGTGAGCGGCCGCTCCATGACCGAGGCGGAGATACGTCGAGACCTCGAATTGATGAAGAAGGCCAACATCAACTTCGTGCGCACATCTCACTATTCACCGCAGCCTCGCTTCATCGAGTTGTGCGACGAAATGGGCTTCTATGTCATGTGCGAGATGTCGATGGGCCGCGGCGACGAATACATGGCCGATCCCGCTTTTTTCCCCTACATCCGGGCCCGGGCCGAAGCCACCGTCATCCGCGACAAAAACCGTCCGTCGGTGCTAATCTGGAGCATAGGCAACGAGAATCCCGTCAACACAGGCGAGCAGGCCGCGGGCAAACTCATCAAAGAAATGGATCCCACCCGCCCCGTCTGTTTCCCCAAAATCCCCAGCGCGTATCTGAAGAGCTTCGCCGCCAATCCCGACTACGCCGACATCGGCACACCCCACTACCCGGGTAACAGCGCCCTTCGCGACTGGCTGAAAAACGCCAGGCACCCCATCATCCTGACCGAGTATGCCCACGCCCTCGGTCTGACCACCGAGCGCATCCAGGATCAATGGGACATGCTGCAAAAATCCCCCCGCGGTGCCGGCGGCGCGATCTGGATGTTCCAGGATCAGGGAATCCTGCGCACCAGTGAAAAACCGGTGGATCGCAACAAGCCCACGACCGCCGTGTGGCTTGATGAACATCGCTACTACGACATGCAGGGCAACGCCGGCTCGGATGGAATCGTTTACGCCGACCGCACGCCGCAAAGCGACTTCTGGCAAACCCGCAAAGTCTATTCTCCCGTCCACATCGACGAACGCTCGGCGGCGGTTCAACCGGGCCGTCAAAACATCACCTTCGCGGTCGAGAACCGTCACGACTTCCGTTCCCTGGCAGGGATGAAACTCGCGTGGTCATTGCGCCGCAATGGAGCCGAGCTCGAGAGCGGCGAACGGCTTCTGGGCGCCGCCGCCCACGCGCAAGAGACCGTGGACATTTCCGTCCACATCCCCGCCGACGCAGGCGACGACGTCCTCGCCCTCGACCTGCGCTGCTTCGATGAAAACGACCGGCCCATCGTCGAACGCACGCTGCGCCTCGAACTCCCGCAGGCCAGCCGCCGCACCTGGCTGGCCGGCCTGTCCGCCGTCGGCCCTTGGGAAGTCACCGAGGACGCCACCGAGATAAAAATCGAAAACTCCCGGTGGACGCTCTCCGTCGACCGGACAAACGGGAAGCTCTCGATCATCGACCACGCCGGACGTGTGCGCGTGGCCGGCATTTACCCCCGCACCGGGCGTCCGTTTGGCCTGTCCGACGAAACCCTCTCCAAAAAAATGGGCACTTGGCTCACGCCCACACTGACCAACGTGATCGAGCCTCGCGTCACCTTGAGCCGGGACGGAAATGCGCTACGCGTGGCCGTATCCGGAACCTACCCGCGTCCCGAGGACGAAAAGCAGTCGCTCGTCGGCGGCTACCAGGCCGAAATCGCGCCGGACGGCACGATCAAGATCAGCTACGAATTTGTGCCGACCCAGGCCAAAGGTGAACTGCTCGAAGCCGGCCTCTCAGTCGAGGCGCCCGCCGGGCTCACCGAATTCCGCTGGATCGGCCAAGGCATCTACCCCGGCTATCCGGGCGCCGATCGCTTGAACGAGTTCGGCTTGTTCCACCTCAACCGCGAAGACCTGCGTTTCCAAGGCAATCGCCGCGAAACCGAAATCGCCCTGCTGACCACCGCTAAAGGCACGGGCCTTGCGTTGGTTCCGTCCGCCGCCGCCGACGTGTCCGTCGAGCGCGCTGGCGACGGACTGCGATTGAGCCACAACGCGCTGGTCTCCAGTCCCGGCAACAAAATCTGGCCCCCGGAGAGAGCCGTGAACGCCGAAAAAACCGACCGGTTCGGCGGACGTTTCACCCTCGTCCTTATCGATGACACGTGGCCGCCCAGCCTAGTGCGCTTTTTCGGCCAACCCGCCGCCGCCAAGGACGTCCTTCGTCCGTTCTACCACAGCTACGACCAATGAAGCCCATCTCCCAACTCGTCCCTACCGCAGGGCTCGCGATGGGCTGCCTGCTTCCCGCTCTGGCTCAAAATCCCATCCTTCCCGACTTCCACGCCGATCCGTCGGCGCGTGTTTTCAACGGCAAGCTCTACCTCTACCCGTCGCACGACATCGCCGGCATGAAACATTGGGACATGGTGGACTGGCATGTCTTCTCCTCGGACGACCTGTCGAAGTGGACGGACCACGGCGTCATCTTCCGCCTCGAAGACACCACTTGGGCGACCAAAGAGGCGTGGGCGCCCGACTGCATCGAGCGCAACGGGAAATACTACTTCTACTTCACCGCCGGCGGGCAGATCGGTGTCGCGGTGGCGGATTCCCCTGTCGGCCCGTTCAAAGACGCCCTCGGACAGCCGCTGGCCAAAAAAGGCGAGGCCGGCATCCGCTACATGATCGACCCGAACGTCTTCATCGACGACGACGGCCAGGCCTACCTTTTCGTCGGCGGAGCCCGCCAGCTCGGCGTCGTGAAACTGAAGGAGGACATGATCACGCGTGACGGTCCCATCCAGCTCCTCGACATGCCGAAGTTTTACGAGGGCGTCTGGGTCCACAAACGGAACGGCATTTACTACGCGAGTTATCCCACGCGAGAGAGCCAGAAGACCATGGCCAGCGTCATGGTTTACAGCATGGCGAAAAGCCCTCTCGGCCCTTGGGAGTTCAAGGGCGAGATCATCGACAACCACTCGCCCAACGTCCACGGCTCCATCACCGAGTTCAAAGGCCGATGGTATCTCTTCTACCACGTCGCATCCGCTCCGGATAAACGGGAGCGTCAGACCTGCATGGAGCCGCTCTTCTACAACGACGACGGCACGATCCAGCCGGTGAAAATGACGCCGCGCGGGACTTGACCGTGGATCGCCGAACCACCAAGGCGTGACGGCCCCATCAGACCCGACACGCAGATTGGCCGAAGAATCGGGCGTTGGTCAGCGCGAATCCAAGGCGTGCGACCTCAAAGCCGCGGCCACGGCGCGCAGCTTTTCCGGCGACTTCGAGCCGGGGTGGCTCTCCACGCCGCTGTTCACGTCCACGAACCGCGCGCCGCTCGCCGTGATCGCGGCGACGACGTTGTCCGGACCGAGACCGCCGGCGAGAATCCACCGCTTGCCCGGATTCGCCTCCGCCAGCCGCGAAAAACCCGCCCAGTCCCCAGTGCGGCCGGAACCGCCGAAGCCGTCGGCGTGGAACGTGTCGACGAGAAAAGTATCCGTCAATGAAAGCCACTCCCGGGGGAGCGCGGCGCCCGGAGGGAGCTTGGGAGCGAGCCAGAGATTGGCCGCGCCCACCACCTCGCTCCACGCGCGCACGATCTCCACGGGCGTGTCGTGCCGGGCGTGTATCTGGATGATGTCGAAGCGCGTTTCGCGGGCCCGACGCAGATCGTCCAGCGAAGGCTCGACCATCACCGCCACGCGTTTCGGACCACGCGGCAACGACGGAGCAAGCTCCTCGTAGGCCTCGTAGGCCAGATAACGAGGGGACTTCGGATAAAAAATGAACCCGAGAAAATCCGCCCCCAATTCCGCGGCCAGCCGCGCGTCTTCCGCGCGTTTCATGCCGCAAACCTTAAGATTGATATCACCTATCATGAGCTTGAACCACGAAAGGCACGAAAAACACCAAAGGAAGCCGAGGCCTTCAGTCGGTTTATTTCGTGTCTTTCGTGTATTTCGTGGTTCCCAAATCAGAACGCGTTGACAGCCGCGATCACGTGATCGACCTGCGCGTCGGTCAGCTCCGGGAAAATCGGCAGGCTCAGGACGGTCGCGCAGGCGCGCTCCGCCACCGGCATCGAGCCTTCCGCGTAGCCGAGCGAGGCGTAGCAGGCCTGGCGATGCAGCGGCACGGGATAGATCAGGTCGGTGCCGACCTCGCATTTCGCAAGATGCTCGCGCAAGACGTCGCGCCGGGGATGGCGGATCGTGAACTGGTGCCAGACGCTCTCGCCGTCCGCGGTCCGGCCCACGGGCAGACGCACGTCGGGATGCTTGATCCCGGCGAGATACTTGTCGGCGATCTCGCGACGACGCGCCGTCCAGCCGGCGAGGCGAGGCAGCTTCACGTTAAGCAGCGCGCCCTGGAATCCATCCATGCGGAAGTTGAAGCCGACATGGTCGTGATAGTAACGGCGGCCCGAGCCATGCACCCGGAGGAGCTTGGCCTTTTCGAAAAGTTCGTCGCGCCGCGACACGAAGGCGCCGCCCTCGCCGCAGCCGCCGAGGTTCTTCGTCGGGTAAAAGCTAAAGGTGCCCGCGTCGCCGAGCAGGCCGACCGGCGTGCCGCGGCAAGTGGCGCCGACGGCCTGGGCGCAGTCCTCGACAACGAAGAGGTTGTGCTTCTTCGCGATCGCGAGGATCGCGTCCATCGGAGCGGGCAGACCGAAAAGATGCACCGCGACGATGCCCTTGGTGCGCGGCGTGATGGCCGCCTCGATCTTGGCCGGATCGAGCAGGAAGGTGGCCTCGTCCACATCGACGAAGACGGGCGTGGCGCCCACGTAGCTGATGCCCCAGACCGTCGAGATGAAGGTGAAGGGAGGCGCGATAACCTCGTCGCCCGGTCCCCAGCCGGCGAGCACCGCGGCGACGTGCAGCGGCGAGGTGCCGGAGTTCACGCCGAGCGCGCGCGGATAGCCGAGAGTCTTCGAGAACGCGGCCTCGAACTCGTCGACGTCCTTGCCGAGGCAGAAACGCGTGGCGTCGTAGGTGGCGGCGAGAGCCGCGAGCGCCTGTTCGCGAATCGCGCGATGCTGGAGCGAAAGATCGAGGAAGGGGACTTTCATGGGACGACGAATGTGGAACCGCTAAATTGCGCTAAAAGATGCTAAAGAAGAAGAGGGTTTCAGGCTGTTTTTGTTAGCGAAACTTAGCGTTCTTTAGCGGTTTCAAATTTCTGAGCCATGGCGGCGATCAGGGCGTCGAGGCTGGGCTTTTCCGCGACAAAATCGGGCGTCATGCCGTGCTCGACCAAGGTCTCGGTCGTCTGCTCGCCGATGCTGCCAATCAGCGGCTTCTTCGCGCCGGCGGCGAGCTCGAGCGAGTCGGCTTGAGCATGGTAGCTCTCCGCGGCCGAGGAGCTGGCGAAGAGAATGGCGTCGGCGCCGCGCTGACGGAAGTCGTCCGCCACCGGGTCGGCGGAGAGGTCGGTCTTCTCGGTCTTGTAGAGCGGCAGGCGGTCGACGATCGCACGGGCGGCCTCGAGCTTTTTGACCAGCTTGTCGCGGTTCAGGTTGCCCGTGACGACGATGACCTTGGCGCTGTCGAGGCTGCCGGTCTCGATCAGCGCGTCGGCCAGCGAGGCGCCGGTCGCGGTGTCGGGCATGCACTCGACTCGGATATGGCGGCTCTCGATCTCGCGCGCGGTGGCCTTGCCGATGCAGGCGAAACGAAGCAGGCCGAGGGCGCGGATGTCGCTGAAGCCCTTGAGGAACTCCTCGAAGAAATAGCGCACGCCGTTCGCGCTCGTGAACACGATCCAGTCGTAGCTGCCGAGCTCGGCGAGGATCTCGACGAGCCCGTATTTGGAGACGTCTTTGGCGATGTTGATCAGCGGCAGCTCCAGCACCTCGGCGCCGAGGGTTTCGAGCTTTTCGCGCAGCTCGCTGTTCTGGTCGCGCGTGCGGGTGATGGCGACGCGGCGACCGAAGAGCGGCAGGTGCTCGAACCAGTCGATCGCCTCGTGGTCGCGCACGACCTCGCCGACGAAGATGATGGCCGGCGCGGCGAGCTTGGCCTCGACGACGCGCGCGGCGAGGTCGGCCACGGTGCCGCTTACGCTGCGCTGGCGTCCCAGCGAGGCCCATTGCACCACGGCCGCGGGCGTGTCGGCGGACAGGCCGCCGGCGCGCAGCTCGGAGAGGATAAACTCCAGCCGGCCCATGCCCATGTAGATGGCGAGCGTGGTGTTTTTCAGCGCGCCGAAGCTGCGCCAGTCGACTTGCGAGCCACCGGTCTTGTTCGGGTCTTCGTGGCCGGTGAGGAGGACCAGCGAGGTCGAGACGTTGCGGAAGGTGAGCGGGATGCCCGCGTAGGCGCCGGCGGCGAGCGCGGCGGTGACGCCCGGCACGACCTCGAAGGCCACGCCGGCCTTGGCCAGCGTGCGGGCCTCTTCGCCGCCGCGGCCGAAGATGTAGGGATCGCCGCCCTTGAGACGCACGACCTTCTTGCCGGCCTGGGCGTGGGTGACGAGGAGCGCCTCGATCTCCTCCTGCGGCACGGTGTGGCAGCCGGCCTTCTTGCCGACGTAAACCACCTCGCACTCGGCGCGGCACCACTTCACCGCCTCGGGGTGGACGAGGTAGTCGTAGACGAGCACGTCCGCGGCCGAGATGAGCTCCTTCGCGCGGAGGGTGAAAAGACCGAGGTCGCCGGCGCCTGCGCCGACGAGATGAACGATACCGTTACCGGAGGACATGAGAAACGAAAGTTGGATGGCGGGGACGGAGCGCTGGACCGTCCGCGAAACGTAACGGCGGGCCCAGCGGTCCCGCCCTGCCTAGGGAATCTGAAAACCGAAATGCTTCAGCATCGCGCGGGCGGTTTGCTCGGGCGCGTCGATCTCGGCGTCGCTGAGCGGAAGGCTGCGGAGGCCGATCTCGTGGTGATAAAACCAGAGCGTGTCGGCGGTGACGTGCGCGGCGAAGGCCGTCTGGCAACCGCCGCCGAGAGCGCGCTGGAAAGCCCGCTCGAGCGTGACGGCGCGGAAGGTGCGCTTATCGAGGACGGCGCCGATGCTCGCGGCGTCGGCGCTGCGCGTCTGAAGCGCGATCGCGGCCTGACCCACGGCGGGCACCATGTGCTCCGGCCCGAGGGCATGGAACGACACGCCCTGCCAGCCGCCGATGCCGAGGCGGCGCAGACCGGCGGCGGCGAGCACGGTGGCGTCGGCGACCTTGTCCTGGCCGATCTTGCGCAGCCGGGTGTCCACGTTGCCGCGGATCTCGGTGAACTGCGCGTCGGGGAAAAGCATGCCGAGCTGGAGGCGTCGGCGCGGACTGCTCGTGGCGATGAGCGCGGGCGTCTCGACGCCGTCGCGGAGCACGAGGATGTCGCGCGGGTCCTCGCGCGGCAGGTAGCCGGCGACGACCAGGCCGGCGGGAAGTTCGCCGGGAAGATCCTTGCAACTGTGCACGGCGACGTCGGCGTCACCGCGGAGAAGCGCTTCCTCGAGCTCCTTCGTGAAGAGGCCCTTGCCGCCCTGTTTCTCGAGAGACCACTCCGTGCGCTGATCGCCGGTGGTGACGATCTTCAGCAGCTCGGTTTCGCAGCCGAGGGAGGCGCGCAGATGCGCGGCGACCTGCTCGGTCTGGGCGAGGGCGAGCGGGCTCTTGCGGGTGGCGAGGATGAATTTTTTCACAACCACTGGGTTCACGGGAGGCGGAGAGAGCAAACCGCTAAGTTTCGCTAAAGGACGCTAAATCTGAATCAGAAATCCGAAGGGTCGATTTAGCGAAGTTTAGCGAGAGTTAGCGGTTCAATTCTGGTCCTAAAAACAAAACGGGCGCCGCCCGGAAAGGGTCGGCGCCCGCGTTTATGCGAGTCGCAAAGCCTCAGCCCGCGTAGGAGCCGGCGACGCCGGAGATGTCGCGCTTCGGCATCCAGGGCATCATGCCGCGGAGGTATTCGCCGGTCTTCTCGATCTGGTGCTTCTGGCCGGCCTTGAGGAGGGCGTTGTAGTTCTTGAGACCGCCCTTGTATTCGGCGACCCACTGCTTGACGAACTTGCCGCTCTGGATCTCGGCGAGGATCTTCTTCATCTCGGCCTTGGTCTTGGCGTTGATCACGCGCGGGCCGCGGGTGATGTCGCCATACTTGGCGGTCTCGGAGATGGAGAAGCGCATGCCGGAGATGCCCTTTTCATACATGAGGTCGCAGATGAGCTTCAGCTCGTGGAGGCACTCGAAGTAGGCCATCTCGGGCTGGTAGCCGGCCTCGACGAGGGTCTCGAAGCCCGCCTGGACGAGCGCGGAGGCGCCGCCGCAGAGCACGGCCTGCTCGCCGAAGAGGTCGGTCTCGCACTCTTCCTTGAAGGTGGTCTGGAGCACGCCGGCGCGGGTCGAGCCGATGCCCTTGGCCCAGGCGAGCGCGGTCTTCTTGGCGGTCTTGGATTTGTCCTGCGCGACCGCGATGAGGGCGGGCATGCCTTTGCCTTCTGCATAGAGGCGACGGACCATGTGGCCGGGGCCTTTCGGGGCGACCATGATGCAATCGACGTCCTTCGGCAGCTTGATCAGGCCGAAGTGGATCGCGAGGCCGTGCGAGAAGAGGAGGGTCTTGCCCTTGGAGAGATTCGGGAGGATGGACGACTCGTAAACGTCGGCCTGCTTCATGTCGGGCAGGCCGACCATGATGACGTCGGCGCGGCGGACGGCCTCGGCCGTGTCGACCACCTCGAAACCGTGCTGCTCGGCGACGGCCTTGGACTTGGAACCAG
>CAYTLL010000057.1:0-27189 GCA_964438755.1 uncultured Akkermansia sp. | reverse complement strand
CGGCCGCTCCGTCTCCGTCGGCTGGAACGCCTCCGCCATCTCCGGCGAATACCTCTCCGCCGCGTCGTTCATGGGCATCGCCGGCATGGTCATGGCCATCGGCTACGACGCGCTCTGGTATCCCGTCTGCTACGCCTGCGGATACCTCTTCCTCCTGCTCTTCATCGCGGGCCCGCTGCGCCGCTTCGGCGCCTACACGATCCCCGATTTCGCCGAGGGTCGCTACGATTCGCCCGTCTTCCGCAAGATCGCCGTCTGCTTCGTGCTCTTCATCGGCTTCTTCTACACGATGCCCCAGATGAAGGGCGCCGGCACCACGCTCGCCTACATCTTCCCCGGCCTGCCCTACTGGGTCGGCGTCGCCGTCGTCGGCGCCGTCATCACCCTCAACGTCGCCCTCGGCGGCATGAAGGGCATCACGCTCGTCCAGGCCATGCAGTATTGGATGAAGATGTTCGCGATCAGCGTGCCCGTCTTCGTCCTGATGGCGGTCTTCGGCGGCTACGGCGATAATCTCGGTGCAAACAAGACCCCCGCCGACGTTCGCGAAACCACGCGGATCCAAGCCGAAGGGCTTATGGATCTCCGGAACGACACGAACGAGGCCGCGGCATATCGCAAGGAGCTCCCCGCCAAGGCCCCCGCCGACGAGGCGTGGATCTCGCCCTTCGGCCCGCTCACCACCAAGGCCGCCAAAGCCGCGAAACTCTCGCCCGAGGAGGCGCGCCCGCTCTCGCTGCTCTACACCTACTCGCTCATCATCGCGCTCGTCTGCGGCACCGCCGGCCTGCCGCACATCCTGGTGCGCTTCTACACCAACCCCGACGGCGTCGCCGCCAAGCGCACCACGATGTGGGTCATGATCCTCATCGGCGTCTTCTACGTCTTCCCGCCCGTCATCGGCGTCATCGGCCGCAACTTCCTCCCCGAGCTCTACAACGGCGTGGGCGCGAAGGGCACCGACAAGATCGTCCTCGAGCTGCCCACCCTCATCCGCGCCAAATACGGCGTGCTCGGCTCGATCCTGAGCGGCATCGCCTGCGCGGGCGCCTTCGCCGCCTTCATGAGCACCTTCTCCGGCCTGCTCGTCTCCATGACCGGCGCGCTCGCCCACGACGTCTACGGCCGCATGCTCAAGCCCGACTCCACCCCCGAGCAGCGCATGCGGATGTTCAAGTTCGCCGCCGTCGGCGTCGGCGCCGTCTCCGTCGGCCTCGGCTCCCTCGTCGAGCCGCTCGAGATCAACTTCATGGTCGGCCAGGCCTTCGCCATCGCCGCCGCGAGCTACTTCCCGCTCTTGTTCATGAGCGTCTGGTGGCGCGGCATGACGATGAAGGGCGCCGCGGTCGGCATGCTGACCGGCGGCCTCCTCGCCCTCTTCGCCGCCACGCTCACCAACGTGAGCAACCTCGCGACCGACAAGGGCCCCATGGGCAAGCTCTTCTCCGGCTTCGCGCCGATGAACGAATTCTGGGCCCACCACCCGCTGCTCCGCATCCTCTGCGAACAGCCCGCGATCTGGGCGGTCCCGCTCGCGATCACCCTCATGATCGTCGTCTCCAAGCTCACCTCGAAGGAAGTGCCCAAGGACATCCGCATGAAGATGCTCGTCCTCCACGCCCCCGAGGCGCTCGGTCTGAAGAACGAATACATCCAGGAACACCAGGCGGGCGCCGGCCACTGAGCCGCGCCCCGCTTGCCGCGGGCGGGGACGGCCGCCTGACTCGCGTCATGGCCGCCCCCGCCTCCCCGCTCGCCACAGCCAAGTCCGCCCGACGCGGACTTGGCTGTGTTGTTTTATTCGCCCTCGTTTTCGCCGGCGCCGGCCTCGTCGCCTTCTGGTTCGCCACGCTGCGCCCGCTCCTTCGCGCCCACGAAAGCGCCGCGTGGGCCGAGACACCCTGCGAGATCCTGTCGAGCACGCTGGAAAGGCGCTCGGACTCCGATTCCACCACCTACCGGGTGGCGATCCGATTTCGTTATGAACTCGGCGGACGCCTCCACGAAAGCGATCGCTACGACTTCTCCTCCGGATCGACCAACGTCGGCGTCGACAAGATGCGCGCCGCGGTGGACGCGCACCCGCCCGGTCGCCGCACCGTCTGCTACGTCGATCCCGGCGACCCAGGGGTCGCCGTGCTCAGTCGCGCCCCCGCGAGCAGCGTCTGGCTCGGCTTTATCACCCTGCTCTTTCCCTTGTTCGGCGCGGCCTTCGTCTTCCTGGTCTGGAAAGGCGTCAAGAAAGCGAACGCCCAAACGACCTCCCCGCTGAACGCCGCGACATCGGTCAAGGACGACGTCTTCCGCGCCGCCGACGATCCGTCCCCCGCCGGCGAGATCTTGCTCAACCCCGCCGCGGGCCGCGTCGGCACCTTCGTCGGGCTCACCTTCTTCGCGCTCTTCTGGAACGGCATCGTGGGCGTGTTCGTTTACCAGGCGGTCAAGGACTTCGGCCGTGGTTTCATCGGCTGGTTCCTACCCTTCTTCCTAATTCCTTTCGTCTTGATCGGACTGGTTGTGATCGGCGCCGCGTTGCAGGCTTTCTCGCGACTCTTCGCTCCGCCGGTCGAAGTGCGTCTCGATCCGTCCCGTCTGCGTCTCGGCGCCCGGGTGCCCTTCACCTGGCGCCTCGGCGGCCGCGGCGTGCGCAGGCTCACTCTCCGCCTCGTCGCTCGCGAGGAGGCGACCTACCGCCAAGGCACCCGCACCGCGACGGACAAATCCGACGTGTTTCGCGCCGTGCTGTTCGAATCGACCGACATCCTCGCGCTCACCGAAGGCCGCACCGAAATCTCGCTTCCCGCCGAAGCGGTCGCGCCCGCCTTCGCCGCCGCCAACAACAAGCTCGTCTGGGAACTCGTCTTCGACGGCGAGATCCCGTGGCGCGCCGACATCGACGACCGATTCCACCTGCCCGTGCGCGGCCCCGAGACGCCCGCCCCCGCCGACGACGCGCCCGAACCCCGCGCCCACGAAGGCGGCGGGCTCACGCTCTGGACCGTGGATCGCTTCGCTCCGGGGGAGACGCTCGTCTTCACCGTCTCGCGCTCCGCCTCCGCCAAGCCCGGCTCCCTCACCTTGCAACTCGGCTGGTTCACCGAAGGTCGCGGCACGTGCGACGCCGCCATCGTTTGGAGCGAACGCGTGGACGATCTCGCGCCGGGCTCGGATCGCGGCTTTGAATTCAAGCTGCCCGCGGAGCCCTGGAGCTTCGCCGGCAAACTCGTCGCCGTCTCCTGGCGGCTGCAGGCGCTGGACGAGCGCGGCGAGCCGCTGGTCGCCGTGCCGATCACGGTGGCGCCCAAGGGCGAAGCGGTCGCATTGCCCGCCCTGCCGGCCGAGCCCTCGGCGTTTCAGAAGCGCAAGGCCCGCTATCTCGCCCGCAAGTGAACGCCGCCCACGAGAATCCCTTTCGCACCTCGCGCCTGTTGTCGCTGCCCGTCCACTGGGGAACCGAAACGCCCGGGACGCTGCGCGCTCGCTGGGAATCGCTCGGTCGACGCGGAGCGCTGGTGGGCCCGCACGGCACGGGCAAAACCACCCGCCTGCGCGCCCTCGCCGCGAGCCTCGCCGCCGAAGGCCGGCGCGTGATCTGGATCCAATGGCACGACGACGGCACGACCACCCCGCCCGATTGGCGGGCCGCGCTCCGCGAAGCCGACGCGAACACGGTCGTCTGCCTCGACGGCTCGGAAAACCTCGGCCCGTTCGCGGCGTATCGGCTGCGTCGTTACACGCGACGCGCCGGCGGCCTGCTCGCGACGCGCCACCGCGCCTCGCCTTTTTTGCCGACGCTCGCCCGCCACGCCCCGGACGCGTCCGTATTCGCCGCCCACGCCGCGGCGCTCGCGCCGGGTTCGGAGAAACTGGCGCGGGCGGCCTTCTCCGCCGCCGACGCCAACGCCCACGAGGCCTTTCGCAGCCTCTACCTCGAACACGCTACTCGCGCTTGAGCTCGCGGCCCATCAGCGCCGCCAGCGCCTCCGCCGGCGGCTTGCCCGCGTAGAGGATGCCGTGGATCTCCGCCAGGATCGGCGCCTCGATTCCGCGTTCGCGCACGAGCTCGAGAAAACTCTGCGTGGTGCGATAGCCCTCGACCACGCTCTTGCTCTCCGCGATCAGCTCCGCGGCCTTCCGGCCCTCGCCGAGACGCTGGCCGAAGGTCCGGTTGCGCGACCAGCCGCCCGTGCAGGTGGCGACGAGGTCGCCGAAGCCGCCGAGCCCGTAAAAGGTCTCCGGTTTCGCGCCCAGCGCCACGCCGACACGCACCATCTCGGCGAGCGCCCGCGTGAGCAGCGCGGCCTTGGCGTTGTCGCCGAGCCGCAGCCCGTCGCAACACCCCGCCGCGATCGCGTAGACGTTTTTCAGGCAGCCGCCGAACTCCACGCCGGCCACGTCGTCGCTGCGATACACGCGCAAGGTCGGGCCGCTCAGCGCCGCCTGCACCGCCGAGAGCAGCGCCTCGTCCGCGCCCTGCGCGGCCAACACCATCGCGGCCGGTTTGCCGGAGGCGACTTCACCGGCGTTGGTCGGCCCGCTGAGGGAACCCACCGCGCGCCCCGGCAGCGCGGCGGCCATCACCTCGGCCGGACGCCGGTGCGTGCCGAGCTCCAGTCCCTTGGCCAGCGAGAGCACGAGCTTCAGCTGCGTCGCCAGGCCAAGCGAGGCCTGCACGCGCTCCGCGGTCTCGCGCAGCGCCTGCGAAGGGCAGGCGAGCAAGACCAGCTCGGCCTCCATCAGCACCGGGGCGAGCTCGTGCCCGATCTGGACCGACTGCGGCAGGCGGAAACCCGGCAGGTAGTCGCCGTTCTCCCGCGTCGAGGCGAGCGTGAGCGCCTGCTCAAAGCGCCGCGGCGCGAGCGTGACCGTGTGCCCGAGGCGGGAGAGGTGAAGAGCGAAGGCCGTGCCCCAGGCGCCGGCGCCGACGACGACGATGTTCATGCGTATCCGCGGTTAAAAACACGCCGCGTCCCGAGCGCACGGAGAAACCGCGTCCGTCTCGCGGGCGCCACGCGAGACGCCACGCCTTACTCGACGCCCTGCAGCACCGAGTATTTCCAGCCCGCCATCGACGCCAGCACGTAGAAGAGAAGGTCCATCGGGCTGAACATCGCACCCATGATCTCGCCAGCCATCTCGACATCCAATTTCGACAGCACCTCGCCAAAGCCCACCTGATACTCGCGCGCCACGAGCACGCAGCCGGTGAACAGATTGCCCAAGGCGCAGCCCAGCAGGCCGAGCACGGCGCCGATCACGTGGTAGGGCTGCCCCACCCCGCGGCCGGCGAAGCGCATCGCCAACCCCACCAAAAAGCCCACGCCCACGGCCATATAGCCGATTTGAAAATTGGTCGCGACGGTGACGCCCACCCAGATCGCGGTGCCGACCAGCATGGCCACCACGCCGGCGGCCACGGCGAACATCAGGTTGGAAGGCGCGGCCACCGGCTCGTGCAGGGAAGCGGAGCTGTCGGCGGCTACAACGGAGACGGAACCGGAGGAAGAGTCTTGCGACATAAGTAATTTCCGACCCCATCAGGGCGCCCATCCATGGCAACTGTTTAGCGGAAAGCACCCGAAGCGCGCCCCGGCGCGGTCATCAGGATGCTAACGTGAAACCTGCGCCGCTCTGGCTTTGGAACTGTAGGAAAGTCATTGGATTGGCATCCCGATCCCTTTCGTCTGCAATTTACACTTCGATGACATCCTCCCCGATCCGCGTCGGCATCATTGGAATGGGCGGCTACGCCGCCCGTCACCACGAGGCCATCCTTCAGCTCGAAGCCTCTGGCGAGGCGCGTCTGGTCTGCACCTGCGATCCGGCGCCCCAAAATTTCACGGCCAAAATGGGCGAGTGGAAGTTCGGCCCCCGCGGGGTCGCCGTCCATGAGGATTACCGCACGATGCTGGAACGCCACGCGGGCGGACTCGACGTGGTCACCGTGCCCACCCCGATCCCGCTTCACGCCGAGATGCACCGCGCCGGCGTCGAGCGTGGTCTGGCCGTCTATCTGGAAAAGCCGCCCACCCTCGATCCCTGCGAGCTCGAGCGCATGATCGCCACCGACGCCCAGGCCAAGGTGCCCACGCTGGTCGGCTTCAATTTCATCACCGAGCAACCCCGCCAGGCGATCAAGCGCCGCCTGCTCAAGGGCGAATTCGGAGCGCTCCGCTCCGCGCACCTGCTCGGGCTCTGGCCGCGCGCCACCGACTACTTCACCCGCAACACCTGGGCGGGGCGTCTCGTCGGCGCCGACGGTCGACTCATCCTCGACTCCTGCGTCGGCAACGCCCTCTCCCATCACGTGCACAACATCCTGCACTGGGCCGGCACCGGCGGCCAGGACCGCTGGGCGACGCCGACCAAGGTGCGCGCCAGTCTGCTCCGCGCCCACGACATCCAGGGCGCCGACACCTTCTTCCTCTCGGTCGACACCGACACCGGCGTGCCGATCCGCATCGCCCTCACCCACGCCTGCATCGGACCGCACATCCACCGCGAGACCCTCGTCTGCGACCGCGCGACGATCGACTACATCACCAACGACCGCGCCGACATCCGCTGGCATGCGGGCGGCGTCGAGACGGTGCGCTTCGGTGAATTCGACGCGCAGGTGGAAAACTTCCGCGCCTTCTTCGCCTGCTTCCGCACGCCCGCGGCCCGGCCTCCGACCACCCTGCCCGACAGCCGGCCCTTCGTGCACCTGCACGCGTTGTCCTACATCGCGGCGGGGCAGATCCAGACGGTCCCCGCCGAGCTGGTCTCGAAGGTCACGGGCGACGACAACCCCGCCGTCTTCGTGCCGGTGCGCGGCATCGCCGAAGCGGCCGAACGCTTCCTCGCCGACGGCACGTGGCCCTTCGGCAAACCCGGCTCCGCCACGCCGGCCCAGCTTGACCAACTCGACGCCGTCGCGCGCCGCATGGCCGCCCAGCGCTGAGCCAAAAGCTGGACGGCGCCGCGAAAGCGCGAGCACCCAAAAATAAAAAGGCCTCGCGGGCGCATGTGCCCGCGAGGCCTTTTCGTTCGGAAGCGCGCTCTCGCCTTACTTGGTCAGGAAGGCCGGCAGCTTCTCGTTTTGGATCTGCTGCTCGAAGGTCTCGCGCGCGTTGATCAAGTCGCTCGCGGCGCCCTTGACCAACACCTCGGCGGCCATGCAGCGGGTGTTGTAACGGCTGGCCATCGTGAAGCCGTAGGCGCCGCCGCTCATGAAGGCGATGAACTCGCCCTCGCCGACCTCCTGGATCTGGCGGTCCTTGGCGAAGCAGTCGCCGCTCTCGCAGACCGGGCCGACGATGTCGGCGGCGATCGCGGCGCGGGCGGAGTCGCGACGCAGCGGCACGATCTCGTGGTAGCTGTCATACATCGCGGGACGCACGAGATCGTTCATCGCGGCGTCGACGATGAGGAAGTTCTTCGACTTGCCGCGCTTCAGGTATTCGACGCGGGAGAGGAGCACGCCGGCGTTGCCCACGAGATAGCGGCCGGGCTCGAGCAGGATCTTGAGACCGAGCGGCGCGAGGAGGGGCATGAGCGCCTCGCCGTAGGCCTCGGGCGTGAGCGGGCGGCTCTCGGCAGGCTGCGAGGTCCACCAGGCGGACTCGCCGCTGGCGAGGGCGTCCTTGTAGATGATGCCGATGCCGCCGCCGATCGACCAGTAGCTGATGCCATACTTGGCCTTCAGCTCGGCGACGAAGGGCGCGACCTTCTTCACCGCCTCGACAAAGGGCGCGAGGCTGGTGAGCTGCGAGCCGATGTGCATTTGGGCGCCCTTGATCTGGATGTGCGGGAAACGGGCGGCGGCCTCGTAGGCGGCGGCGGCGTTGGAGAGCGGGATGCCGAACTTGTTGTCCGACTTGCCGGTGGTGATCTTGGCGTGGGTGTGCGCGTCGACGTCGGGGTTGATGCGGATCGCGATCGGGGCCTTCACGCCGAGCTTGCCGGCGACGTGGTTGATGCGGGCGATCTCGGGCTCGCTCTCCACGTGGAAGGCGAAGATGCCGTTCTTGATCGCGAGCTCGATCTCGCCCTCGGTCTTGCCGACGCCGGCGAAGACGGAGCGCTTGATGTCGCCGCCCGCGGCGAGCACGCGGCGGATCTCGCCGCCGCTCACGAGGTCGAAGCCGGCGCCGAGGTTGGCGAAATGGCGCAGGATCGCGATGTTCGAGTTGGCCTTCATCGCGTAGCAGATCTGGAGGTCGAGGCCCTTCAGACCGGCGGCGAGGCGCGTGTAATTGTCGGCCATCGTGGCCGTGCTGTAGACGTAAGTCGGCGTGCCGTAGAGGCGGGCGATCTCGGCGAGGTCGACGCCTTCGCATTGGAGGTTCTGGCCGGCGTAGCGGAAGTGGTGCATGGCGGGTTTCTGAGAATCGATAACAGCAGGTGAAAAGGGCCAACTTGGCGGCTTTCCCCTTGCGAAGACCACCTAAAATTTCACGGTCTCCGACCTCGGAAAAACGACCGATCCCGATGCTGCGCCTGCTCAAAAATCTCTTTCGTCGCCCGCCCATTCGCATGGGCCGGGTCGACAACGCGCGCATCCGGAGGACGTCCATCCGCAACGCCCAATTCGTGAGCTTCGTGGACGCGAGCGGTTGCTTCGAGGCGCGCCGCCCGGATCGCTTTGATCGCAAGCTGCGCATGCAGAAGTTTATGCGCCTCGCCGCGGCCCTGCTCGGCGCCGGCGGCCTCGGCTGGGTCGTGTTGGAGAGCGCGCGGGCGATCTCGCAGTTCTGAACGGCGCCGCGAGGAAAGCCTCCCCCGGCCGGAGGCGGATGGTCTGTCTCGCCCCCGTGGCCCGTGGCCCCGACTACACGGCCAAACAAAAGGCCGGGCCCCCGATGAAGAAGGCCCGGCCGCAGGAGTTTAGGGGGAAGTTGTCCGGAAAGGCTCAGCCCTTGAGCATGTCGACGACGGCGGCGCGCTCCTCGACGAGCTCCTTGTTGGTGATCGCGATGCGCTCCTTGCAGAAGTCGCACATCTCGTAGCCGGTGATGACCTCGTAGCTGCCGGGCGTCGTGGTGCGCACGGGCATGCCGGCCCACACGTCCTGGTCGAAGCCGTAGAGGCCGTTGGCCTTGACCGCGACGGAGTGGATCTTGCCGGGCGTCATGAGGTCGCGCACGTGATCGACGAGGGCGTTGGCGGCGGAGGCGGCCGAGGAGGCGCCGCGGGCGGCGATGATGGCGGCGCCGCGCTTGCCGACCGTCTCGAGGAAGGGGCCCTTGAGCCAGGCGTGGTCGGAGATGACGTCCATGGTCTTCTTGCCGCCGATCGTGGCGTGGGCGAAGGCGGGGAACATGGTCGGGCTGTGGTTGCCGTAGATGAAGATGTCTTTGACCGCGGTGAGATCGACGCCGGCCTTCTTGGCGAGCTGGGTCTGGGCGCGGTTTTGGTCGAGGCGCACCATCGCGGTGAAGCGATCGGGCGTGAGGCGCTTGGCCTGCGAGGCGGCGATCATGCAGTTCGTGTTGGCGGGGTTGCCCACCACGGCGACGCGGGCGTCGTCGGCCGCCACGCGGTCGATGATCTGGCCTTGGGCGATGAAGATCTTGCCGTTGTCCTTGAGCAGATCGGCGCGCTCCATGCCGGGGCCGCGGGGCTTGGCGCCGACGAGAAGGGACCAGTTGGCGTCCTTGAAGCCGACCTCGGGCTGGTCGGTCATCACGATGCCCTTGAGCAGCGGAAACGCGCAATCATCGAGCTCCATGGCCACGCCCTCGAGGGCCTTCATCGCCTTCTCGAAGGGAGCTTCGATGAGCTGAAGGATGACCGGACGGTCCGGCCCGAACATGGCGCCGGAAGCGATGCGGAAGAGAAGCGAGTAACCGATCTGGCCTGCGGCGCCCGTGACGGCGACGCGGATGGGGGAAGCGTGGGTGCTCATGGGTATGGGAAGACCCTGAGCCTAGGTCAAAATCCGCGGGGAGGACACGCACGGATTGTGTTTTCCGGCGCAAAATAACGCGGAACCACGCCTCGCCGCCCCGCTTGGGCGCGCCGACGGGGAAATCTCCGCAAACGACGAGCCCGGCTCCGCGAGGATCACGCCGAAAAGCCGGGGCTCGACCGAGAAGAAACGCCGGGCGCGGAGGATCGCGCCCGGTCAAGGCTCACACGAAGCGCGTGGCGAGACCCGCGTGCAGCTCGCGCACGAGTTTCTCCGTCGTCGCCCAGTCGATGCAGCCGTCGGTGATGCTGACGCCGTAGTGGAGCTTCTCCTTGGGCTGCGGGAAGGGCTGGTTGCCCGCGCCGAGATTGCTCTCGACCATGGCGCCCATGATCGAGGTGTTGCCCGCCTGGATCTGGCCGAGGAGGGCGCGGATCACGTCGGGCTGGAGCTCGGGTTTCTTGGAGGAGTTGTCGTGCGAGGCGTCGACGAGGATCGAGGCGGGCAGACCGGCCTTGGTCAGCATGGTCTCCGTCTCGGCGATGTGCGCGGCCGAGAAGTTCGGTCCCTTCGAACCGCCGCGCAGCACGATGTGGCAATCGCGGTTGCCGCTGGTGCGCACCGCCGCGGCGGTGGCGTCGAGGCCGATGCCGAGGAAAGTCTGCGGCTGCGAGGCGGCCTTGATCGCGTTGATCGCGACCTGCAAACCGCCGTCGGTGCCGTTCTTGAAGCCGATGGGCATCGACAGTCCGGACGCGAGCTGACGGTGCGTCTGCGACTCGGTCGTGCGCGCGCCGATCGCGCCCCAGCACACGAGGTCGGCGATGTATTGCGGCGTGATCGGATCGAGGAACTCGGTCGCGGTCGGCAGGCCGAGGTCGAGCACCTCGCGCAGGAACGCGCGGCCGAGGCGCAGGCCGGCGGCGATGTCGTTGGACCCGTCGAGATGCGGATCCATCACGAGACCCTTCCACCCCACGGTGGTGCGGGGTTTCTCAAAATAGACGCGCATCACGATCATCACGCGGTCGGAAACCTCCCGGGCGAGGGCGGCGAGGCGTTTCGCGTAATCGCGGCCGGCCTCGACGTCGTGGATCGAGCAGGGCCCGATCACGAGGAGGAAACGGCGGTCGTCGGTGAAGATCAGTTTCTGGATCTCCCGGCGCGCCGCGGTGATGAACTCCGCCTGCGCCTCGGTCTTGGGCAACTCCGCGAGGAGCTGCGCCGGGCTGGGCAGGGGTCGTGTCTCCACGACATGGATGTCGGAGGTCTTTTGCATGCTCGTAAACGGTCACCATGGCGCGCCGCGCCCCGCGAGGGCAAGCCGCCGCTTTGCCGCGCGCCTCGCATCCATCGCCCCCCATGCGCCGCGCACGACTCCACGCACACCCCACGACGAACATAAAAAAGGCGCCGCGATTTCTGTCGCGGCGCCGATCTCGTAAAATAAGTTGCCCGGTCGCCTACCCCTAAGCGACCGGGCATTTGCTTTCTTAGTTACCCCAAAACTCCTGTTTAACACAGGAGAAGATGGAAAGTTGATGAGAAGAGAGATACCGCTCCCCTAGGCTCCGTCAACAAAAACTCTCAAAAAGTCTCAGACTTTCTCTCTAAATGCTAAAATCCAGCGACTTGGATTCTCTGCTGATCGCCGCCCATGGTCTGGCTCGCGCCCGTCCCACCGCATGGCTGCGCGTCTCCGGACCGGACGCCGCCGCCTTTCTGCAGGGGCAATGCACGCAGGATCTCCGCACCCTCTCGCCCGGCCGCTGCGCCGACGCGCTGTGGCTCAACACCAAGGGACGCATCCTCGGCGAAAGCCTGATCCTCAAGGAGCGGGACGACCAGTGGTGGCTCTGGAGCGCCCACAGCGCCGGAGAGTCCCTCCGCGCGCGCCTGGAGGACTTCATCATCGCCGACGACGTCACCGTCGCGCCGGAAGAGTCCGCCTGGGAACAACTCACGCTCGCCGGTCCCGCCGCCGAAAAGTGGCTCGGCGAATTCCTGCCCGCCGCCTCCCCCGCCCCCGAATCCGGCCGCTGGCTGGCCTTTGGCGGCGGTTACCTCTTCGCCGGCCGCCGCGGCCAGCCCCGGACGTGGGAATGGATCCGCCCCCTCGCGGCCGCCTCGGCTTCGGCCACCGAGCGACTCGATCCGCCCGCCGCCTTGGGCGAACTCTCGGCGATCACCCTCCACCGCACCCGCCTCGCCGCCGGCGTGCCCGCCATTCCCGGTGAATTCGGCCCGCAGGACCTCCCCCAGGAGGCCGGCCTCGAAACCATCGCCGTGTCATTCAACAAAGGCTGCTACCTCGGCCAGGAGGTCATGGCCCGGCTTCACGCCATGGGCCAGGTCCGCCGCCGTCTCGTGCGCGTCGGCGGCGTCGGCCCCGCCCCCGCGGCCAACGTCGAGCTCCGCCAAAACGACAAACGCGTCGGCGAACTGCGCGCCGTGGTCGACGACGGTCGCGGCGGCTGGCTCGGTCTCGCCCTGCTCAACCTTCTCGGACTGGCCCCATCGGCGTCCCTCGTCAGCGCGGACCAGCACGCCGTCCACCTCCTCGATCCGCTCTCCCCATGACCGAACGCGAACAACTCGTCGCCCTCTGCGCCCGCCTCGGCGCGAACGGCGCCCAGGCCGCCACCTTGGCAGATCAACTCCTCAAGCGCTGCGATCAACTCGTCGCCGAACGCGGCTGGCCCCGCCTGCAAGCCATGGAGCACCTCCTCTCGCTCGTGGTGAAAGGCCGCTCCGGCGAGACCATCCCCGGCTTCGAGGGCGGCAAACCTCCCGCCTGACCCCGACTCGTCGCCCGCACGCAGCCCGGCCTCCGCCCCGCGACCGCCGTCCGGCACCGCCGAGCCGGCCGCGCCCTCCGCCAAAAACGCCCCGACAAGCGCAAAGCCCGCGCCGCAAAAGCGCTCGCCTCGTCCGCGCCGGCCCGCGAAGTTGCGCGTTTCACCACGTCTCCCTCACCACACCACGCCATGAACAAGGCCACTCTCGTCGCCCAATTCGAAAAAGTCTTCGGCCGCGCGCCGGAATTCGTCACCCGCGCCCCCGGTCGCATCGAGTTCATCGGCAACCACACCGACTACAACGGCGGCACCGTTCTCGGCGCCTCGATCGACCGCGGCGTCGCCGTCGCCCTCGCCCGCCGCACCGACGGCCAGCGCAACTTCCACAGCCGCTACTCCGGCAAGACCGTCACGCTCCCCGCCGCCGGCGCCCCCGCCAAGCAGAGCGGCGACGCCTCCTGGACCAATTACCCGCTCGGCGTGCTCGCCGCCCTCCCCGCCTTCAACCTCCAGGCCCCCGAGGGCTTCGACTACCTCGCCGAGAGCGATCTCCCCGCCGGCGCCGGCCTCTCCTCCTCCGCCGCCATCGAGCTCGCCTCCGCCCTCGCCTTCCTCGGCGCCACCGGCCAGTCCCCCGACCGCGAGACCGTCGTCAAGGTCGGCAAACACGCCGAAAACAACTTCGTCGGCGTGCCCTGCGGCATCCTCGACCAAGGCGTCTCCGGCTTCGGCAAGAGCGGCAGCCTCGTCTTCATCGACTGCGCCGGACCCCGCTTCGACACCGTGCCCATGCCCGCCGGCGCGAGCTTCTGGATCTTCAACACCCACACCAAGCACGCCCTCGTCGACGGCCTCTACGCCGCCCGCCACCGCGAGTGCATGAGCGCCGCCCAGGCCCTCGGCGTGAAACTCCTCGTCGAGGTCTCGCCCGAGGGCCTCAAGGCCGCCGAGGCGAAGATCGATCCGGTCGCCTTCAAGCGCGCCCGCCACGTCGTCGAGGAGATCGCCCGCGTCGACGCCTGCGTGAAGGCCCTGCGTTCCGGCGACCTCCCCGCCGTCGGCAAGCTCCTCACCGCCTCGCACCGCAGCTCGCAGCACCTCTTCGAGAACAGCACGCCCGAGCTCGATTTCCTCGTCGACACCCTCGTCGCCGAGCCCGCCGTCTTCGGCGCGCGCCTCACCGGCGGCGGCTTCGGCGGCGCCGTCATGGCCCTCGCCGGCCCCTCCTTCACCGCCGCCCACGCCGAAAAGGTCGCCGCCGCCTATGCCGCGAAATTCGGCGCGCGCCCCGACATCCTTCCGATGAACGTCGGCGAAGGCGCCACCGTCCTCTGATCGCGCCCCGCGGCGCCGACGGTCCCGCCCGACCGCCGCGCCCAAGGCCTACCCCGCGCGCCCTTGCCGAAACGGCTCGGGCGCGCATTGTTTTACGTTTCCAGACTTTTTCGCCCATGAGCGCTCCCGCCGCCGCCTCCGTTCCCTCTCCTTTCGATTCCGTCGAAGACGCCATCGCGGACATCGCCGCAGGCCGCGTCGTCATCGTCACAGACGACGAGGACCGCGAAAACGAGGGCGACCTCATCATGGCCGCGTCGAAGGCCACGCCCGAGACGATCAACCTCATGATCCGCTACGGCAGCGGCATCGTCTGCGTGCCCATGCTCGGCCACCCGCTCGACCGTCTCGGCCTCGGCCCCATGGTGGCGCGCAACCGCGAGAGCTACCGCACCGCCTTCACCGTCAGCGTCGACGCCGCCCAGGGCGTCACCACCGGCGTCAGCGCCCACGACCGCGCCGTCGCGATCAAGATCCTCGCCGACCCCGCCTCGGGCGCCGAGCAGCTCGTGCAACCCGGCCACGTATTCCCGCTGCGCTCCCGCCCGGGTGGCGTGCTCGAACGCGCCGGACACACCGAGGCCGCCGTCGACCTCGCCACCCTCGCCGGACTCGAGCCCGCCGGCGTCCTCTGCGAGCTCGTCAACGACGACGGCACCATGCAGCGCATGCCCCAGCTGATCGAGTTCAAGAAACAGCACGGCCTGCGCATGATCTCGATCGAGCAGCTCATCGCGTATCGGCTGAAGCAGGACAAACTCGTCGAAAAGATCGGCGAGCAGGCCTTCGCCTCCGCCTACGGCGACTTCACCGCCCACGTCTTTCGCAGCCGCCTCGACAAGCGCCACCACCTCGCGCTCACGCTGGGCGAGCTCGACCCCGCCACGCCCGCGCTCGTCCGCGTGCACAGCGCCAACGTCCTCGCCGACGTCTTCCGCGGCCAGGCCTGCGGCACGCCGGGCGACGTGCTCGACGCCAGCCTCAAGGCCATCGCCCGCGAAGGCCGCGGCGCCGTGCTTTACATGGAGCCGCTCAACGCCGGCGAATCCATCCTCGGCCGCCTCGCCCAGCCCGCCGCCGCCCCCGCGATGGACCTCCGCGACTACGGCATCGGCGCCCAGATCCTCGGCGCCCTCGGCCTGAAAAAAATCCGCCTGCTCACCAACAGCCACCGCAAGCTCGTGGGCCTCGAGGCCTACGGCATCGAGCTGGTCGAGCTGCTCGAACCCCGCGCCTGAGCGGCGACGCGGTCACGCAGGCCCACGGACCCGCACGGCACAAACTCCGGAAATAAAAAGCCCGCCGGCCCCGACGCCGGCGGGCTTTTTATTTCGCGTCCGGATCACGCGGCCGGTCGCCCCAACTCCAGCGGGGCGTCTCGCCCTTCCACCAACACACTCCGACAAGCAGGAACGAGAGCGTGAGCGCATAGGCGACGAAGATGGGCGCGCGCTTCGGTCCGCCGAGCCAGACGGCGCCGCCGGCCATCGCCGCGACGTAAGCGGCCGTCACCAGCCAGCCCTGCCAGCAGACGGGCGGCCCCCAGCCCCACCCGTAGCGCTTGGCGGGGAACCAGATTTGGCGCGGGGTCTTGGTCGGCGGCGGCGTATGTTTCATAAAAAAGCCCGGGCCGCGGAAGGCAGACGTGGCTCGGGCCGTCGCTCGACCGGGCTCAGGACCGGTCGAGATCGACCAGGATCTCGCGCGGGCTGGACCCGTTTTCCGGGCCGACCACGCCGCGCTCCTCCATCAGGTCCATGATGCGCGCGGCGCGATTGTAGCCGATGCGCAGGCGGCGCTGGAGCGTCGAGGTCGAGGCGCGTTTGGTCGCGCGCAGCACGCCCATCGCCTTCTGGTAAAGCTTCTCGTCGTCGGCGCCCTCGCCGTCGGTCTCCACCTCCTCGTCGTTGTCGGCGTTGGAGGCCGCGTCGTCGTCGATCTGGTTCTGCACGTTCTCCGCGTATTTAGGCGGGCCGTTGCGCTTCAGGAACTCGACGAAATCGGCGACCTCTTCGTCCGACACGAAGGCGCCCTGCGCGCGCACGAGGCGCGAGCTGCCCGGAGGCGAGAAGAGCATGTCGCCGCGACCGATCAGCGTGTCCGCGCCCTTGCCGTCGAGGATCGTGCGCGAGTCGACCTGCGAGGCCACCTGGAAGGCGATGCGCGAGGGCAGGTTGGCCTTGATGACGCCGGTGATGACGTTCACCGACGGCCGCTGCGTGGCGATGATGAGGTGGATGCCGGCGGCGCGGGCGAGCTGCGCGAGGCGGGCGATGGAGGTCTCGATCTCGGCCGGCGCGACCATCATGAGGTCTGCGAGCTCGTCGATGATCGCGACGATGTAGGGCAGGCGCGGCGGCAGCGCGGCGAGCTCCTCGGCGCTGGCGGCCGGCACCACGCCCTCGAGCGTGGGCTGGTCGGGCGTCTCCGCGGGCACGAGGGCGGTCGGGCCGGCGCCGGCGGCGGGTTTCTTGCGCGAGTTGTAGCCGGCGATGTTGCGCACGCCGACCTTGGCGAAGATCTGGTAACGCTGCTCCATCTCGCCGAGCAGCCACTTGAGCGCGGAGGGCACCTTCTTCGGCTCGGTGACCACCGGGATGAGCATGTGCGGGAGGGTGTTGAACACCTTCAACTCGACGACCTTCGGGTCGACCATGAGCAGGCGCAGATCCTTCGGGCTCTTGCGGTAGACGATCGAGGCGATGATCGAGTTGATGCAGACCGATTTGCCCGAGCCGGTGGCGCCGGCGATCAGGAGGTGGGGCATCTTCGCGAGGTCGGAGATGAGCGGCTTGCCGGAGACGTCCTTGCCCAGCGCGATCGGGATCTCGGCCTTGGCGCCGACCCAGTCCTCGCTCTCCAGGATCTCGCGCATGCCGACGGGCGTCGGATGGCGGTTCGGGATCTCGACGCCGACCGCGGCCTTGCCGGGGATGGGCGCGAGGATGCGCACCGACTGCGCGCGCATGCCGAGCGCGATGTTCTTGTCGAGGCCGGCGATCTTCTCGACGCGCACGCCGGGCGCCGGGACGACTTCGTAGCAGGTGATGACCGGCCCGACGTGGATCTCGCCCGGGGTCACGGTGACGCCGAACTCGCCGAGGATGCGCACGAGGTCCTCCATGTTGCGCAGGTGCTCCTGGTCGGAGTCCTCGGCGGAGGGCTTCACCTGCTCCTTCAGCAGCACGAGCGGCGGATACTGGTAATCCGGCTCGGCGGCGGGCACGACCGAGGCGGCCTTGGCCTTCTTCGGCTCCTCGGCCTTCACGATCGCGATCGGCCCTCCGGCCGCGGGCGGAGGCGCGCCGGCGGCGAGATCCGACTTGGCGACGGGCGAGACCGGCGTGGCGTTGGCGCCGCCGCGAACGATCTTGGCTTCGCCGAAAGGCGAGCGCGAAGGCGTGCTGGAAGGAGACACCGCTTGGCTGAGCTGCGCGGGCGGCTTGTCGTTCACGGCGATGGCGGCGACGGAAGCCCTGGCCGTCTCGGCGGCCGGATCGACCGGCTTGGCAAACGGCGAGCGGGACGGCGGACGATTGGGGTCGCGCGTGATCTCGAGTTTTCTGGCGGCCGGCGGGGCGGGCGCGGCGACGAGCGGTTTGCTCGCCTCGACCTTGCGCTTTTCCTCGGCGGCGCGCAGCTCGGCGCGCAGCCGGGCCTCCTCCGCCCTCAACTCCTTGCGCTGCGCGCGCCAGTCCTGGAACCACTGGAACGCCCGGTCGAACTCGGCGCCGATGTCGCTGGTGCAGATAAAAACGATGCTGAGGACATACACGAGTCCGAGCACCACGGCGGAACCGAAGCCGCCCATGAGATCGGACAAGAAGCCGTTGTAGATCCACTTCCCGAGCTGACCTCCGAGATCGTTGGGGAACCAGTTCCCGGTGAAACCACCGATCATCGCCGCGAGACCGGCCCCGCTCAGCAGGCAGAAAAACATCGCGATCCACCGCGCCGTCGCCAGCTGGCGCACGTTGCGCAACGCGACATAGGCCATCCAGTAGAGAAAAGCCGGGATCAGCCACGCGCCCACGCCAAACCACCAATAGCTCCAAAAGGTTGTGTATGCGCCAAATAGGCCGACCGCATTGTGATCGGTCGGATTGGTCGTCACGAAACGAGGCACCTGGTCCGGCTTGTAATCCGCGAAGGCCACCGTGATCAAAATCGCCAAAACCCCGCACACGCTGGCCGTCACCCAATGCGGGCGATGACGTGGCGGCTGGAAGGACGGCCCTTGGTTTGAGTTTGAACTCGCGGCTTTCGGCATGTGGCTTGGCGGGCAATCTCGGGCCCGTTTTTACAGCTCTAACCATTCGACCCATCGGTCAAAGGCAATCACGCCCGCCTCGCTTTTAACAAAAGCTGAACCCTCCCGAAGCCTCCCCTTTCCCGTATGCACGACCTCCTTCGATTCGAGCCCCTCTACCAAGAACGCGTTTGGGGCGGACGCGGGCTCGAAGCCACGCTCGGCCGCGTCCTGCCGGGCAAAAAGCCCATCGGCGAGGCCTGGGAAATCGTCGACCGCCCCGAGGCCCAGTCCGTCGTCGCCCACGGCCGGCACAGCGGCAAGACACTGCGCCAGCTGATCGAAACCCACGCCGCCGACCTCATGGGCCCCGGTTGGGACAAAAAGAAGCCCTTCCCCATCCTCGTGAAGTGGCTCGACTGCCGCGAACGCCTCAGCCTGCAAGTCCACCCGCCCGCCGCCATCGCCCCCCAACTCAAGGGCGAGCCCAAGACCGAGACGTGGTATATCGCCGACACCCAGCCCGGCGCCGGCCTCCTCGTGGGCCTCAAAAAAGGCGTCACCCGCGACCAATTCGAACAGGCCCTCAAGGAAAACGCCCTCGAGCCGCTCGTCCACCGCTTCCCCGTCGCCGAGGGCGACAGCATCCTCGTGCGCAGCGGCCAGATCCACGCCATCGACGCCGGCAATCTCATCCTCGAGATCCAGCAAAACTCCGACACCACCTACCGCGTCTACGACTGGGGTCGCGTCGGCCTCGACGGCAAACCCCGCCAGCTCCACGTGAAGGAGTCGCTCGCCTCGATCAAATGGGACGACTTCGAGCCCGCGCCCGTTCGCGCCGCGCCCACCTCGGGCGTCATCGCCGAGTGCGGCGAGTTTCGCATCCGCCGCGTCGTGCTCGATCCGGGCGAAGCCCTGCGCTTCAACGCCGAGGAGCAGCCGCGCATCGTCTCCGTCGTCACCGGCGAGCTGCACGGACCCGGCAAACACGTCCTCGCCCGCGGCGAAAACGCCGTCCTTCCCTACGCCGGCGAATTCGTCTTCAAGGCCCAGGTCGCCTCCCTCGTGCTGATCACGGAAAACTTTTCCGGCCAGGCCGAGTAACCCGACCGCGAACGTGCGCCCGCTCCCCGAGCCGCCCTTGAACGCTCGCCGTCCCCGCCTTCCCGAGCCCCGCCGCGGCGGCGTGCTCGCCACCCTCGCCGCCGCGATCGTCTTCTGCGCCGCCCTCGCCGTCCTCGCCTGGATGCTTCTCCTGCCCGTCGCGGCGCAATCGCGCTTCGCCGCCGCCACCGGCACCGAGCTCCGCGTCCAAGGTCTCATGGGCGACCCCTTCTCCGGCCGCGCCATCGTGACCGGCTGGACGCTCCGCTCCTCCCCCTCGCCCCAGGCCCCCGTGCTCGCCCGCGGCGGCGCCTCCGAGATCGTCTCCACCGACTGGCAGGCCGCCCTCGGCATGGGCGAGGAGAAGAAAACCGTCCTCATCGACTCCCTCACCCTCCACGCCACCGAGCTTCGTTTGTCGCCCGACGCCAAGGGCCGCTGGCCGCTGCTCGCCCTCGGCGCCTCCGTCGGCATTCCCTATGAGCGCGGCGGCAAGATCGGCGCCGGCCCGCGCGTGAAGATCAAACGCCTCGACCTCGTCGTCGACACGGTGGTCGTGCGCGACGCCGCCAGCGGACGCGACACGCCCGTGCGCATCGGCTGGCGCGGCGAATTCCGCGATCTCGACCACTCCCGCCCCGTCGTCGCCGCCCTGCTCGCCGCCGCCGCGGGCAAAAACGCCGCGCGCTGAAACGACGTCCGCGCAGGGCGTCCCTGGCCTCAGCCCGACGCGTCGTCCGCCGGATAACGCAACCCCGCCGCCGCGCGCCAACGGTCCAACGCGGCGAGATTGCCCAACGTGTCCTCGGGCGTCATCGCCGCCACCGCCCTCGCCCCGCCCCGCACGGCCTCCGCGCACGCGTCCGCCTCGAGCGAATACACGTTCGGCGCCGTCACCGTGATCTCCTCCGGCCGCGTCGCCCCGCGCCGATGCACGAGCAGCGTCTCCTCGCCGCCCGCCTTCGTGATGATCCAGGGATGCGGCACCTCGATCCAGCCCTCGGTGCCATGGACGCGCGCCCGGTTGTCGATCGCCAGCCCCACCGCGCAGGCCACCTGCGCCGTCATCCCGCCCGCGAAGCGCAAGGTCGCCGCCGAGAAGACGTCCGCGCCGCCCTCCGGGTGCAGTTCCGCCACCGCACCCGTCAGCTCCGCAGGATCGGCGAACGCCACCGCGCCCGAAGCCCCGCCCGCCGCCGCCGCGGCCCCGGCGACCAGCCGCGCGAACGACACCGGATAGCCGCCGACGTCGAGGATCGCGCCGCCGCCCAACGCCTTGTTCCAAAGCCGCGACCCCGGGCTGTAATCGCTCCGAAACCCGAAGCTCGCCTGCACGAACTTCACCTCGCCGACCGCGCCCGTGCGCACCAACTCGACGACCTTCGCCGTCTGCGGGTGGCAGCGATACATGAAGGCCTCCATGAACAACACGTCCGCCCGCCGCGCCGCCTCGATCATGCGCCGCCCCTCCGACAGGTTCATGCCCGCCGGCTTCTCGCAAAGCACGTGCTTGCCCGCCTCCGCCGCCTTCACCGCCCACTCGAGGTGGAAGGGATGCGGCGTCGCGACATAAACCGCCTCCACCTCGGGATCGGCCAGAAGCGCCGCGTAGCTCGCGTGCGCGCGCGCCGCCGCGAGATCATGCTCGCCCGCGAACCGCGCCGCGCCCTCCGCCGTCCGGCTGCCCACCGCGACCACCCGCCCGCTCCGCGAAGCGGCGACTCCGCGGGCGAAGACGCCGGCGATCCAGCCGGTCGAGAGGATGCCCCAGCGCAGGGGCGGCAACGAGGCGGAGGTCGACATGTCCGGGCACATCGCCGCAAATCCGCCGGATTGCCAAGCGCGCGCCGCCCGCCTCAGCCTCGCGCTCCCGATTTTCCCGATGCCGCTCACCAAGGCCGAGATCAGCCGCCTCCGCGATTTGCAGGAGAAAAAACACCGCGAGGCCGCGGGGCTCTTCGTCGTGGAGGGCCCGAAGGTGGTCGGCGAACTGCTCGCCGCCGGCGCCGAGCTCGCCGAGCTCTACGCCACCCCCGCCTGGTCCACCGCGCCCGTCGCCGACACGCGCCTGCGTCCGGTCAGCGAAGCCGAGATGGCCCGCATCAGCCACTACCCGACGCCCTCGCCCGTGCTTGCCGTCGGCCGCCTGCGCCGCGCCACGCTCGCCCCCGGCGAGCTCGCCCGCGGTCTCACCCTCGCCCTCGACGGCATCCAGGATCCGGGCAACGTCGGCACGCTCCTTCGCCTCGCCGACTGGTTCGGCTTCGCCCGCGTGCTCCTCTCGCCCGACTGCGCGGACCTTTTTTCCCAAAAGGTCATCAACGCCTCCATGGGCTCCTTCGCCCGTATCCACGCCGTCACGACGGAGCTCGCCCCCGCCCTCTCCGCCGCCGCGCGCGACGGCGCGCCCGTGCTCGGCTGCGACCTGAGCGGCGACTCCGTCTACGCGCTCGCCCCGCTCGCCGACGCCGTCGTGGTGGTCGGCAGCGAGGGCCGCGGCCCCTCCCCCGCCGTGCGCGCGGCCGTGACCCGCTGGATCACCATCCCGCGCGTGGGCGGCGCCGAGTCGCTCAACGCCGGCGTCGCCGCCGGCATCGTCTGCGCCGCGCTGCGCCGTGGCTGATCCCGCCTGAGACCGCGCCCTCGCGGGCGCCCGCCCTCACGCCCCGCGCGCCAGATCCATCGACACCGCGCGGCGAAAGCCGGTGACCGTGATGTCGAGGTTCGGGTGCACCTCGACGACGGCGTAGGCGTTGGCCTCCACGCCGCCCCCGTCGACCACCGCCTTCAGGGTGTGATAGTGGATGCCATCCAGATGCCGATGGTCGCCCGGATGGTCGTGCCCCTGGAAGACCGCCAGCACCTTCCCCGACGCCTTCAGCGCCGCGCGCACTTCGTCGCTGTTTTTCACATAAAGATCGCCGCTCCCGTCGAGGCGCTGGTGGGCGAGCACGATCACCGGCTCGCGCGCCGCCGCCAGCTCCGTCTCCAGCCATAGCAGCTCCTCCGCGGGCACGTAGGTGTCCCGCCAGTCGAAGCGCCCGTGGTCATAGGGCTTTCCGTCCCGGCCGAAACACGCGTCGAGCACCACGAAACGAACGCCGCCGGCGCTGAACGCCTCGTGACCGCGACCAGACACGTCGCCGGGACGCAGGACCGACAGCGCCTGCGTCTTCGAGAGGTTGTCCATGTCGTGGTTGCCCAGCGCGTAGCGCACCGGACCGGCGAATCGGCGCAACTCCCCCACGATCGACGTGAGGTGCCCGAACGTCCGCTCTTCCGGCTCGCCCGGAACCATGTCCTTCACGTCGCCCAGCACGCCGAGAAACGCCAACCGCTCCGCGTTCAGGCGCGTCACCGCTTCGCGCGCCTTCGCGAGCGACTCGCGGTAGAAACGCGTCGCCGCCGGCTCCCGGTCGGCGTAGTGCAGGTCCGTGACGAGGCCGAAACGCAGCGGCTTGCGCCCGCCCGCCCCGAATCCCGCGCAACCGGCGCCGGCCAGCAAACCGGCGAGCGAGAGCGCCGAGCAGCGCAAAAAATCGCGCCGGTCCGGCCGCCACTCCCAGGCGGCGGGGGCTTCGGCGCGAGACGTGGAGACGGACTTCATGGCCCGGCAGCCTGTCAGACGGCCGGACCGGGCCAAGTTCCGAGACACCGGGGCGCGGCGCCTCGCCCGTCCGGCGTCAGCGCACCGGACGCAGCTGGATGCTGTCGACCAGACGGTCGTGGCTGAGGATGTCGGTCACGACGATGAGCTTGTCGCCGATGCGGACCTTGCCGGCCTTCACCAGAATCGTGATCGCCTTCTCGATCGTGTCGTTCGGGTCGGACTCGAGCGTCATCATGAAAGGCTCCACGGAACGCAGGATGCGCAGCTGGCGCAGCGTCTCCACCGAGTTGGTCGCCGCGAAGATCGGCGCGTGCACCGGGCGCATCGCGGCCAGGCCCTGGGCCATGTAACCGCGACGCGTGAAGGTGAGCAACGCCGTGCCGGGCATGTCGTTGGCGAGATGGACCGCGGCCGCGAGCAGGCGGGGCTTGTCGCCGTGGATGTGGGCGGGATCGGGCAGCGCCGTCAGATCCTCCGACTCCACGCGGCGGGCGACTTTCTCGAGGATGCCCACGCACTCCATCGGATAACGGCCGACCGTGGTCTCGCCGGAGAGCATCACGCAGTCGGCGCGCTCGTGCACGGCGTTGGCCACGTCGGTGATCTCGGCGCGCGTCGGCATCGGCTGGGTGATCATCGACTCCAGCATGTGCGTGGCGATGATCACGGCCTTGCCGTTGTCGATGCAGCACTGGACGGCGCGGCGCTGGATCGAGGGCAGCTCCTCGAAGGGACACTCGATGCCGAGGTCGCCGCGGGCCACCATCAACGCGTCGGTCGCGCGCACGATCTCGATGAGATTGGTGATCGCGGACTGGTCCTCGATCTTCGCGATGATGCGCGCCGTGGACTTCTGCTCGCGGAGAAACTCGCGCAGCAGCTCGATGTCGGCCGCCTCGCGCACGAAGGAGAGCGCGATGAAGTCCACGCCCTCGTCGATCGCGACGGTGGTGTCGGCGCGGTCCTTGTCGGTGAAGGAGGGCAGGTTCACCTTCACGCCGGGAAGATTGATGTGACGGCGCGACTTGAGCTCGCCCTGGGTCAGCACGCGGCAGCGGATGCGCGCGTCCTTTTTCTCCAGCACCTCGAGACGGATGAGGCCGTTGTCGACCAGCACGGTGTCACCCACCTTGATGTCGTTGACGAGGTCGCGGTAGTTCACGTCGACGCTGCGCACCTCCTCGGAGGACTCCGGGGCGAGGCCGCCGGGACGGACGGTGAAGTCAAAGGTCTGGCCCGGCTCGAGCTGGATCGGTTGGGCGACGTCGCCGGTGCGGATCTCGGGGCCCTTGATGTCCATCATGATCGCGATCTCGCGACCGACCTTGGCCGACACCGCGCGGATGCGACGGATGACCGTGCGGCACCAGTCGTGCGACGCGTGCGCCATGTTCAGGCGGGCGATATCGGCCCCGGCCCGAATCAGCTTTTCGAGCATCTCCTCGCTCTCGGTCGCGGGACCGAGGGTGAAGATGATCTTCGTGCGACGGAACTCGGCGAAGGTGTGCGGCGTGGTGGACATAATCGCCTTTTAGCAAAGGTCGCGCCCCCGCCCCACGCGAGTCCCGACACCTCTCGTTTTTTGCCAATTGCGCAACCTATGTTCGCACGAACGTGCGAGATACCTGCGCATTATCTACCAACTTCTACCATTCCCACGCCGCCGTTCCGCCGCCCGGAGCCACCACCTCGAAGGCGCAATTCGCCCCCAGACGCGCGCGCAGGCCGGCGAAGCTTTCCTCCACCGCGGTGAGCGAATTGCAGTCCCGGCTGAGGTGGGTGAGAAACACCCGCCGCCAGCCGGCGTGCGCCGTGGCCTCGAGTAGTTCGCACGCGGCCGCGTTGGACAAGTGCCCGTGCCGCCCGGAGATCCGCTGCTTCGTGCTCCACGGGCGACGATGGTCCGCCTCGAGCAGCTTCGGGCAATGGTTGCTCTCCACCACCACCACATCCGATTCGCGCAGATGACGATGCACATGGCCGGGCGCGTGACCGAGGTCGGTCAGCCAGGCCAGGGAACGCCGCGGCGAAAACAGATCACCCTCCTGCCCGTGCGCGAAGCGAAAGCCCACCGGCTCCTGCGCGTCGTGCGGCACCGCAAAACTCGTCACCTCCAGATCGCGAAAGCGGAAGCTGCTCCCCGTCTCGAAGATGCGCCAGCTCGCGTCGCGCCCGGCCTTGGCCTGCACCGCCCGCGCCGTGGGGGCGTTGGCAAAAATCTCCGTCCGCGGGTGCTTTTTGAACCCCTCCACCCCGGCCGCGTGGTCGCCGTGCTCGTGAGTGAGAAACACCGCGTCGATCTCCTCCATCCGCGTCCCCGCCCCGCGCAGCAACTCGTTGAGCTTCCGCCACGAAAAACCCGCGTCGATCAGCACGCGCGCCCCCTCGGTCTGCAAAAGGGCGCAATTGCCCGCGCTGCCGCTGCCGAGGATCTGAAGACGCATCGCCATTTTTCGTCGGCGGGCAGGCCAAGCCCGGCCGGCCCGCCGCGCCAGCCAAAAACCGCCGCGCCCGTTGACCATCGGGGGCTTTTCGGCTGTGTAGGCGGGTTCTTCATGCCCAAGCCCGCTTCAAAATCTCGCGCCGCGTCTCGCAAACGCCCGTCCGTCCGCGCCCTGTGCGGCACGGTCTTCGTCACGCGCCAGGTTCACTTCAACGCCGCCCATCGGCTCCACAATCCCACGAAGAGCGCGCGCTGGAACGAGGAGACCTACGGCCTCTGCAACAACCCGCGCTGGCACGGCCACAACTACGTCCTCGAGGTCACCGTCGCCGGCGAGCCCGACCCCGATTCCGGCTACGTCATCGACCTCGGCGTGTTGAAGAGCGTGCTCGAGGAGCGCATCGTGAAGGCCTGCGACCACCGCAACCTCAACGAGGAGGTCCCCTTCCTCCGCGGCCTCATCCCCTCCACCGAAAACCTCGTCATCGCCTTCTGGAACGAGCTCGAGCCGCTGCTCCGGCCCGCCCGCCTCCACTCGGTGAAACTCTACGAGACCCCGCGCAACTTCGCCGAATACCGCGGCCCCCACCCGACCCTTTAAACCAAGAACCTTCGAGCCAGCTAACCCCGCCGCGTCGGGGCTACGGTTATCGTCCCAACCGCCTGGCCGCCGAAACCCGCAAAAACGACATGCCCGTGAAAAAGAAATCCGCCGCCCGCCCGAAAGCCGCCGCGAAGCCCGCGAAAACCTCGCGCGCCGCCGCGTCCCCCGCGCCCGCCGCCGGCAAAACCATGTATCTCCACCGCGTCTCCGGCGGCCCCGCCCCGCGCGTCGCCCGCGCCTACGACGCCGCCTTCGCCGTCACGCCCGCCTACCGCGACACGCTCCCCGACATGATGGAGGCCGTCGACGCCATCCCCGGCGCGCCCGTCGCCATCCAGCAGGTCGGCGTATCGAATTTCAAACTACCGCTCAAGTATCGCGCCCGCTCCGGCCGCGCCGTCCACACGCTCGAGACCGCCGTCACCGGCACCGTGTCCCTCCAGGCCCACCTGAAGGGCATCAACATGAGCCGCATCGTGCGCTCCTTCTACGACCACGCCGACGAGCTCGTCTCGCCCGGCTTCGTCGCGAAGCTCCTCGAGGTCTATCGTCGCGACGTCGGCGCCCTCTCCGCCCGCCTGCGCCTCGACTTCTCCTACCCGATCAAGCAACGCGCCCTCCGCAGCGGTCTCGAAGGCTGGCAATACTACCACGCCGCCTTCCTCGGCCGCATCGACGAGCGCGGCCGCGTGCGCCGCTTCATCGAGCTCGATTTCGTCTACTCCTCCGCCTGCCCGTGCAGCGCCGAGCTTTCCGAGCACGCCCGCGACGTCCGCGGCGCCTACGCCATCCCCCACAACCAGCGTTCCAAGGCCCGCGTGCTCGTCGAGCTCGCGCCCGGCGCCGATCTCCACCTCGAGGAACTGCGCGACCACGTCCTCCGCGCCCTCGTCACCGAGACGCAGGTCATGGTGAAGCGCGAGGACGAGCAGGCCTTCGCCGAGCTCAACGGAGCCTACATCAAATTCGTCGAGGACGCCGCCCGCCTCGTCTACGCCGAGCTGGCCAAGGACGCGCGCATCGCCGACTTCCAGGTGGCCTGCTCGCACCTCGAATCGCTCCACTCGCACGACGCCGTCAGCGTGATCGTGAAGGGCGTGCCCGGCGGCCTCTCCGCCGATTTCGACGCCTTCCGCGACCTCGTCTGCTGA